>JAGBIY010000018.1 GCA_017934745.1 Treponema sp. | reverse complement strand
TTCCGTTTGAAGACTGGATAGCCAACTCGCGGATTCTCTGAACGATGTCAGTTGTCTCCTGGAGGTAGCCTTCAGTTGTCTGGATGAAGCTGATAGCGTTCTGAGCGTTCTCAGAAGCCTTGTTCAAGCCGCGGATCTGAGCTCTCATTTTCTCAGAAACTGCGAGTCCTGAAGCATCGTCTCCAGCGCGGTTGATTTTCTCTCCAGAAGAGAGTTTCTCCAAGTTCTTAGTGTGGTTCAACTCAGTGATTCCACCCTGGCGCTGTGCAAACATTGCACTCATATTGTGATTGATAACCATAAAATATCTCCTTATAAGATGGTTAATTATCGACAGTTAATAACTGTGTGAGTACTACGACCCTACATTATTAAATTTCGGAAGTTGTCATTCAGACTTTAGAAAAAATAAAAATTTTTTGAATTTATTTTTTGATTTTCATGCAAATCGAGCATCCGACTATCATTACGTGCTTTTTTTTGTCGCTTCGGTTGAAAAGTCTGGCGACAAGTTCATCGTCCTTTGAGAGAGATGCGCGGCAGACAGGGCAGACTCTTCTGACTCCTGGCTGAATTTCCGGGTAGCAGTGCGGGCATCCCTGCACCATCATTCTTTGGTCCGGCGTGTTCATCGGGCGGAATACCCTTGAATGGAGGTTCTCCGTTTTTGTAAGCGGAGTATTGCAGACCGGGCATTTTATGAATTCAACCTGCCCGTCCTCCCCCTTCTGGGTTCTGAATTCGTTTTTCGGCTTTTTAGAATCCATGCTGAGCTTCACGACCACCGACAAGACCGTGAGAATGAGCAGAACTCCGACGAACATGAAAAAGTAGACCATAGCTTTCTCCTAGTTTTCAATTCGAGAACTAAATTTTGTTTCTCAAAAATATTTTCTTATAGTATAATTTACAGGCTTATTATCGAACATAGAAAAAAGTCTGTTGAAAAAATCCACAATGCAGAAGGTCAATTTTGGAAACATTTAACCAACGAAGAATAAGTGACGTCTCTTTCGTCATAGATGGAGAATTGAATGTTTCAGAGGGAAACAGAAGTTTTCTGAAGCTATTCAACATAACAGACCCACATTTGAATCTGAGCGACTACATGGCCGACGCCGACCAGGAAAATCTCAAATGCTTCCTTCGAACTTTCAAAAAAGACCTTAAATCTGCCGATGGAAAGAAGTCGAACCCGTATTTCATAACGAACATCTTCCCGCACAGGGGAAAAAGCTACGAAAGCAGCATCCTCTACAAAAGCTGCCTCTTCTACGTCGAATGGAACGAGGAAAAGAGCGCATTCAGCATAGACGTGAAGGAACTCTCCTACTCGAAGACGCTGCTGGACAAGGCCCTCCTTGAGAGCAGGGAATACACGGCTCTCCTTCAGAATTTCGACGCGTACTATTTTGTCTACGACGGAAGCAAATTCATCCTGAAGAACACGAAGGACGCGACAATCATCTTCAAGGGCAAGACGGAGGAATTCAAGACATACTTCACGAACAACTTCTCGATAGCGATGACGCTCCGCGATTCGAAGCTCCAATTCTATTCGATGATAGAGGACTGCATGAATTTCACCGCGAACAAGGTCTACAAATTCCTGCAGAACGACAAGAAACTCATCACCGTCCACACGATAAAGACGAGCACGAGGAACAAGTCGAGCATCATAGGAAGCATAACGAAGGGAGAGGAGCGGGGGCTTGTACAGAACGCCTACAGCGAGACGAAGGACGGACTGACGGACCTGTACAACCAGAAGGCCATAACGGAACTCGCCAAACAGAAAGTGAACGAGGCGAAGAACCCGGTGACGCTCATCATCGTGGACGTGGACAAATTCAAGGAATGCAACGACACTTACGGGCACGCCTTCGGAGACAAGGTTCTGGTGGTCGTCTCGACCTGCATAAAGGAAGCGATAAACGGAATAGGCATCGCGGGACGACTGGGCGGCGACGAATTCCTCATCATATTGGACAAGACTAACGAAGAGGACATCAGGAACGTGACGAGGAACATAAGGGTCGGAATCCAGTGGAGCATAACGGCCGAGAATCCCGAAAGCGTGGTGACCTGTTCGATGGGAATCGCCCGCGCGCCGCTGAACGCCGACAACTACGACGACCTGTTCAAAATCGCGGACAAGTGCCTCTACATAGCCAAGGACAGGGGGCGCAACTGCTACATAATCTACAAGCCGGAACTGCACAGCGCGATAGTCGTCAACACCAAGAAGAATTCGAGCGCGCAGACGACGAGCGAATACTTCATGGAAAGCGCGAACACGGAAATCGACATAATCAAAGCGTTGGAGTCCCTCAAGACCACAAAGCTCGGGGAAAAGGAGAGGGCGGAGAAGATAGAGGACGTACTCGGAAAGCTCTGCAAATACATACAGGTGAACCAGATTTTCATCTACTCCCGGAAGAACCAGGACAGGATATTCAAGATGGCTTTCCGCATGACGAACAAAGCGACTTCGCAGAAGGCGAAAATCATCTCGGAGGACGTGAGGAAATCCTACTTCGACCTTCCAATCTACTCCGACAAGAGCTACATGAAATACTTCCAGAACGGATTCCTACATCTGGACAACACGAACGTGCTGGACACCCTCGACAAGACCCTGTACGAGATGTACCTTTGCGCAAACGTGGCTTCCACTCTGGAGATTTACAAGGACGACGTGCTAATCTGCTACGACATATTGAAGCCGGCGCGCACATTCAAAAAAGAGAAAATCGTTTTCGCGACGATGGCCGCGAAGATGCTTCAGGAACTTTTCTGAGATTGAACAGCCCTGTTTATTCAAAACATTTTAAAATATGGAGAAAAACATGAAAGTTATCGTTATCGGCTCCGGCGGAAGGGAGCACGCAATCGCCTACCGCCTTTCGCTCAGCCCAAAAATCGATGAAGTGCTCTGCGTCCCCGGAAACGGAGGAACAGAGACCGAGAGGAAATGCAGGAACGTGAAGCCCGAAGGGAAGCTCATCGAGTCCGCCGTGAAAATCGCGAAAGAAGAGAAAGTCGATTTCGCGGTGATTGGACCTGAGGATCCGCTCGCGGAAGGTATAGCGGACGCGTTCTGGAACGAGGGAATCCCGACTGTCGGCCCGAAGGCCAAAGGCGCGGCTCTCGAAGCGTCTAAGGACCTGTCCAAGGTCTTCATGCAGAAATACGGAGTCGCCTGCGCGGACTCGGCCACGTTCACAGACAAGGCGGCCGCTCTCGAATATGTGCAGAAAAAAGGCGCGCCGATTGTCGTGAAGGCGGACGGACTCGCGGCGGGAAAGGGAGTCGTGGTGGCGAAGACATTGGCTGAAGCCCTCAAAGCCGTGAACGACTTGATGGACGGAAGCGCGGTCGGCGACGCCGGAAAGAAGCTTGTCATAGAAGAATACCTGCAGGGCGTTGAAATCTCTGTTTTGGCGGCCGTTTCGGTCACGCCTGAGAATCCGGCAAAAGCAACGATAAAGCCGTTCCTGCCGGCGCGCGACCACAAGCGTCTTTTGGACGGCGCACAGGGACCGAACACAGGCGGAATGGGCGCCGTCTGCCCGCTCTCCGATGTCACAGAAGAGACGATGCGGCTGTTCGACGAAAGGATTTTGAAGCCGACGCTCAAGGGACTTGTGGAAGAGAAAATGGACTACAGGGGATTCATCTTCTTTGGCCTGATGATTACGAAAGACGGCCCGAAGGCGCTCGAATACAACGTCCGTCTCGGAGACCCGGAGACGCAGGCTGTTCTTCCGATGATGGACTTCGACTTCGCGGAACTTTGCCAGGCGATAATGGGCTGCACGCTCGACAGATTCGACATGAAGTGGAAGAGCGGCTTCCAGGTCGCGCCGGTCGTGGTCTCCGGAGGCTATCCGCTCAAATACCCGAAAGGCAAGGAAATCACGTTCGACGAAAAGAAAATCTCAGACGCGGGCGCGAAGGTCTTCATAGCCGGAGCCGTGAAGGACAACGGAAAGCTCGTTACTTCGGGCGGAAGAGTCCTCGCCTGCTCCGCGCACGGAGAATCGTTCGACGAGGCATGGAAGAAAGCCTACGAGGCAATCGGCGGAATCAAGTTCGAGGGCGCGTTCTACAGGAAGGACATAGGTCTTCCAGGCGCGGCTGAATCGAACTAAGTTCTGACGCAGACGAAGCGACAAGAGAAGCCATGCGGGATTTTTTGGTTCGGCATGGCTTTTTTTTGCGCGCAGTTTTTTTCATACAAAAAATAGCTCGCTCATATCCCCGCGCGGACGGTTGTGCTCGTGGGCGCGGGGGATTTTCCGTTGTCGGTGGTTACCAGCTTGTGCTGTGGGTGACTATCTGGATTGTTCCGTCGCTCAATCTTCGTAAAGGAATCACAGTTTTATTACGCGCAGATTGGGGATATACTCAAAATGCTTGTCCTGCGTAACGACCGCCATATCGTTTGCCAACGCCGTCGCCGCTATCCACATATCGTTTTCTGGCATAATGTTGCCGTGCGCTTGTAATTCGCATTTCAATTTGCCGTATTCAGCTGCAACATCTTTTGTTACCTCAAGAATCGGGTACGACAAACAGAACTGCATATAGTTGTCGCGGTTGGATTGCTTCTGCTGCGATTTTTCCGAACCGAATAGCAATTCCCCGATTACGACAACAGATGTATGAATCGATTTCAGCTTGCGGGCTTGTTCTGCAACCGCATTGTCGCCTTTGATAATGCGGATAATTACGTTCGTATCGAGAATATTACCATTCATTCGGCTCAATTCTCCTGCACTCTTTCACGGCTTCAAGCATTTTCTCGCTGTCCTCGTCGCTTACCGTACCGAAAAAACGGTCTATAGGAGAGACTTCCGCAGTGGTTTCCCGCTTTTTTCTTTTGAACACTTGCGACAGCCGTGCCAGCAACTCTACGCATTGGTCATAAGAAAACGCATCGACCTCCGTCATTATCGCATTAAATGCCATATCGCTCATAATTCACACCTCCCTCGTATATTAATGTTATTGAATTATCTTATTCGATTTGGGATAGTATACCCGTGATATATGACCCGATAACCCGCCACCTCCTTGGGGCTTTCCCCGTAACTAAGACTGGGTTTCTTGCTCTGGCTGGCAGTACACAGA
>JAGBIY010000001.1 GCA_017934745.1 Treponema sp. | reverse complement strand
GGTTTGAACTTCAAATTAAATTTCTACTGTTGTAGATTTGCGTTTTCCGATAGTATTACTTTGGTTTGAACTTCAAATTAAATTTCTACTGTTGTAGATTCTGCGAATTCCTTGATTCTTGCTTGTTTGAACTTCAAATTAAATTTCTACTGTTGTAGATTATAAGGACGGCATCAGAATGGTAGGGTTTGAACTTCAAATTAAATTTCTACTGTTGTAGATATTCTCTTTCTGTGCAGCTTCAATATTGGTTTGAACTTCAAATTAAATTTCTACTGTTGTAGATTCGTTCTCTTTCAATGTTGCATTGAATTGTTTGAACTTCAAATTAAATTTCTACTGTTGTAGATAGGACGGATGCTTTGCAGAAAAGACGGTTTGAACTTCAAATTAAATTTCTACTGTTGTAGATGTGCGCGTTGTCCTCACGTTCCCTTGGTTTGAACTTCAAATTAAATTTCTACTGTTGTAGATTGGTGGTAGCAGAGAAGCGAAGACAGTGCTAAAATAAATGCAGAGGAACGAACTATGAAAAAGATATTTTTGATTTTTGCGGCGGCGGTCGTGCTGTCATCGTGTGCGAATGCGAAAGGCAACAAGACGCTCATCGAGCAGGGGCTGTCGCTCGCTTCGCTTATGAGTGAAAAGGCGAACAGCGAAACTTACCTTGCGCTTGTTATGGGCGCAAACGATGAGGCAATGGGCGATAAAATCCGTGAAATCGGCGAGGGCGATGTGTCGAAGCCAACGGCGGTGTATTGCGTGAGCGGGGATTTTTCGGAGTTTTACAGCACAATGTTGAGCGGACTTGGCGGTGTTCTGAACGCAGATTTTGCGAAGCAGTTTTCGCCCGAACTAAAGGCGGACATAGAAAAGCAGCTTCTCTCTGCCGTGGCTTCCATATTGATTGCCCAAAAAAGCGGTTCTACGGACTTGGCGGCGACAAGCATCCTTGCGAGCGAAACAGCCTTTGACTGCCCTGAACTGAAAGAGGACTGCCTGTACATATTCACCTTCAAGAAGGCATATCCCGTGGCGGTAAGTTTTACGCGCAGGCAGGGAAACGCGGTGAGCGCGAAGGCGAATTTCGTGCCGTCAAAAGATTTTATCGACGAACTTTCCGCGCTTCTTTCGGAGATGGGCGGCATTTTGAAGATTGAGAAAGTGCAGTAACGGCACAAGGGCGTGCGCGGGTCATAGGCTTGCCCGCCTTTTTTGCGGTATGATGGGGAAAAGGAGAAAACAAAATGGCTGATGTATACAAACTGCTTGCGACTGCTATCTGCGAGTCTATCGAAGATGAATGGGAAAAAGCTACAGTAAAAATAGAATCAAGTTTAAATAAAATGTGTATATTCGATTGTTCATATTCTGACAATTTTCAAAATATTAGAAGATTCTCATTTGATAAAATGAAAGGTTTTTATATGGGAAAGAATGTTTTTGAACTTCAAGAGTCCATGTCGCCAGAGCACAAATGGAACAAAGCCGTCTACACGCTTGAAAAGAACGGTCATTTTGACATGACCTTTGAATGGAATCAGGCTCTTCAAGACGAATGGGATAATGCGTAGGGGGCGAATTATGAAAAAGATATTTCTGATTTTTGCGGCGGCGGTCGCGCTGTCGTCGTGCGCAACTGCGAAAGGGAAATCAAAGGCGGAAACGCAGGACAAAGGCGGATTCGCCCAGTGCGTCTTTGACAAGGGCGGCGACCAGCTTGTCCTGTCCGATGAAAGCGGGGCTTCCGTGCTTTCCGTGTGGCTTTACGGAAAGGAGATTGTCAAGGGCAAGTATCAGGTCTTGGGGAGCGACGGAGAGGAACTCCTTGAAGGAACGCTGAAAAAGGACGGCGGCACGAGGAATGTAAAGACGACGCTGTTCATCTCCTATTCCGGCGGCACGATACGGGTTTCAGGCGAGGCACAGCTGTACGAGGAGAACGGCATAACCAAGAGCGGCGAGGTCTTTGATTTTGCCTACACGGGAAGCCTTGCCGTCAAAAATTAACTGGCGACTAGCGACACAGGCGGCGCGTATATACCGTGCCGCCTTTTTTGTGGTATGATGGGGGGGGGGAAAGGAGGAAAACACAATGAAAAAATCAATCATATTGCTGTCAGTTCTCGCGCTCGGCTTTGCCGCTAACGCGCAGGTGTATGAGCGCACGCCACGTGAGTATGACTTTGAGCTGTCGGACATCGCGCGTCGGATTACGCCAGTGCTGTCGTTCAACAGGGATATGCACGCGGACGGCTGGGGTTGGAAGGAAGGGCGGAGCTCCGCACTCACGGAAAAGGGAAAGTCTGCCGACTTCTACGAGATAACCAAACTCAGCGACTTCGTTGGAGATGACCCTTGCGAGCCAAACACAGAAAGTGCATGGGTTGAGGGTGTGGCGGGAGACGGAATCGGCGAATGGGTGATTGTTCCCGTAAAGCCGAGAAATGATGATGTTGGAATGAGGCTCGCAAACAGAAAAATCCGCTATCCGCTTATAGTCCATCTGTCCGTGTTTAACGGCTATCAAAAGAGCGTTGACCTGTATCAGAAGAACAACCGCGTGAAAGAAGCGAAGATAAGCATTTACGCCGCCGCAATGAGTTTCGGGCAGGACGACGCATTTCTTTTGTGGAATCCCGAAGTCGTCTGCGAAGAGACAATCACGCTCAATGATGACATCGTGGTAAATCCGATATGCTTCAACAGCACGGAAGCGGATTTTACCTTTGAACTTCCCGAAAAATACCGCAACGAGATGTGCGAGCTGTACCTTCGCCTTGAAATCCGCTCCGTCTACAAAGGCACAAAATACAGCGACACCTGCATCTGCGACATGAGCGCAACCGTGGAAGAGGAACTGCCGAGATGAAATACATAAAAGGAGCGAAACATGAAAAAACTGATTTTGATTTTTACGATGATTTTGGTAACGGGCGTTTCGCTCGCATTTGCTGGCGATTACAGAGAAGTGATTTTCGGGAATAGTTACACGAACATCAACGAAGTTTATGACGATGAGCTTCTGACCGCTTGTAAAAACAATGGGGTTTCAAAAAGCTATGGGTACAAGGATTTTCATCTCTATGAAGAAAAATACGGAAATGAAACTGTGTACCGCTTTGTTGCGAGCGTAAATCCATTGACCTACGAGAATGCGGTCAAAGGATATATGGAGGGGACAAGAAAGGTGTTCCAGTTGGTGTTCATAAGGAAAAACGGCAGAATATATGAGCTTTCGGGTGATGACATAATTGGATATGCAAGCGGCGACGGAACGGTGAGGTCTTGGGACGAAAAGAGAACGCTCGCCGAGGAACTTGAAGAATATTTCAGCAGCGAGGTGATTTATGAGGGCAAATTTCTCCGAGGCGGCTTGGGAACGAACTTTGCCGAGTACACCGACCCGCAGGGAAAAACATACCGCTTGGGCATTGGTTCAAAGGCATCTTTTCTCAAACTCCTGTATCCGCTCAATATGGACAAGCCCGTGCCGATTTTGCAGGCGGATTCGTTTTTAGTCGTAAGGGGCGACGGATATTATTTGACAAATCTCAGCCCCCTTGAAGCCAAATCTGACGGCAGAGCATATCTCCATGAGAATTTCGGATACGGCTACAAGAGCGCGGACGCGGGCTGTGTGAGCTTGGCGTACCATTATTTTGATGACGACGGCTTTTATGTCTATCAGTATCAGACGGACGAGATGGGCAATATTGAAGAAAATCAGAGGTACCGATATGTTCAATACGGAAGTCGTTATAACTTCAACAGTATATCCAACAGCCTTGAAAGCGGCGAGCCAAAGGGGAAAAGCCGCTTCGGCTGCTTCACAAAAGGCAGTTACTGGAACCCGATTTGCCGCCTCAAACTGCGCTCAAGCGCGGGCGGCGAGGTAATCGGCACGATTGAGGGCGGCACACTGCTAGAGGCGCTTGAGGAGGGAAAAAGAGCCACGATTGACGGCTATACATCCGCGTGGGTCAAGGTGCGCGCGGTGAACAGGGAGCGTTTCGTGGAGGGCGGCGACTTCACCCAAACGGGCTGGGTCTTCGGCGCATATCTGGACTAGGGGGAGGAATATGAAAAAGCTATTTCTGATTCTGGCGGCGGCGGTCGCGCTGTCGTCGGTGGCGTGGGCAGACGAATTTTTCAAATGCAGAAAAGAAACTTACATCTATAATTATAAGTATGCTGTTCATAGAGGCGAAGAGTATTCAGAAGAGTTTTACTTCATAAATAATTTTATGATTTATGAATATCAAATTCCCACAAATGGACTCATTGTTTTTTATAAAAATGAAAAAGGTGATTATTACCGTGTTTTTGGGAATTACGGGAACTATCACCCTGATTATCTGGGCGATGGGATATTTTCAGCGGCAAAATATGACTTCAATGAGCCTCCAAAGGCAAATATTAAAAATGTCGAGGAAATAAAATACCGCAAAACTGATTTTTACAGAATTCTTGCGGACGAGTTTTACAGGTGGTATCTTCAAAACGAGGCATTTAATAACTCCTCTTACAACCCAGATTTTGACTGCCTTGCAGCATTTGTTGAGATAGCAAAAATCTTTTCAAAAGAAGATTTGCGAATCCTGCGGAACACGATTTATGCAAAATACGGATACGAGTTCAAATCCGCCGACCTGAACGAGATTTTTTCCAAATGCGACTGGTATTATGTTCCAAAAGGAAATAGTAACGAAAACATTGAGAAGCGTTTCAACCGCCTTGAATCAAGTTTGCTCGAAGTTATAAAGCTTGCGGAGAAATAATTGCAATTAAGGAAGGAATGAGAAAGTACAATCTTTATTGTGCTTTTTTTGTGGGGGGAGCAAATTATGAAAGCAAAGAAGATTCTCATTTGATAAAATGAAAGGTTTTTATATGGGAAAGAATGTTTTTGAACTTCAAGAATCTATGTACCCGAATCACAAATGGAACAAAGCCGTCTACACGCTCGAAAAGAACGGTCATTTTGACATAACCTTTGAATGGAATCTGGCTCTTCAAGACGAATGGGATAATGCACAAGGGGGGCGCGGGTCGTAGGCTTGCCCGCCTTTTTTGTGGTAGAATGAGAAAACATCGGAGAATAAACAAATGTTTAAGATAAAAAACAATCGCATTGAAATTAATAGCAGTATGTATGACTTCAAGTATGATATACGCACTGTGATTCAGTATAAAAATAATTGTATTGTATTGCTTTCAATTCCGTTCAATGATTCAGAAATTAATAATGTCTATTGCTTAAATTCTAATGCGGAATTATTGTGGCAATCACAGGATTTAAGTTCATTGTATCAAAATTCAAAAAATCTTCTTCCCTATGAGCAGATGGGAATGAAAGATGGCTGTATTTATGCATCAGATTTTTATGGAAGGAATTATAAAATAAATGCAAATAACGGCAAAATTGAAGGATTCGATATTGTAAAGTAGTTTTTTATTGAAGTTAGAAAAATATTTTAGGGAGCGAATTATGAAAAAGATATTTCTGATTCTGGCGGCACTGTTCACGCTGTCGTCGCTTGCGTTTGCGAAGCCCTACGGCGAGAAGAGCCGCCCCGACAGCGTGGGCGACATCGTGTTTGCGGACGGCACGGCGACGGCGTGGCGCGAGGGGCTTACGCTCACGGACGCTCAGAAAAAGGCGGCGGTGGCGGTCATCTTCTACGCGGGAACGGAATGCTCCAACAGCGGCGGGCGGCGTGTCCTCGGCGTGGGATTGCAGAACGCGACGGGAGATGACAACACGCTTGCGTGGGCAAAATCCAGTGCCGACGGCTACAGCACGAACATCACGGCAATACAGTGTACGCCAAGCGAATCTGGAAGCGGAAAAGCGGCGACAGCGACATTCACGGGCGACCTTGACGGAAGCGACAACTGGCAGGCTCTCTGCGCGGCTGTGGACGACGAAGGCACGAGCGGAAACTACCCCGCTTGGGAATGGGTGAACGCCTATGCCACGACCGCCAATCTTACGGGGGATTACGCGAGCGGTTGGTATCTCCCGACTGTTGCAGAATTAAGTATGTTGTACCGAGTAAAAGCCACCGTGAACGCAGCTCTCGAAACGGCAGGCGGAACGAAAATCGTGGACACGGTATACAGGTCGTCTAGTCAGAATTCTTCCTTCAATAGGTTCGCTTGGTATGTGTGGTTCGACGACGGCGGCCTCCTCGGCTACAGCCCCAAGTTCGGCGACAAATCAGTTTGTGGAGTCCGTGCCTTCAACGGCGAAGAAAAGACAATGACCGTCCGCGAGAACCTGAAACTACGCTCCGGCAAACATACCTCAACCCAAGTCCTTGCCGTGATGTCCGCTGGCGCAAAAGTAAGAATCCTCGAACTCGGCAAGGCGGAGACAGTCGACGGCATTCTCTCAAACTGGGTGAAGGTCGAAGTTCAGCAGGGCGCAAAAGACCGCGACGGAAAGCCGATTAAGGGCGGCACGGTCGGTTGGTGCTTCGGGGGCTATCTGGAGTGAATCGGCGCGTACCTTGCCGAGCACGGAAGCGAGGACGACACGGCGGACGCGCAAAAGTACCCTGCGTTCCACTATGCCAAGAACTACGCGGCGCAAGCGGGCAGCCGCGTGGCGGGCTCTCCCTTGTTAAATAGGAGTAAGTATATGTTGAATTATAAAATTAGATATATTGAATATTGCGGTCGAATTGATGATTTAGTTTTTGATTTTGATAAGAATCTAAGTTTGCTGAGTACATTTTTATCATCCGATGTTACATCATTTGAGGATTGGATAAAATCAGTTTTTGATAAGGTTCTCTCTGGAGAATGTGCTACAAAAGAGTTTTTTGGTAATGTCTGTGGAGTGGAAATAACTCCTGAAACGACCAAAATATATGATAATTTAACAGATGATGAGGAAGAATATAATAATACATGTTGCAAAGTTGATACAAAAGAACTTCGACAGCTAATTGATGTATGGTGCAGTAAAGTCAAGAAATTTAAAGAAAAAAAGCTTAAGAAAGGTGTTTGAAATGGAATTTGAAGTATTGAAAGATTTTGAGTTTTACTCAAAAGTAACTGATGAAATTATTATGGAATATCAAGAAAAAATTCCCGCACAATTTATTGAAATATGGAAGAATTATGGATTCGGTACATTTTTAAATGGTTTTTTGCGAATAATAAATCCTAACGATTATATGGATTTCACCCAAAAAAGTTATTTTGAAAAAAAATCTATACCATTATTAGTAACTGCACTTGGAGATATAATAGTATGGGAAAAAAATGAGTATTTGAGTCTTGTAGCATATCGATATAAGAATTTTGATTGTTTGGAATATGGATGTGAGTTTTTTTTGAATGATTTGGCTGACAACAAATATGTTGAAAGGCACTTTAAGAATAAAAATTTTTATATATCCATAGAAAATCTTGGCGTCCCAGCCTATGATGAATGTTTTGGTTATGTACCACTTCTTTCTTTAGGTGGTTCAGAAAAACCAGAAAATCTTCAGAAAGTAAAACTAAGAGAACATTTAGAGTTAATGTATCAGATGCAAGGCGGGATATAAAATATGTATTCTGATAAACGCCACAGGCGGCGCGGGTCATAGGCTTGCCCGCGTTTTTTGCGGTATGATGGGGGGGGAAAAGGAGAAAACAAAATGGCTGATGTATACAAACTGCTTGCGACTGCTATCTGCGAGTCTATCGAAGATGAATGGGAAAAAGCTACAGTAAAAATAGAATCAAGTTTAAATAAAATGTGTTCTTTTCAAACAGAATATACTTTAGCTTCATCTGAAAAAAAAGAATTAAAATTTTCTTTATTAACAGCGAATGATTTAATGGATAGTGTTTTTGAACTTCAAGAGTCCATGTCGCCAGAGCACAAATGGAACAAAGCCGTCTACACGCTCGAAAAGAACGGTCATTTTGACATAACCTTTGAATGGAATCAGGCTCTTCAAGACGAATGGGATAATGCGTAGGGGGCGAACTATGAAAAAGATATTTCTGATTTTGGCGGCGGCGGTCGTGCTGTCGTCGTGCGAGACGACCAAGCAGACTGAGAATGCGGGGGAAATTATAATCTACGAGTCACCGTCGCTTTCGGCAAGGCAAATCGGACGACTCAAAGAAGGCGAAGCTGCCGAGATACTCGAAACAGGCGGGTATGTGCTGGTGGAGGGAATCGAATCCATTTGGGTCAAAGTTTGCATGAAAGACGGCACGGAAGGCTGGGGAATAGCAGAGAAGCCGGCGCAAAAGCCCAGCATCACGGTGGACGACCATTATTTCGTCATCGAGCGGAACGGCTCTGAGGTCAAGGCGACTGACTACGCCCAGATTTTGACCGGCAACGAATGGAGACAACTGGGCGATCCGTCGGCTGCCCTCGCTGCATTTTTTGCGAGCTATTTTTCGCAGGATGACGCGTGGAAGAATCTTATTGCGCATTACGGTTCCCCGGAAGATATAGCTTATGCCTATGCGGCTTGGGAGAATTTTTACGGAAAAGCCGATTTTGTCCGCATAACAATCACTCCCGACTATTTCAAGTACAACGGCGACGGGAGTGCATTCTACACGGTGAAAATTGCCGCTTCCTATCAGGGGGAATCTGTCGAGGGCGAAGACCAAGTTACGATGGCTCATGACGATTTCGGCAACTGGTATGTCGTTGAATTGCCTATGTAGGAGAGCGAACTATGAAAAAACTATTTTTGATTTTTGCGGTGGCGGTCGTGCTGTCGTCGGTTGCGTTTGCGGACAAATCCCGCTTCTATGAGGGTGGGAATGTCATCGACACGATGTATGTGGACTCGGAGGACGGGTTGCGGGCGCGGGATTATCCCTCGCTCAAGTCCGTGCGGCTGTGCGCGCTCCCTCACAGGCTTCCCGTCAAGGTGGTTGCGGTGGGCAGGGAGGAGACGATAGACGGCATGACCGCGCCTTGGGTGGAAATCCTGCTCCCGCGTTACGAGTGGAAGGGCGAGGAGGCGGAATTCGGCTGGGTGTTCGGCGGCTATCTTTCGGGGGAGCAGCCTGAATTCAAAAAGCCTCGCACAAAAGAAGAGCTGAAAAGATACCTTACATCATTTTTTTATTGGGTTGAATTGACTGAAAGCGAGTGGAAGGAGAAAGAAACGGAAGATTATTTTAAACTTGATTGGTATTATGATATTTACACATGCTTTTCTCAAAATGATTACTATAAGTACTGCCGAAGCAAGGCATATTCAGACGGAACTTTTAAAGTGATTGATTCGGAAACTCTGGAATTGCATTTAAAATCTTATGATTATGAAGGAGATTATGACAATCCGTATTATGATTCAACGCCTTCAGAAAATACTTCAAGAGCCAAAATTGAAGTTTTAACAGAGAATTCTTTTTCTATTAAATATCTCGATTTTAGTTATGAAATGATATGTGCAGCCTTTACTTTTTACAGCATGGAAGTGAACATGGAATCTCCCTGCCTGTACATGATGGATTTTTCAAGTCTTGATAAATATTCAGAATTAGAAATGATTGCACAACACCACACTGAAATAATAGAAAAATACGGAAGCGAAAAATCATTGAACAGCGATTATCTGTGCAACGGTTACCATGAGCATGAAGTTTCAATTGCCCAAGCCGCAGAAGATTTCATAAAATCGGGCGTTTCCGCCAAAGGCACAAAGTACGAGCGGCAGTACCACGACTACTGGAATCCCATAATGGCGGAGCATCAGAAAAAAGCCGACGAGATGAAGTAACAGGCGCAGAAATGCGCTGCAACGGGATAATTCGCAACAGGCGGGCGCGGGTCATAGGCTTGCCAGGCGGTTTTGTGGTATGATGGGGGAAAGGAACGAAAAATGAGCATATCTTTTTATATAAAAAACAAAAAAGGTCTGATTGGGTATGAGAAGCCGATGAAAGTCTGGCAGTGTCTTGAAGTTCCCGGCTATGATGTGGATCAGTTTTCTTTTGATGAAGATGCGGAGGATTTCAATGAAAAGAAATTCCTTAAATCATCGATAGCAGATTACGATTCATTGTCGCTGGGGAGATATTTGATAACCTCGCGCGGATTCGAGCTTTCGTTTGACAAAGAACTTAACCAATACAGCGTGAGGCTTGCCACCCCAAGCACAAAGGAAGACTGGGGACGCGCGTTGTACTACATTGAAAAACTGGCGGAAAAAATGGACAGCGACATTACGAACGAGCGCGGGGAGCATTTTACCGTGGAGTCAATCAGAAAGTATGATTGTGAAGAAGACATATTATCAGGATTACGGCTCTGCCTAGAAAGATATAATGACGGGTTCATTACTTTCGGACATATCCGCGAAGTTGCCCTCAACAAAGAACTCATAGAAGGTTTCCTTGCCTCTGAAAAACCTGTTAAGGCGTTCAGCAAATTCTACAGAGATGTTCAGTGGAAATATTTGGATGCGTGCCCCGCAGAGCAAAGATTTTTCGGGCATAAGGAAACTGGAGAAGTGAAAGGAGTGTATGCGCTGTATCAGAACGAAAAAACTATCCTTCCGTTCAAGCCGTTTGTCGAATTAAAAAACATTGAGGTTACCACGAATGAGGAGGTTAAATTCTGGGAAATCGCGCTTTTTTTCAGTGACGGAGACCCTGATGACTCTGATTCTTATTCATTTGCCGGCGAAATGAAATATTCTGATTTCATAGAAAAACTTCCGAAAGAGAAGTATAAATTTATAGATGCCCTGTACATCGTGGTTAAAAAACTTAAAAAAAGAGAAATCTTGGCTTTGCTGAAAGAATAAAGATAAGGAATAGTTTATATCGGGTCAAGCCCGATTATAAAATGAATTGAACTTTTGGGCGGGCGCGGGTCGTAGGCTTGCCCGCCTTTTTTGTGGTATGATGGGGGAAAGGAGCGAACAAAATATGACAAGAGAAGAAAGACAGCAGATAAAAGAAAAAGAAAAGGAATATAAAGAATTAATTAAGCAAGTGGGTAAGAAATTCGGAATGGGACATAAACAATGCGATTTATTTTTTGTGCATAAGGAATATTTTGTTGATATTTTATATGATTTCCATGTAGAACAAAATAATATTATGTACTCAGCTACTATAAAATATCTGGATTATGATGATATTTTATGGGATATTTTGGATATGCCGGATAATAAAAATGAACCATTGTCTTTAAGAGCTTATGGTGCATTTTCTGCGTATGGATTAAAGCTTGTTCCTCCGTATAAATTTGTTTCTCTGGGAGACAATCCGGAATATGTTATCAGTAAAACATTATCTGATGTCAAACAAATGGTAGAAAACTTTGATGAGGTTTTGGACGAGAGAATTCTTTTAGAATTACGAACAAGACCTCATCCTACTAAAGAATTCATAGTCTACATTCATCAAAAACAATATGCAAAGGCTAGAAAACTTGCGGAAGATTGCATAAAAAATGGAGAAGAAGGAACTTTTGGAAACAACGGCAAAGACTTTTTTGAGCTTGCCCTCGAATATCTTAACAAAAACAATTTGTAACGGAAAAAACACGAGTGAGCGGGCGCGGGTCGTAGGCTTGCCCGCCTTTTTTGTGGTATGATGGGGGAACAGGAGCGAATTATGAAAAAACTGTTTCTGATTCTGGCGGCGGCGGTGGTGCTGTCGTCGTGCGCGTCTAAAGTGAAAAATCCGCCCGAAAACGTTCCGCCGTCGCCTGTTTTCAAAAGCAAAGGAATCACCTTTGACGGCTCGGAGTGGTTTCATACTCGCTTTGCGGACAAGAAAGGCATAACTCAAGCATTTATGAAAAATATGCCCATTGTTATTACCGTGAAATTTGACGACGGGCGAGAGGGGCGGATTTGGACAGAGTGCGACGAAAACTCAGAGGTTTTTATCCCGAACCTTAGCGATGAATTTAAAGACTGCAAGATTTCGTTTGAAATCGACAGTGAACGATGGCATGAGCTGTGTGAAATCCAAAAAGCCAAAGACGAAGAACAAAAATCCCGCGTCTCTCTGGGCGAAAAGCGAGGGGAAATCCTTTCTCCGAGCCCTGTTCGGTGGACTTTTTCCGACGAGAAAGCGGAAATCACCGTGGACTTCGGCTTGGGGTATCCAGAGGCTGACGAAATGGAAATCAGTCTTTACTACAAAAAAAGCAAATACAAGTTTTATGCGTGGCAAGGAAAATACGCCGCCACCGACAGCCACATCGAGCTTTTCGTAACGGACTACGCCGAAGGCTACAAAGACGGCGTTGGCGGCTACGGAAGCCTTACGGATTACTGCGAGCTTTCCTATTCCTTAGACGGCGACACGCTCACGATACACACTCCGCTTTCCGACATTCTGTATTCTGCGGACGAGCTGGAGAAAGGCTACCGCTTCCCCGTTCCGCTTGTGCTGACAAAGGAGCAAGCGCAATGAAACAGTAGGCGCGGGAAATTGTCAGTTGCCGATTAACGAGGAAACACACGGAGAAAAAAAAGGGGATGAAACTATGGAAGCCAGCAGAGATGTCGTTCTATATAAAATGCCGGACTCACGCCCGTGCGATTATTGTTTCAGCTTGCTCGACGGCAGTGTGTTTGTCGATTTTGAAATAAAAGACGCGCTTTCGTACCTCGTGAGGATTTCGTTCGACGGGTACGGATGTTATTGCATTCAGGGGGAGTCAAATCCGCTTTGCAGGAAAAATACAGAACTGCTTGAAAAAATCGTCCAGGGCGGAATAAAAGACAGCGACAAAAGCTCGCTCCTTGCGCTCATCAAAAACGCAATAAAAATCAATCGACCGCTTTTGCGAGCAGACGAACCGCTGAAAGAATACGCTCTCATCGGCGAAAACGATTTTATTTTGTGCCGCGACAAATTCGATGTTGAAGCAATCGAAAACATCGCGGAACGTGAAATCCGAGAAAATCCAGAGCTGTACGCAGGGCTTTTGGAGTGCTTCCAGGATATGAACTGGCCTGTTGCGGCAGTCGCGCAGAAAAAGCTGATTTTCGATGATGAAGAAATCCTTCCGTATCTCAAAGCCGCGCTTTCTTCCGGCGATGAAGACTGGGTTTATTTTTTGCGCAAACAGATAATTCCAAAGATGAGCGAAAAAATAAAAACGATGCTGCAAATGGAGGAAATACAATGAAAGCCCGCCTAGCCAAAATCCGCCCGCTTCTACCGTTCGCGCTCCTTCTCGCGCTTTCCACGTGCGGGGGATTGTATGCGGAGGGCTTTTTCGCGGGGGTTCTCTATCCGAAAACCGTGTATGACATCAGGCAGAAAAACCTGCCGCCGCTCTCGATAAAAAATAGGTTCGCAAAAGGAAGCGAGTACGCGCAGGAACTGCTGTTCACTTTCAGACGGTCGGGAAACGATTTCAAGTACCGAACATACCTCGATGTTTTTACGAAGCGGGCGTATTCGGGACTCCTCATAAAAAAGATGTGGATAACCTACGGCGGAAAGGACTATCAAATCCTGAAAGACCTATCCCTCGCGATTCCCGAAGCGGTTATGAGTGTTGAGGCGATTGGCAGGCACGAAAACAAAGACGAGTGGCTGAGCGACGGCGAATTTTACTTTACGCAGGGCATATATATGCGCCCGCGGCAGGGAAGCAAAGGATTACCCAAGATAAACTTCCAGAAGATTTTCGGCAGCGGGAAAAAGCAGGGCATCACTTTCACCCTGACCTGCATATATCAGTTTGACGGCGGCACGGAAAAGACGATGGCGGCTGAATATGATGCCTCGTGCTTTGACGGCAGATACATTCCGCCGTTTTTCTGATAAAATCACACACGGAGAATTCAATAGATGAAAAAGGCACTATCGCTTATCACAATTTTGCTTTGCATTATGCAAGCCGCGTTTTCCCAAGCCCCCGAACTCAAAAACATCATTCCGAACAGTTATCAGAAACTCACGCGGCTTTCGGAAGCGGAGGAGCGGGCTTTTATGGAGAGCGAGGCGGCAATAAAAGCGGTCTCGGTAATAGACAACTACCACATCAGGCAGAAGCAGCTTTCGGAACTGCATTATCAGGTCTTTGCGGAGACGGACTGTGGCTTGCAGTTCTACAGGCTTCTTGTAAGCGAAAGCCCGCTGGAAGCGGCTTATACAGCCGAATACAAAAGCAAGACGATAACGGCGGATGAAAATTTAAGCGAAAACACTGTTTTCCAAATTGTGTTCATAAAGACAAAAACGAACGCTCTCCAAAAGATAGGACTTTTTCCCTATGCGGATAAGTGGGCAACACAGGGAAAAACGGAGGGGTTTACATTTAATGATTTGATGATAAAGACTCTCAATAAAAGTGAAATCGGGTTCTTTGTTACGGAAGTAAGCGTTGGATTTGTGGTGGACAGAAGCAAGCTGGATGAAAACAAAGTGAAAATCGACTACTACACTTGCAAGAATCAGATTGCCGCATACAACCGCACCTGGTTTTCAAAATACCACATTGACGAAAGCATTACAGACGTGAGCAAAGACAGCATTGACATTCAAGCCTCAGACTGTCTTTTTGACGCCAAATGCCCGCTCAAATACAGCATACAGAACGCCTTTGATGGAAATCCGTCAACAAGTTATGTGGAAAACACAGAAGATGATTTGATGAAGATTATATTCAGAAAAATTGCGATTCGGAAAGATTTGGAAATCAAATTTGCGGTGACAAATGGCTATGCTTCAAATGCTTCTTTATATACTGACAACAACAGGATAAAAAAATGCGGTGTGGCAAACGGCAAAAATACCCCATTTCTTGTTGAACTTAGCGACATGGATTTGAACTATCAAATAAAAACGATAAACCGCGACGAGTCTGCTTATACAGGATTATTTGAATTTGTTGTAGAAGAAGTATATCTTGGTAAAAAATACAATGACACTTGCCTAGCGGAATTGAACTTTTGGGATTATTCAGAGAAAGAATGGTTTTTTGGAGATTTGTAAATGAACAACCGCCCCATAAAACAAACTAGGCTCGCACCCCCCCCCCCCCGCCCGCCCTGTAGCGACCGCGCGGAATGTGGTACAATGGGGGAAACACACGGAGGAAAATATGTTTGAGGATGAATTTTCAGAGTTACAGGCGGATATGGTGGATATTTGCAACGAGTATTCAAAAGGACTTGCGGACAAGATTTTTATTTATGCCGCAAGTGAAGGGCTGATTTTTGCCCATCATTTCTATTGCATAAACAATAAAATATTCGATTGTCATAAATTAAATGAAGCAGGGTTGCAAACAGAATTTGATGTTTCTACAGATTGCCAAGGACAAGTCTTGGATATTTTAAATGAAGATATTAAGAAGATACTAAGCCTTTGCAAAAAGTATAGTCAGCCCACACCGAAACTTATGAAGCTTGTGTATGAGCCAAAGACAAAGAAATTCAACGCAGAATACAAATATGAGAATCAAACGACAGATGATGTTTCAGTATTTGATAATGATGAGGCTTGGTTTGAGAAAGAAAAAGCAAAACTTGCGGACAAAGGCACGGACACCCCGCCCGACCTGTAGCGACCGCGCGGAATGCGCTACAATGCTGGAACAAAAAGTATAGACGTGCGAAAGAAAGTTTTGAATGTGAGAAAAAGAATTTTGAATGTGCGAGAAAATGTTTTCAATGTCCGAAAGAAAGTTTTGAACGTGAGAAAAAAGATTTTGCACATCAGAAAGAAAGTTTTGAATGTCAGAAAAAGAATTTCGGACGTTGAAAAGAAAGTTTTTAATGTGTGAGAAAAAGTTTTGAATGTGCGAAAGAAAATTTTGCACATCAGAAAAAGAATTATGCACATTCAAACTTGACGTTTGCACATTGTTTTTGCATAAAAAATCATATTCGGGATTGCGGACAAGAAGTGACGCACAGCGTCTTTTGATGCACAGCCACAGTCTTTTTAGGCAGACAGGAGAAGACTTGCCCGTCTTTTTTGTGATACGATGAGGGAGATAGGAGGAAACACAATGAAAAAACAAATCACAACAGCACTTATGGCTTTTGCCGCGGCTTTGGCATTTACGCAGGTGTATCCGAGAACGCCGAGAAAGTACGACTTTGAGCTTTCGGATATGGCGAAGCGGCTCACGACAGTCATCGGCTTCAAAAAGAATATGCACGCGGACGGCTGGGTGTGGAAGGAAGGGCGAAGTTCCGCACTTACGGAAAAGGGAAAGTCTGCCGACTTCTACGAGATAACCAAACTCAGCGACACATTTATAGATGAAGGAAAAATCTTTTTTGATGAACCTATGCCTATCCCTATCCCAACTACTGCATGGGTTGAGGGCGTGGCAGGAGACGGAATCGGTGAATGGGTGATTGTTCCAATAAAGCCGAGAAACGATGATGTGGAGGAGAGGCTCGCAAACAGAAAAATCCGCTATCCGCTTATAGTCCATCTGTCCGTGTTTAACGGCTATCAAAAGAGCGTTGACCTGTATCAGAAGAACAACCGTGTGAAAGAAGCGAAGATAAGCATTTACGCCGCCGCGATGAGTTTCGGGCAGGACGAAGCATTTCTTTTGTGGAATCCCGAAGTCGTCCACGAAGAGACAATCACGCTCAATGATGACATCGTGGTAAATCCGATATGCTTCAACACCACGGAAGCGGATTTTACCTTTGAACTTCCCGAAAAATATCGCAACGAGATGTGCGAGCTGTACCTTCGCCTTGAAATCCGCTCCGTCTACAAAGGCACAAAATACAGCGACACCTGCATTTGCAATATGAGCGCGACCGTGGAAGAGGAGCTGCCGAGATGAAACACATAAAAGGAGGAAAACACAATGAAACACCGACTTGCGAAAATCATTCTTGCGCTGCAGATTGCTATTTATGCGATTGGATTTGCCGCCTTTCTGCTCGGTCGCTTGGACGGCATACACTATGTTTTTGAGGGCGGACAGCTTGTCGAATCTGATTCCGCTTTTCTCAAAATCTTGGGACATATCGGCGACATTGCGAATGCGGTTTTTATGTACACCCTTATTTTCGGCTGGATTGCAGTGCTGCCGTTATCGATTGCGGGAATTGTGCTTTCGTTTTTTTCAAAAAGCTGGAAAGGGCTTACTCCCTCACTCGTGAACGCTGGTATTTCGATTGTCTGGGTGTTGATATTCATTTCGATTTACTCGTCTTTTCCGTCTGAGCCAAAGCCCGCTCCCGTGTACAATCTCACTTGGCACATTTTGGACGATTCAATTCAGGACGAGAAAATCATTTTGACTTTGACAGCCGATGATTTTTCAACTTCAGAGCCGCAAAAAATTGAAAAAAAGAAAAACGTTGTGGCGGGAAAGACAAAAAAGATTCGCCTGCCCGACGAGGATTTTGAAGACGTTGCGGGCGTTTCAAAGTCAGACGAGAATGTGAGAGTTTTTGTTCCCTACGGCTTTTTCATCAACTGGCGGGAGGATTTGGACAAATACGTAAAACGGGATTCATACGAAATCATCGTCTACAAAAAGCCTTTTATCACGGAGGACGAAGGAAAGTTCGTGATGAAAAACGTTCCCCGCGACGCAGATTTTGAGCTGTGCTACTGGGACAAGGACGCGCACCGATTCGTTCACATCGCGTCAAGCGACGGCGTTTTTTACAAGAAGGATAAAAGCGAAGAGCTTCTTTTGGATTCAGAAAAAGAATATCCCGACTCGGACGAGCAGTTCAATCTTTTTATGAGCGTAAAAAGCGCGCTTTATGCGGACAAAACGTATCTCATCACGCTGAGCTATGAGCGGGACAAGAGCTTTCTGAGCGTCAAAAACTGGCGGACGTACCAGCAGAACGGCAGGGAAATCAGGACGCTGAACCTTGAGCTAAACGGCACGAATTGGATAAAGACGCGGTACATCGACAAGAAAACGGGCGAGCCGATTGCGAATGCTTCTGCCAAAATCTATGTGTTTTTTGAAGACGAAGAGAGAAAGAACGAGGAAGCCGCGATTGAAACGCAAACCGACAGCGACGGCTGGCTTTGGGTGGAGCATATTCCCGACGGCGTTGAGCTTTATACTATGCTAGAGGATTGAGATAAAAATATATGAGGAGAAATGAAAAAGCTATTTCTGATTCTGTCGGCAGCAATCTTGGTTTGTTCCACAGCGGCGAAAGCTCGTTCTACACGGTGAAAATTTCCGCTTCTTATCAGGGGGAATCAGACGAGGGTGAAGACCAAGTTGCGATGACGCAGGACGAAAACGGCGACTGGCTCGTGGCGGAGCTGCCGCTGTAGAATAGCGGACTTGCGCTTTTCCTTGTTTAATTTTTTTTATATAATTTTCTGACAGGAGGATTAATTATGGAAGAAGGCGTGAAACTTTCAAACGCGGTGGAGCGGTACGCGCTTGGCGGGTTCTTGAGGCTTAGAGGCGGGGTTCTCAAACTATACGAGGACAAAATCGCGCTGTCGCGTCTTGCAGGCTCTATGGAAATCCCGCTTTCCGAACTGGAGCAGGTGCGTCCGACAAAAATCATCGGCTTTCTGCCCTTTGGCTTGGAGTTCAAGAAAAAGTCGGGCGAAGTCCTTCGCGTGTACCTTGCCAATTTTTTCACAGCGGCGAGCAACCGCGAAAAATGGCTCATGGAACTGGAGCGTTATGTAAAGCGCGACTAGCGGCGAAAGGGCAGCCGTCACCTCCCCAGCCCTCACGATGCAAACAACCGGGGGAGCGCAAAATCAGCCCTTTAGCACAGATAATTGTGAAAGTGCTTTGTTTGTCCACGCCAGACTGCGGTGAAATCGTCTCTTGTTCCGTAAAGAAAAAGTCCTTCCGTGTAGCGGCACCACGAGTGACCGTCAAGGCCTGTGCGCAGATTGAAAAGGGCGCTTGCGAGGATTACCACATGGCTGTCGTGTGAGCAGATAATGTCCAGAGTGCCGGGGGAGCCGTTAAAAGAAAAAATGCCATCCAAAACGGGGGTGGCTTCCATTTCAAGCGTGATTCCTCTGCTTCCTTCAATGTTTCCAGTCTGCAGATAGTGGAAATATTTGTTCCATCCCACACCGCCGGATTCTTCGGGGCCGGGATCTCCCAGGAGAGTTCCAAATGCCTTGTATTCGTGCACTTTGCGGGTCTTCCAGCCGCTGTCGTAATTTCCGTTAATGCCTTCAGCAATGCATTTTACCGTTTGTACGCATCTCTTCACCGGGCTTGCGGCACATTCACCGAGCGGCCTGTCTATCGAACTTCCCATTTTGCGGGCGAGCTCAATGCCTTCGGGAGTCAAAAGAAGCTGTGTATAGTCTCCGTTTATGGGATTGTCGAATCTTATGCTGTGCCTCATAAAAAGCTTCACGTTACATTCAGGGAGACTTTCTGCGTCTTTTATCATCTCTTTGCAGGGTGAAAAAAATCTCATTCCGTTTTTACCTGCGTACCAGTGTGACAGTTTGGTCTATGTCAATGGTGCCATCATTTGTCAGATAAATTGACGCGGGGTTTGTTGTGTATACGGTACCGTCTTCAACGGAAATAAATTCCATGTTTGAGACTGTGACAGAGTCGTAGTAAAAGGATATCCGGGCTGTATTATCGCTTGCACTTGGGGTTGGAATCTGGATGTAAGCCACTTCATGCGTGGTCTGGCCGTTTACATTATAGTCAAAAGAGACTTTGTATATGCCTTCTGAAACCTGAGCGGTTAAGTTAGGAGTGTTAAATGATTGGATTTCCACACCGACAGTAACATTTGCGTTCAGGTCGCTAGAATACTTTGCTTGCAGTGTCTTTTCGGAAATGCCTGTCTTAACAATAAAATCATCGCTGAAAGCATAGTATTCGATAACTACATCAGCGGCGGTTTCTATACCTGTGAGTTTTTGATTGCATTTTACGAAGATGCTTCCTTTTTCGCCTGAGGGCAGGTTTGAAATTTCCACCGTGCCGGGCAGAGTGCAGCTTCCTGTTTCGCGGATTGATCCGACCGATTCTCCCACAAAAGCTATGAGGTAGTCACAAGATGCCCCCCCTGCGTTTCTCATGGCAGGCAGCGAGATTGATATAGTGCTTTCAAGAGAATTGGAACATCCTGCTCCGGACAAAGAGACTGCAAGCACTGCGGCAAAAAATAAAATGGAATACTTTTTCATATACACCTCCGATTCGTGCTGATTCAAGGCTTGTCTTTATGCTCAACATCAGCATCATGCTCAAATTGTAGTTTTAAAAGACACCCTTCATGGGAGGGGGCTGGCCAATAAGTTCGTTGCACAGCGTCATTCCGAACTCGTTTCGGAATCTCTGTACCATATCTGGTGTAGATGCTGAATCAAGTTCAGCATGACAATACTTTTGGGTCGACCCCTTGCCTTCATATTTTAACCCGGGCACTGGAATCTGTCAATTAAAACGAAGAAAATAGTCGGGGTCTCAGCATGATATTAACTTTGTCTTAATATAGTTCAGTTTTTTTTAGAATCACCAACACTCGACGCAGAGCGTCGAGTGTTGGTGTTCTCATAAGGTATTGCAGTCGGATTCAATACCCTTTATTTCGACGCAGAGCGTCGGGGTATTGAACCCTCCGCACGAATAAATTATTTCCGCCACAAAACTC
>JAGBIY010000017.1 GCA_017934745.1 Treponema sp. | reverse complement strand
GCTTTCAGTGTATGTCGCTGTCGTGTCGGTGAACGCCCACGAGCAATCGTACCCAGTAGCTTCATATTGCCACGTCTTTCCTTTGAGCGGGTTCTCGCCCACGCTTTCGGGCAATGTCACATACGCCGTTCCGTTTTTGTCGTCGTCCTCGTCGTCGGAGCAGGACGCGAAGAGCGCGGTCGTCGCAAGGAGTGCGGCGGCAGAGAGGGCTGCAAGGATTTTCTTTGAGAGTTTCATGTTTTTTCCTCCGTTTGGTGTTGTCGTTTTTGCTGAAATTCAAGTTGTTTTTCAGTTAAAAAACACTATATAAAAAAAAAGTAGACGGACAAGACGGAGCCTGAATCCGCTTCTGGACACGAGGATAAAGCATTTGGATATCAAATCTTGATAGCGGAGGGGAAAATGATGAGTGAAAGAAACCAACCCGGCAGTTGACGCGGTTGGAATTTATTATGGAGAAAGAGACAAAAAACGCTCCCCAAAAGGAATATCTTCCTCTCAGGGAGCGTTCATCATTTCCAGTGGTTTCGACTCCGCTCAACCACCACACTCGGTCACTGAGCGAAGTCGAAGTGACTTATTTGTACAACTCAACAAGCTTCTGCAAATGTACGAAGCGGGCCTTTGCGGCTTCCTCGTTCTTGTTGAAGAGGACTTTCGCCCTCTCTGGGAACTTGCGGGTGAGCGCGGAGTAGCGTGTCTCGTTGTTGAGGAACGCCTGGTAGCTTCCGTCGCCCTCTTTTGAAGTGAGAGTGAACGGATTCTTGCCTTCCGCCTTGAGAGCCGGGTTGAAGCTGAAGAGGTTCCAGTAACCGGCCTTAACAGCTGCCTTCATCTCGTCCTGGCAGTGGTTCATGCCGCCCTTGACTCCGTGCAATTCACATGGAGCGTATCCGATGATGAGAGACGGACCGTTGTAGGCTTCCGCTTCCTGGATGACTTTGAGAGCCTGGGCCGGGTTCGCGCCGAGGGCAATCTGTCCGACGTAGACATAGCCGTAGCTCATAGCGATTTCAGAGAGCGACTTCTTGCCCATCTCTTTTCCGGCAGCCGCGAACTGGCAGACTTCACCGATGTTGGAAGCCTTAGATGCCTGTCCACCTGTGTTCGAGTACATCTCTGTATCGAATACCATGACGTTGACGTTCTCGCCGGAAGCCAAAACGTGGTCCAAACCGCCGAATCCGATGTCGTAAGCCCAACCGTCTCCTCCGAAAATCCAGACAGATTTCTTTGAAAGGTAGTCCTTCTGTTCGAGGATTTCCTTGGCAACCGCGCTTCCGTCCTTCTCAAGTTCCTTGACGAGGGCTTCCGCTGCAGGAGCGTTGGCGTTCGTGTTGTCCTTTGTCTCCATGAACTTGTCGATTGCCTCTTTGAGAGAGCCTGACGCGTTCATTTCGCCGAGTTTTGCAATCAAGTTGTCGCGGATGTACTTCTGGCCTGAGTACATACCCAAGCCGTGCTCTGCGTTGTCCTCGAACAAGCTGTTGGCCCAAGCCGGTCCCTTCTTCGAATCCTTGTTGATTGTGTAAGGAGCGGTGGCTGCAGGGCCGCCCCAGATTGAAGAACAACCTGTAGCGTTCGAGATGTACATGTGCTCGCCGAAGAGCTGAGTAATCAAGCGGGCGTAAGATGTCTCCGCACAACCCGCGCATGAGCCTGAGAACTCAAGAAGCGGCTGGCTGTACTGTGAAGTCATCGGAGAGAGCGGCATAGCGTCGACTTCCGGCTTCTTCGAGACGTTCGCGACGAGGTAGTTCCACTGTGGCTGGTTCTGGACCAATGTCTCCTGAGGAACCATCGTGAGCGACTTTGTAGGACAAACTGTCGTACATTCTCCACAGCCCATGCAGTCGAGCGGAGAAACAGACAATGTGTATTTGTACTGTGAGAGTTTCGGATTCTTGACAGCGAGTGTCTTGGCTCCGAGTCCCTCGACCTTTGCAGCCTCGTCGGCGTTCAAGAGGTACGGGCGGAGTGTCGCGTGAGAGCAGACGAAAGCACAAGTGTTGCACTGAACACAAGTGTCGGCGTTCCAAGAAGGAATCATGACGGCCGTTCCGCGCTTCTCGTAAGCTGAAGCACCGAGTTCGAACTGTCCATCCGCGATGTCCTTGAATGCGGAAACTGGGAGGTTGTCTCCGTCCATGAGCGCGATTGGGTTCATGAGCTTCTCGACCATGTTGACAGTCTTCTTCTCGCCCGTGAGAGCCGGTTTCGCAGCGTCAGGAGCCGGATTCTTCCAAGACTCAGGAATCTTCACCTCGTGGAGAGCGCCCGCGCCCTGGTCGATGGCCTGGCAGTTCATGTCGACGACTTCCTGTCCCTTCTTTGAGAACTTGGCGACGACCTTCTCCTTCATGTACTTGATGGCCTCTTCGGCTGGGAGAACGCCAGCGAGCTTGAAGAACGCAGACTGGAGAACTGTTGAAGTTCTCTTTCCAAGACCGATTTTTGTCGCGATGTCGACAGCGTCTACAGTGTAGACCTTGATGTTGTTGTCGGCGATGTATTTCTTCGACTCGGCAGGAAGGTGCTTGTCCAACTCCTCGTCCGACCACTGGCAGTTGATGAGGAACGTTCCGCCCTTCTTCACGTCCTGCACCATCTTGTAGCCCTTGATGATGTATGACTGGTTGTGGCAGGCAACGAGGTCGGCCTGGTTGATGTAGTATGGCGATTTGATTGGCTTGTCGCCGAAGCGCAAGTGGGAAATCGTGATACCGCCGGTCTTCTTCGAGTCGTACTGGAAGTAGGCCTGAATGTATTTGTCAGTGTGGTCACCGATGATTTTTGTGGAATCCTTGTTGGCACCGACAGTTCCGTCTCCACCGATACCCCAGAATTTGCACTCGACAGTTCCCTCGGCGGCTGTGATTGGAGCCGGTTTGACCTCTGGCAATGAGAGGTTCGTAACGTCGTCGTTGATTCCGAGAGTGAAGCGTGACTTTGGAGAATCCTTGGCGAGCTCTGTGTAGACAGCGAAAACGGAGCTTGGAGGAGTGTCCTTTGAACCCAAACCGTAGCGTCCGCCAGAGAGCTTCACGTCGTTCAAGCCGGCTTCGCGCAATGTCGTGGCGACATCGAGGAAGAGAGGTTCTCCGAGGGAGCCCGGCTCCTTCGTGCGGTCGAGGACAGCGACTTTCTTGGCAGTCTTCGGAAGTTTTTCGAGGAATTTTGCGGAAACCCAAGGTCTGTAAAGGTGAACTTTAATCAAACCGACTTTCTCGCCCTTCTTTGAAAGGTAGTCGATGACTTCCTCGGCAACGTCGCAGATTGAGCCCATTGCGACGATTACGCGGTCAGCGTCGGCGGCTCCGTAGTAGTCGAAGAGACCATAGTTCGTGCCGAGTTTTGCGTTGATTTTGTCGATGTACTTCTCAACGATGGCAGGAAGAGCGTCGTATGTTGAGTTACAAGCCTCACGGTGCTGGAAGAAGACGTCTCCGTTCTCGTGTGAACCGCGCATTGCTGGATGCTCAGGGTTCAGAGCGTGAGCGCGGAATGCCTTGAGGGCATCCATCGGCATCATCTCTTTGAGGTCTTCATAGTCCCAAAGCTCGATTTTCTGAATTTCGTGTGAAGTGCGGAAACCGTCGAAGAAGTTGATGAAAGCGACTTTTCCTTCGAGTGCGGCAAGGTGGGCGACAGGAGCCAAATCCATGATTTCCTGCGGGTTTGACTCGGCGAGCATCGCGACACCAGTCTGGCGGCACGCATAAACGTCCGAGTGGTCTCCGAAGATGTTGAGCGACTGAGTAGCCACACAACGGGCAGCAACGTGGAACACACAAGGAAGCTGCTCCGCTGCAATCTTGTACATGTTCGGAATCATCAGGAGAAGACCCTGTGAAGCCGTGAATGTTGTCGTGAGAGCGCCGGAAGCCAAAGAGCCGTGGACTGTACCAGCAGCACCAGCCTCCGATTCCATCTCGATGACCTTCACTTTGTTGCCGAAGATGTTCTTGCGACCATCAGCAGACCAGTTGTCTACGTTGTCGGCCATTGGAGATGAAGGAGTGATTGGATAGATACCAGCAACTTCCGTGAACGCGTATGCTACGTGCGCGGCGGCTGTGTTTCCGTCCATTGACTGTTTCTTTCTGGACATTTTGTCCTCCTAAAAATATATAAATTTATTAAGAACGATTTTTAATCGAGCTGAGAAAGACCTAAAAAAATTGGCGGGCAGAAAAGTTATTTCTGAAAAGAAGGAAACCGCCAACTCTCATAGGCAATTTCCAAAAACCATTTTAGCTAGGGAAATCTGAATTTTCAATAAAAATTCTCGCTAATGAAATTTTGTTAGACCGAGCTAACATAAATCCCTTTTCCTTCGGTTCTCACTTTTCAGAGACGGCTACACCATCGTCGAAGGCGTTTTCGTAGTCGGAGCCTTTCGGAAGCGCGACCGATTTCAAATTCGGACATCCAGAAAAGGCCATCGAACCGAGAGTGACAGGCTCCGTCCCCTCGAAAACGACCTCCTCAAGGCTCTGGCAGTTGATGAACGCCCCCGAATCTATAGTGTGGACGTTTTTCGGAATGACGACTTTCTTGAGGTTCTGGCAGAACATGAACGCGCCAGTTCCGATGTACTCCACGCTCGCCGGTATTTTCACATCGTCGAACTGCCCGAACGAAAGCGAATTCGCTCCGATTACCTTCGCGTCCAGCGGAAGGACCGTGCCGACAAGGAACGAGTCGTCGAGGGATTCGTCGTCCGAGTCGGCATCCGGCGCGTAGAGCACGGCTTTCGTCTCCGAGTTGTACACGAAATCTCCGAGGCGGACATAGTCCTTGTTCTTCAGCAGAACTTCCGTCGTGTTTTCGAACGCGTTGACGGGAACCTCGATGAGCGAAGACGGAATTTTTTCCACCTTGAGCTTTCCGCATTTTTCGAACGCGGACATTCCGATGACTTCGAGCGTGTCGGGAAGGTCAATCTCCTCAAGGCTCTCGCAACCGCAGAAGGCGGAGTCGCCAATCATCGAAAGCCCTCTCGGAAAATTTATCCTCTTGAGGCCGGTGCATCCCGAGAACGCATCCCGCCCTATGTATTCAAGGCTTTCGGGAAGGACGACTTCCTCGATTTGTCCGTTCTGGTGGAAGACAAAATCATCGTCGAAATTATCTATCGCGACAATGCCTTCTGGAACCACGACTTTTTTGCCGCTTCCATTGTAGGATGTGAGAATCTTGTCTCCGTCTTCTTCGTAAATCTCGAAATCGTCCATTTAAATCTCCTTAGTCTAAGCCCTGTGCTCTTTCGTGCTTTTTATCGTCGAAGCGAAATACTTTATCGCGTCGACGCGCTCCGTAGTCGCTTCGAAGTTCCTCAAGTAAGAGTGGTCGTTTATGAGCTTGACGAATTCATCGAAGAGAAAGCTGGTGTCGAGAGGTCCAGACGAAGCTTCCGGGTGGAACTGAACGCTGAAGCTTGGGGTGTCCGTGTACGTCACGCCCTCGCAGGTTCCGTCGTTCGTGTTCACGAAGCTCAGGACAGCTCCCTTAGGCAGGGTGTCGTTCTCCACCGCGTATCCGTGGTTCTGGGAAGAGATGTAGACGCGGCCAGTCTTGAGATATTTGACAGGCTGGTTCGCGCCCCTGTGTCCGTACTTGAGTTTTGAAGTCTTCGCGCCCTTCGCCAAAGCCAAAAGCTGGTGCCCAAGGCAGATTCCGAAAATCGGCAAATCCCTCTCAAGGAGCTTCTTTATTTCCGCGATAATCGTCACGTTGTCGCTAGGGTCTCCAGGACCGTTCGAAAGCATCACTCCGTCCGGGTTCTCTGCAAGGATTTGGGCGGCTGTGGCGGTGCATGGCATCGTCACGACTTCAAGGCCGCGCTTCAAAAGTTCGCGGCGGATGTTGGCCTTCGCGCCGAAATCCCAAAGCACGACTTTCTTTCCCTTGCCGTCCTTCATGGCAACTTCCGGGTCGTTCTCCTTTGTTCCGTCGGCGCGCACTGGAACAGCCCTGTATTTCGCGCTCTCGGCGAAAACCGACTGGGCGTCCTTCTCGATTTTCACGGCATCGCATGAAACTGTCTCTACAGCTTTTTCAATCTTGTAGGCCTTTATCTGTTCAAGGAGTTTCGCCTTCTCGGCCTCGTTCTCCAAGGCGGCGAAGTTTTTCTTTGCCTCCTCGGAATCTCCTGCGATTATCATTCCGTTCATGACGCCGGCTTCGCGGAGGACCTTCGTCAAAGCCCTGGTGTCGATGTCGTAGAGACCGATGACGTTCTGTTTTTTGAGCCACGCGTCGATTTCGCCCTCGCATCTGAAATTCGAAGGCTCTTCGCACCAAGAGCGGACGATATATCCTCTGACGTGGATTTTTGAACTTTCAAAATCTGGTGTTATGATTCCATAATTTCCGATAAGAGGAAAAGTCTGTGTGACAATCTGTCCAAAATAGCTGGGGTCAGTCAGTGTCTCAAGGTATCCGTTCATACCCGTTGTGAAGACCGCTTCGCCGATTACGCATCCAGAAGCTCCAAAACTTTTTCCATCAAAGACCAGTCCGTTCGCCAGGACGAGGCATGCTTTAGTACTCATACTAAAACCTCATTATAGCGGAAAGCGGACGCATGGAAAAGACGGACGGTTTTGTCGATTAAAAAATATCGCCGGATGGCAGGTTGAATGTAAAGAATTACAATCATGATGTGAAATTTGTGAAAAATTACACAGTTTTTCTTTGTGGGAAAAAATTTGTTTGTGATTTTGAATTTTTTCATGGGAGAAACAAGAAAATATCTGGCCGAGAACCTTCGACTCCTTCGAAAAATAAATTCCATAACGCAGTCTGTTTTGGCGGAGAAGGCGGGCACCAGCACGAACACGATAAGCGACATTGAACGGGAAAGGACATGGCCCACAGACGAAACCTTCGAGAAAATAGCAGCGGTCTTCTCGCTGAAAGTTCACGAACTTCTCATGGAACCGGAGGTTTTAAAGCGGAATATCGATTCAAAATCAATGAACCAGGAAGAAATCATGCAGAAGTACCTGGATCTACTGCTGGAAGTGCAGGAAGCGGCGAAGGAAATTCCCGCTCCGCTCATGCAGAAACTCAGATACAACATTTCCCACATGAAGTAGAATAAAACGCTTGATTTATATTGATAGTCAATATAAATTCTAAATTATGGATGAAACTACAAAAATTCGCACGATAATGGCGTACAACATCAGGAAACTGCGCGAGAGCAAGAGCCTCACACAGCAGGAACTCGCGAACAGATGCGGCATCACACCGCTCGCAGTCTGTAAAATCGAAGGTGGGAAGGTCTGGCCGAAGGATTCTTCCGTTGAAAGCATAGCCGCCGCGCTCGGCGTGGAGTCCCAGGACTTGTTCGTCAACAAGCGGATTGAGGACACTCTGAACGAAAAAATCCAGATTCTCCAGAAGACGCTGTCCGAGCTGCAGTGCCTGACTTCCGCGCTCAACAAGCCGGTCTGATTCACCATGCGACTGCCGTTCAACAACTGTGGCTCTCTTTGATTGTTAGATTCCGTCTCTTTCGATAAAATTGAAGAAAACCATTTAATTTTATCGAGGATTCAAATGCCAAAAATCGAAGTGAACGAGAAGCTTTTCTTCAATCTTCTTGGAACAAAATACGATTACGACACGCTTGAGAAGAAGCTCACATGCGCGAAAGCGGAGCTTGACGAGAAACCTGACATGAGCCAGAGCGACGACGAGAGGGTCATCAAAATCGAGTTGAACGACACGAACAGACCAGACTTGTGGTCGACAGGCGGAGTCACAAGGAACCTGAGGCTGCACGCGGGCGCGAAACGCTCGGACTATTCAAAATTCCTCTCCAAAGCCGGAGACATCAAGGACACTGGCGACAGGGTCGTCTATGTCGAAGAGTCCGTGAAGGAAGTGCGCCCGTATCTCGTTTCTTTCGTCATTTCGGGAAAGCCAATCGACGACCCGATGCTCAAGGACATCATACAGACGCAGGAGAAGCTCTGCTGGAACTTCGGACGCAAAAGGAAGACGATTTCGATGGGTGTCTACCGCGTGTCCCAGATAAAGTGGCCGGTGCACTACATGGGAGTGGACCCCGACAGCACTTCTTTCGTGCCGCTCCAGTGCGACAGGCCGATGACGTGCCGCGAGATTCTGAGCGAGCATCCGAAGGGAAAGGAATTCGGCTGGATTCTGAAGGACGCGAAGAAATTCCCGCTTTTGAAGGACGACAAGGGCGAGGTCATGTCGATGGCCCCCATCATCAACTCTGCGACTCTCGGAGCCGTGCAGGTGGGCGACAAGGACTTGATGGTAGAGCTGACGGGCGACAACATCGAGAACCTCCTTTTGAGCGCGAACATCGTGGCTTGCGACTTCTTTGATGCTGGATACGAGATTCTTCCTGTGAAAGTCGTGCACCCTTACGACACAGGACTCGGAAATGAAATCGTCGCACCGTTCTATTTCCAGAAGACCACGAAGGCGACTCTCGCGGCAATCAACAAGAAGCTCGGTGTCGACTTGACGAAGGAGCAGGTGCTTGACGCGCTCACACGCATGGACAACGACGTTTCGGCATCTGATTTCGCCGCCACGGAGAAGACGCAGAGATACCTCAAGGCGAACAAGTCAGACGTGGAATTCACGCTCTCTCCAGCACCGTACAGGAACGACTTCCTCCACGAAGTCGACATCATCGAAGACGTGATGATTGGCCTCACGCTCGACTTCTTCAAGCCGGAGCGTCCAAGCGACTTCACCGTCGGACACCTCTCACCGGTCACAGTTTTCAGCAGAAAGGCCAAGGAAATCATGGTGGGCTTGGGCTACCAGGAGATGATTTTCAACTATCTCGGCTCAAAGCGCGACTACATCGACAGGATGAACGTCTCTTCCGAAAACGTAATCGAAATCCTCAACCCGATGAGCGAGAACTACCAGTTCGTCCGCCCGTCGATAATCGCCTCGCTTCTCAGAGCGGAAAGCGCGGCCGCGAACGCAATCTTCCCGCACAAAATCTTCGAAATCGGAAAAGTCGCATTCCTCGACGACAAGGAGAACACCGGAACGAGAACAATCCAGTCGCTCGGCTTCCTCACGGCCGCCAACAACGCGAACTTCAACGATTTGGCATCCGAGGTCGCGACTCTCCTCTATTATCTCGACCACAAGTACGAAGTCGTGGAGACGAGCGACCCAAGATTCATTCCCGGCCGACAGGCTGGCGTCATGGTGAACGGAAAGCAGATTGGCGTGTTCGGGGAAATCCATCCGCAGGTTCTTGAGAACTGGCAGATAACGGTTCCGTGCGTGGCAGGCGAGCTTGACGTGGAGGCATTGATGCCGAAGGAGAAACCGAACTCGAAGCCTGCAGAATCAAAGAAGGAAGCTCCGAAATCGTCAGGAAACGTCTCACCGGCGGAGACAGACCCGGCCGCATATTTCGACTCGCACGTCCAGCTCCTCGTGGCGAAAATCGAGAAGGTGGACACGAACCCGCAGGGCGACAAGCTCTACATCGAGACGATGGACGACGGTTCCGGGACTCCGAGAATCATCCAGTCGGGTTTGAGGCCGTACTTGAAGCCTGAGGAGCTTCTCGGACAGAACGTAATCATCGCCGCGAACCTTGCTCCGAGAAAGATGAAGGGCGTGGAAAGCCGCGGAATGCTCCTCGCGTGCGACTACACGGAGGACGGCAAGGAGAAGGTCGAACTTCTGACAGCTCCTTGGGCGAAGCCGGGAACGGTCATCACGCTCGAAGGCTCTTCGTTCAGCGGAGAGAAGTCGGCGAAAATCGACATCGACAAATTCGCGAAGGTGACATACAAAGTCGAGAACCACACGGTCATGATTGCAGGAAAGAAGGCGCTCGCCGACGGAAAGGAAATCAAGACGGTGAAGGCCGACAACTGCGAAGTCTGCTAGGTCGAACATCGAGTTTATGAATGTTGCAGTTGCCGAAACGCGCTCCCGCTCGTTTCGACCATTACACTGAGAAAATTCGGCTTTTGACTTGTTAAAAATTTCCAATTGAAAGGCACATTCAAAAACGGATGTGCCTTTTTCATGCGGGGGCGGTTGCGCGGGAATCTGGGGGGAGGAAAATGACGGAAAACATCATCGGGACAAAATACGGAAAGGTGCGGGGAATCGAGAGGGACGGCTGCGTCCAGTTTCTCGGCATCCCATTCGCGAAGAAACCTCTTGGGGAGCTTTCGTTCAAGCATCCACTGGAGCCTGAAAAATGGGACGGGATTCTCGACGCCAGTACGGGGAGCAAAAATCCAATCCAGCACGTCGGGCACACAGGCTCGTCCTACATGAGCCAGGACTGCCTCTACATGAACCTGTTCGTTCCGAAAAGCGGAAAACAGAACCTTCCAGTCCTTGTCTGGATATTCGGCGGCTCGTACGCCGAGGGCGGAGCCGGGGAAGCGGAGGAAGGCAGCGGAAGGCTCCTCTACGACATGGCGAAGGTGGCCGTGGAGACGGAATCGATTGTGGTGACGTTCAACTACAGGCTGAACATCTACGGATTTTTGAATCTTTCGTTTCTGGACAAGGAGAACGGAGGAAAAAATCTCTTCGACAGGAACTGCGGACTCTTCGACCAGATACGCGCGCTTGAGTTCGTGCGCGACAACATCGGCTTCTTCGGCGGGGACAACGGCAACGTGACGCTCTTCGGGCAGTCGGCGGGCGGCGCGTGCATTTTGGCGCTCATGTCGATGGACGAGGCGAAAAATCTGTTCAACAAGGCGTATGTGATGTCGGCGTGCATAGAGCATTTCTTCACGGAAGAGGAAAGCCGGAAGAACACGGAGCGTTATTTGAAGACGCTCGGAATCAAGAAGAACGAACTTGAAAAAGTGTTCGGCATGAATGCGGAAATGATTTCCAAAGCGAACAAGAAATTCTCAAACGACATGAGGTTCAAGAGATTCGAATTGAGGTGCGCGTTCTCGCCGACAATCGACGGAACGACGCTCAAGGGCGCGCCGGGAACGCTCGCCAAGGAATGCGGAAAGCCGCTTCTAATCGGAACTGTCGAAGAGGAGGCCAATCCGTTCACTCTTCCGCTACCGACTCCGCTCCTCTTCCTGATGTCGAAAATCCTCAAAATCAAGCCCGTCAAAAGCGGAAAAAGCTACAAACACCAGATAAGCGACAGCGTGACGAAAATCATCTACGTGAATCCGCTTGAAAGGCTGCTCTCCGGCTACAAGGGGGACGCGTGGAGGTACCTCTACAAGTACGCCACTCCCGATTCAATCGAAAAGGGAATCGGCTGCTATCATTTCTGCGACGTTCCAGTACTTTTGGGAAAAAGCACGAAAATGGAATGCGTGGACGACGAGAAATCACAGGAAGTCGGAAAGAGAATGAGGTCGATTCTGAAGGAATTCGTCTGGAAGGGGAATCCGGGCTGGAAGAAGAATCCGGGCTGGAAGAAGAACTCGGCGGGCGACGAACCGCACGAAATATGCTGACGCATTTGCCATTTCGCGAAAAATCACTTTCTCAAGAAGCGTTTCATCCTTTATTGAGCGGGGGTTTTTCGTTAAAATTGAAACTATAAATTCAGAGGTAAGAGGTAATATCGATGAGTAAAATCGCCATAAGAATCAATTCGGCGGACGTCGTGGCAGTGGCTCTCCAGCCGCTTTCCAAAGGAACGACAGTCACGCTCGAGGCAATGGACGATGTTCCAGAAGTGACAGTCACTTTGCAGGAGGACATCACAGCCGGGCACAAATTCGCCCTCAGGGACATCAAGAAAGACGAGCCAATCATCAAGTACGGATATCCAATAGGAGCCGCAAAAGAGGATATAAAGAAAGGATTCCACGTCCATACACACAACATCCACACCCTCCTCTCTGAGAAACTTGAATATTCATACCAGGAAAATACTGCGAAAGCGGCCTACGAGAACTGGTACAAGGAGACCGAGAAGCTCCGCGCGAACGTTCCCACAGTGAACGTGTATCCGCGCGCGGACGGCAGGGTCGGCTCAAGGAACGAAATCTGGATTGTGCCGCTCGTCGGCTGCGTGAACAAGATTTCGGAGAACCTCGCTTCCTGGGCGAACGGCAAATTCCTGGGCGGAGAGCCGGGACCGAAGACGGACGGAGGACTTGAGGGAGTCTTCACATGGACTCACCCCTACGGCTGCTCACAGATGGGCGCGGACAAGGAGACCACAGCCGTCATCCTCTCCGACCTCGTGAAGCACCCGAACGCCGGAGGAGTCCTCGTCGTCTCCCTCGGCTGCGAAGAGAACAACATTCCGTATTTCAAGAACTTCCTCGGCGAATACGACGAGAACCGCGTGAAATTCATGGTCACACAGGATTTCGAGGACGAACTCACGGAAGGAAAGAGGCTTTTGACGGAGCTTGTCGAGTACGCGTCGAAATTCAAGAGGGAACCGCGCCCGCTCACGGACATCGTTCTCGGAATGAAGTGCGGCGGCTCGGACGGAATGAGCGGAATCACGGCGAACGCGCTCATCGGGCGCATCTGCGACGCGATGACGGGAATGGGCGGCCGCGTGATGCTCACCGAAGTCCCGGAAATGTTCGGCGCCGAGCAGATGCTCATGAACCGCTGCGTGGACAAGTCAAGGTTCGACAACACCGTGAACCTCATCAACGGCTTCAAGGACTACTACGCCCGCCACAACCAGGTCTGCTACGAGAATCCGTCTCCTGGAAACAAGGCCGGCGGAATCACGACTCTCGAAGACAAGTCCCTCGGCTGCGTGCAGAAGGGTGGCAAGGCTCCTGTCACAGGCGTTTTGAAGTACGGCGAGCGTTTGACGGAGAAAGGTCTTTCGCTTCTTGAAGGGCCGGGCAACGACATCGTTTCCACAACCGACATGACGGCGGCCGGCGCGAACATCATCCTCTTCTCGACCGGACGCGGAACACCGCTCGGCGCGCCTGTTCCGACGGTCAAAATCGCGACGAACCACCCTCTCGCCCAGAGGAAATCCGGCTGGATCGACTTCGACGCCGCGCGCCTCCTGGACGAGCCGAGCGACAGCGTGCGCGATGCGCTTCTCCAGCAGATTTGCGACATCGTTTCCGGCCGCGCGGTCACAAAGAACGAGAAGAACGGCTACAGGGAAATAGCGATTTTCAAGGACGGAGTGACGCTGTAAAGCGCATTTGAAAATTTGACAAGAAACCCAAGCATGAAGAATATGCTTGGGTTTCTTACAGATTTATAAACTAAATAACTTCAATAAAGACTTGCCTCGCGAAGTTCTGTAACAGAGGAAGAATCAAGATGGATTTTACCAGCTAAATCGAAAAATGCCTGTTTATGCTTTGTCTGAGGAATTGTTTGTACTGTAAAAACTTCCCCCTGTTCTGTCTCAAGCAACTTAATAAAAGCTGAAACTGATGTCAAAAGAGATTCGGGCAATGTCCTGACTTGTTCAATAACTGCTTCGTATGACATATAGCACCTCCAATAAAATTATAGCATATTCTATAGCCTAAATATCGAGTTTCCATAGTACGAAGCAAGTGAACGCTGTCGGGTTGGTTCTTTCCATATCGGCATTTTCCCGGTTGCGTTGACGAAAACAAAACAAGCGCACCTCAAATCAGCAGAAAAAAAATCCGAAAATAGAAATGCACAGTCATAGGAAAATTTCCGAAGGAATTGGCGGTGGGTCTTCCAGCTCTAGTGTCACGCCGTAAGGCGGAGGCATATTTCAAGTTTGGGAGGCGTGCGGTGTCAGTACAGAAAATCGTTTTGATTTTTGCGATAATCGTCCTGTTCTCAGTCGGTTATCAAGTCTGGTAGAACGCACCTCTCTTCGCACAAAAAGCAAGAGGAGCAAAAAATAGCCGCCTAGTCCGAAACACTAAGCGGCGGTGTCCATAGCGACATCAAAACTTGGATGAAGACCAACCGTAGTTCTGGGGGAACGTTGGAGCGTTCCCGTGGCTGTGCTTCTTTTCTAAATATATCGGATTTTCCCGCAAAAATCCACAGATTTTGAAAAGGCTCTATTTATCCTGTCTTGAGCATGTGAACCAACTTTTTCACGAACATGAAGTCGTTTTCGCGGAGTTGACGAAGTTCGTTGATGACTATGTTCATGTCGGTTTCATTCGGGATTTTTTCTAAGGACGGTTCAAAACTTTTTCCGCAGACAAGATTCTCGACGGAAGTATGCAGCGCATGCGCGATTTTCACGGCAAGTTCCGCTTGCGGCTGGCTTCCATTAGTAGCAAGATAATGGTCGAGCGTGTGCTTGCTTATTCCCGTCATCTCCGCAAGTTCCTTCACCTTTATGTCCTGAAAAGTCAACTCTTCTTTTAGATTTTCCCTGAATCCCATGCCTTTTATTATTCATAAATGCCTAGAAATTTTTGTTTGACAATTCAAAACTCAATAATTATACTTAGTTTTATATTAAGTTTTGAATAATTACATATTCAAACTTGATAAAATTTTTGATTCTTGTAAAAGGAAAAAGGAGTTTTGCATGGTCGGTTATGTATCTCAAAATGAGGAAGGCAAGTGGGATGTTTGGATTGATGGAAGGCAGAATTATGAAGTAAAAAATCAATCAAAACAAAGTGCATCTGCACGCGCACGGGAAATTATCAGAAACAGCGGCGAGGGCGGAGATATCATTTATCAAAGCGATGAAGGACAGTCTACGGAGCATGTTTCGGATTAGAAAAAAAGGAAAGTATGAAAATGGAAAAATTCTTAGTAATTTATGTCAGGGAAGAAGAATTTCATCCAGGACTGTATGATGTCTTTTTCAGCGATGACGGTGAAAAAGACCCATGGAGGGGGCAATCATTGACTTTGGACGAAGCTATAAATTGTGCTACTAGAATTATCGAAAAAAATCCACTTGGCGGCGATGTCATTATAGAAACGAACGATGGAAAAGCTCGACTTCTTTGGCCTGACGGTAGAAACAATCATCAGGATTGATCGAGGGCAGAACAGGAGACGCGTCGTCATCGTTTTGAACAGCCCGCTCCTGTTCGTTTTATGCGTAAACGGCAAAATTCTCAATGAGAATTTTGCCGTGAAAGATGTGATGTTCCCGCCTGCTGAATAATTGACCAAAGAGTTGGCCATGTAATTCCAACCGCGTCAACTGTCGGGTTGGTTCCTTTCTTTCTACATTTCCCCCCCGGTTGCGCAGACGACAACAAAAAAGCGCACCTCAAATTCTCAGAAAAAAAATCCGAAAATAAAAACGCACAGTCATAGGAAAATTTCCGAAGGAATTGGCGGTTGCTCTTCAAACTCTACCGGCGCAGGAATGCGGCGGAATCCGAATTTGAGGAGGTCTGCAATGGAAGCTTGCCAAGGTCCAAATTAATCCTAGGTGATTGCGGATTGACTGCAAGCTCGCAAAGAATTGCGGAGCAATTCTTTCGCATCGACGAACATTAGTGCGCAAGAATCGTATTTGCGATTCTTGGCGATGCTGCATCCAATCGGCAACGATTAGGACTCACCTAAGTTTTAGCAGCATACTCTTACCTCAAAAAGTAAAGGGTAAAAAAAGAACCGCCTAAGTCTTCCGAACTTGGCGGTTTCTAACCAACAATACGAAGACCAACCGTAATTCCGGGGAACGTTCGCTGCGTTCCCGTGGCTGTGCTTCTTTTCTAAATATATCGGACTTTCCCGCAAAAATCCACAGATTTTGAAAAAGGCTCTATTTATCCTGTTTTTCAACAAATTTTCCCCCACACACTATCAAGATTTGATATCCAAATGCTTTATCCTCGTGTCCAGAAGCGGATTCAGGCTCCGCCTTGTCCGTCTACTTTTTTTTTATATAGTGTTTTTGGCTGAAAAACAACTTGAATTTCAGCCAAAACGACAACATCAAACGGAGGAAAAAACATGAAACTCTCAAAGAAAATCCTTGCAGCCCTCTCTGCCGCCGCGCTCCTTGCGACGACCGCGCTCTTCGCGTCCTGCTCCGACGACGAGGATGACGGCAAAAACGGAACGGAGTACGTGACACTGCCCGAAAGCGTGGGCGAGAACCCGCTCAAAGGAAAGACGTGGCAATATGAAGCTACTGGGTACGATTGCTCGTGGGCGTTCACCGACACGACAGCGACATACACTGAAAGCGAAACCGATTCCAAATATATTGAAACATACAAGTATTCCTACGACGCGAACCAGAATCTCCTCTACCTCGCGCTTCAGTCCGAGGGCTGGACAGAAGATGGGGAGACGATTTCGTGGTCAAGCGTGGAGGAATACGAAGAAGAGATGAAAAAAGAGAGTGAGGAAGAGGGGTGGAGCGTATCCGAAGCGACAATAGAATGTGAACTTGAAGACGTCAAGCAAGAGTTTTCCACACTCGAAGTGAACAAATACACGATAGACGATGACGGCTCTCTCAAGCTTGAAGACTACTTCGACGGAAATCTTCCGACAAAATGCAGTTTTTACAAAAACATTGACGAAAGCGAGCTTACGGAAGAGTACACTTATGGACGTGTTCGGTCTTACGATATTTGGCTTGAAGACTCCGAGAACATGTACCGATACGAATACTTCCTCTCGTTCAACAGCGAGGCGAAAACATTCAGAGGAAACATGTATTCTCAGAAAAGACCAAGAGGAGAAGACTGGGGCGACGCTACAAAACTCGGCACAGTAACAGGAACGTACACCACGGAAGGAATCGGGACAAGCGGCTGCAAGGTGACGCTCACGTTCACAGAGATTCCAGGCGGAGTGCCCGATGTAATCAAAACGGGCACGGCTTACGAGCTTGAACAAAGCTCAGGCTCAGGCACTACCTACACGCTCGTGAAATAGATTTCAGCTGCGTGCGCAGGCTTCGGCTGGATGCGGATTGCACATCCCGCCATCGAAAGTTGTCAGCTTTGGGCGGGCTTTTTATCCGTTCGATTTATAAATATTGCACATCAGCATCAAGATATTTTGACACACAGTCTTTTATCAGCTGCTTGTGCTGTTCTGCAAACTCATCATCATTCACCAAAAAGATAACATTCAATTCGTTTTGCAAAAGGAGAGTATTGAAAAAATTTTCTTGGTCAACTTCTTCGCTTGCAAATTCGCAATTCTCATCTTTTTTCTTTATATCAAAGGCATAACTAAAATTGTCATCAATCAGCTTTTTGGAAAAATCTTTTTCCAAAATCTCAGAGGTTGTCTGCAAATAAAAATCTTTAGGCTCTTTCCCACGATTCAGAACGCTTTTGTATGTTGCAACAAAGAATTTCATTTTTATCTCATCATCTTCTGAATCTTGAAAACGATATGTGTATATCCTGCTACAATAAATTTTCAAGAACTCGATTGTGTCCAAAACATCGTTCTTGTAGCGTGGCAACGTTTTTTCATCTTCGAGCAAATCAATTAGCGGTTTAAAAGCGTTTTGCACATAATCAGAAAGTCCACCGTCAAAACTGAAACGTGTACACTTTACAAAATTATAGAAAATTCTTCTGTACCCTCTATTAAAAGCATCGTGGCACTTGAAAAGATGAAGATAAAACGGCTCAAGCTCATCATACAGTTTCATAACATCATCAACAGTTTTTGCATCACGAACTTTAAGCATAATCTGTTGGTCGGCTTCAAGATTTGGCTCCAAAAGTTCTCGCTCTTCAAAAGATGTCCAATTCGGCTCTTTTGCTTTTTCCCATTTTTGAAGCCAATTAACGACACTTTTTGCATAATACTCATCGGTTCGGTCTTTTGTTTTTCCTGTAACACGGGTTGGATTTCTGCGAAATTCCATTCCGAACAAAAACGATTCTAGTGCCCTCTCAAAATAAAAATCGGAACTCAAAAGGCGGACAAACTTCAAAAGTTGTTTTTTATGTGTGTCTAAAATCTTTGTGTTTACAGAAAAATACCAATCCGTCGGAAGCCCTTTGTCAAAAATATAGGCTTTGTTCTTTGTATCGCTGGCGTTGTAATTTGAATGACTGCCTAGCAATGCCGCATTTGACAAATCAGATTTTCCGCCTTTTGACCACGGCAAAATATGGTCAACTTGAATATTGTCCCAATTAACAATTCCTTTATCCAAAAGCCAAAGCACTTTTCCAGTCATTTGGCACATTGCATATTCGTTGTAATACAATTCTGCGCTGTCGTTATCTGAAAAGTGACGAGGCTCTTTTTTTTCTCTCTTAGTGTTGTCGTTTTTTGCGTTCATACTAAAGATTCTACAGTAGGATAAAATAGTGTCAAATTTCGTCTTGCAAAAGCCAAATTTTCACAACGCAACGAACGAAACAAGCCCGCCCAAAAGCCATCAACTATTGGGCGGGCTTTCCCCTACTTCCCAAATACCTGCTTGGCGATGTTCACGGTCGCCATCGCGTCCTTGCCGTAGAAGTCGGCGCCGATTTTTTCGGCGTAGTCGGCGGTGAGGACGGCTCCTCCGGCGACGATTTTCACGGACTTGCCGGCTTTTTCGGTGGCCTCGCGGAGCATCTTTATCGTGGTCTCCATGTTGCCCACGGTCGTGGTCATGAGGGCGGAAAGGCCGACGAGCTTGATGTCCTGCTCCAGAACAGTGTTCACGACGGTCTCATACGGAACGTTCTTTCCGAGGTCGATGACCGTGTAGCCGTAGTTTTCGAGCATGGCCTTCACGATGTTCTTTCCGATGTCGTGGATGTCGCCGAAAACCGTGGCTATGACGATTTTGCCCTTCTCCTCCTGTTCCACGCCGGAACTTTCCATGAACGATTTTATCACCCCAAAAGAAGCGGAAACCGTGTCGGCGGAAAGGAGGAGCTGCGGAAGGAATTTCTTTCCGACCTCGAAATCCTTTCCCACCAAATCAAGGGCGGGGACGATGCAGCGGTCGATTATGTCGACGGGAGCCTTCCCGGAATCGAGGAGTTTTTGGGTGATTTCCGGGGAAGAATCCTTGAAGCCCTTGCAAATCATCTCGATGAGCGTCTTCTCGTCGTCGGAGAGGTCGCTTGGAAGATTGACAGTCGCCGAATCGGAAGCGGAAGTAGATTTCGATTCGCTTTTCGATGCGGAATTCTGCTTGGCGGTCACGATGTCGGCTGTGGCAAGGCCGTAGACTGGCGGGTTCGTTCCGTTGTATTTTTCGATGTACGAAAGGCAGTTCTCGTCGTAGCCGGCAAGGGCGCGGTAGCCGTAGTACGTCTCCATCATCGGCTCGGAAAGCGGATTTATGATGCAGGCGGTGAGCCCAGAGTAGAGAGCCATGGAGAAAAAGCGGGAATTCACGATGTCGCGTCGGGGAAGGCCGAACGAGATGTTCGAGACACCCAGAATGAACTGCAGCCCCTGCGAGCCGAACTCCTCTTTCAAAATCGAGATTGCGCGGCAGGTTTCCAGGGCCTCCTTCTGCTGGGAAGAGACCGTGAGAGTGAGAGTGTCGATTACGATGTCGCGGACTGAGATTCCGTACTTTGCGGCCTCGGCGATGATTTTCCTAGCCACAGCGCACCTTCCCTCGGCCGTGGGCGCGATTCCGTTCTCGTCGATGCAGAGGGCGACGATGGAGCCGCCGTAGTGGGCGACGAGCGGAAGCACTTTGTCCATCACGTCCTGCCTGCCGTTCACGGAATTGATGAGAGCCTTTCCGTTGTAGTACCGCAAGCCCTTCTCAAGAACAGGCGCCTCGCTCGAATCGAGCTGGAGCGGCGTGTTGAACGCGGCCTGAATCGTCTCCACAGCGTCCACCATCGTCTGAGCTTCGTCGATTCCCGGAAGCCCCACGTTCACATCGAGGATTTGCGCGCCGGCGTTTATCTGGCTTTCCGCCTCCTCCAAAACGAAATTCATGTCGTGCGCCTGCAAAGCCGCCTTCACCTTCTTTTTTCCGGTCGGGTTTATCCTTTCCCCGACAATCTGCGGCCCTGCCCTGCCCCCGATTTGCACCGTGGAGTTGTACGAGCAGATGAAAGTCACGTTGCGGAAGTCCTTCTTTACCGCGACACTCTCGGCGGAGAATTGCGGATTCGGGTTCTCAAGCACGGCTTTTTTCATGGCGGCGATGTGGGCGGGTGTCGTTCCGCAGCAGCCTCCGAGCAGGACGGCACCTTCCACACGGTTTTTCAACTGCGACTCGGCGAACGAATCCGGGTTCACGAGGAAGACCGCCTTTCCGTTTATGACGGTCGGGATTCCGGCGTTCGGCTGAATCAGGACGGGCGTGTGCGAGTACCTGCAGAACTGCCTCGTAAGCTCCTCGCCGTCTGCAAGGCTTCCGCCGCAGTTGAATCCGAGAACGTCCACCCGAAGAGCCTCAAGGTACGTCACGCAGGTGAGAACGTCCGCGCCCGTGAGCGTCCGGAGGTTTTCCTGGAACGTGGGGGTGGCGACGATTGGAAGGCTCGTGTTCTCCTTCACGGCGAGAATCGCGGCCTTCATCTCGTGCAGGTCGCTCATCGTCTCGATTATGGCGAGTTCCGCGCCATATTTTTCAGCCGTCGTCGCCGCGACCTTGTACGCCTCATACGCTTCGTCGAACGTCATGTCGCCCATCGGCTCAAGCAGGCGGCCAATCTGGCCCGTGTCCCAGGCGGCATAGTGCGTTTCCGTGTTACCGTCCTTTTCGCATTCGCTAATCGCGTCGAGCATTATCTTCATCTCGGCCTTCAGATACTCTTCGAGAGTGTAGTCGGCCGACTCTATCTTGAGCGGATTTATCCCGAACGAGTTCGCGGTCAAGACGTTCGCGCCCGCGTCCAGATACTGCCGATGTATTTTCTTTATCAAATCCGGATGCGTTATGGAAAGGTCTTCGGGAATGTCGTATTCCGTCACGCCCGAAGCCTGAATCATCGTTCCCATTCCACCGTCGAAAAACACCGGCTTTCCATTCTCTATCTGGGACTTCAAGAATTCCCTGAAATTTGGCTTCATATCATTTTCCTCCGATGGCTTTCAAAAAGCCATGCCGTTCGATTGTACCAAATTAGTTCTTGTTTTGTGCAGACCGCCGTTTGCGCCATCCAATTCATTTATCGATTTTATGAGCAAATCCACATTGCACATGCTGAAATTTGATGTTTGGGAACTTGAATTTCGCTTTCGCAGCATACTTGAATTTGAAAATGCTACGTTGATTTTTTCTTTCAGGGTCAAATAAATATTGTTCTTTGAAAGCCAATCATTGTTTTTGGAATAGGTTGGAAGAAATTTGCAAAGTTCCTTTATGACTTCATCTTGATTTTTATAGTTTTGCTTCGGAATACAAAAATGCAATAAAAACCAAATCTCAAAGCACGGCAGAGAATCCGCCAAATTTATCCCCTGCTCTTCCAATCTTTCAGGATTATTTATCAATTCCAAGGTTGTTTTAGGAATATTTTGAGTCAAAAGAACATCCCTGTCAAAAACGAGCCAAACGAAATCATAGACTCCAGACCTCTTCTCTTTTTTTGCGAATTCAACAAGGGTTGTCAAATCGCTGTGTTTCGGAAGTTTTGGTTCAATTTTCAAAGAAGAATATCTCTCAAAACCTTTCAATCGCTCAAAATAAATTTTTTCAGTTTCGCCTTCCACAACCAATAAAATAGTCCGTTTCAAAGGAGTTTTTTTAATTTTTCTTGGCATAGAACAAATCCTTTAGGCTTTGAATGTCGATATTCGGCAACGCGCCAAATTTTCCTGCCTGATAGAGTTTCTTCCTTGAAGTTTCTTTTCTGATTCCCGAATAATCCGAAATCGAATTGTAAACACTGTTTCCTTCATCGGTTTTGTAGCAAAACCAAACTTCATCATCCAGCAGCAAGCCGGAATCCAGCAATTCCTGATTGTGAGTCGTGAAGAGCAATTGAGAATTTGTAGAAAGTTCTATGAACAGCCGCAAAAATGATTCCAACAAATCCTGGTGCAAAGAAGCCTCCAGCTCATCAATGATTGACATGCTCGACAAAGACGAATCAATAAGCGGCTCAACCAATTCCAAGATTCTCAAAGTTCCCGCCGATTCAAGTCCAAGCGGCAAAGCGAATTTCTTGCCGTTGTATTTGTGGACAACCGAAGCCTGCCGAATTACGGATTCCTGGCTGTCAAACTCCTTCGTTTCCTTTTTGATTTCGATATTTGAAACCGAACCGAAATCTGCAAGAGACAAAAGACCCGTCGCTTTTTCGTTGAAACTTTTGTCTGTATCGAGTTTTTCCAAAAGCGTTTGCGAGACCCGGTTGTTAAATGGATTTATGTACTTCCTGATTCGATTTGAAATATAGAAAAACACGTCCTTTACAAGATTCAAATTTGTTTTTGAACTTGCTGAAATCACAGTGCAGTTTGGAAGAATTATGTCCTCGATAGATTTCTTTGCGCCTTTTACAGAAGGTCCCCATTCGATTTTCTGTCCAAGCCTTTTAAAAACCAAGCGCGGCAGTTTTTTTGGATAATACGACAAGGATTCTTCCTCAATCTGTTTTTTGTTGAGTTTCAAAAAGTAATTGTATTTTATGAATTTTCCTTCATCTGAGTTGAAAATATAAAAAACAAGCTCAAATTCTCCGTTTACATCCTCGATTTTTTCATTTTCAAAACAATAAGGAACAAACGGGATTTCAGTTTTTGGCCGCATCGAGTAAAAAGAATATGTCATGAAGTTGAGATAAAAATTCAACGCAATCGCCATATTCGTTTTTCCGGCAGCGTTCGCCCCATAGATGCAAGCGAGTTTCAAAATTTTTTTTCCATCGACATCGATATAATGAAGCGCATCGTTTTCATTGAAAATTGTAGGCTCGAAACTGATAGTCTGTTTTTCTCCAATGGAATATGTATTTTTCACAGAGTATTCTAAAATCATATACAGTCCTTTTTTTATTATAGCCGACAAATACGAAAACTAAATTGAAATTTGCAGATTTTCTGCAAAAACTGAGGTAATTTTCCAATATCAGCTCTGTCAAATTAGTTCTTGTTTTGTGCGGAATCTCAAAATAAAATTGGAAGAATGGAATCGATGAAGAAATCAATAAAAAAAGTCGTGTCTCTCCTACTCGCGTTTTTCTGCGCGCTTTCGGCGTTCTCCGCGGACTTGAAAATCAACGCGTCAGACTTGATGATTGTCCCCGAATACCAGTGCCATCTGTTGAAAAACGAAGACCTGCGCGACAAAAACGGATTCCACCTCTACATACGGAAAAAGCCCGGCATGGAGAGCGTGCTCCTCACGGAAACGACGAAGGACCCAAGGGAAATCTCCAACAACTACGCTTTCCGGGCGAAGGAATTCAACTCGATAAACGGAAACGAAATCCGCTACCTGAACGGAAAAATCCTCGACTCGCCAAGCGCGAGATTCTCGTTGATTTCATCGACCGTGGAGAAGAACAAATTTTTGGGGGAGTGCTTCCACATCTACGTTCCTGAGACCGTCGTCTACGGCTACGCTTGGACACGGAACGGCGAAATGAAAATCGAGGACGGCTCTTTCATCAACATCAGGGCGTTCTCCAAGAAATACGGCGAATACGAGGGGGGAGAGTTCAAGGACAATCCTTTCAAGGTGAACCTCAGAAAGCCGAGGAAAGAAAAAGAAGTCGAGCTGGAAGTGAACGTCAAGCTGGACAAAGTTGAGAAGAAAGAGGAGAAGCCGGTCGAAAAGAAAGAGGAGAAAAAGGACGAAGAATTCATCAACGAGGCAGAGAAGCAGTTCCAGAAAATCGCGGAAGAGGGGGACGGAGAGCTGCTCCATTCGATAGCGTACTGGGATTTGAGCAAGGATTTGACGAAACTTTTGGACGAAGTGAAGGACGAGCCGAAAGTGGAGATTGTCTTCGCAATCGACGCGACGGGCAGCATGAAGGACGATTTCCGGGAGCTTTTGGGCAACTGGATTCCGAAATTGAAAAAGCAGGTGAAGCTTTTCAAGGACATCTCGCTCGGTCTGCTCCTCTACAAGGACTACGGCGAAGACTACAACGACAAGAACCTGCCCGTGAAGATTTTCGGCTTTGCGGACGTGGGACTCTCTCCTGTCGACGAATTCGCTTCCTGGCTTTCAAAAGCAGACGTGAAAGCCGGCGGCGACAGGCCCGAAGCCGTCTACGAGGCGTTGTACGCCTGCCTCCGCTACTTCGACTGGTCGCCGAACGCAAAGAAGAAAATCGTCCTCATCGGAGACGCGGAGCCGCACCCGACACCAAGAGGCCAACAGCACATCAACTTTGAAAATGTCATGTCCCTTGCCAAGCGAAAGAAAATATCAATCGACTGCCTCATCATCCTGGACGAAAAATACCGAAAAGATTTCCAGGCACGGGAGCAAATGAAAAAAATCCAAAAATCCCAAGAAACAAACGAACTATTGAACAGCCTAGAAAAAATGAAAGAATAAAAAAAGAGAACCGTTTTGCGGTTCCCTTTGTGATTGTGGTAAAAATGATTAGAAAGCTCTAGCGTTTTGCTTCGTCATTTGATTTTCGATGAAAGAATTCCATTCCGTTGCTGAAAATATCCTCGCAGGTTCTTTATAGATTTCTTCGTAGTCAGCATTCAGATTTGCTCTTTCGTACATTTTTATTTTTATTTTATCATCTATAATTTTAACTGTTAAATTGCCAACAATATCGTCAAAATTAACATTATAAAACTCTATAGGCTCATATCGTTTTTCGTCATAATACTTTTTTTGAGATTTTACAATTATTCTGTCATTATAGAATTTTCCATAGTCACTATTGTATACGTAATATCCAGTACCAACAGACACAGCTTTTTTTGCTATCAAGTCTCCATCTCCATTAAAAAGCCCTAAATCGACAAAAGTGCTATAACTATAATTACAATCGGTATTCACAGATTTAGTCCAAACACTGTTTCCATCATCAAGTACTATTTCCTTCCAAGCTTTAATGACTTCAATGTATACTTGCATTGCAATTTGGTTTAGGAATAATTTTATTCCCGGCGATACTGTAAATAGAACCTTTTTTCTTTCCATATCAATATTATCTTTTACAGAAGAAAAATCATACACAAAAAATACTGCATTGTTGTTCATATATTTTCCTAGCTGAAAGAAAATTAAATTCCATTTTTCAATCTGTTTTTGATAGAATGCGATTCGATTTTGAATGTTCGCTGCATCAAAACTTCCATAAAACAATGAATGAATGTTTGATTCTGCCTCTTTTTTTGAAGTGCCATCCACCTGATTATAAGAAACAAGTGCAGTAATATAATCATTTGCTTTCTCAGCGGCCATTCCTTTTGCAAGATTCTGAACAGAAGAGTCTTCAGTTTTATAAACTTTTGAAAGATAGGCTTTTTCACTTTCAGAAAATTCTATTCCAAGACCTTCAAGTAATTTTTCTGTCAATTCATTCACAGCCTTACCGCTTTCGATGTCAGTCTTAGAATAACGATTGTTTGCACTCGATTTTATTTCGTTTGTATTTACATCGTTCACTCGGAAATTCATCTCATACATTCCACCGACAATCTGAACACTACCAACGACAACAAGTGAAGCGTTTGTCATCTGTCCGATTTGTGCAGCATTTTCATCTGTGTAAAAACCTGATTCAGAAAGTTCTTGCTCGGCTTTTATGAGAGACTCATTACTCCTATCAAGTACAGTCATTTTTGAATAACGGGCAAAATTTCCTGTCAGAGAGTCCTGCATATACTGAGGAATCCAAGCATCTTTCTGTTCAACTTCTCTTGATTGGGGGGCAGTTACTGCAATCGTTACTCCATTGCCTTTGAAAAGTTTTTTACTCTGTTGCTTTTCTTCGGAAAATAATTTTGTACTTTCTGGTGTTGTTTTTGCAGTTGTACTACAGGCTACTAAGAGCATTAAGCTTGTCAGTATCAAAATAAATATGCGTTTCATAATTCTCCTTAAATAAAAAATGCATTTTTTCTAATCAGAAATAAAAAAAAGACCACCCTAGCAAAGTCCAAAAACCATTGGCAAGTTTGCTTATATAAGACGGTCTTCATTATTAAATTAGTTCCCAAAGAGAATGCCGTAGGCTATATTTTGTGCCTCGATAGAATTCAAATCCGCTGAGGTTACAGTTGAAGCAGAAGCAATAGCAGGATTTCCAGAAAGAGCGGCCATCGACTGGGCATCGGCAAGACTCTGAACCTGTTTTGTCTGTGCGTCAGCTATGGCTTTTGTTCTTTCTGTTTTTTCTGATTGAACTATTTTTACAAGTTCCTGCTGAGCCGCAGCCTTCTGTTTCTCAGGTTCAAGTTTAACCTGAGCCTCTGCCATTGCAGCACTATAAGCGAGTTCCTGTTCCTTTTCCTTCTGACTCATAACGGTAGGATGTCTAGCATCGTACATCATTTGATTCACCATATCCATTACCGCTTTCTCATCCATGGAAAGGTCTTCAGGCATTTCCCCAAGAACTTTCTTTAAATATGTGGCTGTAGTCCGTGCCCATGTCGTCTGAGGGATTACATATACTTGATACATGACGCATTTTCTAGAAACCTTTCCAGTAAGGGCATCCTCTTCATCAACAATCTGATAAAACTCTGTGCGCTTTTCATGACCCGTAATTTCTGCACTTGATTGAGTTTGGGTAACTTCCATGATTGCACTTTTTGTAGCAGAGTCTATGGCTCCAGAACGGGACTGTTCAGTTGCATAATTATTGACAGACTGTTGAAGTTCCTTTGCAATCTGTCTTGCGTATTGAAGGTCAGCCCTCATCTGTGCACCACGAACATCTGCTGCAGTTATATAAGACACTTTTATGACAGACTCATCTGAAATTCCAAATTGTGCTTTATATTGGGAGTAATCTCCCAAGAACAAAGGAGCAAGCCATGCAGGACGGGCCTCTCCGCCAACCGAGCGTGCAGTCCAATCACGAAGGTAAGTTTTATTCGCCTTTACTTCATAACCACTTTCAGCCCTAGATTCTTTAGTTACGCCAGTAGTTGTCTCTACATTGTTTGTCGATCCACAACCAGTCATAAAAAACGATGCAACAAGTGCACATCCTATTAATTCTTTTTTCATAAGAATCCTCCAAATTTTTATTCTCTAACCTCAAAAAGGCATAAATTCATTTTTTAACAAATCGCTAATTGTCTGTGATATCAGAGAATATGCTCTTTGCCGAGCGACCTTCTCATTTTTCGCACCTATTTTTTTAAGTTGCCTATTCCATGAAAATAGGATTTTTTCGGAGCGTCTGATATCCATCGAAATTATTGGTGAAAAAAAAGTCCCTGCAGGCAGAGGCTGTGAGTTTTCTGTAATTTTTAGGACGCAAAGATAGTCAGGATTTTCTTTTACAACTAGGATGCCGATTTTTGAAAACATTTCATTGGCACTTTTTGAAATATTTTCATCAACACCGACATCACAGATTGTATTAATAGAACATTTTCCTGCGAGAGTAGAAATCATGGGTTCTATCTCTGAAAAATGAGTTCTTGTAATTGAAAAATTTTCAGATTCGGTTGGATTCAAGGCCTGGGCAAAGTCCAGTTTCTTTTGAAGCCCATTTTCATTTGCATTATCAAATGCTTTTGAAAGCCACGATATTTTTAAGAGAGGATCATCTTGAGAAATAGCCGTTATGTACAAACTTTCAAAACTATCAGAAAGCTCTTTCAGTTTTGGTTCATAAATTCTCCAAGCTTCATCTCGATTAATATAAGCCGTTACTTCGTACAACTTCTGTTTTCTGTCGAATTTCGCCTTTGTGTATCGCACAGCAAAAAGTTCGGTCTGCGACTTTACGAATATCTCCTCTGAAATTTTGCTTTCAGATTTTGATTCCGTAATCACAGTCTGCTCTTTTGTTGAAACAGAAATGCTAGTTTGAAAAAATTTTGAAATTGCCGAAAGAGCATTATTTTCGGCAATTTCTTTTGTTTCACCATATCCCGTCTGTGCGATATAGGCAGGATTATTCAATAACTCTTCCGAATAAAACGGAAAAAGCAATGAAACTAGGAAAACAAATGAAATAATAATGGGATTTTTCATTTATTAATTCGCTTGATTGAATTTATTGATATATCAATATCGAGATTATAATACCTCCAATTTAAACTCCATTTTTTTAGGACAGAGTTTAGATCACAAAGAAATTTTTGATACTCAATATTATTTTGTTCGAGTATCAAATTTTTATTTTCGGCCACCTGCTCAAGAATTGCATTCACATTTACAAAGCTAACCCCTTTCTCGAACTGATTAGAATTCATTTCTCGCAAATTTATTTCATTGCTGAGACTGCCTAAAAATTCCAAAATATCCATTTTTCACCTCCCTTTCGTGGATTATATCCTTGCTAAATTTTCCCAATATCTTGCTTTTTCTATATCAACTTCTGTCCCGATGCCTTTTTCGTACATTTCGGCAAGCCTTTTCATCGCCCCTATGTTTCCACTTTCAGCTGCAGATTTTACTACTTCAAATTCAGTATTAGGTTCAATTTCTAATTCATCCAACATACTGTCCTCCTGCGGTTCTCATTTCACAACATGTTATTGACATTCAGTAAATGTCAATAACATGTTGACTATAGCATACATTTATTTCATTGGCAATTACTGAATGTCAATTTATGTATGTTCAAAAATAAAAATGGTAGTTTAAACAATCTTTCCGGTAAAAACATAGCAAGAATACGGAAGATGACAGTTCCAAATCTTTCTCAAAGGGCGTTGGCGGACAAGCTACAACTTTACGGTCTTGATTTGGACAAAAATGCAGTTCAGAGAATTGAGTGTGGAAAAAGGTTTGTAACAGACATAGAACTAGTTGCCATATCTAATGTTCTTAGAGTCCCTGTTTTAAAACTGTTGGAAAAACAAGAAAGCACGAATGACAACAATTCCATAGTTTAAACATCACCTTTGGCAGGCATTTGTTGCCAGTTTATGCACAAATGGCAGTATCGTAAAAGTTTTATCTTCCAAAAGCCAAAAAGAAAATATCAATCGACTGCCTCATCATCATGGATGAGAAATACAGGGACGCCATCAGCGAACGGAAGTCGAAAGAGATGAAACGCATACAAAAGACCGCGGAAACAAGCGAGCTTTTGGACGCGGTAGAGGGGATGAAGTGAAATGGAGGGAGCGTTTTTTACATTGAAGACAAAGTAATTTTGTCGTAGGCGTCTTTCTTGTCGTTCGGATGTGGCTCAAGACCAATGATTGTAATGTCCTGCTGATTTGGCCCGTAAACCCAAAATATCCTCATCGCTCCAGAATTTTTGTTTTCAAGATATGATTCCCAAACTTTGATTCCGTATCTCCGTGTCAAAGCCTCAATTTCATGGCTTTTTAAACTTGGGTATCGAGGATCGGCTGCCAATTTTTTTAAACAACTTACCAATTTTTTGAAAACAGCCTGCTCATCCTTTGTCGCTGACTTTTCTTGAATCCTCTTGCTGATATTGTCCCAGAACGCTTTCATTTCCGGGATTCCCATTCTGATGTTGAACATCACTCAGTGTCTCCATAAGCCGAAAGGTCGATTGCCTCGGAGACGTTTCCGCTTTTTAGATTTTCGACAGACGAGTCCATCATTTTCAACGTGTTTTCTGAAACTTCAAACGGTTTTACAAGGATTCTTGGTTCAAGAACGATTCTTCCGTCCGAAAATTCTTCGATGTGAAAATAGTCGTAATTTGCGTTTCGTAGAGTGATTCTTTTTTTTGAATCGACTTTTGCATCATAAGATTTCACCGCTATCGCTTCCATGAGTTTCCTCCATAAATGATGTGGGATTTCCCACTCGTAAAACTATTATAGAACTCAGAAAAAGACAAGCGAGCTTGTGGACGCACTAGAGGGGATGAAGTGAAAATGGGGTGGAAGTTTGAAGACGAATAACCGGGGTATCATTGCATTTATTATTTTTGTCACAAAAAAGACATAAAAGACCGCAATAAAATCCGCTAAAATCAAACATTATGAAAACAGATGAACCAATTTCGATAGGCTTGTGTGTTCAAATAATGATTGACACCATTGGGCAAGATTGTCTTTTGGACTATCTTGCATCACCTCCGTCTTCAAAAAAGTATGCAACGCAAAGGCAAAAATTTCAGCGACTAAAGAAGCAAGGAACTTTTGACAAGACAGCGATAAAGAATCTTAAAGACTTTGCAGGCTTCGTAAAAGATTGGGCTGATTGGCTAGAAAAAGACGGCTACTCAAGCGGTATGATTCTGAACTATATAGACCGCTTTCTAATACATTTTTCAGAAGCGGCATATCTGAAAGTTCCTGCTGGAAATATCCTGTATGTCGTGGTGTATTCCATTTGCTTCGTCGTTTGGGAAACACTTTTGAGACTTTTTGACCAAGATAAAAATCAACCTCAGCCGGCTTTGATTCGCGCAACTTTGTCGGTATTCGATTACTTTGACTCTGACTCAAAATATCTTAAGCAGACTACGATTTTCAAGCAAGTTTTTCGGCATCTTGATAACTTCATAACCGACAAGCCAAAACTTTTCGAGGAATTGTCGCAGTGGATTTCCAATCAAGATGAAGCTGAATCAAGCCATGAACTTGAAAGGCAAATTGACAGATGGATAAAGGGAGAGCAAAGCCCGTCGTGGAAATATGTAAAGTGTTTTTGCAGTGAGGATTTTTTGCCGGCAAAAACTTTGTTCAAAAAAGTTGACGGTCTTACAGATGAAGAAAATGCACCTGAGAATTTATGGAAAAATTTCCGCAGAATATTTTTGCTGGCGTATTTCATAGACAATTTATTCAACTCGCTCGAAACCAAGCAGAAACTTATCACAAAAGAGCAGAAAGAATATCTGATTGATGGAATCCGCTATATGTTCAGAATTTTTTTCTTTCCAAAAGACCTATCAAAAGCAGATATGGCTTCAGAAATGAATTTTGTTTTTCACTCTCTGCGTTATACTTTTTATTCAAATATGTCAGAAGATAGATTACAGGGTTATCTTACAGAATTTATCCCGCGGTTAACTCGGACAAATCCTGCGGTGGATATAGGCATAAAGCAGATATTTGAGAACGAGGCAGAAGCTTTTAAAACAAATGACAATCCGTAGAAAACTCTCCATCATTTTGACAGTGACGATATTTCTCGCCGTTTGGACGCTCTACTCGTGGCTACCTGCCGTCGAGCGGATTTCGATAGACTCGCCGAAGGTCGGCTCTGGAAAAGTGCGGATTGCGCTCATAACAGACTTGCATTCGTGCTGGTACGGAAGAGAACAGGGGCAGATTTTCAGCAAAATCGAGAGGGAGAAACCCGACATCGCAGTTCTTTCGGGAGACATATTCGACGACAAAATTCCAGACGAAAATGCGAAAATTCTGCTCGAACGACTTGCGGAAATATGTCCGTGCTTTTATGTAACTGGAAACCACGAACTGTGGAGCGGAAGGGTTCGAGAGATGAAAGATTATGTGCAGAGCATCGGCGTGACCGTGTTGTCCGGTAATTGCAGAAGCATAAGCGTGAACGGTGCTGAAATCGATGTCTGCGGAGTTGACGACCCGTTCTATATGGAAGAATCCGAATGGAAAAAGCAGATTGACAGCGCGTTTTCAAAGACGAGCGAATCACACCTGAAAATTCTCGCAAGCCACAGACCCGAAAGAACGAAAATCTATGGGCAATATGATTTTGATTTGATTCTTGCGGGACACGCACATGCAGGGCAAATCAGAATTCCATTTTTGAACAGAGGATTGTATGCGCCCGACCAGGGATTTTTCGCAAAATATGTGAACGGACCTTACAAACAGCCAAACGGAAGCGTACTAGTAGTGAGCCGCGGACTTGCGCGAGAAAGCACTCCGCTTCCGAGGTTTTTCAACCGCCCGGAAATCGCGATTGTCGAAGTCGAGTAGGCAACATTCGGCTTCCAAATCACTGCTGCTCCGTATGTTTTTTAGGTCGAATGTCGAGTTTATGCATACCGTAGTTGCCGAAACGCGCTCCCAGCGGGAACCCACAGCCGAATACGGCAGTACCGCTTTGCGGTGGCGTTAACATCGTTTGCGATGTTTAGTGTATTAGACTGTGGAACCCCGCTTCCGCTCGTTTCGGCCATTTCTCTGTAAAAACTCGACTTTCGCCCTTTTACATTTTCGCAAATTTTTATTTCACAAAGCGATTTGCAATCCTTGAAAGTCGCCCAAGAGCCAAGCTCGCGCAAAGATTTTGGCAAGGTGATTGCAGAAAGCGAAATGCAGCCTTCAAATGCGCCGATAACAGTCGCTTCTCATCGTCTGAATAAAGCAATCCTTCAATCTCAACCATCTTTATTATTTTTCCTTGCTTTAGTCTACAACTCAGCTTCCCCATCCGCGCACTTCACGCTCGTTGCGGGAACGCCGTTGTGCCAGTCGCTTCCTTTTCTGACCGCTTTCCACTGCGCCACCGTTCCGCCAAATTCCACCGACAAAAGCGACTCGCACCCCACAAAAGCAGTTTCGCCGATTTTCGTGACGCTTGACGGAATTTCAACCGACGTAAGCGATGCACAATCCGAGAACGCCCACTCGTCGATTTCCTCGACGCCGTCGGGAATTTCCACGCTCGTTGCGCTCTTGTCCGTGCATTCTTCCAGCACACCGTCTTCAATTACAAAAATATCTGCCATTGTTTATTCTCCTCTATTTGTCATGCTGAACTGTATTTTCCGCTGGAAAATACTTTCAGCATCTGCGTTCATTTAGGTCATTTCGACTACGCTCAATGACCAGTCGGTTGCTGAGCGTAGCCGAAATTACCAGTCGGTTGCTGAGCGTAGCTGAAATTACCAGTCGGTTGCTGAGCGTAGTCGAAGCACCTCTACAGCTCCGCTTCGCCGTCGGTGCATTTCACAGTCCTTGTGCCAATCCTGAAGCACAAGTCGACGCATTTTTTCACCGCTTTCCACTGCGCGACAGTTCCTTTGAACTCCAGCGTTTCAAGCGAATCGCATTCAAAAAACGCATTGTCGTCGATTTCCTTGAGGCTCTCTGGAAGAACCATGGAATAAAGCCAGCTGCACTCATAAAACGCCTTCTCGCCGATTTTAGTGACGCCGTCGGGAAGCGTGACATTACTAGTGCTGTTTGCCTGATAGAGAACAGTGCCGTCCTTGATTGCGATTCCGTTCTTTATCGTGAGGAGAGGATGCGAAAGCTCGTTGATATCGGTATACACAAACGCCTTGTCCCCGATTTTTGTAACGCTGTCTGGGATTACCACAGAAGCAAGGGAAGACCCCCTGAACGCCTTCTCTCCGATTTCTGTGACGCTGTCGGGAATCTCAATGGACTCAAGTTTGCTACAACCTCTGAACGCCTCACTGCCGATTTTTGTGACGCTCTTAGGAATCTTCACGGACGAAAGAGAATAATCACAGCCAGACTTGAACGCCCTGTAGCCGATTTCTTTGATGCCGAACAAAGCGATGCCCTTTAACACGAAATACTCTATTTCTCTCAATACGCCTGAGGCAAACAAATTCATATTGTCCCCCCTTAAAGTCATTTTCTCTGCTTTTTTTCCAGGAATCTCGCCAAGCGGGAGTTTCACTCTTGTTATCACATCAAAGATTTCCTCCCCGCTTTTTGTGGAGTCCGAAAATGCCTCAAGCACTTTCTGGAGCTTGGAAAACCACTTCGAAGAGTCCGCACCGAGCTTGAACACGCCGATGTTCTTCCCGATTTGCACCATGGCGACGGTCGCGCTCTTCGTGGTCGCAAGAATCTGGAACGAGAAGCCTTCAACGCTTGAACGCAAAGTGGAAAGCAGAGCGTCAGCGCCGACCTTGTTCACAGTGGCAATCTTTTCGTTTTTTGCCACTTGAAGAGCAACGTCTTTTAGGTGCTTCTTGAGCTTCGGACTTCGTTTCACAGCCTTGTATGTGCTGCTGTCTTTTGTGCAGATGATTTCATAATTCGCATTATTCCAGTCCAGTCTGTCGAACCATTCGGACGGCACTTTTTGAAAATCGTCAGCAAGAATTACCTTTGAAAGACATTTGCCAACAAAAAAGAACGCATCTTTGTCGAATTCAGTGATGCTTGACGGAAGCGAAATGGACGAAAGCGATTCGCAGAAAGAGTACGCTCCAATTTTTGTGACGCCTGAAGGAATTTCAAGCGACTTAAGCGACTCGCAGCCACTGAACGCATTATGAGCGATTTCCGTTACGCCGTCGGGAATTGTCACGCTTGTTGCGCTCTTGTCCGTGCATTGCTTCAGACTGCCGTTTTCTATCAGCAGAACAGGCAACTGCCAAACTCCGTCGGAGCACTTCACGCTCTTTTCTCTAATATGCTTAAGAAGATTCCATTTTCCTACTATCGCTTCCCACTGCGCCACAGTTCCTGAGAACTCCACAGACTCAGGCTCGTTGTAGCCATCAAGCACGTCCTTATCGATTTCCTTGACGCCTTCGGGGATTATGAATGAATTGCTCTGGGTTGTGCGATACAGAACCTTTTTTCCCTTGATTGCGAATCCGTTTTTTATCTTCAGGCACGGGTGCGAAAGCTCATCGATGTCGCAACCCAAGAACGCCTCATCTCCGATTTTCTTGACGCTGTCGGGAATCACCACCGACGAAAGCGAAGAGCAGCCCTCGAACGCTTCCTTTCCGATTTCCTTGACGCTTGGCGGAATAACCACCGACGAAAGAGTCTTGTTATAATAGAACGCAGAGTACTCGATTTCCCTGACGCCGTCGGGAATCGTGATTGAACTGCTCTGGTTTGTCCAATACAGAACTTTGTTGTCCTTGATTGCGACTCCGTTTTTTATCGTCAGGAGAGGATGCGAAAGCTCAGTTATGTTGCAGCCCTTGAACGCCTTGTTACTGATAGTCGTGACGCTCTCTGGAATCTTCACGCTCTCAATCGACGCGCAGTCGCAGAACGCCCTATCGAAGATTACCCTGATGCCGTCGGGAATTGTGATGGAACGGCTCTGTTTTGCGCAGTAGACAACCCAGTCGTCGTACTCGATTGCAAGTCCGTCCTTTATCGTCAGGCACGGATGCGAAAGGGCGGTGATGTTGCAATTGAAGAACGCATCCCGTCCGATTTTTGTGACGCTCTCCGGAATAATCACCGACGAAAGCGATGTGCAATGACAGAACGCACAGTCGTCGATTTCCGTAACGCTTGGCGGAATCACAACCGACTTAAGCGATTTGCAAGACTTGAACGCACCCTCGTCGATTTTCGTGACATAATCCGGGATTGTCACGCTCTCCACATTTTTGTCCAGGCATTTGACTAGCACTGTGCCTTTGATTTTCAATACATCTTCCATTGTTTATTCTCCTCTATTTGTCATGCTGAACTGTATTTTCCGCTGGAAAATACTTTCAGCATCTGTGTTCATTTAGGTCATTTCGACTACGCTCAATGACCAGTTGGTTGCTGAGCGTTACAAGCCACTTCGACAAACCGCGCCCATATATGCCTTGCGCAACTCATTTTTGCGGCAGAGCGGACTTTTTTCAACTGCAAACTTGCGCTTCCAAAAAGTATTTCAGGTGAACGTCGCGCTCTTCGTGACATACAGCTTGTATAAGAAGTGAGAATTGAGAATTGAGAATTGAAAATTGAAAGACACGCACGGATTTCCGAACTCGCTTAGAAAATCCGTGCGCAAGATGAGGCTTTTTTAGCAGTCGTTAGTCACCGAGATTATTGAATCCACGTTGCGCATTATCGCTTTCGCAATCTCCGGCTTGTTCATCGTGTAGATGTGGATTCCGCGAACGCCGTTGGAAATGAGGTCGATTATCTGGTCTGTGGCGTACGCGATTCCAGCCTGCTTCATGGCTTCGGGAGACGAGCGGAATTTGTCGCATATCGCGAGGAGCTTCCGGGGGATGCAGGCGTTGGACAAGTCAATCATGCGCGAGACCTGGTTCGCGTTCGTTATCGGCATGATTCCAGCGAGCACCGGCACATGGATTCCGGCCGACTGCAATCTATAAAGAAACGAATAGAGCATCTCGTTGTCGAAGAACATCTGCGTCGTCAAAAAATCGACTCCCGCGTCCACCTTGTGCTTGAGGTTCTCTATGTCCACGTTGCGGTTCAGGCTTTCCGGGTGGCTCTCCGGGTAGCAGGCGCCGCCCACGCAGAATCCCTCGTCCTTCAATATGCGGACGAGTCCGTCGGCATGGTAGATTCCGCTTGGAAAAATGTTCTCTCCCTCGGCCGTATCCTTCGGCAAATCGCCGCGCAGGGCGAGTATGTTCTGGATTCCCCTTTCCTTGAACGTCCTTATGGACTCAGAAAGCTGGTCCTTGTTCGACCGCACGCAAGTGAGGTGCGCCAAGGCGGATATGCCGTTGTCCTCGATGACCTTCGCCAGGTCGGAGGTGTTCGTCTGCGTCGAACCGCCCGCTCCGTATGTTATGGAAATGAAGTCGGGATTGAGCGACGTCAGCTCCACGGCGGTGTTCTTTACGGACTCGAAAGCGTCCTGCTTTTTCGGCGGAAAAATCTCGAAGGATATTGTGACTTTTTTTGAATTCAATTTTTCGCTTATTTTCATTCTGAAATCTCCTTTTTTCGCTATGAGTCTTGAGTTTATTTTTCTTGTGCCATATTTTCAAGCGAAGATTTTTCCAAATGTTTTTATTGAAAATTTTTTGACTCTCATTTTTTGAGAGTACACTATACTATATTGTTTTCTAGAAGGTTTTACATGAGCGAAAAAAAATCTGCTTTGAACAAAGAACATGAAAGTTTTGCAACATTTCATCGTATCCTAAGATATGACGAAATGATCGCAAGCGGAAAATATCCGAACGTGCAGGACTTCATGAAGGAATTTGAAATTTCAGAAGCAACGGTGCACCGTGATTTGGCTGCGCTGCGATTTGACTTCGGAGCGGAATTTGTATTGGAATATGACCGCTTGGAAAAAGGATATTACTACACTCGTCCTACATTCCGCATTCCAAGCCGTTTGAGCACAGGCAAACAAATAATTGCTGCTCGGTTCATGCAAAATTTTATCGAAATACTTCACGGAACCCCTTTATACAATCAGGCAGTAGAAGTATTCGCAAATTTTTCCGACAACATCGAGCCTGATACAAAAATCTCTCTTGGAAAAGAACTTTCAAAGAAGATATGCTTTATCGGTATGGAGCCTGTACAGATTTCCAATGAAGTCTGGGATAACATTGAAACAGCACTAGCCTACAATCGATATATAACATTCGATTACAGTTTTTATGACGGTAGTGAGAAAACAAGAAAATATACAGTCCAGCCTTGGCAGCTTCTGTATTATCATGGCATGTGGTCGTTGTATGGAAGCGTACAAAAAGAAAAAAAAGCAAAGTTTTTCAATTTGCCTTTAATCAGCAATGTAGAAGTAAGAAAAGAAAATTTTGAGCCGCCAAAAGACTGCGAATATCTGAAAAAAGCAAAGGGAAATTTCGGCCGCTATATTGGCAGTGAAATTTTTAATTTCAAAATCAGAATCAACAGAGATATTACCGCAAACTATATAAAGACTTACAAGTGGACTGATGACCAAAAGTTTGAAACACAGACAGACGGTACTGTGATAATGAGTTTTTCCAGCAACCAATATTATCCTGTACTAAACTGGATAATGAGTCAGGGGCAGTGGATTACCCCACTCGAACCGCAACAACTTGTTGATGAATGGAAAGAGAATGTCAAAGGCATGATGAAAAATGCACAAATATAAAATTGCGGAGACTATAAGTATGGAAGATGAAATCAAAGAATTGTTAAATAAAGGGTTGGAAGAAGAAACCGAAGTAAAAAATTATAACGGTAGGATTTATACTCTTTATGAACTACGGGCGTCTGCAAATAATTTTAAAGCAAATGATTCTAAAACCTGTCGCGAAAAATTAAAGAAAAAATATTCGAAAATATATAATTGTAAAACTGACGTTATTCCTGTTGAATTATTGCGAGAGGTTTATGGAATTAACGAGAACAATGAAGTCTGGAAAAATCTTGATGAATTTAGAAATAAAGATTACTCAGTCAGTAGTTATGGTCGTATAAAACACTTTGGCAAATTGGTAAAACAAGAAGAACATAAAGAATTAAGCGGTTATCTTTATATGGTTAGTTATCTAAATGAAGACACAAAGTTTACTGGTAATACTTCAATAGAAGTGTATAAATTTATTTCTGCTGGTTTCTATAATGAAAACTACAAAGTGTATGAACAAAAACATGAGTATGATATTCATCATATCAATAACAATGGTTATGATTGCAGACCTGATAATTTAATTCCCCTAACCCCCAGAGAACATTCAAAAGTACATGGATTTTTAGTTTCAACAGACAAGGAAAGAACGTAATTTACTTACCTTTTCACTTTGTGATTGCTAAAACTCTCATGCGGCGCAAGAGGAAAAAAAATAATTCAGCCACTCATTCTATGAGAGGTAGATATTTCATAATACAATTATGAAAGAATCAGTTTTATTTCATCGTGGAAATGAATGGGAATGGCGTTTTGTTGGTATCTGGGCGGATATGCTCGATAAGTCAATTTTTGACTTTGATGAAGAGAATAAAAAAGATTTTCTAGTTCTATTCAATGAATATGAAACTCCATTACAAGTTCTGCAAGAAAATCTGCGTTTGCGAAATCTCTACAACCAGTTTAAATCGAAAAACTCTGTAGCTGATATTCAAAAAATGGAAGAGGGAATCAAAAATCAAATTTTAGGATTACCTTTCGCACATGAATTATTGGCCTATCATGTAAAAGAAAATTTGTTGCTGGAAATTTTTTTTGTGGAAACATACCATATTTTCAAGCGAAGAGAAAAAACAAACGTGCCGAAAAAGAAAGGAGGGAATTTCAAGGAAATAAGCTTTCGCGATGGCGAAATTGTCGGACACGACTAATGTTTCAGGATTCCCGGCACAAAGAAATTTTTTCTCAACAGGGACGTTCATCAATGAAAAAAATAATCGCTATTCTGATTCTTTCGATTTCGGGATTCTTGTCGGCGGCGCAGTCCTCTTACTGGCGTGACAAAGTGACGAACAACAAAATCCACATTTTCATAGAAGACAAAAAGTGCATGGTCGAATACGACAACGGATTGAAGGTCGTCCTGTGCGACAACGGCTACTACCAATCAGCGTACCACGACCAGTTCCAAGTATTCGACAGGGACAAGGAATTCGAATTGATTTATGACGAGCCTGTAGAGCAAAAGACTGTCGCCGAAGTTCCAACAGAGCCGACGAAGAGCAAGAACGTCATCATCATGGGAAACTATTCGCTTTCCAGGGAGTCCTACCACGTGACGCTGCAGAATCTGCGAGACGGAAAGATAATCGCGTGGTCCTTCACGGGCGGAAACGAATCTGCGGGAAGAAAGAGCGCCGGCAACTGCTTCGAGAGCGTGAAGAAGTGGATGAAGGAGAATTCAAAAGAATTCGCCGAATTCAACACGGACTTCGCAAAGTCCATATACAAGGCGAAGGGCATGGACTACCGCGTCTTCGACGACATAATCAGGGTCGAAAGCAGAGGCTCGAAGTAGAAGCTGTTTGAGCCTCCGCTTTTCCGCCTAGCTTTCTGAAGAGAACCTTACGCCCTTCCTGTACACCGCCAGAAGTTCCTCAAGTTCGGAAATCTGCTCCTTCAGCTCGATTCCGCGGTCGGTGTCGGCGACATGGTGCCTCGAAGGGAATTTCTCGACCTGAATCGTGTCGGAAACGATGTCGGAATCCGTCGCGATGACCTGCTCGCAGCTGGTGAACTTCTCGTGGACGACAAGGCGCATTCCGTACGAGTTGCACACGAGCGTGTAGCCCGCGATTCCCGTCTTCTCGTGGTAGGCGGCCGCGAATCCGCCGTCGATTATGAGGAGCTTTCCTCCGCATTTTATCGGCGAGTCGCCCTTCTTCACTTCCTGCGGCACATGGCCGTTTATGATGTGCGCCGTCTTCGTGTCCAGCCCGAATTCCTCAAGAATCGAATTGACAGTCTCCTCGTCCTCCACTTCGTCATAATAGTGGTTCTTGTGCTCCCTGCTCGCTTCCTTGTCGTCGATGAACATGTTCTCGAAGCACGCCATCTTCTCCTTTCCGAACAGGGGCGATTTCGGCCCAGTCCAAAGATACCAGAGGATGTTCTCGCCCCTCTCCTTGTCCTTGCTGCCGGGTTTCGCGAAATAGCCTTTCCTCGCCCAGACTTCAAGCTCGTCGTAGAGGGCTTTTCCAGAGACTTCTTTTCCGTAGATTTTCACCTTGAGGAATTTCCCGTCCGAATCGAGCGGCATGCAGCCGTGGTAGAGGAGGTTTCCGTTGAAGATTTTGTAGAGGTTGCCCTTTCTGTAGAGGAAGCGCACATGGTTCTGCAGCTTGTCGCAGTGCGTGAACGAATAGACGAGCCTGTTCAAGACGACCGTCTCGTCGTCGCTGAGCTTCGCTGGGCATTTCGGGTCGATTGTGGGCATGTCCACGGAAAAATCCTTCACGTTCAAGTCCCATTCCCTGCCGTCGATGTTTATCGTCTTCCGCTCGAAGTCGATTTTGTCGAGGATGAGCCGGTGGTCCATCTCGAATTCAGGATTCTTCCTTATGAGTTCGTCCTCAAGCTTTAGCTGCATGACGAGAATCGCCTTGTGGATTGCCTGCCTGTCCATTTTGCCGTACGCCTTCATGCAGAAAGTGACGAGCGGCGTGAGGTTGATTCCGTATCCTTCCTCGAGCACGTCCAGATTGTTGTAGCGCGCGCAGAGCCTTACGACATTCGCGATGCAGACCTTGCTCCCCGCGGCGGCCCCCATCCAGACGACATCGTGGTTTCCCCACTGGATGTCGAGCGAGTGGTAGCCGAGCAGAGTGTCGAGAATCAGATGCGGGCCGGGTCCCCTGTCGAAGATGTCCCCGATTATGTGCAGGTGGTCTATGACGAGCCGCTGAATCATGTTGCAGAGGGCTTCAATCAACTGCTCCGCCGCTCCGATTCTGATTACGGTCTGGAGGATTTCGTTGTAGTAGGCCTGCTTGTCCTTCACTTCCTCTTTTTCCGTGATGAGTTCCTCTATGACGTACGCGAAATCCTCCGGCATGGCCTTGTGGACTTTTGAGCGGGTGTATTTCGACGAAACGCGCCTGAGCATGGCGACGAGCCTGTGGAGAGTGACCGTGTACCAGTCGTCGATGTCCTCCTCGGTCTGCTTGGCGATTTCAAGCTTCTCTTTCGGATAATAGATGAGCGTGGCCAGGCTTCTCTTTACAGTGCTGGTCTCCGTGTTGCCGAAAACCTCGTCGATTTTCGTCCGTATCGAACCGGAACCGTTCCTGAGTACGTGGGAGAACTGCTCGTATTCCCCGTGGATATCCGTCAAAAAATGCTCCGTCCCTTTCGGAAGGGCCAGAATCGCCTGCAGATTCACGATTTCGGTGATGACCGACTGTTCGGTAGGATATTGCCGGGCGAGAATGCCCAAGTATTTTTCGTTCTTCAATTTTTCGTCTCCTAAAAGCGGGGTTCCATTAGACCTGTTCCGAAACTGAAGTTTCCGAACAGGTTCATTATAGCACGGAAGACGTCGTTGTTGAAAAACCGCTTATGAAGGGGGCATTGGCGAATGTTTTTGGCAGTTGAAATATTCATTCTATATTATAATTATGGATATAATTGATTTTGAAAATGAAAACGACTATGCCTCCCAGGCTGGAAGCGGAGCGTTGCTCAATCCACGGGTTGACTCGACGTTCAAGGCGTTGTTCACACAGCCTACGGAGGAGTCGAGGGCTGCGCTGAAGTCCTTTCTTGAGGCGGCGACCGAAAAGCCGATAAAGTCAGTGAGTTTGACTTCAAACGACGCGGTCGTCGAGTTCAGTGGCCAGCGCAACGTGAGCTATGATGTGGCCTGCATATTCAACGACGGTCTTTCCGCCGAGATAGAAATGCAGGCGTTCAACCAGAAGTACGACTATGGGAAGAGGGCAGAATACCAAGTCGCAAGGCTTGAGACGACGTATCTCAGGAAAGGCGAAAGCTGGCTTAAAGCTCCGACAGTCTACCAGATAAGCGTATTGAATTTTGGCTACAAGCCATGGCAGAGAAAAAACGATGAAAATTACAAAGCGACGACTGTCAGCCGCTATGCCATGAGGACAAAAGACGGCAGGGAATTGTCCAATTCGCTGAACATAGTGTTCGTGGAACTTCCGAACGCGGCGGCTCTCGAAAAAAGCCTGGAATCGAACACTTTGCTTGAAAATTGGGCAGTTTTTCTGCGGGACGCCGACAACCCAAAAAAAGTCGACATCATAAAAAAATTGACAATGAAGGAGGAAGGTATTATGCAGGCACAGAAATCATTGTCGTCAATCAGCTCAAGCAGGGAGCTATGGTTGGCGCAGTACAGGCAAGAGATATTCGAGCGGGACAGGATATCGAGCATGGAAGCCGCCCAAAAAGAGGGGTTGGAAATGGGCTACGAGAAAGGAATGGAGAGGGGCATCGAGAAAGGAATCGAGAAAAACAGAATAGAGACGGCTTTGTCCGCACTCAAGCTAGGGCTTTCAATAGAGCAAATCTCAACTATAACGGGATTGCCACGCTCAGAAATCGAGAAACTGTAAAAAAAGAGGCGCGCTCCAAAAACACGGAGCGCGCCTTTTCGTCTTACAGCGTCAATCCTACTTTATGCACTCGTCCTTCACGACGACCTTCTTGATGTGCCAGATGTCGCGCACATAGTCCTCGATGGTCCTGTCGGAAGAGAACTTTCCAGAGTTGGCGATGTTTATGAGAGCCTTCTTCGCCCAGCCCCTCTTGTCCTTGTAAGCCTCGGCGAGCTTCTCCTGCGCCTTGACGTACAATTCGAAATCGGCGAGGACATAGTAGACGTCAGGTCTCTGTCCTTCAACACCGTACACGAGGGAATCGTGCAGTTCCTTGAAAATCTGGCGGCTAGGGTCGTATGTTCCGTCCACGAGCTGCTCCACCACTTCGTTGAGGGCGGGGTTCCGCTCAAGGTACTGCTGGGGATTGTATGCGTGCTCCCTCTCCATCTTCTGGATGTCCTCAGTCAAAAGTCCGAACGGGAATCCGTTCTCCTTTCCGGCCTCCTCGAAGATTTCGATGTTCGCTCCGTCCCATGTACCCATCGTGAGCGCGCCGTTCACCATGAATTTCATGTTCGAAGTTCCAGAAGCCTCTTTTCCCGCAGTTGAAATCTGCTCGGAAACATCGGCGGCAGGGAAAATCTTCTCGGCAACAGAGACGCGGTAGTTCTCGATGAAGACCACGCGCAGTTTTCCGCCCACGCGCCTGTCGTTGTTCACGCGTTCGGCGACGGTGTTGATGAGCTTGATTATCGACTTGGCCCTTCTGTAGCCGGAAGCCGACTTCGCTCCAAAGATGAACGTCCTGGCGGGAGGGTTGAAGCTCGGGTCTTTTATGAGCCTGTTGTAGAGGTACATGATGTGGAAGATGTTCAAAAGCTGTCTCTTGTACTCGTGGAGACGCTTCACCTGCACGTCGAAAATCGAATCCGGGTCGAGGAATTCGTTCTGCTTGTGCTTGAGGAACTGCACGAGAGCTTCCTTGTTGCGGCGTTTTATCGCCATCAGTTCGTCGAGCGACTCTTCGTCGTCCGCGAATTTCTCCAGAGCCTTGAGCTTCGTCAAATCCTTTTCCCAGCCGTGGCCGATTCTCTTCGTGATGAATTCCGAAAGCTCCGGGTTCGAAGAGCAGAGCCAGCGTCTCTGCGTGATTCCGTTCGTCTTGTTGTTGAACTTTTTAGGATACAGCTCGTACCAGTCCTTCAACTCGACTTCCTTCAAGAGCTTCGTGTGGAGCTCGGCGACGCCGTTCACGCTGTAGCCGGCATGAATCGCGAGCCATGCCATGTAGATTTTTCCGTTGTGGATGATTGACATCCTGTTCTGCTTCTCGTAGTCGTTCGGATACTTCGCGCGGAGTTCGATGAGGAACCTTCTGTTGATTTCCTCGACAATCTGGTAGATGCGCGGAAGGAGCGACTGGAAAATCGAGATGTCCCACTTCTCCAAGGCTTCGGCGAGAATCGTGTGGTTCGTGTACGCGAATGTCTTCTCCACAATCGCCCAGGAATCGTTCCATCCCATTCCGTACTCGTCCATCAAAATTCTCATGAGTTCAGGAATGGCGACTACCGGATGCGTGTCGTTCAACTGGATTGCGTGGAGTTCCGGGAATTTCGAGAAGTCCGTTCCGTAGTTGTTGACGAACCTGTGCACCAAATCCTGCAGCGAAGCCGAGCAGAAGAAATACTGCTGCTTCAAGCGGAGGGCTTTTCCCTGTGGGCCGTTGTCGTTCGGATAGAGGACGCGGCTCACGTTCTCGGCCTCGTTCTGCTTGAAGACGGCCTCGTTGTACCTCATGTCGTTGAAGAGCTGGAGGTCGAATCCGTCAGGCGAAGAAGCCTGCCAGAGCCTGAGCGTGTTCACTGTGTTCGTGTCGAATCCGACAATCGGCATGTCGTATGGAGTAGCGACGATTTCCTCGGCGTTCTCGATGTAGAACCTGTCCTGTCCGTCCGGCGTCTTTCCGTACTTGATTTCTCCGCCGAATTTCACGGTCACCGCCAAATCCGAGCGTTTGACTTCCCACGGATCCCTGTGCTTGAGCCAGTTGTCTGGATACTCAACCTGGTAGCCGTTCTCGATTTTCTGCTCGAACATTCCGTACTCGTACCTGATTCCGTAGCCGTGGCCCGGATAGTCGAGCGTGGCGAGGGAATCGAGGAAGCAGGCGGCGAGGCGGCCGAGACCTCCGTTTCCGAGACCTGCGTCAGGCTCCTCGTCCTCGATGAGGTCGAAGTTGATGTTCATGTCGTCGAGGACCTTCTTCACTTCGTCCTTTATTCCAAGGTTGATGAGGTTGTTGCTAAGGGCGCGTCCCATCAAAAATTCGGCCGACAAATAGAAAAGCTGCTTGGTCGGCTTCTTCTCGTACTCGTTCCTTGTGGCCATCCAAGCCGGCATTATTATTTCCTGAACAGAAGCCGACACCGCGTCGAACAAATCATGGCTGTTCGCCTGCGAAATGTCCTTTCCATACTGGCGGCGCAAACGTGCCGTGAGGTTCTCCCTGAATTCTTGTGCGTTGAATTTCATTTCTAGCTCCTTTAAAAATTTTTATTCTCTATTAAAAATCCTTTTGAATTTCATTTCGCCGTCAAAACGACAATCGACCCCGCAGGCAGGACGTACTTGTCCTGCGAGTTGAGCTTCTCCTCCTGCCCGTCCGAGAGCGCGCTCGCCGCGCTGCTTATGGACGTGTCTATCAAGCGGAACCACTCCCTGACTTTGCAATCGTCGTTGTAGCTCGGCTGGGGGATTGTCACCGTCACATCGTGGATGTCCATGTTGAAGGCGACGTAGAAGTCGTTGTCCTCAAGCCCAAGCTCGTTCGCGTCCCCGATTCCAACGGAGCGGCCGCCTAGCCTGAACGCCAGAAAGCGGTTGAGCTTCTTCCAGTCGGGCACGCGCCCGTCAAAGTCGAACCAGGATATGTCGGGCGGATTGTCGAATTTCGACGATGAAGGGCCTCCGAAAAAACGGTTTCTCTGGAACACCGGGTGCCTAAGCCTCATTTCAATCAATTTCTTCGTGAAGTCTAGCAGTTTCGGGTTGCTTTCCACATCGTTCCAGTTGAACCACGAAATCTCGTTGTCCTGGCAGTAGGCGTTGTTGTTGCCGCCCTGGGTCCTCATCACTTCGTCGCCCGCGACAATCATCGGAGTGCCCTGCGAGACGAAAAGCGTCGTGAGGAAATTCTTTATCTGCCTGAAACGGGTGCTGTTTATCTTTGGGTTCAAGACGCTTCCCTCGAACCCGTAGTTGTAGCTCAAGTTGTTGTCGCCGCCGTCGCGGTTCTCCTCTCCGTTCTGCTCGTTGTGCTTGCCGTTGTATGTCACGAGGTCGTTCAGCGTGAATCCGTCGTGCGCGTCTACGAAGTTGATAGAGTTCGTCGGGTTGCGCCCAGAAATCGAATACAAGTCGGAAGAGCCGGAAATTCTCGTGGCGGCTTCCGTTGAAAGATTCTCGTCGCCCCTGATGAATTTCCTGATTCCGTCCCTGTAGTGGTCGTTCCACTCGCACCAGCGGTTGTTCATTCCGCCTGGGAAACCTCCAATCTGGTAGGCTCCGGCGCAGTCCCACGGCTCGGCGATTATTTTTGTGTTGCGGAGGACAGAATCCTCGGAGATTCTGGCCGTGAGCGGGCAGTGCTGCATGACGAACCCCTTCTCGTCCCTCGTAAGCTCCGACGCCAAATCGAACCTGAATCCGTCCACGTGCATCTCAAGGACCCAGTACCGCAGACAGCCGATTATGAAATCCGACACGACTGGATGGTTCGCGTTCACTGCGTTTCCGCAGCCGGAAAAATTCATGTAGTACTCTTTGTGGTCGTGGACAAGGTGGTAGTAGATTGAATTGTCGAATCCCCTGAAGTTGAGCGTTATTCCGTTCTCGTTGCCCTCAGCCGTGTGGTTGAAGACGACATCGAGGATGACTTCGATTCCCGCCTCGTGCAGGCTCTTCACCATACGCTTGAACTCGCCCACGCAGGCCCCCGGAGTCTTGTCCGACGCGTATGACGCTTTTGGCGCGAAGAAGCCGATTGTGGAATATCCCCAGAAATTCTTCAGTCTGGCTCCGGTCATCGGGTTCGTGTTTCCGTTCTCGTACTCGTCGAATTCCATTATCGGGAGCAGTTCCACGGCCGTGATTCCAAGCTCCTGCAGATACGGAATTTTTTCTATCAAACCGAGATACGTTCCCGGATGCTCCACGTTCGAGCTGGGTGATGCCGTGAATCCCTTCAAGTGCGCCTCATAGATTATCGATTTGTTGAGCGGAGTGTTGAGCGGCTTGTCGTCTTCCCAGTCGAAGTCGGAATCGTCTACGACAACGTTTTTCGGGAATACGCCTGCCGAGCGGACTTTTCCTGGACCGATGTGCTTGAAGACAGACTCGTTCGTGAAAGCTTTCGCTTTTGGGTCGAAAAGATACTGCGTAGAATCGAACCTGTGCCCGTGCGACGGATTGAAAGGCCCGTCCACCCGGTAGAGGTAAAGCGCGCCCGGCTTCAAGTCGTGCACGAAGACGTGCCAAATGTCACCAGTCCTGTTTTTTTCTGGATCAAGTTCTATTGTCTGAAAAGGCTCCGATGAATCCTCTCTCTCGAAAAGTTCAAGGAAGACCCTTGTAGCGTTTCTGCTGAATACCGAAAAATTGACGCCCTTCGAATTCACGAATGTTCCTTCGTCGAGCGGTTTCCCGGCTGAAATCCGTAATGAGTCCATAATATTGATTTTATCATGGAATTTTGCAGTTCACAAAGAAATTTCAGAATAAAAACAGACTTTTATGTCCGAACCGACTTGAATTTCAGCCGCCTCGATTGAATCCAAGTCCACAGTGAGTCTTTGGCTTCCGCTTTCGACTACGAACCTCGTCTTCTGCCCAAGGAATTCAGACGAAAGCACGCGCCCACGGATGATTTTCCCGTCTTTTCGTTCATCGTCTCCGTCCGAAAGAGAAAACCATTCAGGACGCACCACGAATGTCCTTCCGTCCTCCTCAATGAAATTCGCCTTGCCCACGAAGTCAGCGACGAAGCGGTTCTGCGGCTTGAAGTAAAGCTCCTTCGGGCTTCCGTACTGCATGATTTTGCCCTTGTCGATGACGGCGATTTTGTCGGAAAGCGAGAGCGCCTCCTCCTGGTCGTGGGTCACATAGACGGTCGTGACTCCAAGCCGCTTCTGGATTTCCTTCAACTCTCCGCGCACGGTCTCCCGCATTTTCTTGTCCAAAGAAGAGAGCGGCTCGTCCATCAGAAGAATTTTTGGATTCAAGACAAGGGCGCGCGCCAACGCGACACGCTGCTGCTGCCCGCCCGAAAGCTCGTCCGGATAGCGTCCGAGAAGACCGTGCAATGAAAGCTTGTCGGAGATTGTGACGACTTTTTCTTCTATTGAATCCGACTTTTTCGAGAAAGGCAAAATCGATTTTTTTCCGCCCTTTATCTTCAAGCCGTATTCTATGTTCTGCCTGACGGTCATGTGCGGAAAAAGAGCGTAGTCCTGAAAGACCATGCCCACGGCCCTCTTGTTCGGCTCGATTCTGCCCTGGTCCACTCCGTCGATTTCTATCGTTCCAGAGTCCGGCTTTAGAAAGCCCGAAATCAGCCTGAGAAGCGTGGTTTTTCCGCAGCCGGAAGAGCCGAGGAGCGTGGTGAAGCTCCCCTCCTCAACGTCGAGCGAGAATCCGTCTATGATTTTCTCTTTTTTGCCGGCGTTCTCATACGAGAAAGCGATGTTCCTCAATGAAAGCGCGTTTTTCCCGATTGCATTTTCACTCATTTTTCTCTTCTCCTCATGCTGGATGCAAGTTTCGCCAAAAGTTTTCCCCCGCCAATCACGGAAAAAGTGATTACCGTGAGGAAGAGCGCGAGCGAAGCGGCCTTGCCCCAAAAGCCCTCCTCCGCGAGATTCAATATTTTTATGGAAGTCAGAGGAGTTTTGAAAGAGACAAGGAAGATGACCGCGCTCATAGTACCGACTCCGCGCACAAAATCATAAAGGAACGAAGAGAAGATTCCGCCGGATGAAATGGGAAGGAGAACCGTGAAAAGCCCCCGGATTTTTCCAGCCCCAAGCGAAGTCGCCCCATCGTCAAGCGTCGTCTTTATCTGTGAAAGCACCGAAGTCATTATCCTGTACGAAAAAGGAAGGAAGCCCACAGAAATCGCGATTACAATCAGCGCGGCGGAATTCTTGAAGCCGACAGAATTTGCGGCGAGCGAAAACGCGAGTCCAAAAAGAGAGCCGGGAACAGCCGCCGGAATCTGCGCGAAAATGTCGATGCACCTTTTCAACTTCAAATCCGTCCTTGAGACGATGAAGGCCGACACGCAGGCGAAGAACGTGGAAATCAACGCGCCCAAAAAAGCGAAGAACACGGAATTTTTGAGTTCGGTGGAATAATTCAAGACAGACTGGATGTGCTTGAGCGTGAAACTGGTGTCGATTCCCCAAAGTTTCTGGAACGCGCCGAAGATGATGGCGACGAACTGAAGCAGGACGGCAAGGGAAACGGCAATGCAGAAGGCCGTCAGAAAAATCCGAGTTGGCAGCGACGATTTCTTCGACGGCAGAAACTGGCTTTTTCCTCCGATTGTGGCGGTTTTCTTGGCGTTCTTCTTCACGAGATTGTTCTGGGCGAGAAAAAGGAGGACGCTCGGAACGACAAGCACAAGCCCTATCGACGCAGAAATTCCGGCATTCATCCACCCCGTGAGCTGCGTGTAGATTTCCACGGCGAGGACACGGAAGCGGCCTGCCACAATCATCGGGTTTCCGAAGTCGGAAAGGACCGAGACCGCGATGAAGAGCAGGGCAGAAAGAATGCCCGGAAGCGAGAGCGGAAGCGTTATGGTGAGGAAAATCCTGAGCCGGGAAGCCCCCATGCCCAAGGCGGCCTGCTCGTAGTTCGGGTTCATGCCCCGAAGCGTCTCGGCGCAAATCATGTAGGCGATTGGAAAGAAGCAGAGCACCTGCGAAATCAAAAGCCCCCAGAAGCCGTAGAGCGAAACGTCAAGCCCCAGAAGCGTCTTCGTGATGAAGCCCTGCCTGCCCACGAGCAGAATGAACGAAAGCCCCCCGACAAAAGGCGGCGTGACCAAGTGGATTATGGGAACCGCCCGGAAAATTTTTGAAAACGGAATGTCGCCCTTCACCACCGCATAGGCGAAAATGTAGCCGACGAGAACCGAGAGCGTGGACGAACAGACGCATTCGAGGACGGTGTTCCGCATTGCCGTAAGCCACACGTCGGTCGAGAACACCTTCCTCAAATCAGAGGGCGTGACGGAGAGCGCAACGCAGACCAGAGGGAAGACGATGCAGACCGAGATGTAGAGAATGGTGACTATCCAAAAAAACGACAGCGACTTCGATTTCATTTTCAAAAACAGAATTTTTCCGCTATTTTACTTCTTTTGTCCACTTTTCGAGAACCTCGTCCTTCTCTTTAGCGGCCAAGGCTGAATCGTATTTTATCAAGTCGATTTGAGAGAGCGGAACTGAACCCTCAGCACCAACAGCGTCTGGATTCACCGGGAGTGTGAAGTCAATTGAGCTCATCAACTCCTGAGCCTCCTTCGAGAGCATGAAGTCCACGAATTTCTTTGCGGCTTCCAGATTCTTCGTGTTCTTCATTATTGAGATGCAGTCCACATCGCCCACGGATTCTGGAGGGGCTATCGCCAAAACATCGAATCCGTCCGCCTTGTACTTGGCGAGCGCGTGGATGTAGGAGACTCCCAGAGCGTACTCGCCCGTTCCAATCAGCTTCGCCGGAGCCGAGCCGGAATCGGGGAACTGGCCGACCAATGGGGCGAGCGTCTTCAGATACTCCCAGCCCTTCTCCTTTCCGAGACGCTGCAGCTGGTCCTGCACGAAGAGATACGCCGTAGAGGACGCGACAGGATTTGTCAGGACGATTTCGCCCTTGAAAGCGGGGTTCAGCAAATCCTCCCAAGTCTTCGGATAATCCACGCCGGGGAATTTCTCGGCGAACCTTTTCTTGTTCACGCCGATTCCGAGGGAGAGCACGCAGAAGCCGGTGTATGTGTCGTCCTTCGATTTCGCGAATGCGGGAACGTTTTCTGCGAGCGGGGACTTGTAGGCTTCGAGCGCGCCCTTCTCCGAGGCCTGTATGTGGTAGTTCGTCGCGCCGCCGAGCAAAATGTCGGCCTGCGGATTGTCCTTCTCGGAGATGACGCGGTTCACAAGCTCGCCCGTGGAAGCCCTCAGGAACGTCGCGGGAATGCCGGTCTTCTTCGTGAAAAGCTCGCACAAGGCCTGCGTTTCCTCCTCGTGTATTATCGAATAGATTTTTACTTCGCTGAAAGCTTCCTTTTTGTCGCCGCTCTCCTTCTTCTCGTTGCATCCGAAAAAAGAAAGGGCAGCCGCAACTGCAAAAATTGATTTGAGAATCTTTTTCATAATCCGAACCTCTTTTTTTAATCTATCCGAGAACTTTAGCCTTCACCTGGTATTAGTCATATATTCATTTTTATCCAATTTACGTGATACCAGATTTGACGTTTTTCGATGTCCGCTTTTATGATATTGTTTTCGTGCGGATAGAAATGCGTCCGACAGAGCTGAAAAGAGGAGACGAAAATGGCACAGCCTTTGATTTGCTTATGCTTGACAGGAACGACTCTTGAGGAAGACCTTGAGATTGCCGACAAATACAGACCCTACATAGACCTCGTTGAATTGCGCGTGGATTGGCTGGACGAGGACGAACGTTTGAACGTGCGCGAATTCCCCTCGAAAGTCGGGCTTCCAGCGATACTCACGATACGCCGTGTGGCCGACGGAGGAAAGTTCGAGGAAGGAGAGGCGAGCCGGGCGCAGCTTTTCGCGCGCGCGTTGGCGTTCGCCAAACAGGACACGACAAAGAATTTCGCCTATGTGGATTTCGAGGACGACTTCTACGTGCCGAGCCTCCAGGACGCGGCCCTCGCATTCGGGACAAGGATTATCCGCTCTTTCCACGACATGAAGAATCCGGTGACGAACATAGTCGAGCGACTGGACAAGATGCGGACGACAGGCTACGAGATTCCGAAGATAGCGTTCATGCCGCACGGACTTTCCGACATCACGACACTCGCGAAAGAGACGTCGGAGCAGCTGGCGAAGACCGAACAGATAATCTGCGCGATGGGCACGTTCGGATTTCCGACAAGGGTCGTATCGCAAAGGTTCCATTCGTACCTGTCCTTCACATCCCCTGCAGAGCTTTCGGAGAATCTTCTGGAGATAGGCCACACCGACCCGAAAACGCTCTCCGAGATGTACCGCTTCAAATCGATAAACGAAGAGACGAAACTCTACGGAATAACGGGATTCCCGCTCAAGGCGACAGGCTCCCCCGCCCTCCACAACGGAAAATTCAAGGAAGAGGGACTCAACGCGGTCTACATCCCGTTCAAGGCTGAGACGGCGAAGGAAGCGTTCGATTTCGCCTGCGAAATGGACTTCAAGGGCTACAGCGTGACGGTTCCGCACAAGGAAGAAATCATGCCGCTTTTGGACGAGATTGACGGAACAGCGAAGGAGATTGGAGCGTGCAACACCGTAATCAACGAAGGCGGATTCTGGAGGGGCTACAACACGGACTTCACGGGCTTCTCAAAGGCATTGGTCGAATTCGTGGGAAAACCGACGCTCAAAGGAAAGAAAGTTTCCGTAATCGGAGCGGGAGGAGCGGCGAAGGCAATCATCTACGCGCTCAAGAAACTCGGAGCGGAAGTCCTCATCTGCAACAGGACGAAGCTCAAGGCAAGAAAGCTCGCGCAAATCTACGGATGTGATTTCGCTGGTCTTGGAGCCGACTGCATTCCGCAAATCCAGTCGCACTCGGACATCATCGTGCAGACAACTTCAAAGGGCATGAATTCAACGGAAGAGCCGAACGAGAACAACGACCCGCTCTGGTTCTACGACTTCACAGGCAGGGAGATGCTCTTCGACATCGTGTACGAGCCGAACGTCACGCCAATCATGAAGAGGGCGAAGGAAGCCGGCTGCAAGGTCACGAACGGATTGAAGATGCTCCAGTACCAGGGAGAGGAACAGTTCAGGCTGTTCAAGGACATCTACGGAAGAAGTTGAAAACCGGCGGAGTTGTTTTTCAGTTTTGACGGCAAGCGAATTTTATGGGGACATGAGAAAATGACAAAAGACGAACAGAAAGTCCTTGCGGCCACGACCGCAATCGACACCTTAATCGAGCAGGGAAAAATCTTCTCCGGCATGAAAATCGGACTCGGAACGGGAAGCACGGCTCTCCCGGCCGTGAAAAGGCTTTCCGAGAGAATCCAGGACGGAACGCTCAAGGACATCAAGGCGGTCGTCACGAGCTTCCAGACGGAGAACTGCTGCAAGGACCTGGGGATTCCGGTCTACACGCTCAACGACAGGGCGATTGGCGGGGAACTCGACTTGACGATTGACGGAGCCGATGAAATCGACGGCGACAACAACCTCATAAAAGGAGGCGGAGCCGCCCTGCTCCTTGAAAAAATCGTGGCGTACAACTCTAAAGCCTACGCAATCGTCGCCGACGAGTCCAAGTCGGTGGAGACGGAAGGCACGAAATTCCCGCTCCCGGTGGAAATCGTCGGAAACGCCCGCTTGCCGATTGAAAAGGCGTTGGCGAAACTCGGCGCGAAATGCGTCCTCCGCGAGGGCGTGCGTAAGTGCGGACCTGTCATCACGGACAACGGCAACCAGATTATCGACTGCACATGGGAAAATCCCGTGAACCCGAAGAAAATGGAAGACGAGATAGCGAAAATCGCCGGAGTGGTTGAAGTGGGCTTCTTCACCAAGCTCCGCCCGACCGCGTTCATCGCGCACTCCGACGGAAAAGTCGAAATCAGATAGAAAAAGCAAACGCAACAAACGGCCTGCGGCGCATTTTCTGCAAACCGCAGGCCGTTTTTTATCTAGCGCAATATCCTGTCCAAAACTCCGTCCTTCTGCCGCCAGCCCTTCTCGACTTTCACCTGCAAATCGAGGTCGATTTTGTAGTCGAAAATCTTCCTGAGCGCCTTGATGCTTTCCACGCGGATTGTCTTTATCATCGACGCGCCCTTGCCGATTACGATGCCTTTTTGGCTCTCGGTCTCAACGCACAAAAAGGCGCGGCACCACATTTTCGTGGGGGTGCGCATCTCCATGTCGGCGATTTTGACGTAGACGCAGTGCGGAATCTCCTTGTCAAGGCGGTTTATCGCCTGTTCCCTGATGACTTCGGCGATTCTGAAATCAACTTCCTGGTCGGTGTAGAATTCTTCCGAATACAAATGCGGAGCCACAGGAGCCAAATCGTAGAGGGCTTTCAAGACATCGTTTATGCCCTCGTCGTTCTTCGCCGATATTTCGAGGATTTTCTCTTTGGGGATTTCAGAAAGATGGGATGAAACGAATTTCCTCGCGCTCTCCTTCATCGAATTCTTCTCGTCGATTTTGTTTATGGCGACGACGATTTTCTTCTGGTGCTTTTCGAGCAGGGCGGTTATGAGCCGCTCCTCCTCCGCGCAGGTTCTTGTGGAGTCGATTATGTAGAGAATCAAGTCCGAATTCTCAAGCTGGTCGGCCACGATGTTCCTCATGCGGAGGTTCATCTTCTTTTCCGAGTCGTGGTAGCCTGGGGTGTCCACGAAGACGAGCTGCCCGAGGGACGTGTTCACGATGCCACGTATTGCGTTTCGGGTCGTCTGAGGAATCGCGGAGACGATGGAGACAGGCTCGCCCGAAGCAGTGTTCAAGAACGTGGACTTTCCAGCCGACGGCCGCCCGATAATCGTGACGAGGGCGGTCTTGTCGCCCACAGGCGGCTGCTCTTCACCGCTTGAATCCATTCCTTCGGCAATTGAATTTTCCAATTTTCCTTTCTCTTCTTCTTTCAATTCTTCCATTAAATATTCCTTGTCAATAATTCAATCATGCGAAAATCGTCCCGTGGACTTTTCCCACGAGTTTCTTTCCCTCAAGCGGAGTCGATTTCCCCTTCGACTTGAAATCCGCGGCAGAAACAGTCCATTCTTCGTCCGGGTCCACAAGCGCGAACTCCGCCATCTTTCCGACTTCCAAGCGGCCGGTGTCGATTTTCAGGAGCTTTGCCGGGTTCGCGCTCATCAGCTCGGAAAGGCGGCTGAGTGAAAATCCTTCCTCTTTGCAGAGAACCGTGTTCACGACCGCGAACGCTGTCTCAAGTCCCGTGAATCCTGGAGAGCCTGCCGCCTTGTCTTCCATCGTGTGCGGCGCGTGGTCGGTTCCGATGCAGTCGGCGGTTCCGTCGCGCAGAGCCTCAATCAACGCCCGTCTGTCGCTCTCGCTTCTGAGCGGCGGATTCACGAGCGCACGGATGTTCGGAAGAGCCGTGCCCGTCAACCCCAGATGGTGCGGCGTGACTTCCACAGAGCAGTCGATTCCGCGGGCTTTTGCGTTCCTCACGGCATCCATGCTGATTTTCGTGGAGCAGTGGCAGATGTGGACGTGGCATTTCGCGAGGGCGGCAATCTCAAGATTCCGCTCGGTGGCGGCATCCTCGGCGAGCGCGAGAATCTCGTTTGCGCGTGTCAGATTCCTGTCGATTTCCGCGTTCACGCTTTCGGGAACGTTCGGAAGCTCAACGTTGAAGATTCCCGCCGGAATGCCGTTCTCCTTCATGAGCTTGAGAGCGGCCTGCCTAAACGGACGAGCGGACTTGGCAAGCTCCACGTCCTCGCAGTGGCAGGCGACGATTATCCCCTTCCTGCCCGCCTTCTCCATTCCTTCGAGCATGACGGAAGCGGAGCCGACATCGTGGCCGTCCTCGGAAATGACCGGAAAAGCCTTCGAGTCGAGTTCGTCGATTGCGGACGTGTCGATTCCCCCAAAATCCTTCGTTATGCTCACCGTCTGGAAAATCCTCGTTCTCGCTCCATTCTTTTCGTTGATTTTTCGAGCCTCTTCCATGACGGAAAGCGCAATTTCACGGTTCGAGACGACCGGATTCGTGTTCGGCATCAAAACGAGGGTGCCGAATCCCGCGTTCCTGGCAGCCGCCAAGCCCGAATCCAAATCCTCTTTCTGGGTCTGTCCCGGATACCTGAAATGAGCGTGCATGTCGATGAAGGCAGGAAGCAGCGCAAGCCCCCCAGCGTCGATGAAAGTAGCTGTTGAAGAATTTTCTACTGCGAACTTTTTCGCCTTCGCCTCGGTTGAGAAATCACCGAGGAAAATGGACTCTATCTTTCCGCCGTCACAGACAACCATTCCCTGCGAGTCGATTTTCGCGTCGACCAAGCGCGCATTGTAAATAATCGTTTTCATGACAAAATTATACCATGATTGTCAAAGAGAAAATCCAAAATGAGTTGTAAAATGAGAAGGGGATTTCCCTGCGAGGTAAAAATTGAAGACAAAAAGTGTAAAAGCGAAACTTCTCACAGCGACCTTGGCGGTCGTCGTCGTGTCGAATGCCGTCATCGGATTGATTCCGTTCGGAATGTCCCGCTCCGAGATGGAGTCGTCGGTCAGGACAACCATGGAGACGGTGGCAAAGAACATTTCCATCCAGATTGACGAGATGAACCAGAAAGAATTCCGAATGCTCGGAACTCTGGCCCAGTTGAACTACATGAGGGATTCTTATGTTCCAATCAAGGAAAAAATCGCGTTCATGTCCAAGTCCACCACGGCAATCGACAAAAACTACATGTCGGTCTCCGCTTTCGACGCATTCGGATACACGTTCGACGAAGACGGAAAGCGGCACGACATGGACGGAACAGTGATGTTCGACCAGACGATGCTCGGTAAAAAATCGATAACGGATCCTGAGGAAGTCGGCGGAGCCCTTGCCATGGTCTATTCAAGCCCCATTTTCGACGAGGACCTCCAGCCGTCTGGAGCCGTCTACGCAATCGTGAAGGCCGACAGGATGAGCGCGATTTGCTCTTCGATAACGATTGGGAAAAATTCGCACCCGAAAATCGTCAACAGAAAATCAGGAATGGTGGTAGGCTCAGCGGACATCGGCGAGATAAAAAACAAGGCGAACATAAAGATAACGCTCTCGGACGAAGACACGAGCGACTACGCCACGATAATCAGGAGCGTCTGCAAAGGCGAGTCCTCGTGGGGAACATACACCACGGACGACGGCGAGAAAATGGCGGTTGCCTACCAGCCGATAGGTTCGAGCTGCGACTGGGCCGTAATATGCGAAGCCCCTTATTCCGACTATTTCGGCGCCCTCCAGAAAATGTCGTTCGCCATGCTGCTGACGATTTCGGTTTCGATAGCGGTGGCAATAATCGGAGCGGTCGCGATGCTCAACAAGATGTTCAAGCCGCTGGTCAAAGTCAAAAAATCGATAAACGAGATTGCGACAGGAAACGCAGATTTGACGAAACGCATTCCAAAAGCGTCCGAGGACGAAATCGGAGACGTGGTGAACGGCTTCAACAGCTTCTCCGAAAAACTCCAGCAGATAATCTCCGACATAAAGCTTTCAAAGAACGTGCTCAGTTCCACCGGAAGCGACTTGAAGACGCAGATTTCCGACACGAACGAATCCATATCAGAAATCCTTTCGACGATACATGAGATAAACGCGGACTTCACGAACCACGCGAACGGGGTGTCGATAACGTCGAACGCGGTTCAGGAAATCACGGCGAAAATCGAGTCGCAGAGGGAGAACATCGAGGAGCAGGCGAGGAACATAGCGGAAGCGTCGACCCAAATCGAGGAGATGATAGGGAACATTGCCGCAGTGAACGATTCGATGGACAGCATGGCCATTTCGTTCAGGAATCTCACGGAGAGCGCGGCAGAAGGAACGAAGCAGCAGAACGACGTGAACGAGAAGATAAAGAAAATCGAGGAGGAGAGCAAGCTTCTGACACAGGCGAACGCCGCGATTTCAACGATAGCGAGCGAGACGAACCTCCTTGCGATGAACGCCGCCATCGAAGCCGCCCACGCCGGGGACGCAGGACGGGGATTCAGCGTAGTCGCGGACGAGATACGGGCGTTGTCCGAGACCTCTTCCATACAGTCGAAGTCGATAGGCAGGCAGCTCAAGGAGATAGACGCGTCCATAAAGGAAATGGTTCTCGCGTCGGAGAGGTCGAAAGAGTCGTTCGCGGTGGTGTCGTCGCAGATTTCAGAGACGAGCGACGTGGTGAACAGGATAAAGGATGCGCTCGAAGAGCAGTCGAACGGCTCGAAGCACGTAGGAAAGTCGCTTGAGACGATGAACGAAAAGACAATCTTCGTGAAAACCGCGTCAGAGGAGATGACAAGCAGCAGCGAGGGAATCCAGCGGATAATAACGAGCCTGAAAGAGGAGACGGGGGAGTTCTTCAAGAAGATGTCGAAGATGAACGAGGGCGCGGAGCGAATCCGCGACACATCGGCAATCCTCGACAATCTCTCGGAATCTGTAGGCCTCTCAATCGACGAAATCGGAAAACAGATTGAAAGGTTCAAGGTCTGACGGCTAGTAGGCTCTTGTAGGAAGGGCGGCCGCGGCGTTTTCCTCGTCGAACACGCCCTCCGAGACGTACTGGATTCTGTCGACCGGCTCACCGCGTTCGAGCGTCTTGATTATCTCGTCGACCCTGGGGCCGTGCAGCGGATTGCATTCGCATGTGCAGTTGATTTCTCCTTTGAGGATTCTGTTGAACGATTCCTTCACCGCGTCGAAGCTGACGATTATCACGTCCTTTCCGGGATTCTTCCCAGCGGCTTTCAGGGAGTCTATCGCGCCCCACGCCATGTCGTCGTTCTCCGCGAACACCACGTCTATCGTGTCGGCACCTATCTCCCCGATGATTTTCGCCATCGTCTGCCGCCCCTTCTCCTGGTTGAAGTCGCCGCTCTCCCTCGCCACAAGGTGCCATGTGTCATGGGCGCGGATGCCTTCCTCGATTCCCTTCGTGCGCCCTTTCTGAGCGGACGAGCCAAGGGAACCTTGAAGGTCGACGATGTTGATGCTGTCTTCGGATCGGCCTTTTTTGTCCAGATAACGCTCAAGCCACTTCACGCTTTCCCGGCCCTCGCGGAGGAAGTTTCCTCCGACCCAGCAGAGATAGAGCGATTCGTCAGCGACTTTGAGCTGTCTGTCGGATAGAATGACCGGAATTCCGGCGTTTTTCGCTTCTTTGAGGATTTCGTCCCAGCCAGTCTCCACGGCGGGAGCCAAAACGATGTAGTCCACTTTCTGCGAGATGAAATCCCTCATCGCGGCGATTTGGCTTTCCTGCGAGTTGTCGGCATCAACGAAAATCAGGTTGTATCCGTTCTCGGCCGTGAACGTGTCCTTGAACGACTTCGTGTTCGCAAGCCTCCAGTCGGACTCGTGCCCGACCTGCGCATATCCGACAGTGATGATTTTCTTGTTTTCCGTCTTCACCTCGCTCTTTTTTGAATTGCAAGAGAAAAGCAGAACAGAAAATGCGAAAGCAGAAAAAAGAATTCTTTTTATTCTCATATCTTCTCCGAAACAAAAAAAGCCGATTCCCTTCTATTTATAGATGAAAGTCTCTTTTGGCCCCTCAATCTTCACGTTCTCAAGCTTGAGTCCAGGCGCGTTCAAAATCCTGAACGACTTTTCGGTGACTTCCGGGAGTCCGTAGAACATGTCGCTTTCCATTGGAGAGCGGTCGGATGTCTCGTCAGTCGTGAAGTAGCAGTCGCGGATTTCGAGGTTGTCGATTGGCATCTCCGGAAGTCCCACGATGAATCCCGCAGAGGCCTTGCAGCCGGTTCCCTTGCAGCCGATGATTTTCACGTTGTGGATGCGCGGGGTCTCGGAAGTCACGGGCTGCTTCTCCAGGCTGAACAGAGGCGACTTCTGGTCGGTGATTCCGCACTTGTAGTACATGTTCATCGCTATCGGGCAGAGAGTGTCGTTCATCACGAGGTTCTTCAACTCGATGTCGTTGATGTCGCCGCCCCTTCCCCTTCTGGACTTGATTCTGATTCCGCGGTCGGTTCCAGAAACATCGCAGTCGGAAGCGTGGATTCCGCTCATTCCAGCGGCGGTCTCGGAGCCGAGCACGATTCCTCCGTGCGCATTCCTCACTGTGCAGCCCTTTATCTCCACGTTCACGGTCGGCTTGTTGATTCTGATTCCGTCAGGGCCAGAGCCGGACTTGATGCAGATTCCGTCGTCGCCCACAGACACGAAGCAGTTCTCGATGAGGACGTTCTCGCAAGAGTCCACGTCGATTCCGTCGGTGTTCGGAGCCGTGTATGGATTCTCGATGTGGAGGTCTTTGAGCGTGAGGTTCTTCACATAGAGCGGGTGGACTGTCCAGAACGGAGAATCCTTTATCGTCACGCCCTCGATTGTGACGTTCTCGGCGAACGAGACTTCCAAAAGGCTCGGACGGAGGAACTGGATTTCCCTTCCGCCACCGCCGCCCGGCTGGTTCTCATATCCAGGGTTCATGGCCGCCAAGACCTTCTCGTACGACTCCTGCGGTTCCGTCTGGCCGGCGTCCTTCTTGGCCTTCTTGAGCTTCCACCAAGGCTCTCCGTTTCCGTTTATCGTTCCCTTTCCAGTGATTTTGACGTTCTTCGTGTGCGAAGAGAACACGAGCGGATGCATGGCGTAGCACTCAACGCCTTCCCAGCGGGTGAAAGCCGGTGGATAAAGGTTCGGGTCGAATATGAACGAGATTTCCGCGCCCTCCGAAATTTCCAATGTAGTGTCCGAAGGGATGTCGATTGGGCCTGTGGACCACACGCCTTTCGAGAGAGTGAGCTTTCCACCGCCGTTTCTTGCCAATTCCGCGAACGCAAGGGCGAACGCTCCAGTGTTGTTGAATTTTCCGTCGGCTTTTCCACCAAACGCTTCGAGTGTGATTTCTTTCATTTATTTCCTCTGATTTTCCAAAATGGGCGGCGATGCCGATTCCCGATGCAGATTCGAAAATTCCGCACCGCCATTCATTATAGAATATTGACCGAGAAACAAGCTATAAACAAGAAAGTTTTACGAATTAAAATTGGAATTTCACGGAATTTGATTTTTCAATCCCCGTTTCAAAAAGAATACGCCCGCCAACAAAATATACAAAGTCTGCCGTGTCGAGCAGGATAAACAGTCTTGAAAACGTTTTTTGCACCCCGTATAATCGGCAGAGTTTAACATGGGAACAACCAAAGGAGAACGTCACGAGAGTGCGGCGGCAGGCGTTTAAAGATGACCCAGGTGTCCCAGATAGAAAAAGCATTGCCAAATTGATGGATTTTTCGGGGAATTGCCGATATAATAGAAAAAAGAAGCGCAACCAAGAATACGGTTGGTCTTCATCACAAGTTTGAATGTCCGTATGGACACCGCCGCTTAGTGTGCTAGACTAGGCGGCTATTTTTTTGCTCTCACGCTATGTTTGCGAAAAGAGGCGCGTTTACCAAGTGGGATAACCGAGCAAAAAAAGCGCGATTATCGCCAAAATCATGATGATTTCTTTTCTTGTCACGCACGTCCCCCCTAGCTAAAGTTTTTGACTTCACCGTACGGCAAAGCCACTGGAGCCAGAAAGACCAACCGCCATTCTTGTCGGGACTCGCGAGAGTCCCTATGGTCGCACAGTTTCTTGAGGAAACTAGTTAGATTATCGGCGGATTTGAATGTGGGATTGAGGGAGAACGCTGCCAAGAGCCGAGTGTGTCCTAGGAGTTGCTAATTGGCGGCAGCCGTCGCCAAGAATTGCGGTGCAATTCTGCGCATGTGTGGGATTTTTCTATGATTAGGCGTTTGCTGCCTTGACTTTAACAATGTCGTTGATGATTGTCTGGATGTGTGCGATTTGCAGTTCTGATAGACCGCAGGCGTTCAACGCATGCGCGCGAAATTTGACAAAGGGCAGGCGACGGACTAAAATAAAAAAAGAAGCGCAACCACGGAAATGCGTCAACATTTCCAAATGTTACGGTTGGCCTTCACTTTTTGGTAAAAGCCGCCAAGTTGAGAGACTTAGGCGGTTATTTTTTACTCTCTGGACTTTTCAGCGAGAGAGCGCAATTACCAAGCGGGATAGCCTGCCAAGAAAAAGCAGGCAATCGCCAAAACCAAAATGATTTTCGCTGTCATTGCACGCCCTCCAAAACTTTATTCCGCACGTTTCGCAACGTTCGGTAGAGATTGAAGAGCAACCGCCAACACCTTCGGGACCCGCGAGAGCCCCTATGGTCGCGCAGTTTCTTGTGGAAACTGGTTAGATTATCGGTTGATTTCAGACAATTGTGAACACGCCTCAGCTGGGACAAAAATTTGCGTCATTTTTTCCACATGGAAATTTCAGAAACAAGAAGGCGAATTAAATTGATTTGCTGTTCGGTAAGCAGGTCGATTTTATCAAGAAGCTCGGAATATTTGCGGAATTTCCTAAAATCCGTTTGCATTTCCTTGGTGTTTCGCATTTTTCCGGTCACCAGGTATTCAACAGAAACGCCCAAAGCGTCCGCGATTTTTACGGCGACATCAGCAGGCGGCATGCAAGGATTTTTTGTCGCGACATAATTATACAACGCCCGTTCGGGAACGCCTGATTTCTCGGCAAGTTCTTTGTAGCGCAAATTGGCGAATTCAATTTCTTCTTTTAGCCGTGTACTGAAGTTCATTCTTTAAAACTACCACAAAACGAAGTTTGGAAAAAATTTGACTTCCTAAAGAGGTTGTAATATATTTAAACTACTTGATTCAGTAGATACGAAATCTTCACCTACCGAATCAAGTGAAAACTTATCAGGAGGAATCGATATGAAATCAATGAAGAACATCAAGCCTGCTTATGCCGTGGAAATGGGAAAGGAAGTGTTATCAAGAGATTGATTGAAGTTGTTTTTACAGACGAGCCAAAATCGTATCGAAATATGTTTTCAGGGAATCTTTGAGTTCTACTTTGCTTCTTGAGGAATTACGGATAAAAAGGTCGGCGGGATTCACTTTCAACGCCTCCGCGATTTTTATCATCATGTCAAAGGACGGCTTTGCCTTTCCCGATTCAATTCCTCCAATCGTACCGTTGCCGCAATCGCAGAGCATTGCCAAATCAAGTTGTGATATGCGCCTTTGCTCCCGGTAATATTTCACATTCATTCTGAAATCATCCAAATAACTCATTCTCTCACTTTATTCGAGAAAAGAGAAGAAATGTCTCGCTTCTCGAAAATTCTATTAAACAAGGAGTGTTTTATGGCAAAAGGATTGCAATGTCCGAAATGCAAGAAGTTTACGGTTTATAAAGAGGGGCATGGCATGCTATGTAGCAACTGCGATTGGGTAGCGCTAGAACCAGACTGGGATGGTGAAAAAATCGGTAAAGGAAAAAAGTGTCCAAAATGCAAAACATGGACAATCTATAACGGAACTTGCACCAGTTGCGGTCTTACTGAAGCTTAAAGTAATACAATAGAGGATTTTATCATGAAAACATTAAAAAATATAAAGCCGTCGTATGCATTAAATCTTGGAACAGGCTTGTTTATGGCAGGCGGTTACTGTGGTAAATGTGGTGAGAACAGTGTAATTTTCAATTATGATACAGGTCGCTACAAATGCGAAAACTGTGGTTGGACAGACGGGAAATCATATTATCCGTCTAATGAAGATGACAATAAAAATGAGCCTCTAGACGAGGATGATATCATTTGGCCTTATCACTTCAGATGTTACTATTGCGGCATGAATGCAAAAGGAGATGAGACTGGACCTGTTTTTGTAAAAATAAAATGCCCAAAATCAAAATCTGGTCATTATTGGGAGTTGATATAAACAAAGAAGTATGTATCGCCTATGGCGAAATTTAGAACGATTCTTACAATAAGAGGTGAACTATGAATTACATCATCATTGAAAAAGCCGATGGAAAATGGGATGTCAGAAAGAAAGGCTCTATGACTGATTCTGCATCGAATCTACCAAGCAAGCAGGCTGCACTTGCAACTGCAAAAGGTTTTATCGGCAGTAATCAAGGGCATATCTGGATAAAATCATGGAACGGATTTGAAGAAGTCATCAGTGTCAATTGTTGACAATTATTATTAGTTCCACACAGCAGGGCACTTCACCACGATTTGTCCTGCTTTTTCTTTATTAAACTCATGACCGACCACCACGTCCACATCGGGCAGTTCAACGAAATCTACTACGACGCGCTTGAACTGTTCGCTCTTATCGAAAGGCTCTCTGCAAAAACAGGCGTCACCGAAATCCGCTATTCCTCAACGTCAAGCTGCCGCGACGACGCGGAGCTTTTGAGGGTGGAGGAGGAAATCGAGTACGCCTTGAACTTCGAGTCTGATGTACTGACCGCGCGGCCGTATCTCTGGTTCATTCCAAAATACGCCGAGCAGGGAATCAGCGTGGAGAGCGCGGCGGGGGCGTTCGACTACTGCGGAATAAAGCTGCATCCGGCGGGACAAAACTGGAACGAAGAGAATCCAAAGCACGAAAGGGCGCTGCACGAGATTTTTTCATGGGCTGACAAAAACGAAAAGTCGGTTCTGATTCACTGCGGGCCGCAGAAATGCGACATTCCGACACGCTTTGAACGGTTCTTCGCGGAGTACAAGAGCGCGCGCGTAATCCTCGCCCACTCGAATCCGGTGCGCGAAACCGCGGAGATGCTGAACAAATACAAAAACGTCTTCTCGGACACCGCCTGCATCAAAAGAGAAGACCTCAAGCTTCTCCGCGAAAAAGCCACGGACAATTCAAAAATCCTCTTCGGCTCGGACTTCCCGGTCTCGCATTATTTTGCGACGCACATTTTCGGGAAGACGCACACGCTTGAGGAAGAGTACGAGGCGAACTGCGGATTGTTCTAAAAAGACGCACTTCACCCCGCTTCAAAAAGAATACGCCTGCTCGACAAATGGAATCAGTCTACGAGCGTTCCCTTGAAGGTGTTGCCGTTCAGTGAATCCAAATGGACGCGCACGAAGGAGCCGATGAGCTTCTTGTCGGCTTTGAAGGCGACGCGCTCATTCTGCTCGGTCTTTCCGAGGAGTTCGGTGTCGTCGTTCTTGCTCACGATGTCGGCGAGGACTGTGAGCGTCGCCCCCACCCGCTTGGTCATGACTTCCTGCGTGTGCTTGAGCTGCAAATCGATGACTTTCTGCAGTCTCTGTTTTTTCAGCTCGACCGGAATCTGGTTCGGGAAGGAAGCGGCCGGTGTGCCCTCGCGTGGGTTGTAGAAGTACATGAACGCGCTCTCGAATTTCACCTCTTCCATCAACGTAAGAATTTCGTTGAACTGCTCCTCGGTCTCACCGGGGAAGCCGACCATCAAATCGGTGATGACCTGCACGTCGGGAATCGCTTTTCGGAGTTTCGCCATCAGCTCGACGAATTCCTCTCGAGTGTTCTTCCTGTTCATGCGCTTGAGGATTTCGGTGCTTCCGTGCTGGGCGGCGATGTGGAAGCCGTGGCAGACGTGCTTGTCGGCGGCGACGGTCTCAATCAACTCGTCCGAGAAGTCGTTCGGATTTGAAGACTCGAATCTAATCCATTTTATTGAAGAATTTGTACTGTCCAGATGCCCGCTGATTCTTTTGAGGAGCTTTGGGAAATTCAGTTCGATTTCGTTTCCGTTTTCGTCCTTGTCCTTGCACCTGTAGGCGTTCACGTTCTGACCGAGCAGGGTGATTTCCTTCACGCCCCTGCCGCTCAAGAAGTCCACTTCCGAGAGAATCTGGTCGAGCGGGCGGGAGACTTCCCTGCCGCGGACGTGGGGGACAATGCAGTATGTGCAGAAATTGTTGCAGCCGTGCATTATCGGGACGAACGTGGAGAATGCTTCCTCCTCGTAGCTCACAGGGGCGAACGAGTAAGTCTCCTCCTCTTCGATTTCGAAAGGCTCCCTCCTCTCCTCAACCGCCGTGATGATGTCGCCGAATTTGTACTTTCCGAAGGTTCCCACAACGTAGTCCAGGACCGGCCACTTTTCCTTCACCTCGCCCAAAAGACGCTCCGCCATGCAGCCCATCAAAATGACAGTGAACGGTACGATTCCGTTTTTCTCGGTGAATTCCACGGCTTTCTTCATCGATTCGACTTTGGTCTTCGCTTCGGGCTTCTTGTACCTGATGTTCTTCACGCCCGTGAAATATCCGAGCCTGCCGAAGATTCTGTCCTCGGCCGAGCCGCGCACGGAGCATGTGTTGATGATGACGACGTCGGCGCATTCGGCGAATTCAGCCTTCTTCCAACCGCGACTTATGAAAAGATGCTCCACTGCGGCACTTTCTGCGATGTTCATTTCGCAACCGTATGTTTCAAAAAAATATGTCATAAGGATTCATTATAGCGAAAAACAGCGAACAGTGCCGCAAAGACAAAGCTTCGATTGAACAAAACCGAAGCGGCAAATTCTCTATTTTCCGAAAATTCGCCTGACCTTTTCCTTGAACTGATTTCCACGGTCGAATTCGTTCTTGAACATGCCGAAGCTCGTGGCTCCCGGAGAGAGGACGACGATTTTGGGCAAATCCGATTTTCCGAACGAGGGAGCGTCCTCCTTGAGTTTTTCGAGCATCGAGTCGATTGAATCGAAGACTCCGCGGATTTCCGTTCCGTTCTTCTCAAAAAGCGGAAGCAGCTTGTCGGTCGCGCTGCCGGAAAGCATGTAGATTGCCTCGGGTTTTATGGAAGACGAAGAAGCGAGCGTGTCGGAAAGTGGCGACAAATCAAGCCCCTTGTCGGTTCCGCCGGTGAGGAAAATCACGGGCCGGTCGAAGCTCTGGCTCGCGAGGGCGGCCGCCTCGGGAACGGTCGCGGCGGAATCGTTGTAGAAGCGGAATTTCTGCCCGCATATTTCAGTCTCGTGGAAGAATTCCAGGCGGTGCTCGATTCCGTTCCAGCGTCCCAAAATCTCCGAGATTTTCTTCGATTCGACACCCATCAGCTTCATCACGAGGGCGGCGTTCAGCGCGTTCGTTCGGATGTGCTTCCCCGGAACAATCAAGTCCTTCATGATTGTCTCTTCTTTTGAATTGCCGTCCTTTCCTGAAACGCGGCATTTTCCGTGTCCGTTCTTGTCGAGCCACACGCCTTCAACGCCTTTAGGCAGGGCTTTCTTTGAATAGCGGAGGACGCGCGCCTTTGTCTCGCGGGCGAATATGTTCCCCCAGTTCTCGATGAGGGTGCCGCCGTCAGCCGCCGGGTCGTCGTCGAAATCGATTATCGAATAGTCGGCTTTCGTCTGGTCGGCGTAGATGAGCTTCTTGTCGGCGACGTATGCAATCATCGAGTGGTAGAAATTCTGGTGGTCGGGGATGATTTTCGTGATTACGGAGATTTTCGGCTTCAACGCCTTGCGCCCGTGCAGGTCGGCGAGCTGCCAAGAGGAAAGCTCAAGGACGACAGGCGTATTTTCGTTCGTCTTCTCCAAAAAAGTGAGCGGTGAGACCGTGATGTTTCCTCCGAGATAAGCGTCGAAACCAGCCTCTTTCAGCCCATAGTAGATTGCGCTCACGGTCGACGACTTCCCCTTGGAGCCTGTGACGGCGATGACTGGAGCTTTTGAGAAGTGAAGGAAAAGCGAGATGTCGCTTTCTATCGCTTTCGCGGCCGCCAAAAAGCGGTTTCCGTCGTACTTCACGCCCGGATTCTTTATCACGCAGTCGGCTTCCTCGAAGTCCTCGATTCTGTGCTCTCCCAGCCGGTAGGTCAGGCGGGACTTGTCCAGAGAGGAATCGTTGTTGATGGAATCCACGGTCGTCTGCAATTCCGCCTCGCTCTTCATGTCGGTGGCGACGACGTAGGCTCCGTGCTTCAGCAAAAAGCGGACGGAAGCCTCGCCGCCTCCGTTCAAGCCCAAGCCCATCACGACAACCTTCTTGTCCCTTATGTCCTCGATTTTGTCGAAAACGCACCCCTCCGGGTAAACGTGGGCAACGGGAACTTTTTCATCAGCCATTTTCGTCTTCTCCTTCTTCATCGGCTTCCACTATTATCTTGGAAAAATCGACTTCGGTCGCTTCTTCGATTTCCTCGATTTCCTCAGCCTCCGCAATCTCCTCAAGCTCCTCGTCCTCGCTGATTTCTCCGTAAGTGCCGAGTGAATCCAAGTCGAGAGATTCGTAGTCCGTCCTGTCCAACGAAGATGCGCTGAGCAATTTTTCCAAGCTCTTGTCCAATTCCTCGAATATGAACGCCTTTACAGCCTGCACGAATTTGTCGGGAGGGTTGAGAAAGTACAGGACGGAATTGCAGACTTTCCCCGACACTTTCGACATCAACACGACGCACTGCACGGTGAACGTAGTCTTGTCCAGCGTTATGGAGACGCTCTTGAGCACCTGCTTCGGGACGAAAGAGGAAGCGACGGAAGCGGACACATTCACTGCGAAGCCCACAGAGCTTATGTCAAGCATCTCAAGCGAGAAGACGCGACCTTTTATTTCGGCGAACGCGTTTATCCGCTTGTTCATCGAAAGCTGAAGCCTTATGAATTTGCGTTTTCCCTTGGCCTCGTTTATGTCCAGAACCTTCTGGATTCTCTTGAAGATGTCCTTGAACGGCATGTTCGTCATCGTAAATCCGCACGGCAGATTCGTGTTCAAAAGGAAGAAATCCTTCTTGGACTGCGGCATCCGCTCCGAGAGCACGCCAATCAAGACTCCACGGAATTTCGCGTCGAATTGCACGGACTTTATGAATTTGTACCATGTCGTGTACGAGAGTCCGGAATCGACACAAACAAAACAGATGGAATCGTCGAAATTCTGCAGCGCATATTTCACATGGCGAAAATCGTCTATGCAATAGGCTTCGTATTCGTTGTCGCGCAAATCCAGAAGGACATGGTTCGATATCTTCGATGACGGGTTCACGAAGAATATCTTCCGCCCCAAAATCTTCACCTTGTCCAGGGTTCCGTCCGTTCTCTCCATAATAATTTCTCCATAAGTAAAAATCTAAATCATCTTGAAGTTTGCAGCCTTCTTGTAGCTTCGAACCGAGATACGGCCTCGTCCAAGAGAAGATTGGTCAGAGATGTGAAATCAAGACCGAACGCCGCGCACATCTTCGGGAACATGCTTATCTGCGTGAATCCCGGAAGTGTGTTTATCTCATTAAGATACACCCTGTCCGTGTCCTTGTCGATGAAAAAATCTACTCTGGAAAGGCCGCACAAATCAAGCGCGGTGTAGGCTTTCACGGCCAGCGAGCGGATTTCCTCAAGGCGTTCTTCCGGGAGGTTCGCGGGAATGAGGAGGTCGGCTCCGTCCGGATCGTTGTACTTGGCGTCGTAGTCGTAGAATTCGTGTTTTGGGGCGATTTCTCCAGGTCCGTAGGCCTTAACCATGTCGCATTCCTTTCCGTCGTACGTCGTGGGGTTTCCGGTCACGGAGCACTCGACCTCGCGCGCGTTCACGGCTTTTTCAATCAGAATCTTGTCGTCCCAGCTGAACGCCTCGATTATGGCTCCGTTCAAGTGCTGCAAATCGTCGGCCTTCGACGCTCCGTCCGAGCTTCCGGCCGAGCACGGCTTTACGAAGAGCGGGAAGCCCATCGCCACGGCTTTTTCAAGAAGCTCGTCGTACCGCCTTGAGTCGGCGATGTCGCTCCTCCTCATGCAGAAGCCGGGGACGACAGGAATTCCGGCCTGGGCGAGAGAGACCTTCGTCTTCTCCTTGTCCATCGTAATCGCGCTGGCGAGAGTCGAGCAGCCGACGTAGGGAACGTTCACCATCTCAAAAAGCCCCTGAATCGTGCCGTCCTCGCCGTAAGTTCCGTGGAGGGCGGGAAAGACGACATCCACGCCGATTTCATCGCTTCCGACCTTGAACGTCCGCTTTGTCCCGCCCGCGGGAACGACGAGAACCTCTTTCGACGAATCTTCTTTTATCTCGAAATGCGCCTTTTCGTCTTTCTTCACGCGGAGAAGTTCCGATTCAGGTTGCAAAAACCACCTTCCGTCTTTCGTGATTGCAATCGGGACGATTTCGTTCTTCGAGTCGATGTTGCGGGCGATTGCCGCCGCCGAGACGAGGGAAATTTCATGCTCGCCCGATTTTCCGCCATAAACAAGTGCAATTTTCATTTTCAGCTCCAAAATTTTAATGTCACTCTAAATTTTCGGAATTTGCCATATTGAATTCGATAGTTTGAAAAGCTAAATTCCGAAAATTATAGAAAGATGGAAAAGAGCGATTTTACAAGCGATTTTGAGAAAGAAATAACGAAGAAGCTGAAAGTGATGCAGATTCAGTATGTCGGAAGCCGAGCGAGACTCGAAAGCTGCCTTTCGGAATACGAATCATTCCCAGTCAAGTGCGAGGTCGAGGAGATGGACTTCCGGCCGCCGTCGAAAAATTTCCTGGAAGCAGTGGGCAGGGACTTTTGCAGGACACTCGACGAGGAATCGTTCAGGACAATCACGGTGGTGTTCTTTTTTCCATACAATCTGGCTCTTGCAATCGTCTTCAACATCGACATTTCAGACGCGGAGATTTCGGCTTTCAAAAGAATCCTCAAAAAAATGAAGGACGTGGACGAAGATGCGCTCGCGCATGGAGGAAGCGGATTTCGGGAAATTCCGCTGCTGCAGGAGACGAGGCGCATAGTCGAAGAAGAGAGATTGAAGTACAAAATGTTCCACAACGCAAGTCCGTCACCAATCGGAGCCTTCATTCACGTCAGTTTCCACCCCGCGCTGAACTTCAACACGATAACCCCCGATTCGTCTGTCTCCATGCCCACGGAATACGTCGAAAAGCTTTTCGCGCGCATCTACAGCAGGAAAAAGTTTTCCACGGGATACTCAATAACGACAGAAGAAAGCGCGAAGATTCTCCAGGACGGCAAGCAGAAGAGGAACGACATGACCGTGATAAAATTCGACATAGAGGGGCAGTACAAGATAAAGAAGATTTTCACAGTCTTCCCGAACCCTTTTTTCGGCAAGTTCGAGGAGGAGATGGCGGCTTTCCTCGAAGAAATCGAGAGCCTCAGGAAAAAGGACAGGGAATACCTCTGGAAAAAAGAATTCATGTGGACATTCCCGAACGGCTTCTCTCTTGAAAAAGATTGATGATTTTGTGTTTTTATTCTTGTATAATTTTAAAACTATGCGTGTGAAGAGATTTGGTATTTTGACAAGCGGAGGGGACGCCCCCGGATTGAACTCGGCCATCAGAGCCGTCTGCAGGACTGCGGCAATCCAATACGGAATGACGGCAATCGGAATAAAGAACGGGTACAGGGGACTCATCGAGAACAACTGCTTCGAACTTTCGGGAGAGGACATAACGGGAATTTTGACGAGAGGCGGCACGATACTCGGAACTTCACGCGAAAAGCCGTTCAAGAACCCGGAAATCGACGAGAAGACAGGGCTGCTTCCGGTGGAGGCGATAAAGAAGACCTACGCGGAACAGAAGATGGACGCGCTCGTCTGCATCGGCGGAAACGGCACGAACACGACCGCGAGCCTCCTTGCCAACGAAGGACTGAACGTAATCGGACTCCCAAAGACAATCGACAACGACATAGTGAAGACGGACGTGACTTTCGGCTTCCACACGGCACTGGACGTGGCGGCGGAGGCAATCGACAGGATACACACAACCGCCCACTCGCACTCAAGGATAATGGTCATCGAGGTGATGGGGCACAAAGCCGGCTGGCTCTCGCTCTACTCCGGCATAGCGGGCGGCGCGGACGTGATTCTCCTCCCGGAGATTCCATACGACATCGACTCCATAGCCGAATGCGTGATGAAAAGGCGGGACGCGGGCAAGGAATTCTCCATCGTCGTGGTGGCGGAAGGCGCGCTCTCCAAGGACGAAGCCCTGCTCACGAAAAAGGAGCTGAAAAGGCGGAGGAAGCTGATGCCCTACTCCATCGCCTACAGGGTCGCCCACGAGCTTGAGGAGGCGACGGGCCTCGTCTCCAGGGTCACAGTTCTGGGCTATCTGCAGAGGGGAGGAACGCCATCCCCGTTCGACAGGATTCTTTCGACGCAGTTCGGAGCGGCGGGGGCGCATTTCCTGGCGGAAGAGAGATTCGGCTCGCTCGTGGCGATGCAGGACAACAAGATAGTGGCGGTTCCATTGTCGGAAATAGCCGGAAAAGTGAAGAACATCGAAAGCGACAACCCAATGATTGCGGCGGGACGCGGCCTAGGAACGAGCTTTGGCGACTAATTTCAAGTGCCATTTCTGCGGAATGTGCAACGGGCGCGCGTGCGTGTCCGAACTTCCGGGAATGGGCGGAGTGAGGAACAACGAGAATTTCATATTGAACGTCTCGGACTGGGAGCGAATCCGCAGGGAAAACAGCGAAAAAATAGAAGAATTTCTCAATCTGCCGCCGGAATTCCGCATACCGAAGATAGCCATCGCTCCGATAACGGGAGCCGTGGAGAACATCGGCTACAGCGACGAGAAAATCTACTACGCCCACATCGTAGCGGCCTCGAAGAACGTGGGGATAGGCCTGTGCATAGGGGACGGCTACCCTGACGACAAGCTCAAATTCGGCATAGAAGCGATTGAAAGCGTCAAGTCCACGGCTTCGGTCTTCATAAAGCCGTACTCGAACGGAAAAATCATCGAAAGAATCGAATGGGCATCTAAAATAGCGAACCTCATCGGAATCGACATCGACTCGTACAACATACTCACGATGAGAAACATGGTGAATCTGGAGAAGAAGACGGCGGAGCAACTTTCGGAGATACGGGACTACGCGCACAAGGTACTGAACGTACCGTTCGCCATAAAAGGGATTTTCACGGACGAGGATTTGGAACTTGTGGAAGAAGTGAGGCCGGACGTAGCGTACATATCCAACCACGGAGGACGCATAGAGACGAGGAAGGGAAGCACGGCCGAATTCCTCGCGGCGCACGCGCGCGACGCAAAAAGCAACTGCGGAGCCGTCTGGGTGGACGGAGGGATACGCACACCGCTCGACATAGCCACTGCGCACGCACTAGGCGCAGACAGGGTCCTCATCGGGCGGCCGTTCGTCACGGCACTCTGCAAGGACGGAGAGAGAGGACTCTGCGGCAAAGTGCTGGAGCTGGAACTCGTTCAGTACGCCAAATAGTTGAGTTTGAATTCCGCCTTTGGATTTTTCACAAGGCTGTGTATGCTTCCGAACAAGTCCATGAAATTCGACTCGTACTTGTAGGAGAAATCCTCGAATTCGAGACTCGCGGAAGAATCGTAGTCCTCGTCCTTCATCATTTCGTATTCAACATTATCCTTGGCCTCCTCAAAAGAGCAGATATCGTCTATGAGGCCGTTCTTGAGAGCCTGGGACGCCGTGTAGATTCTGCCGTCGGCGAGTTCCTTCACGCGCTCTATCGGCATGTGCCGCCCCTCCGCCACAATCGAAGTGAACTGCTCGTACGCGTCGTCGGCGATGGACTGCATGATTTGCGCCTGCTCTTCCGTTAGCGGCTGGTTGTAGTTGAGCATGTTCTTGTTGCGTCCGGCCGTGAACGTCCTCGACTTGATTCCGATTTTGTCCAGAAGCTCGGTCGCGTCCAGACTTTCCCCGGCGATGACACCGATGGAGCCTGTGAGCGTGTTCCGGTTGGCGTAGATTTTGTCGGCCGCGGAAGCTATGTAGTAGCCGCCGGAAGCCGCAAGAGACGCGAAATAGGCGAAGACCGGGCGGCCTGTCGCTTCCTTGTAGTCCAAAAGCGCGAGGTATGTCTCGTCGGACTCGTAGACCGTTCCTCCGGGGGAATCGACATAGAGGAGGATTCCGAGATTCTTGGAGTCGTTCACAAGATTCTCTATCGTGTCCATAATCCATTCCTGGTTGTAGGTGTCTCCGTTCTTCATTATCACGCCCTCCACATGGAGGACTGCGAAATACGGATGCTCGATTATGTCGAACTCAGGGAGCTTTTCGCTGTTGCCGAATACGAATTTGAAGACGTCGTTCGTGTTTTTCCTGTTCTTCCGGCTCTTCTGCACGGGCTTCTGCTCGATTTTCTCCTCAACCGTCTTCGAGCTGACTTTATCGACCACCGCCACGAATCCCGAAGCGACCAAGACCAGGACGACGAGAGAGACCAAAGCTATTACTATGACAAGACCTTTTTTCGAGGATTTCATTTTCTATTTTCCAACTCCGTTTATTTTGAAAAATCAGCTGGCGTAAGTTTTCCCGTGTTGATGGCTTCCATCTTCAACGCGGTGTAGGCGTTCGAGAAAGCAGTCATCTCGTATGGAATGAGCCAGACAAGACCGATTCCACCCGAAAGACAGCAGAGGATGCCCCAACCGAGGAAACTCAGCTCCATGACGAACAAATCGGCCTTGTGCCCGTTCGTCATCACCTTGCTTATGTTCATCGCCTTCATGGGACCGATTTCGGGATTCTCAATCATCACGAAGAACATCTGGGAATAGGCTATTGATTTCACGATTCCCGGAATGTAGAAGAGAAGCGACCAAAGGAAAACCCAGAGCGAGTACCAGAGAAGACCGAGAATGCCCTTCACCGAATAGTCGCCGATGGCGACGAGCACGTCGTCAAGAGTGGCGGGCACGGTAGAACGGGAAATCTTCAAGTGGACATAGTGAAGAACCATCGATGCGATTCCAACTTCGCAGACGATGAGCAGGGAAATCAACTGGACGAGCAGAGCCCCCTTGCTTGTGTCGGCGACAATTCCCGAAGCGACATAAAGTCCCACATAGATTACTAACACGGCCGCTGTAACCAAACATGGTGCAACCCACCTGTTTTTCAACTGGTCAAGGGCATGGGCCTTGTAAATAGCACGGTTAAACATTTTTCCTCCAAAATATGACTTTTTTTTATTCGACCGCCGACTTTATCTCGGCGAGCATTTCAGAATAATAACGGTTTTCAATCTTTTCTTCACCGATTCCGCATCGATTGAAAATCTCCATTATCTTCAATTTTTTCTCCTCTGCTGTCTTTTCGTCGTCCTTCTCGCTCATCACTTCGATTTCCAGAAAATCACCGAGCGGGGGGACGGCGCACAGCTCTATGTGGCACTCGCCGAACCGCCAGCCCATCACGCTCTTGTGCTTCTCAAGCGCGACAACGAAGCCAGCGTCCTTCAAGAGAGTCTCAAGCGCGTCGGAATCCGAAATCTCGCACTCGCGCTCGTCGTTCACCTCAAGCGCGTTTCCGTTCTCCGCGATTCTCCTTTCCTTGCGCTTGTAGGTCATGTAGATTTTGGAAACGCCAGAGTCCAAGTCTTTCTCCCTTCGGATGCGGGTCTGGATTTTGCGTCCGTCTTTGAGAGCCGCCCAATAAACATCGTCCTTCTGCACGCTCTGGAGATAGTCGGCGAAGCTGTTCAAATTTTCTATCACTTTCTCCCTGTCATCGACATGGGCCTTCAATTCAATCTCGAACATTCGTAAAGTTTAGCACACAACAAGCCACAGCGATAGAAAGAAAGAAAAATCGGGGGTAGAATCGAATCACTATGTCTACAATTACTTTGAAAAACGACAACTTCGAGGTTGTCCTGAACACGCACGGTGCCGAAATCAATTCCTTCAGGGGAAAAGACGGCACGAAATATGTCTTTGAAGGCCCGGAATCAGTGTGGAAATTCCACGCTCCGGTTCTCTTCCCGCACGTCGGAAGAATCTGCGACGGCTTCTACACATGGGAGGGCAAGGAGTACCACCTCGTGAACAACGGAATGAGCCGCGACATGGAGCACAAACTCCTCGAAAGCACAGAGACGAGCGCGACGTTCGAGCTTACAGAGAACGCCGAGACCGCCGACAAGTTCCCGTGGAAGTTCTCGCTCAAGACTCATTACGAGCTGACTTCGAACGGCCTCAAATTCACCACGACAGTGACGAACACCGACACGACCGAGATGACGTTCTCGCTCGGAAGCCACACGGCTTTCTGCTGCCCAAGGAACACCGACCCGGAAGGCACCACGAACGCCGACTACCAGTACGAATTCGAGAACAAGGAGCCTCTCACGACGGTTCTTCTGAACGAGTCCGCCCAGCTCAAGGCCGACGAGGACGGAACCGCTCCGATTTTCAAACCGTATGGAGAGAAGGACGCCGGAATCATTCCAATCAACAAGGATGGATTCGGAAACGGACACTTCTTCACAAAGTTCACTTCAACTTGGGTGGGCTTGAGGAACAAGAAGGACAACTCTCTCGTGAAAGTGAACTGCGCAGGCTATCCTTACCTGATGGTCTGGCAGGGCGGAAACGGAGCCGAAGGAGCGGGCGGCAACGGCTTCAACTGCATCGAGCCGTGGTACGGAACCGCCGACGCGGAGAACACCGACCACACATGGGAGAACAAGACCGGATTGATTTCGCTTGAGCCTGGAAAGAGCTTCACGGCCGACCAGTCAATCACAATCGAAAGATAGAACAGCGAATGCCGAGTTTCAGCAACTACGATATGCTCAAACTCGGCATTCGCTCAAATTTTTTTCAAAATTCAAAACATGTACTACGGAATTGATTTTTCATACTTGATTTTCGCCATACCCGCCCTGCTCTTGAGCTTGTGGGCGAGTTCGGCTGTGAAGTCCAGATTCGCCCAATTCGACAGGGTTCGGACGAAGAAGGGAATCACTGGAGCGGAGGCCGCGCGCATTCTCCTCCAGGCGAACGGAATCACGGATGTCAGAATCGCGAGAATCAGCGGCGACCTGACGGACAACTACAATCCCACGACGAAAGTCCTGAGCCTGAGCGACTCCACATACGCAAGCTCGTCGATAGCGGCTGTGGGAGTCGCGGCGCACGAGACCGGGCACGCAATACAGCACAACGTGGGCTACACGCCAATCGCCATAAGGGGAATGCTCGTCCCGGTCGCGAACATCGGCTCAAGAATCGGGCCGCTGCTCGCTATAGCGGGCGTGGGATTGGGATATTCAGCGCAGTCGGGAAACCCGATTTTCCAGCTTCTTGTGAACGCCGGGCTTCTCTTGTTCGCGGGCGCGACCCTCTTCTACATCGTGACGCTGCCCGTAGAATTCGACGCTTCCTGGAGGGCGCTCAAGATTCTGAAGTCTTCGGGCGTTTTCGTGGACCAGTCGGAAATAGACGGAGCAAAGAGCGTCCTTTGGGCAGCCGCCATGACCTATGTCGCGAGCGCGCTGAACGCCATCGCATCTTTCATTCGGATTTTCATGATTGTGAACAGAAGGGACAGGCGGTGAATTTTTGCGATTCGGCATGGGCACTTTGCCTGAATCAAAGATACATTCTCTCGAAGGACTCGACCGGAACCGGCTTTGAAAAATAGAAGCCCTGGAACGATTCGCAGCCGAGAGTCTTCAAGAGGTTCATCTGCTCCTCGGACTCCACGCCCACGGCGAGCACGTCCATGCCCAAATCCTTCGCCATGTTGATTATCGTACAGAGAATCGTGTTGCTGCGCTCGGAATTGTCGGACTCGTTCAGGAAGCTGCGGCCGATTTTGAGCACGTCAGCGTGGATGTCCTTGAGCATGTTGAGCGAAGAGTAGCCGCTTCCGAAGTCGTCGATTTCAACCTTGAAGCCGAAATCCTGCAGGCTCTCGAAAAGCTTCTTTGAAAGTTCGAAGTCGCTCATGAAGCCGGACTCCGAAATCTCTATGTTCAGCTGGTGCGGCTCTATCCCGTATTTTTCCACGAGCGAGGCGAACGTCTTGTAGACATCGATGTAGTATATGTCCTTCTGCGAAATGTTCACGGACACGGACTGGTTTTTGAAGCCCTTTTTGTTCCATTCGGAAAGCTTCTTTGCGGCCTCCTCCCAAACGAAACTGTCGAGTTTGTAGACGAGTCCCGTCTTTTCGAGAGTCGGAAGGAAGTTGTCCGGGTACAGCGTCCCCTTGACAGGATGCTCCCAGCAGACGAGAACCTCCGCGCCAAAATAACGCTCCTTCTCCGTGCCCGCGTCGGCCAGCTGCGGCTGGAGATAAATCTTGAACTGCCCGTTCTCAAGGGCCTGGTCGAATTCGTCCACGATGTTCTTCTCCGCGTCGGCCTTTTCCATGAGGGCTTTGTCGTACCAGGCGAACGTGTGCTGGTAGTCTTTCGCGAGCTTGTCGCAAGCCATCTGAGCCTTGTCGCACATGAGCTGCGGGTTCTCGTTCGGCATGGTGGACTCGTAAATGCCGACCATGAGCTTCGGCTTGTACTGGAAACGAGTCGTGAAAGAGAACAGCTGCCGGAATCCCTTGACGAAAATCTCTTCGCTGAAATTGCTCTTGCGCATGTACAGGACGAATTTGTCGTCGCCTATCCTTCCAGCCACAGTGTCGTTCGACATGTTCTCCTTCAGGAGCTTTGCGATTGTCTTGAGGATGTCGTCCCCGAACGAAGTGTCGAACGTCTCGTTCACGAGCTTGAAATCCCTTATGTTGGAGAAGAGCATCAGATACTTCTCGTCCTCCTCCATGCGCCTTGAAAACTGCACGTCCATAACCTTCTCGAAGAAACCGATGCGGTTGTACAGCCCCGTAAGCTCGTCGTGCGTTGCGTTGTACTTTTCTTTCAGATATTGGACCGTCTCTTTAGTCTTGTTGACGAATTTGAAGAAAGAGCCTATTTCGATTCCGTCCAACTTCATCGTCTGGTATTCGACAACATAGTGCTGCTCTTCCATCTCGTGCGTGACAGGATTCAGCTCGTTGAACGAGTCCCTGCCGTTCTTCTCCTCTTCCGGGTGGACGCTCTTCCACGCTTTCGCGTACTCTTCCGCTGCGGACGGAGAGAAGCCGCCTGCGCCGTCCGAAAGGAGCCTTCTCGCGCGTTCGTTGGAATAGACGTAGCCGCCATGTTCATCAAAGAAGACGAGTCCGTCTTCAATCTTCTCGTTCACGTTGTCCAGAAGGTACGTCACAAGCTGGTGCGGAAAAGTGTACGCCGTGTAGAAGCAGATGAAACCGGCCATCACGGCGTACAGCAGAACAGAAAAATCCACAGGCGCATTGAACGTGTAGCTTATGAAATTCGCGACGATGACGAGCAGGTATCCGCCAAGTATGAAAAGGAATTTCTGCTTGTAGAACGAAGGCGCCCTCACCGCTCCCACAAGAAGCAGGACGAACGAAGACGCGACCATGACATAGCAGAATCCGAGATGCACATAGTGGAGCGGAGTGAACGCCAAGCCCCAATACTGATGGTACAAGGAATAGACCATCATCACCAAGTCGTAGCTGTGGTATGTGAAGAGGTTCACCAACAGAGAGAGCGAATCCACCACGCCCAAGACTGCGAGAACGCGCTCGAACGGAAGCTTGCCCGGCATTCCCACATAGCTGTACGAAAAACGCAGCAGGAAGAATGCAATCCATATCGTGCAGATGTAGTACACGGTGTTGAAGAACATGGCGACATAGTACCCATCGGACGCGAGGAAAGCCGTATACGAGGCGACAGCGACAACAGCGACCGCCATAATTGGGACAATCTTCTTTGTCGCATCGTTGTTCGACGACCTGGCATGGCGCATTATGAACACGAGCGAAAAAACGAGGGCGACGGTTAGCAGCGCGTACATGCAAAGGAACAGAATCATTGCGCCCCCTCCTTTCTCATGTCCATGAATTTCTCCTCAAATTCGCTGACGGAGACGGGGCACGAATAATAGTACCCCTGGAATATGTCGCATCCCGCGTCGGTGAGGAATTTCACATGCTGGTTCTCCTCGACGCCCTCCGTGACAATCTTCATTCCAAGCTTCTTCGCCATGTTTATTATCGATTCGATTATCGTCTTGCTCCTCTCTGGATTCTTGCTCTTCTTGAGGAACGCCATGTCGATTTTCAGTATGTCCATCTTTATGCTCTTCAACATGCTCAGGGACGAGTATCCGCTTCCGAAATCGTCCATCTCTATGAAGAATCCGTACGCCCTCAATTTGGAAAGTATCTCAGAATGCATCTTCAGGTCGTGCATCAACACGGTCTCCGTTATCTCAAGCTTTAGGTTTCCGGGGTTTATGCCGTATTTCTCGACGAGGGACGTGAATTCTCCGTACAAGTCCAGATAGTAGAAATCCTTCACCGAGATGTTCACGGCGATGTAGAGGTCTATCCCTTTGGACTTCCATTCGGCGAGCTTCTTGGCGGCCTCCTCCCAGATGAAGCGGTCGAGGCGGTGGATTAGGGACGCGTTCTCAAGCACAGGGATGAATTCCCCCGGAGGCACCATCCCGTTCTTCGAGACCCACCGGACAAGGGCCTCCGCGCCGACAGCGCGCTTCGTGCGGCTGCTCACCTGCGGCTGGAGGAACATGCAGAATTCACCCTCCTCCAAAGCGTTCTCGAACATGCCGATTATCTTCCGCTCGTGCTTGAGCTGCTCCATGAGTGCGGAATCGTAGAAATAGACCATGTTCGACACTTCATCGCTCACGTTCTTTATGGCGAGATTCGCCTTGTCGTACATCGAATAGACGCTTTCGGTGAAAAGGCTGTCCTCCGTTATCTCGTAGATTCCAAGGAGGACGCGGAGCTTGTACTTTCCGATTCCGTCCGAATTCTGCACCTCCCTGAGTTTCCCGCAGAACCAATCCAAGTCGAAGGAGTCCTTCCTAACGAGAAGCGCGAACCTGTCGCCCGATATGCGTCCGACGATGCAGTCGCCGGATTTGGAGCCGTCCACGACCTTGCCGTCCGAAACGCATGAAAGCAGTTCCAAAAGAGCGGCCGCCTGCTTCTTCAAAACCTTGTCGCCCTCTTCCGAGCCGAACCTGTCGTTGAATATCTTGAAATTCTTTATGTTCGTGCAGACGAGATAGCGAGAGACGATAAGCTCGTTCTGGAGTATGTCTTCCATCTCCTTGAAGAACGTGGACCTGTTGAAGAAGCCGGAAAGAGTGTCGTGGGTGGAAAGCCTCTTCTCCTTCTTTATCATTTCGTATTCCCTTGAGATGTCGGAGAACACCATGTAGGAGCCGATGTTCCTGCCGCGGGAATCCTTGAGCATGTTCAGCAGGATGTTGAAGTGGCGTATCTCCCCGTCGACTTCCAAATCGTCCTTCAGCTTGAGCGAGTCGCATCCGGAGACCGAATAGAAAGCGAGCCGCCTTCGGCACTTCTCCTCGGTCTTGAATATTTTCCTGGCCATCCTGTTCATGAAAACGCAGTCGCTTTCCGAGTCGAAGCAGACCACAGCGTCGCTCATGTCCTCGGCTATCATGCCTTTTATCCGCAAATTCAGTTTGAGCGGCATGACATAGAATCCAATCACATGGATCAGCAACGTCAGCAATCCATATGATATGACTGAAAAACGGTATTCGCTTCCGAAAATCATGAAGCTCAAGTTCATCACCATGACCGCAGAGAAGCACGCCATCGTGAAGTAAATCTTCTGCTTGTGGAATTTCGCGGCGGAGGAACATTTCTTCACCAGGAACGCGAGGATGAAGAACGTTATCAGATAATAGAACGCGGAGTGGACCATGAACCCGTATTCGACGGTCTCCTTCCACATGACGAACTCCCCGCCTTTCACGACTTCCTTGAGCGTGAACGTGAACCCGGTGAACAACGTGGAAAGGATGAGGAAGGAATCCGCGGCTCCGAGAATCTTGAAGTCCGTCCTGAACACTTTTATGAGAGGCGCGTCGAACGAAGTTTCTGTAAAAGAGAAGAGGAAATCGACGAACGCGAACAAGTACCAGTCTATGCACGCGTAGTAGAGGGAGATTGACAAAGTGGCGACGGTCAAGTCCGTCGTGAACAGAGGAACCGTGGCGAACACGGTCGAAACCACGGCCATCAGATGCAACCGCGCCATGTATTTCGATATGCGCTTTTTTTGAGAAAGTGAAATGAATATGCACACGATTGAAAGTCCCATGACCACAAACGCGCAAACCAAAAAGATGCTTCTCATTAATCCCCGAACAAAAAATTCATTTCCATTTTAACATCGATATGTGCAAAAATGTACAAAAGATTATCGGCAGTCCCATTCAGCGGCGGACGGTTTTGATTCTGTCGTCCGGGCATTTCTCGAAGTATTCCCGCACGCGCTTTCTCGAATCCTCGTTGTCGGAAGCGTTGAGCATCTGGCTTTGGAAGTAGTGCGCGAAGCTGAAATTCAGGCAGTAGTACGCGAAAAAACGCCTGAGCCTCGTCTTCCAGAATTCCTCCGGCTGGCACTCCTCAACGTCGTCTATGAAGTCGAGCGCGGTCTTCTCCATGTCCACATCGAACGAATCCCCCTCCTCCATGCGGATTTCCTTGAAAATCCACGGCTTCTGGGCGGCCATGCGCGCGACCATCACCCCCGCGCAATCCGGAGCGGCCTCCACCGCAGAGCTGTAGCTTGAAAAATCCTTGATGTCTCCGTTCAATATTATCGGAATGTCGGGGAAACGCTTCGTCAAATCGTCCACGAAATTCCAGCGGGCGCGCTCCCTGTATTTCTCCTTCTTGGTCCTCGGATGAAGAGTGAGCATCTGGACTCCGCAGTCCACGAGCATCGAGCAGAAATCGAAAAGCCTCTCCTCGGTGAACTTCTCGTCGCCGAGCCTCATCTTTACGGAAAGCCTCTTCTCCTTTCCGTCCGTACCCTTGTTCTCCTGCAGGGACTTCTTCACAAGGCGCACCATCCGTTCAGTCTCGCCCCAGTCCTTCGTCATCCAGGAGATTCCGGCTCCTGTCCCCGCAATCTGCGGCGCGGAGCACCCCATGTTCAAGTCCACGCCGATGCCGGAGAGCGATGCGAGGATTTTTGCGGCGTCCCCCATCTTCTCAGGATTGTTTCCAGTGAGCTGCCAGACTATCTTGCCGGGGTCAGGACCGTCCATCATGTAGAATTTCTCCCACGGTCCCATGTTCAAAAGGGAACCGGCGTTTATCATCTCGGTGAAATACTCGTCGCATCCGCCGAACCCCGCCACGCACCGCCTGAACGCCTCGTGGGAAAGGGTCGCCATTGGAGCGAGAATCAATTTTTTTTCTTTAGCGCACATGGAGATTCATTTTAGCGAATAGCGGAGAATTTACACAGACGAAACTTTCGTATACTCTTTTCGCATTCGTTTATCGAAAAGTGCGCGGTGCCGACCTGACACAAAAGCCAAGAGCCGGTCAAAAGGGAATCTGGTGGAAAACCAGAGCGAACTCGTCACTGTAAGGAACGGAGCGGAGCCAACAACGCCACTGGATTTTCCGGGAAGGCGGCCGAGCGATGATGTCCGAGCCAGGAAACCTGCCGCTCATGAATAGTACATGGAAAGGCTGGAATTTTTATTCCGGCGCGATTCCAAAATCACGAGCAACTGATTGTACTACACAAGAGGCATCTCAAAATTCTCCGCCGAAAAAAAACGGTGGAGCAAGGGAAGTCGTCTCCTCGCAGCATCTTTTGCCCTGATTGTCGATTGCAGTCAGGGCTTTTTTTTACAAATTTTTTTCTTGGAGGGAAAAAATGAAAAAAGCATTAGTCACGGCCGTTTCGTTCGCAATGAGCGCGGCTCTCGTTTTCGCAGCGGGAAAGAGCGCGGACCAGAAGAAGGCAGACGCAGTGGCGAAAAAAATCGACGCGATATACGTCCAGAAGAGAACCTCGAAGACGGACAAGCAGTGTCTTGAGGCGAAGAAGGCGTGGGACAAGCTCACGGACGCGCAGAAGGCGCTTGTCGAAGGCGAGAACGCGGACCCGGACTATTTCGGCCGGGACACGGGAGACGCTTCAAAGGACAATCCGCTCAACCAGGACAAAATCGGAGCGAACGAGATTCTCGTGGTGTCGTTCGGAACATCGTTCAACGACAGCAGGGCGGCGGACATCGGAGGAGTCGAGAAGGCCATAGCCGAGGCGAATCCGGACTGGTCGGTGAGGAGGGCGTTCACGGCACAAATCATCATCAACCATGTCCAGGCGAGAGACGAAGAGAAAATCGACAACGTTGAGCAGGCTCTCGACAGGGCTGTGAAGAATGGAGTGAAGAATCTCGTCGTCCAGCCGACGCACCTCATGCACGGAGCCGAGTACGACGAACTTGTGGCGGCGGTGAAGAAGTACGAGAAGAAATTCGAGTCCGTCGAGGTCGCGGAACCGCTTCTCGGACAAGTCGGAAAGGACGCGGCGACGACGAACAGCGACAAGGAAAAAGTAGCGAAGGCGGTCGCCGAATACTCCGCGAAGGCCGCATCGTTCTCGTCAATCGGGGACGCGGACGAGAAGAACACGGCTTTCGTCTTCATGGGGCACGGAACTTCGCACACGGCCAAAATCAGCTACTCGCAGATGGCTACACAGATGGCTTCTCTCGGCTACAAGAACGTGTTCATCGGAACTGTCGAGGGAGAGCCGGAAGAGACTTCATGCGAGAACGTCATCAAAGCGGTGAAGGAAAAGGGATACAGGAACATCGTTCTGCGTCCGTTCATGGTAGTCGCCGGCGACCACGCGAACAACGACATGGCGGGCGACGATGAAGACTCTTGGCTCAGTTTGTTCAAGGCCTCGTCCTCGTTCGAGAGAATCGACTGCCAAATCGAGGGAATCGGGCGCATCCCTGAAATCGAAAGCATCTACGTCTCGCACACAGCCGACGCAGTGAAAGCCCTGGGCGAGTCAAAAAAAAAATAAGGTAGCGGCCGGAGAATCGGCATCGCTGTTGGACGGGGAATATGAAGCGAGATTCACGACAGACAGCTCCATGTTCCACGTCAACGAGGCGCACGGAGGAAAAGGAATCCTCGCCGTCAAAAACGGAAAGATGAAAATCCACGTGAGCCTCTCCGGCAAAAAAATACTGAACCTTTTTTCAGGGAAGGCGAAAGACGCTCCGAAGCATGAAAGCGAGTGGCTCCGCCCGACGGAGGACACCGTGACATACAGCGACGGAACGAGCGAAAAAGTGTTCGGATTCGACATCCCCGTAGAAAAGCTCAACACGGAATTCGACCTCGCCCTCGTCGGAAAGAAGGGAATCTGGTACGACCACAAAGTGTCTGTCACATTGGAATAAGAGAATGAGAAGATTCGGCATAATTCTGCTGTTGTTTTTCGCCATTTTTTCGTCGGCGGCGGAGTCGGTCAACGTGAAGATTTCCGGCGGCTCAGGGAAAGCGCGGATAGAGAATCCGGTCTCGATAACTAGGAAGGACGGAAAGACGTTCGCGCGTCTCGTGTGGACGAGCAGGAACTTCGACTACATGATTGTGGGCGGAAAGAAGTACATGAACGAGAACGCGGGCGGAAAGTCCACTTTCACGGTGCAGATTCCAGACGGAGCGAAAAAAGTGGAGGTGACGGCGGACACGACGGCCATGAGCCGCCCCCACGAAATCGAATATCTGATAGAATTTGAAGAATGAGCAGAATCGCATCGTTTTTTATGGTTTTCCTGCTCCTCCTTTCCTCGTGCGCGAAAAAAAGCCCACGGGCGGAAAGCGGGGAAACCGATTTTTCATCGCTGGCATTCAACGAGAGCGTCCCTCTTTCGTTCGCCACGGAATTCAGAATCGACCGTTCGGAAGGTTTCAGCCTTGTCACAATAAAGAACGGGGGGAAATTTCTCCTCGCGCCACAGGGCGGAGGCCAAAAAAAAGTCAGGAACGTGCCCGACGGAATCGTCCAAATCAGAAAGCCTCTTGAAAACGTGTACCTTGTCTCGTCGTCCGTCATGGACTTCGTGTCGAAAATCGGCGCGATGGATTTAATCCGGTTCTCTGGCACAAGGAAGAAGGACTGGCAGATTCAAGACGCGGCGCAGGCGATGGAAATCGGAAAGATTCTGTACGCTGGCAAGTACAGCGCGCCCGACTACGAGCTTCTGCTCTCAAACGGATGCGGCGCGGCGATAGAGAACACCATGATTTTCCACAAGCCGGAAGTGAAGGAGAAGCTTGAGGAAATCGGAATCCCAGTCATCGTGGAACGCTCGATTTACGAGAAGAACCCGCTTGGGAAGCTCGAATGGATAAAGCTCTACGGCGAGCTTTTCGGGAAGGAGAAGGAGGCGGAAGAGTTCTTCGAGGGCGAAATCAGGAAGATAGAGCCGGTGCTTTCAAAAAGGCATACGGAAAGCGGGCGCAAGCGCATAGCCTTCTTCTATGTGACATCGACAGGCGCGGTGAACGTGAGGAAGAGCGGGGACTACATCTCGAACCTCATCGCTCTGTCGGGCGGAGAATACGCGCTGGAAAAAAACGGAAGCGGGGAGGAGAACGCCCTCTCAACGATGAACATGACTTTCGAGGATTTCTATTCGGCGGCGGTCGACTCGGACATCATAATCTACAACGGAAACATAACCGGCGAAATCGGCTCGATTGGGGAACTCTCAAGAATCAACCCGATGTTCATGGATTTCAAGGCCGTGAAGGAGGGGAACGCATACAGCACGGGAAAGGACTTTTTCCAGGAAAGCACGGGCCTCGCGCAGTTCCTCTCGGAGCTGTACAAAATCCAGAACGGCGATGACTCCAACCTCTCGTACCTGAAGAAACTCGAAAAATGAACAAGCGTTTTCTGTCGACGATTGCAATCCTCTTCATCTCGCTCTCTTTCCTCGTGGCCTGGAACCTCACACTCGGAAGCGCGTCCATATCGATTAAGGAGATAGCTTCGATACTCATTGGCGAAAGCCCGGACGAAAGGGCGTACAACGTCGTGTGGCATCTCCGCCTTCCAAGAATCGTTTCCGCGGTCGTCCTCGGAGGCGCGCTCTCGCTTTCAGGATTCCTGCTGCAGACGTTCTTCTCGAACCCCATAGCCGGCCCCTACGTTCTCGGAATCTCGTCTGGCGCGAAGCTCTTCGTCGCCATGTCGATGATTTTCTTCGTCGAAAAAGGCATGAGGTTCGGCTCCCTCCTGATGGTCGCCGCTTCGTTCCTCGGCTCGCTCTCCGCTATGGGCGTAGTCCTGCTCTTCTCCATGCGCGTGAAGAAGATGACAGTCCTCATAGTGATGGGGATACTCATCGGCTACATCTGCTCGGCAGTGACCGACTTCTTCGTGACATTCGCGAACGACTCGAACATCGTGAACCTGCACAACTGGTCGGTCGGGAGCTTTTCCGGCGCGAACTGGACGGACGTGCGCATCATGTCGGCAATCGTATTTCCGGCGGCTCTCGCGGTTTTCACGCTCTCAAAGCAGATAGGCGCGTTCGGTATGGGCGAGAACTACGCGAGGAACATGGGCGTGAACATAAAGGCGCAGCGATTCGCGCTCATCATCCTCTCAAGCGTGCTCTCGTCGTGCGTCACGGCGTTCGCAGGACCCATATCTTTCGTCGGCATCGCGATTCCGCACCTGACGAAGGCCGCCACAGGAACGTCCAAGCCCATCATGCTCGTTCCGTCTTGTTTTTTGGCGGGAAGCGCGGCGACCCTCTTCTGCGACGGACTTGCGCGCACGCTCTTCGCCCCCACGGAAGTGAGCATCAGCTCCGTGACGGCGTTCTTCTTCGTTCCTGTCGTAATCTGCATGATGATGAAGAGGCGAAAATGAAAGGCGAAGCAGGAAACGGAAAGACGCTCGAAGCGGAAAAGCTCACGGTCGGCTACGGAAAGTCGGCCCTGATTTCGGACATCGACTTCTGCGTGGAAGAGGGGGAAATCGTCGCGATAATCGGCCCCAACGGCTCCGGAAAGTCGACGATTCTCAAGACGATTACGAGTCAGCTCAAAAAGATGGGAGGAAGCATCGCCGTCGCGGGTCGAAGCATGGATTCGATGAAGGAGAAGGATGTGGCCACCCGAATGTCCATGGTCATGACGGAGAGAATCCACCCGGAACTGATGACATGCAGGGACGTCATAGCCACAGGAAGATTTCCGTACACGAACGCGCTGGGGATTCTCTCGGAAAGCGACAGGAAAGCGGTCGAGGATGCCGCCGAGAAGGTGCGCGCGTCGGACATTCTCGAAAAAGACTTCATGAAGACAAGCGACGGACAGCGGCAAAGGGTCATGCTCGCGCGCGCAATCTGCCAGGACACAAAAATCATCGTGCTGGACGAGCCGACTTCATTCCTCGACATGTTCTACAAAATCGACATACTAAAGACAATCTGGAATCTCGCCCGAACCGAGGGGAAATCGATTCTGATGTCCCTCCACGAACTAGACCTCGTGCGCGCGATTGCCGACAAAGTCATCTGCGTCGACGGAGAGAGAATCAGAAAGGCTGGGACAGTGGAGGAGATTTTCACAGGCGGTTTCATACAGGAGTTGTACGGTCTGAAGAAAGACGAATTCGACGAGAAGACGGGAATGGTAAAAGTGGAATTCGGAAACGGAAGATGAAAAAGGGCTTCTCCCGCTCGTTTCAGTTGAAGCGGAAGAAGCCCTTCTCTATTTTTCGCTCAAACAAAAATTCTTCTGTTTTTTACACTTACGCCCACGGATTCGTCCTGATGAACGTCTCGTCGCGCTCGTAGCCCACGGAGACGATTCCGACTTTCGTTCCGCAGAAGTCCTCGATGAATTCGATGTAGTCGCGAGCCTCTTTCGGAAGCTTGTCGTACTCGCGGATGCTCTTCAAACTCGTCTTCCAGCCCTTGAACTTCTTCAAGACCGGTTTCGCGTTCTCCATGTCCTCAACTCCGGCAGGGAAGTCGGTGACGATTTTTCCGCCAATGTCGTAGGCGACGCACGCCTCAATCTGCTCCATCGGGTCGTAGATGTCCAGGTGCGTGAGAACGAGAGAGTCGAGGGAGTTCACGCGGCAGGCGTAGCGGAGAGCCACCAAGTCGAGGTAGCCGCACCTTCTCGCCCTTCCCGTCGTGACACCGTACTCGCGGCCAGTCTCGCGCACTGTGCGGCAAAGCTCGGACTCGGCTTCGTCGTTGTCGTTGAACTCAGTCGGCATAGGACCGTTTCCGACGCGCGTCTCGTACGCCTTGAAAACTCCGAGAATCTTGTCCAAATCGTGTGGCCCGATTCCGCAACCAGTGGCGGCACCCGCGGCGCAAGACGCTCCGGAGGAGACGTACGGATAAGTTCCAGAATCGATGTCGAGCATCGCTCCCTGGGCACCCTCGAACAGGATGTTCTCGTTCCTGTACTCGTACATCTTGGCGGTCAAGTCGACACGCATGGAGATGAGCCTGTCCTTGTATTTGTCGAGATAGGCCTTGTCCTCGCCCTCGAACTCGGACATCTTCTTCTCCCAGTCCAAATCTGCAAGGCGGAGGCCGTCCCTCTGAGCTTTCTCGGAATATGTGATTCCGATTCCGCGTCCAGTCGTTCCAATCGGTCTCTTTCTTGCCGCGTCCCTGTCCTTGTCCATCTGGCGGTAGCGTGGAAGGATGATGTGTGCGCGGTCAGAGATGAAGACGCGGCCTTCCCAGTCGATTCCATTGTCCTTGAGCATCTGAAGTTCGTTGAAAAGAGCCTCAGGGTCGATTACCATTCCCGCGCCAAGGAACACGGCCTTGTCAGAATACAAGATTCCGCTCGGAACCTGATGGAGAGCGTACTGCTTTCCGTCTACGACAATCGTGTGTCCGGCATTCGGTCCTCCAGCGTAGCGAACGACGTACTTGGCGTTCTCGGCCAAATAGTCGACTATTTTTCCTTTTCCCTCATCGCCCCACTGAGCGCCGATTACAACAACCTTCATAAAAGCCCCCAAATTTTCAATAAGAACAGGTCTAATGACTGGACGCAAAACCAATCCAATCGCAAAATGCTTAGAATAATACCACGAATTTTTAGCCCTATTCAATTGAGCCGATGAAAACGCGCAGACAACCGTGCAGGACAAAAAAATCCCGACAAGCAAGCGCTGTCGGGAAATGTGAACACGGAAATGAAAAATCAATAGTCGGCGGTGACTTTTTCAATGAAGGATTTTGAGATTGGCAAATCGAACACAAGGTCATCTTCGGAATCATACTTTAGGGAAACCGTGGCCAGGTGCTTTCCATTGAGAGTCTTCAAGTAGACGTTCCCAGTAGTCGGAGGAAGAGTGTCGAAGCTCGTCCCGGAGAAAATTCCCTTGGCTATGTAGTTGTGCCCGTTCTTGGAATCAGGAAGCAGATTTCCGTTGTGGTAGACATAAAGTTCCCATGTTCCGCTTCCTTCTCCATCTTTCTTGAATTCAAGCTTGTACTTGGAATCAGGATATGAAACGCCGTCATAAACATACTCGAAGGGCCCCGAACGGAAAGTGAACTCTGAGCTAGTCTGCAGTATCTCCGATTCATACAAAAACTGATACGTCACGACATCCTCCACATCGATTTCGGCGGAAGTCACATTGCCATATCTGACGGTTTCCAGGGACGTGTCGACCTTGTAGGCCATGGCTTTCAGGGTACAATCTCCTTTGACTACCACAGCCGAACTGCCCGTATACTTGTACCCGAAATAGCTTATATGGTCAGATGAAGAATCCGAGTATTCCACGGAAGGAGAATTTCCGTCTATCGTATATATGACGCCCGTCGCGTTTCCGTTTATTCGGAAGTTGACGCTCGCCGTTCCGTCTCCATTGTCGGTCTGCGAAATTCTCACAGTCAAGCTGGAGTCAAATGACTTAGAAGGATATTCCCAAAAGTCGTCGGAGCAGGATGCGAAAAGGAACGAGAGAAAGAAAAAAGCGGAGCAAAGCCGCAAGCTGGAATTTTTCATAGGCAATCCTCAAATTTCAAGGCAAGACTGATTCACACTCCAAAAGACTATAACGCACCCTCCTCAAAAAAAAAACGCCCCGCAAAAAAAACGCCGCCCGCTCCCTAGTGGAAACATTGTTTGTGATTCAAAGATGTGATACATCTTTAAATTATGGAAGGTTTATTATGACAGACTTGGACAAATCTAAAATCATCGAGGAGTGCGAAAAGGCGGCAATTCCCGACGAAGAAATCGATTTTTCGGAGATTCCTGAAATCACGGACTTTTCAAGATTCAAGCCAGTTGCGGCTCAATCTGAATATTTCAAACCGGTAAAGGAGCAGGTGTCGATACGGTTCAACAAAGTCCTTCTCGCCCATCTAAGAAAAAAGGGGCGAGGCTGGCAATCTGCGCTGAACGATTTTTTGATGAACGCATACCTGAAAGGGCAGATTATAGAACAAACTGCCTCCTTCCGCAAAAAACAACGCCGCCCGCTCTCTCGTGGAAACGGACGGCGTTCATGCGCCATGAAAAGGCGGGGGTTATTTCGCGTCGGAAACTGTGAATGTTCCGAGAGTGTCTGTCCAATCTTCAAGCATTATGCCGTTTATTCGGCTGAATTCCCTTGTGTTGTGAGTGACGAGTATCCCGCCATTCGCCAAAGCGGTAGCCGCAATCAACATGTCGTTCGAACCGATTACAACACCACGGGCACTAAGGTCATGGCGCAGTTCTCCGTAAACTCCACTGTACGCCTTTATGAACGGAACTTCTGTGAAATCTTTGATGAATTGCTCATACAAGATTTTGTTCAAAATGTAATCTTTGCTGTGCTTGGCACCGAATTCAAGTTCTGCTATGACAATAGAGGACACATATATGTCGGACGATATGACAGACTCAAAATGGGTCTTTATGTTCGCGTTTTTTCCGTGTATTCCATCAATTATCACATTCGTGTCCAAAAAGTATTTCAAAAAACTTCCCCCTCATCATCAGTCGGAGGATTGTCCTCTGGAGGCACAAAGGATTCGTCTTTGCAAGCCCCGAACAAGTTGAAAAATCCCTCGGAATACGAATCCTTCGGAGAAAGTGTCGGCTTTTGCGGTTCCTGGCTCTGCACCAAAAAACAGATGAAATCGTATGCTTCCTTCTGCTTTTCCAAAGTGAGAGACGAATACAGTTCCTCGACAGCGGCGTACGGCATTAAAACCTCCCATCCAAGCCATAAGGCTTGTTCAGTATAAGAGGTCGAACGTCGAGTTTATGCATACCGTAGTTGCAGAAACAAGCTCCCAGCGGGAACCCGCCAACAAAAACGGCAGTACCGCTCCGCGGTGGCGTTAACATCGCTTGCGATGTTTAGTGTTTTTGTTGACGGAACCCCGCTTCCGCTCGTTTCTGCCATTGC
>JAGBIY010000040.1 GCA_017934745.1 Treponema sp. | reverse complement strand
ATCGTAGTTGCAGAAACAAGCTCCCAGCGGGAACCGCAGCCTGCTTGCGCAGTCTTGCCCAAAACGGCAGTACCACTTCGCGGTGGCGTTAACATCGCTTGCGATGTTTAGTGTTTTGATGGACGGAACCCCGCTTCCGCTCGTTTCTGCCATTGCTCTGTGAAAACTCGACTTTCGCCCTGTTATTCAAATTCTGTTATTTCGACTATAATGAACCAACAAAAATGAAAAGGAGAATTCAATGAAAAAATTGTCGATTTCCGCGTACACGATGAAGATAGTGCTGGTGTTCGTCCTCATCCTTCTGTTTCTGATTCCAATCGCGCTCATAAAGAATTTGATTTCCGACAGGAAGTTCTACCAGGAGTCGGCCGTGGATTCCATAACGGAGCCGTTCGGCGGCACGACATCCATGCAGGGGCTTGTGATTGCAGTCCCCTACCGCCACAGGACGGAGACGAGGAACGAGAAGAACGAAGTCACAAAAGTCGACGTCGATACGAGGTACCTCATATTCGCGCCCGAAAGCTACGATTTGGACATTTCGGTGGATCCGTACTACCTCACACGGGGGATCTTCAAGGTGCCGGTCTTCAACGGGACGGCGGACATGAAGGCCACATTCGGCGTTTTCGACTATTCGTACTTCGACATAAAAAACGAAGACATCATGACAAGCGAGGCCGTGCTGATTCTCGGCTTCTCGAACACGAAGAGCCTGACCGCCCAGCCGAAGCTCAAAATCGGGGACGAAGAACTTTCAATCTCTCCGCTCAAGTACAACAGCGTCTCCCCGTTCGGAACGAGCGTCTCCTACAACCTGCCCGACGACATCTTCGACACCCCCTTCGACCTGACAGGAAGAATCGAATTCCAGGGAGGCGAAGTCATATCCCTCCGCCCAATCGCATCGGACAACACGTTCAGGATGAAGTCGGACTGGGCAAGCCCGAGCTTCTCCGGCGGCTGGCTTCCGAAGGAGAGGGAGATTTCCGAGAGCGGATTTTCCGCGACGTGGGAGATAGCGGGACTGAGCACAATCTACCCGAAGAGCTGGCAGTCGTGGTCGGAGCTTGGGCAGCCTGAATCGGTGAGCACGTCGTTCCTCGTTCCCGTGGACGCGTACAAGAAGTCCGAGCGGAGCGTGAAGTACGCCCTCCTCTTCCTGATGATTCCGTTCATCGCGCTCTTGATTTCGGAGATTTTCTCCAAGAAGCGCGTCCATCCAGTCCAGTACTGCCTCATAGGCTTCGCCGACGTGATTTTCTACCTGCTCCTCCTCTCGATTTCCGAGCACGTTCCGTTCGACTTGACCTACCTCATCTGCGCGGCGAGCGTGAGTCTCGCGACCCTCTTCTACGCCACGTCGATTTTCAAGAGCCTCAAGTTCGGCGGAATGCTGAGCGGAGTCCAGCTCATCTCCTACATCTTCCTCTACGGCACTCTCCAGGCAGAGGACTACGCGCTCCTCATCGGAAGCGTCGGACTTTTCGTCGTGGTGCTCCTCCTCATGTTCATCACGCGGAAAATCGACTGGTACCAGATTGCGGGGAACTCAGACGGAGCCGCGGACGAACCGGACGAGCGGAACTTCTTCGTGGCTGGGGGGGACAAGACGCTCCCGGAAAAAAGCGTGGAAGGAACGGAACAGGGGGAATAGCGGGCGAGAGAGGGGAAAGGATAGTTTTCACGGATTTTTCGGATTTTTGAAAATATAGCTTTCCATTCTTGCACGAATCAGAAAATTATCGTATTTTGTGAAAATATAAATGGTTTTATTTTCACAAAATACGAGATTCAAAGGAGATTTTGAAAGAAAAGTGCTTCTTCAAAAACTGCCCCACGTCCTCGTCTATCAAAAAGCACGCCAATTCTCAAAGAACATACCAAGATGCACAATTTCACTTGCGGGATTGTCGATGGAAGACATGTAGCGATTCCCACTTCAATACAGGAATCCCAAAAGCCACAGCGGGATTCTCCTCTCCGTGCCGAATTCGATGTCGTCCGCCAAGATGTACGAGTCTGGAACATCCTTTATCTGCTTGCGTTTTTTGTTTTTTCCGCCGACTTCAAAAGTGTATTTCTTGTCGATGAAAAAATCGCTCTGCTCGGAAAACAGGACTTCATGGTTGTAAGAGAGCTGGTTGAAAGCGAACGTTTCCCGCACATTGCCGATGTTCGTTTCGATTTTGCCGAGCAAGAACATCAGGTTCGTGTTTTCCAAAAAAATCTTGTCGGGCTTCTCCAGCGTTCCAAGTCCTCGGCTCTCCTTGAAGACTTGGTAAATCAGTTTTGACTCTTCAAGGTACTGCAGATACTGCAAAAGCGTCTGCCGCGAGATTTGAATGTGAGAAGAAAGCTCTGAAACGTTCGGAATGAAAGGAGCGGACTTTCCGATTGCCGTCAGAAGCTTTTTTATCTTGACCAAATACGAAACATCGATTTTCCGAAGCAGGGGAAGCTCGATTTCCAAAACCATATTGACGGTTTCATTCAGGCGGCTGTAATAATCGTCGATTCCTTCCAAAAAATACGGATAGTAGCCGTTCTTCAAATATCCGTCAAAGTACATGAAAGGCTTTATTTTTGAAACAATCTCTGCCGAAAGTTTTTCGTTGTCGCTCAAAATTTCGTCGAGCGTCAAAATCGGGAAATCAGCATCCGCGACAAGTTTCAGATACTCCCTGAACGAAAGCCCCTGCAAGTTGTAAACCAAAGCGCGGCGGCTCAAATCGGAGCGGGCGTTAAGGATTTCAAGAAGGGAAGAGCCTGTAAAAGCTACATGAAGCTCAGGGTAATCATCGTAAATGTTTTTTATCACGCGGGACCAATCGGGGTATTTGTGAACCTCATCAAGAAAAAGATACTCGCCGCCACGCTTGACAAAAGAATCGACAAAATCAATCAGAGAATTGTCCGCAAAATAGAGATTGTCCAAGCTCACATAAACAACTTTGCCTAGGTCGCCCGCAAAGGCCTTTTTTATGTGCTGGAGCATGAGCGTCGTTTTTCCAGTCCCCCTGGAGCCGCGAATGCAGACGAGACGCGCGTCCCAGTTTATTTTGCTTTCGAGGCTTCTGACGAAGCGCAAATCCATCGCGGCAATCTTCTTTCTAAAACGTTCTATCATCTTTTCCATAACTGTAGTTTACAAAACATGGGCAATTTTGCAAACTGCAATTTACAAACATGAGGCGATTTTGTTAACTACAGTTTGCAAAATCGCAAAAACAAGACAGTCTTCTAGGGCGAAAGTCGAGTTTTCACAGTGCAATGGCAGAAACGAACGGAAGCGGGGTTCCGTCAACAAAAACACTAAACATCGCAAGCGATGTTAACGCCACCGCGGAGCGGTACTGCCGTTTTTGTTGGCGGGTTCCCGCTGGGAGCTTGTTTCTGCAACTACGGTATGCATAAACTCGACATTCGACCT
>JAGBIY010000016.1 GCA_017934745.1 Treponema sp. | reverse complement strand
TCATTGACCTGGAGCGGGCCTCGGCCTATGCACGAATATCATAGTGGTCACTACCGGACAAGCCCGGACACCGTTCTTTTCCTGTTTTTTACATATTGACTTTTGGCTCACCATATCAACTGGTTGTACCGCAGCGGGCTCGACCCGCTGTCAGCTACGAACCTTTGTTACACGATTTTTTATCAAATAGATTATTGAATCTATTCTATATTTTTTGAGAAGCAAACGCTTCTAATTTATTATTATTTAAAGCGGCGTAAAGTCGCTTACAACCGCTTCTTCGTCCAAGCCATAAAGTTTAATTATATTTTCCTCTCTGTGCTTGACTCAGAGAGGAAAATAAACACCTGAGTATTAAAAACCCATCAAACTTCCTTTTTGAAATATCCATTCGGGAGTTTCCAAAACAGTATCTTCTATATAGTACCATGGGCTTATATTCTCATAGCTTTTTAATATATGAAATTCTTGCGAAGGCATATAACTTTGTCCAAGCAGCATTATCTTTTTTCCTGTAGATTTATCAATGGCAATATCCAACACAAGAACTACATGTCCAGGACTTCCACCATAAATAAAGAAATCACCAATTTCTATATTTGAAATATTTTTCTTTTTTGCTTCCTGGGATAAAGAATAAGTTCCTGCATAACTGTAAATAAACCTTAGATATTCTTCAAAAACATCTCGGCCAAAACCTTTTTTATAACCGCTTTCCCATTGTGTCTTATTGCCGGAAACAATTACACGCTCGCCATTCCCAAATTTTTCAAAAGGAACAAGCATTCCATTTGTAATATGAAATTGAATTTCTGAATATCGTTTTTGATTATATAAGTATTCTGCTCTTAGTTTTATAACAGCATCAGCACATTGAATTAAATCAACATTCAGAAGTGGCATATTAAAAACAGAAACATGTACATTAGTTCTTTTTGTTTGTCCATTATAAAGTAGCACAGGACTTCCAAATTCTTTTAATGGAAATGTGCGCAAAAAAGCACCGAATGAATTTTCTGGAATTTCAACTCTTTCATAGTTTTTTGGCGGAACAAAACGCTCCAAAATATTTTTTCCAGATTGATTTATTTGTTGTGAAAAAATTAAAGATGCTGAGAATAAAATAAAAACTGCAATAAATATTTTTTTCATTTCCTTTTCTCGCGCCCCAGTGCGGGCGTCCACATAACAATGAGTTAAACCGCAAACCGGCTTGACCGGTTTGTCGGCTTTGAACTTCTTGTTAGGCGATATAGAGTACTTTTTGCAGCTTGATTTCTTTATGCATCACAAAGTTGCCATTTTTACAGGCTGTAAAGCATATCCTAATTTTTGCATTATATTTGAAAGAGTCTTATATTTTACAGCTTCTGCATTTCCACTGCGTAAGTTTTGGATAGTAGTGGGAGAAACTTTTGCTTCTTTTGCCAATTCCCTTACAGAAATATTTTCTTCTTCCATTTTTTCAATCATAAATTCTGAGATCAAAAATTCATTATATCCTTTTTCAAATTCGTCCTTGAAGTTTGAATCTTGCATCAGTCGGTCAAATGTTGTCATAGTACGTTCCTCCTTTTACACGGTTTTCATAATCCTCCCTGCATTTCTCAGCCTTTTCTTTTTCTGCAGGAGGAAGTTTCTGGCATTTCTTTTCAAATGCATTTGTTATAATTATTTTCTTTCCAATTGTAAAAAATGAAAGAAACCTATCCGGCTTAGGCTTGAATGCCCAAATTCCGTCTTCTTCAAAGTTAAATTTCGTTTTATCCGAAATTTTTCCAAAGTCTCCCATACGTTTTACCAAATACAATAATTTCATTTGCTGCTGAGAGCTAAGTGAATTAAAGTATTCAAAAGGCTGGCTTTTGTTTTTCTCATTGTAGTACCATTCTACAGTGAATTTTTCGCCTTTGTATAAAACGTATTCTTTCTTTTCCTTATCCACATTTACAATGTAACACTATACTGTTACAAAGTCAAGTAAAATCAAAATATCGTAATTTCCGCTAAAAAAAAGCAAGTGGCTTGACCACTTACTTTACAGAATTCTAAAAATTATAGTTTTATATTTTATTTGGATTTTCTATCAATACTATATTTTATGCAACAATATCATGTTCAATTTGGGCTTGAAAATTGAAGGCAACTTGAAAATTGAATGATGTTCCAATATCAAAATTTTTATTTGATATATATACTTTTACAAAATTTAAATCATTCTCTTCCAATTTATTATTTAAAACATTATCAAATGATTTTAAGAATTGTGTTTCTTGTTCATTTAAAGACATGTCCTTTGAAAGGGATTTTCCTAATATTCTAATATACTCAGAACAGCAACATTTCATAAAGAATACTTCTCTCGCTTTTTTTTCATAAATTGATTTTGCCTTTGCTTTCTCGAAAAATTGCCAGGCTTTTAGAGCATATAGCGTTTATTCAATTCATCCACCTGTCTGTTCAGCTCTTCTTCAACTTTCAGCATTCGTTCTGATAAATCCTTTTTAAAGCAATAATTTGCTTTTTATAACTTGAAACTTCTGGTTGTCTTGCCAAAGCTCCTATTGCAAGACCTCCTAAGGCTGCTAAACCGCCAATTATCCATTTTATAACTGTTTCTCCTGCCATAATTATAGACTCCTATGATAATAATTTTTCAAATGAATCGTATTGAGTATCTAATTCTGATACATATTCATCAAAAGTAGCATATGTCAGCAGATTTTCACCTCTGCCATATACTTCATTTTCCAACGTTGAAACTTTTTTTTCAAATATTTCTATATCCTTCTTTATTGCACTTAACTCCTTGTAGTTCAAAATATAGAATTTTATTATTTCTACAATTAATTTAAATATTGCAGGAATATTTAAGTTAGGAACACCGTTATGCTTAATCGCTCCCCTAATAGCACTTGTCAAAACATTTGTTAAATAGGCTATTATCTTTAACTGGGTTATACCTATTTTGGAAAATGATTTACTTTTATCTTGTAAAGTTCTTATTTTTACATACGCTTTTACTAGAACACCAGTAATAACTACTGATGAAACATCCTGTGCTTTTATTGTAAAAAGTTCTGAATATACTTGTTGAGGATTTAAGCCTGTTCCTTTTGCAACTTCTTTTGACCACTCATCTAAGAAATTTCCAATAGTACCATCTTCTTTCTTGAAATCGAGAAATGAAGAAAATGGTAATGTTCCTCCTTGTTTTGAAAAAGTATCTGCAATTAAATGTCTTAAGGCTTGTAAGATTCCTTTAGGAATTCCATATTGTTTTACAAGCAAAACGAAAGGATTGTCTCCATGTCCAATGGAAAAAGGGTCATGTCCTCCGTATAAGCGGTGTAAATAGGTTGCAAAATCTTTTCCGCCTCTTGCAGTATGGTCAATTTTATCGCCTTTATGATGAAATAACTTTCCTAAAAGAGTTTGTGGCTATCACTGGATGCTTCAGTATGTATATTATCTAAAAAATCTTTTAACTGTTCGCTATTAGATATAGCACCTCCTATGAAACCAAATACAAGCATAGATAAAACATCAAACCAAGATAATTCATCTCCTAAAAAAGCAATTTTAGAATAATCATTAGAAGTTGTTTCACATATTCGCTTAAAATACAATGCAGTTTCATTTTTTAATTCGTTCTGAACCAAATTGTTGCTCATAAGCTATTCTCCAACAGCCATTGCGTATAATGCAACAATGACAAACAGATTTTCGTTTTTCAATAAATTATTTTCGAGTTCTTGTTCATCAATATCGATTTCTTTTAATTCATTGTTTGTAAAATTGATTGAAAAATCAATCTTTTTTATTTCTTCAAGAGATAGATATTCAGCTATTTTATTAACTGATATAGCTAATTTTCTTTCATTTTTAAAGTAATCAAATAAAGCAATAGGAATTCTTATTTTCATATTATATCTCCTTCAGCAGCCCATTGGGCTGTCCGCCTAACAATGAGTTAAACCGCAACGACGAAAGTCGTTGTCGGCTTTGAATTTTATGTTATGCTTTACTTGTTTTCTTTCTTGCCCTTCTGGAAGCTGTAGCCGCTGATGTCGTGCGGGTTTTGGCGAGCATAATGATGTTGGCTTTGTTCATATACTAAAAGGATAGCACAAAAATCGGGAAAAATCAGCGGGGGGGGGGGGGTGCGGCGAGGAATGCGGGAATCAGAGCTAGTTTTTGCGTGTCCAAGCGGGAACAAATTCTCCACACTTCCACTCACTTGCGCCCACTCCCGTACTCTCGCGGAGATGTGCCGAAATGCGCCCTGAAAGCTTTGTAGAAATTGCTCGTGTCGCCGTAGCCTATCATGGCGGCAATCTCGTCAAGCGAGAGCGTCGTCCCCTGCATGAGAAGCACCGCGCGCTCCATGCGCAGCGAAAGCAGAATCTGGCTGAAAGTGCGCCCCGTCTCCTTGTGCAGGAGCGACGAGATGTAGTTCGCGTGGTAGCCGAAATGCCGCGCGATGTCCGAAAGCGACACCGCATCCATCCTGCTTTTCATAAAGGCGACAATCTGCGCGGACAGCGGCGCGGTCTGCCCGCCGTCCCGTTTATTCGCCCTGCACTCGCGGGCAATGTACATCAGAAGGCTCACTGCAAGCGGCTTCAAGATGTTCTGCGTGTCCTCGTTCTTGTTTGCGTACTCAATCACCATCAGCTCAAGAATCCTCTGCACCGCGCCCGACTTCCCGATGTGCAGGTGGATGAACTCGTCTGAAAAATCATTAGTGCGGCTGTCGATGAAAAAGCGGAGCAAATCCGCATCCGCCGTGATGAGCGGCAGGAACGAGCGGTAAAAAGTCTGCTTCTGAATCAGCACGCCGATGATGACCTGACTTTCGGGGTTCGGCGCATGAATCGCGTAGCCTGAGAACGGCTGACCGATGTAGCAGTCGCCCTCGCACACCGTAATCTTGTTGTCGAACTTGTAGCTCACCGCGTCATAGCTTCCGCGATAGGCGTAGTTGATGAAAAAATAGTCCTGCCTGTGAAACCGCTCGCTGATATTGTCGTGCGAGAGAACGCAGACCATAACCTCCTCGTCCGCCTCGCCGAGCCACCGCTGGACACACTCCGTATGCCCGTCAACCAAAATGTCGTAGTGCGACCAGTGCAGGTTGAGGAAGTCGGCGGAAAGTTTTTCAAGCGCAGGGAAAAGCATTTCGTCCCGTGAGTTTTCGTCATTCATAAGCCCATTATACCCCAAATTCTTACAATCTGCCACATCGCACCTTACGATTTGCCACTGTCAGCCGCGCGATTCTGCCGTATACTCATCTCATAATCACTTTTACGGAGGAATCCATGTACCAAAACTTCACATTTTACAATCCCGTCCGCGTCCTTTTCGGCGCAGGGCAGCTCTCGCACCTGCACGAGCAGACGCTCCCCGGCAAGAAGGCGCTCATCGTAACGAGCAACGGCTCTTCTGTCAAAAAATACGGCTACCTCGCCTCGCTTGAAGCGGAACTCGACAAGGCGGGCGTTTTCCACGCGCTCTTCGACCAGATTCGCCCGAACCCCACTGACATCAATGTTACCGACGGCGCGACAGCGGTAAAGGCGAACGGCTGCGACTTCGTGATTGCGCTCGGCGGCGGCTCGGTCATGGACTGCGCAAAATGCATCGCGCTCATGGCGGCAAACCCAGGCAACATTTGGGACTACTCGCTCTCCGCTCGCGGCGGAAAGAAAAACGCGCTCTATCCCGCCATTCCGATTGTCTGCATAACCACGAGTGCGGGAACGGCAAGCGAAGTTGACATCGCCAGCGTCATAACCAACGACAGGACGCAGGAAAAGACGGGAATCTTTTTTCCCTCGATGTTCCCGACCCTCTCCATCGTCGATTCCGACCTGATGATGAGCGTTCCGCCGCGCCTAACCGCCTACCAGGGCATGGACGCTTTCTTCCATGCGAGCGAGACCGTCGTGAACAAGAATGTGCATCCGATGGCGGAGATGTTTGCGCTCAAGACGATTGAGCTGGTTGCCCGCTACCTTCCCCGCGCGGTCAAGGACGGAAGCGACAAGGAAGCCCGCGCGTACATGGCACTCGCAAACACATTCGCGGGCTACTACATGATGTGCACGAGCGCACACACGATGGAGCATGTGATGGGAAGCTTCCACGACGACCTCGTGCACGGCGCGGGTCTGATTGAGATTGCCCACGCCTACTACGACTTTTTCGCCGAACGAAAGGCGGCGGAAGAGCCGATGAAAAAGATGGCGCGCGCAATGGGCGTTGAAAATCCCGCAAGTGGCAAGGACTTCATCGCCGCGCTCGACAAGCTCATTTCCGATGTCGGCTGTGCCGACCTTGCCATGAGCCGCGAGGGAATCACGCGGGAGGAGTTGAAATCCTACCCCGCGAAAGTCCATGAAGTCCTCGGCGGCGACATCACCGCAGACCCGCTCCCGCTTTCCGACGCGGATTATCTTGCGATTTTCGAGGCGGCATACAAATAAAAAAAATCGCCGTGCGGATTTGATGATTCAATCCGTGCGGCTAATTGAGGAGAAACGACCATGAAAAAGACAGCGTTTTTACTTTCCCTGCTTGTAGCGGTGCTTTCCGCAAACTGCACGGCACAAGAGACAAAAACGATGCGGACGGCGGAAAATACCGCGCGGACGCTCATCGTCAGCTTTGACTACACGCACTCAGGCACGATTGCGTCAAACCAGTTTGCCGTGTGGATTGAGGACGATGGCGGACGCGTGGTAAAAACGCTGTTCGTCACGAGTTTCACAGGCTCACGGCGCGGCTACGAACGGCGGAGCGAAACGCTTCCGCGCTGGGTGCAGAACGCAAAGCCCGCCGCAATGGCGGGCGCGGAACTGGACGCTGTATCGTCCTCAACACCCCGCGTGGGTAGACAGTCGTTCGTGTGGGATTTCACCGACAGCGCGGGGAACGCCGTGCCAGCGGGAACATACCGCTGCTATGTGGAAGCCTCGATCTACTGGGGAAGTACCGTCCGCTACTATGCCGACATCGCGCCGGGAGCGAGCGGCATTTTTGCGGTCAGAAGCGAGCGCACCGAACCAACAAACTCGCAAAACGCAAACATGATTACGAATGTAGAAATGAAGGTTGAAATGAACGCACAGGCACAGACCGAAGCAAAACGGCTTGGCGGACTTACCCCCGAAGCCGCGCTTGAATTCCTCAAATCAACGCCCGATGTGGTCATCGTGGAAGTGAACACTGACTACTGGAAGCTCAAGACGGGCTTTATCGGTGCGCTTCACATTCCGCACGACCAGATGGCTTCCCGCTACAACGAAATCCCGCGCGGTCGCCCCGTGATTCTACACTGCGGCGCGGGCGTGGTGAGCGTTCCCGCGTATGAGACGCTTTGCGAGAAACGCCCTGACATTCCCGTGCTCGGCTACATCGCGGGGCATCCACCAGTGGCGGAATACAACAAGTGGCACAAAGAACATCACAAGAGGAAGTAAATGAATAAAAGCGAGAACAAACACACGACCGACATGACGCGCGGAAGTCCGCTCCGCCTTATCCTCACATTTGCGCTGCCGCTTCTGCTCGGCGACTGCTTCCAGCTTGTCTACAGCACTGTGGATACGATGGTGGCGGGGCATTTCTTGGGCGAGGGGGCTATTGCCGCAATCGGCTCTACGGGAGTGGTGTTCTCGCTCCTGATGAACTTCACCTGGGGCTTGAACTCAGGCTACTGCATCTCCCTTTCCCGTGCATTCGGGAGCGGAGACCGCACACAGTTCAGGCGGAGCGTGGCGGTCATGGTTCTGCTGAACGCACTTATTGCCGTGCTGTTCACTTCTCTTGCGCTCACCGCAATCGCGCCAGTTATGCGCCTTCTCAAAACGCCCGACACGATTTTTGCAGACGCGCGCCGTTACATCGCCATCATCATCGGCGGCATGACGGCGACCGTCGCCTACAACATGGCGACTGGCTTCATGAACGCCGTGGGGAACAGCCGCGTTCCGCTCTATTTTCTCATTTTTTCAAGCGTCGTGAATGTTGCGCTAGACCTGCTTTTTGTCGCCCTGTTCGGCTGGGGAATCGCGGGCTGTGCCGCCGCCACGGTGATAGCGCAGTCGCTTTCCGCCGTCCTCTGCTTCGCCTACATTCTGCGCACCTACGCCGACCTGCTTCCCCGCCGCTCCGACATGAGCCGTGCCGCATTAGTCCCTCTTGTGAGGGAGATGCTTTCTGCGGGGCTTTCGATGGCACTCATGCAGTCTGTCGTGGGCTTGGGAACGGTAGTGCTGCAACGCGCCATAAACCTGCTTGGAACAGATTACATAGCCGCCCATGCCGCGAGCCGAAAGCTCTTCGACCTGCTCATGGTGCCCATGTCTACGCTTGCAATCGCAAATGCCACCTTCACGAGCCAGAACTACGGCGCAAAACGGCTTGACCGAATCCGCGAGGCGAACCGAACTCTGATTTTCTGGGAGCTTTTGTGGTCGCTCTTTTCCGTGGCGGTGGCATGGCTGGGCGGTCGCTCGCTTGCCGTATGGCTCACAGGAACGGCAAACGAGGTGATTGTCTCGAACGCCGCCCTCTACCTTCGCTTTTCCACGCTCTTTTTCTTTCCGCTCGGTGTTCTGTTCGTTCTGCGCTATTCCATGCAGGCACTCGGACACAAAATCGTGCCCGTCCTTTCAAGCGGCATAGAGCTGACATTCAAAATTCTTTTCGCACTTGCTATTGTTCCTGCCCTCGGTTACTGGGGCGTGATTCTGACCGAACCGATTACATGGGTACTGTGCGCGGCAACGCTCGCCGTGGTATATGTGACAAGGGGAAGGCAGAAAGAATCTAAATCAGCCGAACATATAACAACAGGAGAAAACTATGACAGAACTCGAAAAACTCAAAGCAGGTCTTGAATACTGCTACGACGACGCTGAAGTCGAGGCATTGAAGCTGAATGCGATTGAACAATGCAAGATTTACAATGCGATTGACGACAGCGATTATGCTTCTCAAGCCGCACAGCTGGAAAAAATGCTCGGTGCGAAGGGCGACAAGGTGTGGATTGCAAAGACCTTCAACTGCGACAACGGCAAGAACATTTTTATCGGCTCAAACTTCACAGGAAACTATAATCTTACGATTTTGGACATTCGCGAAGTGCGAATCGGCGATAATGTGATGATTGGTCCGAACACGCTCATCACAACTGTGGGTCATCCGCTCTCGGCGCGTGGAAGGCGGGCGCACTTAGGAATTGCCAAGCCTGTAACAATCGGAAACGATGTGTGGATTGGCGGCAATGTAACTATTCTTCCAGGCGTTACAATCGGCAATAATGTGGTAATAGGAGCGGGCGCGGTGGTCAGTCGTGACATTCCCGACAACTCGGTGGCGGTGGGCGTTCCCGCTCGTGTGGTAAAGGCGATAGAGAACGACTGCGAATAGCGGGGGGGGGGGCGTTTTACTCCGCTGAGTGAATAAACCAGCCCAGTGGGCTGTGGGCATAACTATGTTTTAAACCGCAACGCAGCTTGACTGCGTTGTCGGCTTTGAAAACTGTGTTATGCCTTATTTTTCTTTTTACAAAGAATTCTTTACTTTATTTGCCACATACCAAATCATTACAGGAGGAATAGCATTTCCTAAAGCACGATATTGAGCAGCTTCTGTACCAACAAGAGAAAATTGTTCTGGAAAAGATTGTATTCTAGCAACCTCTCTTGGTGTAAATCTACGGTAACGATTTCCATTAAATAACACAGGATCAGTACTGTTTAATGATACCTTTGCAAGATGTGCACCGACTGTGTTGCAAGGTTTTTCTATATCTTGAGCACGACCTTTATTCATTTTTTCTCGCTTTTTCATCATTCCTGCAACGGCTTTTTCTGAAAAATAATATTTTTCATCTACAGAATTTTCGATTACTTTTTTCAATGGCTCATATAATTTTTCATCTTTAATTGTCTGAGCTGGGAAAGAAAAATCAATATTTAAGTCTTTTCTAAAGCCAACCATAATTACACGTTCTCTTTTTTGAGGAACACCAAAATTTGCAGAATTTAAAACCATATATTTTACATCATATCCGCTGTTCGTAAATTCTTCCAAAATTAAAGGAAAGGCACTTTTTTGGTTGGCTGTTAAAAGGCCTTTTACATTTTCTGCAATAAAACATTTTGGCTGTTTATCTTTGAGAATACGACACATTTCAAAAAACAATTTTCCTCTGTCATCTTTTACGCCAAGACGCTTAGGATTCTGAGCAATTATAGAAAATGACTGACAAGGAAAACCACCTGTTAAAATATCAAAATCGGGTAATTCTGATGAAGGAACCTGTCTAATATCTCTATTGTCCGGTTTTAACCCAAAATTTTCTTCAAAGATTTTGCAAGCATTGTCGTCAATATCATTAGCATAAACGATTTCCATATTATTTGAACCATAATGCTTTCCGAGAAAATCAAAATTTCCGAGAAGTCCAACATCTGTACCGCCACAACCGCAGAAAAGCGAGGCTACTTTCAATTTTGCCATATCATTAACTCCGTTTTTTCAGCGACATTTTCCTTGAATGAAATTCCTGCACCATCAGAAATTCTCATTTCAATTTTATCTTGTTTGTACAACTGCACAGGATTTTGAAGAATGTAAATAATTTTTTGACTTTTGTTTATCATCAATCGATAGACAAAATATCTGTCATTTAATGTTTGGGCAGAATCCCATTCGTTTCTCGTTAAATGAAACCCAAAGAATTTTAGAGGACGATTACTTATTGTTGTTTTTACTTCAATATATCTCTTTCTTTGGTCTTCTTCCACACTTTGAATGTCATAACCGACTGCTAAAGCTGTTGGAATTTTCTTTATTAAGTGAATTAAATCTTCTCTGCCAAGATTTACAAGACGAACTTTTTCATGTCCTATGATTAAGTTTTCGCCTAAATCACCAATATCTTTTGTTGAACCGACACCTTCTAAAATTTCGGAAATTTTATCATCCACAGCTGTTTTATAAAGATTCTCTTCTTGTGCTGTATCGGATATAAAATACGATGTCAAATCGGTCTTAAAAAGTTCTGCATGAAGTTCTTTGTTTACATAAGTAAACCAATCAGTTTCGACTTCTGATAAATCTGAAATATTGATGTCTTTTCCATAAAAGGAATCATAGCCGTCAAAATAATTTACATCATTTATGAAAACCATAATTGATTCCATTTCTGTATGATTCAAATAGAAATAGCCATGTCTTTCATCCAAAAGATTTGCATGAACCATGTAATCAAGTATATCTCCGGCATAACGAGTAATATCACCACCATGCTCATATTCAATTTTGTTCTGTCTATTTGAAACAATAAGGTTTATAACTTCTTTTACATTTCGATTATCTCGTGTAACGCGTAAATCATTAAACATACAATGAGTTGCTTCTTCTTTTGTAATCCCCAAAGGTTTTCCGAGTTCAGAATCAGCTTCATATAATAATTTCAAAATATAATGAGCCGGCTTAAATTTTATTCCTGCATCTATAAATTCTTTAATTCTATCAGATTTTAAATGACCGCCAGGATATTGAAACTTGAAAAGATAAAATTTGAAGAATTGAACTAAGTCTTGTTCTTTATCAAGAAAATATGCTATTTCGCCAGTTTCAGTTTTTTGCGAGCCTTTATCTTCAATATAAAAACCAAACAAAGCAGCAATTTCTGTTCGCCAATTATTAATTGTTTTTTCAGTTTTTCCTGCATTTTCAGGATAGAGCTGAATCATTGTATTTAATTTTTCTTTGTATTCATTGATAGGTAAATCCTTCAATGAGGAACAACAATGAGCCATATAGAAAAGTACATTTTCCACATCATCTTTAAAACGAGGACGAACATGATGAATTCTAAAATAATATTGGTCTGGAATTTTATACATCAAGTGTCTCCTTTACTTTTTTTGCAATAGCCTCTGCCATTAAAGGTGGAACAGCATTACCAACCTGTTTATATTGACTAGTCTTCGTTCCAAGAAAAATGAAATCATCTGGAAACGATTGTATTCTGGCACTTTCCCTAACAGTAGGAATACGATTAAACTTATAGTGAAAATGATGTCTATGACCTGTATCAATCGTAAAACTTGGCTTTTGACTATTCAAACGAGTCCAAGCGATATGAACTTTTCTTGTTTGCTGTAATTCCAGTGGTAAATCCTTATAATTTCCACCATCAGGCACTAAAGCAATTATTTTTTTTGTTCTTTCATTATGTTCAGTAATTTCATGATTAAAAATTTTATTTGAATTTTCACGCATTAATTTTTGATAATCACAATTAGCAGCAATCGGATATGAGGAGCCATCTGTTAATGAATTTTCAGGTAAATCTGACAATGCTTCGAATGAAGTTGTTAAATGTGAAACAGATTTTTCCGGAAAGGAAAAATCTGAACTATTTTTCAAACCTACAAAAATCGCTCTTTTTCGATTTTGTGGAACCCCATAATCACTAGCAGTCAGAACCTTATAAACAACTTTATACCCTAAATCAGAGAAATCTTTAACAATTGAATTCCTAACAATTCCACCACCAATCGAAAGAATATTAGGCACATTTTCCATTACAAATGCTTTTGGTTTAAAATAGTCTACAAATCTAACAAAATTTTTATACAACTTATTCCGCTCATCATCAATTATTCTTTTTCCTGCAACAGAAAAACCTTGACACGGAGGTCCACCGATAATTATATCCACAGATTTATTATTTAAGACTGATTCAATATCTTTTGGATTAAGCGTAGACAAGTCGGCGCAAAGACCTTTTGAGTTTTTATGATTGTGATTAAAAGTGGTTATTGCGTCCTGCCAAGCATCGATTCCTAACAGAATATTAATTCCTGCCTTTTCAAAACCGAGTGATAGACCTCCGCACCCACAAAATAAGTCTAACGCATTCAGCATAACTTTTAGCATACAAAGTTTTGATTAAAAATTCTACTATACTATACAACTTTTTTTTACAATTTTTCCAGCCCAGTGGGCTGTGGGCATAACAACGCACTTAAACGGCGGCAAGCTTGACTTGCCGTCCGCTTTGAAGTGCATGTTATGCTATACTCTATACCAAGTGGACTTACTCTACAGGAAGTTCCGTAAAACGCACATCTTTTATACCTGCGGATTCTATCATGTTCTTTGCTATTTCCGTGCAAATTATATTAAGTTTCGTTTCTTTTAAGACAAAGATGTTATTTGATGTATCAATAAGACTAAGTTTTTCCTTTGACAGAACCAGTTTTTTTAGACCTAAAATTTTATTTCTAAATAATGTGTATTGAGATTTATCAAAATTAAAGGCGTTATATTCTGGAAAAATTAAAGAGTAATATATATCCCAAATAGATTCTTTTTCTTTATAAAATAACTGTGTTGGTAAAACTTCAATTTTTTCATTTACTTGCTTTATTATCTTAAGCATTTTTTCTGAAACAAGTTTTGAACCCGCTAAAGGATAATCACCAGGATTATATTTATTATTTACTGTCATTGTTACTGGTAGCGGTAATTTTCTATTTCTCCATTCATTTTTCCATAAAACTTCTTCTTCCCATTCGCCAAATAGCTCAGGCTCACAGTATTTTGTTTTTTCACCACCTCTATCTAATTCATAATATTTCATTTTAATCCTCCGCAACAAGAAATTTAATCTAATATATACAACCGTTTCTTCGTTCTTTCCCTAAAGTTCAATTTCATTTTTTAATCGAGCTTGACTCGATTAAAAAATATTTCTTTTCTCTCTTGCGAGCTTAAATTACCACCGCTTCCCGCATAGCCCAAAACTTATATTTCTACATAATTTCAGCAAGCCTGACTTGCTGAAATTATATTCCTTCATATCGCTACTTTGCCTTGCCCTAATTACTACAGCTTCTTTGTGTTGCTCAAAAAATCTTTTCTTCTGGCTTTCCTGCGAGCTTACTTTCCTATCGCTTCCTCGGTCCTGCCCTAAAATTCTAAAAAATACTGGCACGCCAGTGGCGTGTCAGCATAACTAGCGTTTTAAACCGTAAAAACGGTTTTGCCCAACGGGCAAAATTGGCGCAAAAGTTGCGGTGGCGCAAAGCCACGGAGGGCAACTTTTGTGACAAAGTTTTTATCGGTTTTGAAAACCATGTTATGCTTTTTACACTTTCAAGAAACCATAAGAATATACTTGCGGTTTCAATTTCTCAGTCAGTTCATTATATGCATTTTCAAAAGCTTCAAAACTAATTGGAATATTTTCTCCAAGTTCATTGTAAGCTTTTATTGCAAACCTTATCTGATACCAACCTACATCAGCTCTATTTAATTTATATTTGTCACGAATTTCATGATTGAAATCCGTGACAAAATATTTTTGCCAGATTTTCTTACCTTCGTCTAGTACTTTCTGAGCTTCTTTTGAAAAGTTCTTACCTTGCATATACTGAACCATAAAATCACTTTCAAAGCGGTCATTTGCATTTACTTCAGTTTCTGTAAATGGAATGAAATGATTTACAATACTCCATTTTTGATTGTTCCATTCCAAGTCATTAGCACTTGCGGTAAGATTTTTACCATTGAAAAGCATATAAATAAGACAATCGTTCTTAAATTCTTCACAAAGTTCTTTTTCAGGTATTAAGAACTGGTCATTATGATTTTGCCATGTATGTTCTATAAGATGCCTTACGGAATACATGATACTAACCTTTTCTAAGTTTTCTGGAACAATATAATAACCGTTTCCTGCACTAAAAACAGAAGACAAAATTGCTGTTTGTCCTGACTGCTGTAAATCATTACCATTACACCAAAAATATCCTATAGCTGTATCTATCCAAGATGTTACCTTTGCTTTACCGCTTTGCACAGTAACAGCATTTTTTAATGGAATTGATTTCGTATTCGTCTTTAGTCGAGGAAGATAATTACTCATGAAATTTGATGAATCAATGTTATAAAATTTTTTGTTTCCTATCGCATTTGCATTTCTATCTAAAACTTCGCATGATATTTCTGTAATTTCATATTTTTTTTGAATCTAGTTTATTATTTGTTTTCCAAACTAGAAATCCAATTGGAAAATTACCACTTAACCCTTCAAATGCTTTCGAATGTACTATAAAACCATCTAAATATTCTGCATTCCAATTGTTTCTAAAATCTTCAAAGTTATATGCATTAATATATTTAAGAGTTGAAAACATTCCTATTGTTGCAGTCGGTATTTCAATCATTAACCTAGCTAAAAATTGAGTGAACAATTCCCTAGATGCATAAGAATAACCATTCATAGTTAATGTAATCTTATTTTTTGCGACTCCTGTTTTACTTTCACTCGTATTTGAATCTTTTGTTGTATTATCACTGTTTGTCGCTTCTGCATAAGGCGGATTTATCAATACCAATATTTTCTTTTTTCCAGTTTTGGAATCAGCAATTATTTTCTGTAAAGTCTGAGGAATTTTATTTGTAAGCGAATAATCAATTTTTCCGTCATCTGTAATGTCGTCATTAAGATAATCATATTGGAATCTCTGTGCAGCGACACAAGTTTTTGCAGCTTTCATTACATCTACATCTGCCTGATCAAGCGTACTCATATAAATGTTTCTTGCATTGGAATGTTTTGTTTCTAGGTTCCCAACACCACAGCACATATCCCAGACAATGTATTCTTTTTGCCAGCCGTCACCTAAAGTTTTATTTAAAAGTTCATAGGCTTTATCTACAACATTAAGCGGAGTGTAGTATGCACCTTTAAAACTTCGTTCGTCATACGGAATTAGTGTATCTCGTCTTTCAAGCAAATAATTTCTATATTCTTCTTTTGGCGGACGGTCAAAAATTGCCCAAAATTTTCTATACCCCTCAACACTTCCTAGTTCATAGAGTTTTCCATTCAATGAAAATACAGGTTTTGTTCCTTTATGCAAAAGTTCCGCGGGAAGATTTTCATGAGTGCTGACCGTTCCGTCATTCATCGTGTCGGCATAGAATAACAGAGCATAATCTTCTGGTGCGACTCCTTTTATTTCTTTGCCTATCATATCGACCCATTTATCAAATACCTGTTTCAAATTGTCGGGTGTAATTTGAGTTCGAATGATTTCGCCTTTTTCGATTGCGTTATGTACAGCTTCTATAAATTCTTTTTCATTGAATTTTATATTGTAGGAAACAAAATGAGTTCCAATGAATTGACTTACTTTATCAAGTGCATCCTGGGTTACATCGCTTGCAGATTTTCCCCATTTTATTTTTATGGATTTATCTTTTAGAAGTGGAAGGGCAACATCTGTTTTCATTAATGCAGCTTTTACACTGTCGATTACACATAAAAATGGAGGAATATATTCTCCATGTTCCAAAGCGTAATTTACATAAAACAGAAGTTGCGTAAACATTGCATAAGTTGTGTTTTTTGCACCAACTTTTGCTTCAAACCATACTTCTTTTGTCTGTATATCGATTAGATTTTTTTGATAACCTTTTAATTTTAAAGCTTTAATGTACAAGTCTTTTACATCTTCTTCAGATGAGACTCTTTGTAATTCTTCATATAAGGACATTTCTGTTTCCAAAAAGTTAGTTTTTGGAGAATTTTGAAATGCCCAAAATTCTATTTTTAAATTTTCCACGCCAGTGGCGTGTGAGCATAACTAGCGTTTTAAACCGCAAACCGGCTTGACCGGTTTGTCGGCTTTGAAGCTTTGTTATGTGATTTTCTATTTACAGTCATTTCATTGGGAAATCCAATCGTCTTCAATACTGTAAATTAAATATTCTTTTTTATTATTAAAATATTTTAATACATGATTTTCAAGAATAAAATATTCATCTTCATTTATTTGTAAAATATTATTATTCAATATGGCAAGTTCTGTTTCTTCTGCTACAACAGGAAGTCCGCTGCCATATATTTCTTTTACTACTTTAAATTCATTATCTCCTAGTTTTTTTCCGATTAAAAATCCCGTTCCTGCAGAACCAATATTAACATTTATAAGCTTATTACTTTTTCTAAAATATTCAAAATCTTCCGCCTCAGTATGAATTCCAAGTTCTGAGGTATTTTCTGATAAAAATAGATTATCATAAAATTTTTGATATTCTTTAATAATTTTGTATCTTTTTACTCCAAAAATAATAACCGGTGAAATTAAAATTAGGATAATTATTCCAAAAATAATTGACTTTCTAATTTTTCGCTTTTTTATATTTTTTATGAATCCATATATTGCAAAACCAAATATAAAGAGAAAAACTAAAATTTCAATTATAAGTAACCATAGGCTTTGTTTTGAAATATAAATTGAAGTTGGTCCATCAGCTCCTCCAATAATTGATATAGCAATGGCTTCTTCTAATTGATTCATTTTTTCCCTCAAAAGCGCCCCAGTGCGGGCGTCCACATAACTAGCGTTTTAAACCGTAAAAACGGTTTTGCCCAACGGGCAAAATTGGCGCAAAAGTTGCGGTGGCGCAAAGCCACGGAGAGCAACTTTTGTGACAAAGTTTTTATCGGTTTTGAAAACCATGTTATGTGTTTTTATT
>JAGBIY010000015.1 GCA_017934745.1 Treponema sp. | reverse complement strand
TGGCAGAAACGAGCGGAAGCGGGGTTCCGTCAACAAAAACACTCAGCCACCGCGGAGCGGTACTGCCGTTTTTGTTGGCGGGTTCCCGCTGGGAGCTTGTTTCTGCAACTACGGTATGCATAAACTCGACATTCGACCTATATGAAAAACGCTAAACATTTGCCCCTACCGCCCTGCCACTCCTTAACAAAAAGGCACCGCACCCACGCAAAAATGTTCTTGCATGGGCCGGTGCCCTTCTGTTTCTGTGCTGAATTTATAAAAAGACGGAATTGCGAAGATGGCGATTCTTTTCGGACGCTGCATCCAATCTGCAAATGCCTAAAGCACATCAAGTAGCTCGCCAATTCCTCCGCTTCTTCGGCGGCTTTCTTGGTCTGGGCTTCCTGGGCGTCCATCTCCTTCGCCCTCAAGCCGGCCTTTGCAGTTTCGGCGTTGGATGCGGCGGCGGCGGCGTTCGACTTGGCGCGCTCGGCTTCGAGGCGGGCGATTTGGGCTTTGTACGCCATCTCCTCGTCGGCCTGCTTCTGCGCGTCCTTCTTGTCAGCGTCCTCCTTCATCTCGCTGAACAATGCTCCGATTTTCTTTTGCGTCTCGGTCGTCAAATCCGCTCCGCCCATCATGTCAATGAGATATTTCTTGCAGAGGGCGTCCCACGTCTCCTTGCTCATCGAATAGACCGTGTAGTAGACGAACTGCTCCGATTTCGCCCCAGTGTCGGCGTTCGTGGTGCGGACTTTCTGGAAGAAGCCGGTCTCCTCTCGCAAGCCGGTCATGTCGGCCTTCGTCTCGCTCGCGGCGAGGTACAAGGCCTCAAGCTGCCCGATGTCGTTCAAGCCCTGCCCCACGCGGCCGATGACCTTCTGGTTCAACTCGGCCGCCTGCGTGTAGGCGAAACCCGCCCTGGAAAGCGCCTGTGCCGTGGCCTCGGTCTTTCCCGTAGCCATGCTGACCTTCACGACACGGTTCGCGTCGACTCCCCAGCTTTGCTTGAACGTGTCGGAATTTCCCCGCCTCATGTTCTTGAGCCATGTCGGAGCCGAGACCTCGCCGAGCGCGCGGTCAGTCCAGTCCACGACCACCACCTTGTCGATTTCGCTCGCGGCCGCTTCCGGAACGTCGTTTCTCTTGTCCTCCACTTTTGAGGAGCCGCACGAGGCGAACGACACCGCCGTCAAAATAGCCGCCGACACGGCGACCAGTCTTGTTGTCTTTTTCATTTTTCTTTCCTCCTGAAAATGAATCTTGTTTATTTGAATTTTTTGTTCAATTCTTCCGAAACCGCCTTGTCGAGTTCGCTCGCCAAAATCGGGTACGCCTTTTTCCGGGCGTTATCGAGCGTGTAGGAGACGGTCTTCGACTCCATTTTCACCTCTGACGAGCAGACTGTCTTTCCGGCCTTGCTCTCGATTTTGAATTCCAGGCTCGGATAAATTGAGACAGGCTCGCTTCCGACCGCGTTGTCTTCGATTGCCGCGCTTGCGATGTATGAGGCTTCCGATTCGTTCTTTGCGATTTTTAGGCCGTTTCTTGAGAGGGTTTTCGCCAATGCCGAGGAGACGTTCGAGCCGTAGTCGCCAGAGACGGAAATGTAGACCGTGCATTTCTCCTTCTCCTTCGCAATCTCACCCGGCATTCCGCTCGCGGTCTTGCGGTCGTCTTCATAGGCGGCTTCCTTTTTCGCGTCCAATATCCGGGCGTACTCCAGTTTTTCAAGGAGGACTTTTCCGCTTTCCCACGCCTTCGAGAGCAGAGCGCATTTCTCAAACGGGTCGCTTTCCTCGTCAGCGTTCTTCTTCATCGAATAGAATTCCGTCTTCGCACCCTCCACTGTCGGCTGGTACTGCTCCCACGCCTTCGCCCGCTCGATGAATGCAACGCAGTGCCACTTCTTCTCTTTCTTGAGGTAGTACGGCTCTGTCGTCTCCACAGCGAAGAGGCTCACGTCGCTTGAGAGGGAGACGTCGTTTTCGACCGTCGTCTCCTCCGAGACAGTTTCACCGCTTGCGACCGACTTCATGCTGGTCTTGAGGTTCGCGCTCACGCTCGTCTTGAAGTACCTAGCAATCTGCGCGACGGCCTCGGTGCGCGCCCGCTCCGCCTTGTCCGCAGTCGCTTTCTGCGCGATGTAGGCGGTGTCGGGGTAGACCGCGCGGTAGTCGGATAGCCACGCGGGTTCCTTGGGCTTGGCGGAGAGGAGGGAGAGCGCCGAGAGAAGGAGAAGAGAGATTGAGAGGAAAATTTTTGGTTTCATTTTGCGAACTCCGAAGTCATGACTGCATCCAACGTTTAGCATTGCTCAAGTCGTCATAAAATTTTTTGAGATACTTGTTCAAGCCTCTTATTTTTGGCAATCGCTCATGCTTGATGCCGCTTATGTTCTTGAAAAGTTCTGGATCATTGTCTACGGCAGCATTCATAAAAATTAGAATCTTAACTACCCACGCTTCACTTGAGGTCCATTCTTTCTCAATCTTTCTTCGTAAAATCCAACTAGACTTTCTGCAAGACTCAAGTTCAAAGAAATAATCATTGAGAAGCCTTCTCTGATAATGAAGGATTTTCTCCAAAGGAACATTGTTCTTTTCGTCGAAATCATATTTGAATCGCTTTTTATATTCTTCAGGAATTCTACCAACATCACAGTCGCAGTCGTCATGGAAAAAATTAATTACACTCATGAACGCATTAGCAACATCAAATCCCATATAAATAGGCATGAGGCTCAAGTATCTTTGAAATTTCATTATCTGAACGGGAATGCTGATTGTAACTACCAAAGTAAAAATTGCGATAACAATTGATACGCAATCGGAAGTGAAAAAAGAATCTTTCCAAGTACAAATGGCTTTTATGAATTCCATCGTCAAATCTCCACCAATGTGTCACAGTACAGTTTTTTTAACTCGTGGCTTGTAGACGAGTTTATTATGCCCTTTAGAAGTTCCAACTTAAAAAACGATGCTGTAGCTTTTACCGAAAGTAAAAATGCAGCTATTGTAGAAGCAAAGCAAATAGCTACTTTTGCAATACAAGAAATATAAGTTTCATTAGGCTCAACATCAGGAATAGGTTTCATAATCAAATATGCTCCAACACCAACTAAAAGTGAGAAGGAGGCCACAACTACAAAGGACAAAACTGGAGAAAACTTAATATTTGGCACAGCATTATTTCCTTCTGCTCCCACCTCTTGAGTTTTCTTTTTCTCTCCTCCACTTTCATTTTCAGATTTCACGGTAGCACCTACAGACAAATCGGAACAACCTTCATGACTTGTCAATGAAATATCAGCATTGGAATTATCTGAATTTTGAGAACAGCTGATTGACGCTTTTATTTCTTTCATAATTACGACTCCTAAAAAATTATCACAATATTTTCTCATAAATGAGAAAACCACTTTTACAAGACCTAAACCAAATTAAAAGGCTTTCCACCTAAAACATGCGTGATAATTGCATCGACAGATTTACGATACCAATCATGAACTGTCGAATCTGCTCTATCACTCACTCTTGCCAAAGGAAATTCCAACTTTTCCTTGATTGAAACGATTTTGTTTATTTCTTCCTCGAACAAATCACGCTTACGATCGCCTTCATTGCGCATAGCCAGAATCAGCACCAAAACACAGTCATCACCTATACACTCAGCTATTTTCTTTAGAAACTCTATAAAGTTCCCAATTACTGTATTTGAATCGGATGCAGTACAAATTATCACATGTGTTTTATCCTTTACCAAGTGGATAGCATAATCGCCACTAAACAAGTCCTTTTTATCGCCTTTTTGCTGATATTCATGAGCCTGCAACATTTTGTTGATATTTTTGCAGGTAGGCGTTTTTCCAGCCCTCTCATTTCCAGCAATATACAAAACCTTTGCTTCTTTCATAATCTTTTTCTCCTTCAATTTATCAATGGTTATTTTGACTCAATGGTGCGAACAATGCGGAAGCCTACGGTGTCGCCGCGGCCGTGCTTCCGCACTTGACTTCCCAAGCCCTGCCTTACACAGCGACTACTAGGGTGCTACGCGCGGTTATTACGGTTGCTTTCTTTCGACCGTCTAAGCGGTCTCTTTAAAGCAACCGTTTTTTTGCTTAGTTAGAACTGGAACGCACAACACGGAAACCAAGGTAGTAGTAGCGGCCGTCCGGGTTGTAGTAGTCCCGGATAGACACGGCGCAGAAGTCCGCATCGAGGATCAAAGAACCGCCGCGAGCGACGCGGTTGGAGCCGGAAGCGGCACCGGACCATTCAAAAACATTTCCGCTCATGTCGTAGAGTCCGTAGCCGTTCGCCTTCTTCTGCGCCACGGGGTGTGTCGTTCTTCCGCTGTTACCACCATACCATCCCACCTCGTCAATGTTGTCGCTTCCCGCATACTTGTAGTTCTGTCCGCCTTGCGCAGCATATTCCCATTCGTCCTCCGTCGGCAACCTGAAGCCGTTTGCCGACCCTTTCTGCACTATTTTTCCTTGAATCGACTTGTCATTGTGCGGCGTATATCCCCATCTCCTTACGTCAGTTTCTCCGTTCACTGCGTATACTGGCTCATAGCCGAATTTTTCACTCAGCTTGTTGCAGAAGAAAATTGCATCGTACCAACTGACATTCTCCACGGGGTTATTCTCGCCTTTGAAACTGCTCGGATTTTCGCCCATTACAGCTCTATACATTTTCTGCGTCACTTCCGTATTAAGCACCTCGAAGTCTTGCCTCGGCATGACAACCATCTTTGATTTGCCGAAAATTTTTGCGACTTCAATATCCCTTGCAACTACTTTTTTTGCTTCCTCAAAGTTATTACCCTTTGCAATGTATCTTTCTATCGTTGCAAAATTTTCTTTCTCACTCGCCACAACTCCCACAATCTCCCGCAAATCCCACTCCGGCTTCATTGTCCTCGGCTGCGTCTTTTCCAGCGCGCTCGTCTGCACGGTCTTTCCGCTCACAGTGTTTATCACCCGGACTTTGTTGAAGGAGAACGTGTACTCGCTCGGCTTGTCGTCGGTTTCGGCGGTCACGTTGTAATCAATCTCAAAGTAGACAATCGGGTCGCCGCGGGTGAGGAGGGAGGAATACATGTCCACGTTGTTCGTGTAGTCTTCGATGACCGCATCGTCAAGCTCGGTTTTCATGTTCGGAGCTTTCTTGCCGCTCAAAGTCGCATAGTCGACAATGAAACTGTCGTTGTACAAGAGAACGCCGTCGGAGTACAGCGACAGATACGCGCGCCAGCCGTTCACGCTGCCCTCGTAGCCGCCGAACGACACTTTGAGTTCGTCGCCCATCGAGGACACCGTGCGCAAAGCCGTCAACGCCTTCTGGTCGGCGCGGATTTCCGCGAGCAGGGCTGTATCCTGGGAAGCCGTGCTTTTCTTGACCGCATCGGCATCCAAAAAGAACTTGTTCGTCAAATCCTCGTAGCTTTTGATTACCTGCTTTTCGCGACGCTCCAACGCGGCCTCTGTCGGTTTGCCGTACTCAAGCTCCACCGTGCTGTAGCTCTTCCCGCGGATTCTCTCCTCCTCGCTCTCACGGTCTTTTACAAGCTGCGCGTACAACTCCTGGGAACGAGATTCCACGCTGTTCCGAATCTCGACCAGCGCCTTCTTCTTGCTCTCGATGATGTTGATTTGCCCCAGGACGCCCTGCTTCGCCATCTTGAGCTTTCGCACCTCGGCGGCTTTGGCGGCGGCTTCCTTCGCCATCTGGTCGCGCTGGGTTTTGAGCGCGATGCTTCGCTCCGCCTCAAGTTTCGCGTCCGCCTCCGCCCTCTTCTTCTGCTCGGAAAGCTCCGCCTGCCGTTTTTTCTCCGCGTTCTGCCTCTCCGCGAGAAGCGCCTTCTCCGCCTCGATTTTCTTCTTGTTCTCGATTGCGGAGATGTCGTTCGACACGGAAAGTTTCTGCAGGTCGGCGTCGTACTGCGCCATCATCTTCTTGAAGTTCTCCTCGTTCTGCTTCGCGAGCGCAAGCTGCTCGTCCACGCTGAACGAGGCGGAGCCGCTTGCCAGGAGGTTCTTGTTGAGGTCGGAGATTTTTATTCCGAGCTTGTTTCCGAGGGAGAGCGTGATTTCGTCAACCGCTCCAGTGGAGCCGTAGAGGTATTCGGCCTCGCTGTACTCCTTGCTCGTCGCGCTCGCCATCTGCTCGCCCGTGGTCAGGTCGGTGAAGTCCGCGCTGATTGTGTAGCCCTTGCCGGTCTTTCGGATTTTCGTGAAGAGCGCGAAGCTCGCCGTGGTGATTTTCCCGAACTCTATCGCCGTGCTCTCGTCCCTCGCCGCGCTCTCGCTCTCGGCCTGCAGTTTCTTGAGGGCAGCCTCCGACTTCGAGTCGACGACGGTCTTCATTCCCAAGAATTCCTGCAGGTTCGACTTGAACTTGTCCTGAATCTGCCCTGGAAGCCACGCACTCTCCGCGCCGGCAAGGTTTATGACCTCCTGGTTCACGACTTGAACCGGCATTTTTGTGAGGTTCGAGAGCCGCTCACGCTCCCAGCGGGCTTTCTCTTCCTCGGCGCGCCTTTTCTCTTCGGCAATCCGCTTTTCCTCCGCCAACTGCGCCTCTTTCGCAAGCCTTGCCTTGTATTCGGAAACGCTCTCGATTCCGCCGATTTTCGTGACCGCGTAGCTGTTCGGCTTGACGCTTCTTGCCTCGAACGTGACGGGGAAAGTCGAGCGATTTGAATGCGAAATCCTCTCGCGAATGTCCGTCATGTCCATTCCAGAAACGATTGAGACCTTGCTCTTCGACAGGAGCGGAATCGAGACGGCTCCGCTCTCACTGACCGCCAGCCTGGACAAGTCCATTTCGCATTCAAAAACAGCATTCTCGTCCTTGTTCTTCTCCAGCGTCTTTGCTAGCTTCTTCTCAGGAACGGAAGTCTGCGCGAACAAGCCCACGCAGAGCGCAAAAATCGACAAAACAAAAAACATTTTCTTTGAGTTGAACATCAGTCATACCCCTTCTTCTTGTGTAGGAGCGCGAGGAGGAAGTGTGCAAAAAATACCACCGATTAAATTGAACATTGTGATTTTTCTTAAACAGCGTTAAAATTTCTGATACGCGCGAAGTTGGATGAAATATGAAAAAAAACGGTGGTTTAAAAAGTAGGTTGCCTTTTTACAGCTGGAAAGGCATTGCCACATGTTAGGCAACCTCGCCAAGAATTGCGAGGCAATTCTTGCGCATGGGTGGAGAAGCGTTGTCCAGCTGGAAAAAAACATTGCTACATGGATGTCAACCTCGCAAAGAATCGGAACGCTGCTAGGAACCGGATGTGTTCTAAGCATTGCTAGTTGGATGCAGCAGTCGCCAAGAATTGCGGAGCAATTCTTGCGCATTTGTAGGTTGACCGTTGTTCAGCTGGAAAAAGCATTGCCAAATTGATGGATTTTTCGGGGAATTGTCGATATAATAGAAAAAAGAAGCGCAACCACGGAAATGCGTCAACATTTCCAAATGCTACGGTTGGTCTTCATTTGTACGGATTAACCGCCAAGTTGAAAGACTTAGGCGGTTATTTTTTACTCTCTGGACTTTTCAGCTAGAGAGCGCAATTACCAAGCGGGATAGCCTGCCAAGAAGAAGCAGGCAATCGCCAAAACCAAAATGATTTTCGCTATCATTGCACGCCCTCCAAAACTTTATTCCGCACGTTTCACAACGTTCGGTAGAGATTGAAGAGCAACCGCCAACACCTTCGGGACTCGCGAGAGTCCCTATGGTCGCGCAGTTTCTTGATGAAACTGGTTAGATTATCGGAAGGTTGACCGTTGTACAACTGGAAAAAATATTGCCACATGGATGTCAACCTCGCCAAGAATTGCGAGGCAATTCTTGCGCATTGGTAGGTTGACCGTTGTACAGCTGGAAAAAATATTGTCGCATGGATGTCAACCTCGCCAAGAATTACGAGGCAATTCTTGCGCATTTGTGGAGTGGCGGCGCTGCATCCAAACAGCAATGATTAGGACTCAATCAGCAAAAAGCAGCCATGCGCGAGAATCGCCCATGCGATTCTCGGCGGCGCTGCATCCAACTAGCAAGGATTAGGACTCAATCGGGTTTAGCAGCGCACTATTTCGCCTCAGCTATTTTCTGCGCTTCCTTCAAAAGCTCCATCACTTCCTCTGGCTTTGTCGACTCAAGGAATTTCTGTCTCGTCTCTTCCTTCATGAGCGCGCCGGAAATCGCGGACATGACGCGCATCAAAGGGCCGGCCTTGGAAGCCGGGGAGGCGATGAGGATGAAGATGTCGCTCGGCTTCTTGTCCAGAGAGCCAAAGTCCAGCCCGCCCTTCTTGATTCCGATTGCGACGCAAAGCTCGTTCACGCCGTCGGTGCGCGCGTGCGGAATCGCGATTCCCTTCTCAAGGCCGGTGCTCATGGCTTCGTCGCGCGCCCTGATGTCGGAGAGGAGCTTTGCCTTGTCGGTGACGAAACCGGAATTCTCCAGAAGGTCGCACATTTCGGAAAGAACCTCGTCCTTCGTGTTGGCCTTCAAATCGCAAGAAATGCACTTGGGGTCGAGGAATTTGTAGGAGACCTTGCTCACGCGGTTTTCAGGAGAGGCGAAACCGTACTGGAGAGTGTCCGTATTGTGGAGGGATTCGAGAGTCGAAAGCGACTTGTTGAGCATGAGCATGATTTCGTAGATTTCGCCCTTCACGAAGCCCATGTCGGCCTGAGCGGTCTCGATTGTGAGGACGCTGCCCGAACGGAGAATCGAAATCGCGATGTTCCCCTTCCTGGCCTGCGAGATTCCCTCGTTTATGTTCATCATCTGGACGTAGAAGCCCTCGGAGCGCAAATCGCGCACGAAGATGTCCACGACGAGAGTGTTGATATCCGGGTCTTTGAAGTCCCAAACGAACTGCTGGCTCTCCGAAGTCGAAACTTCCTTGCGAGTTCCCCTGCCCTTTATTCCGAGAGCGATGTTCAAAATCGGAGGGGCCACGAGAGTCGTCAAGAGCGTCATGAGGATGACGATTCCGAAAAGGCTCTGGCTCACGATGCCCGCGCTCAAGCCGATTCCGGCGACGATGAGGGCGACTTCGCCGCGAGGAATCATTCCGGCTCCGATTCTGAAACCTCCCTTCAAGTTGAAGCCGAGGAAGAGAGCCGGGCCGCCGCAGCCGACTACCTTCGCAAGGACGGCGCCGACAGTGAACAAAAGACCACAGACAAGGACCTTAGCATCGAAAAGCTGCGTCACGTCCACGCTCATTCCGGTCACGGCGAAGAAGACGGGGACGAAGAATTTGTACAATCCGTGGATTCTCTCCTGAATCACAGGCGCGATGTCGGTGCGCGAAAGGGCGAGACCCGTGGTGTACGCTCCGATAATCATCGCAAGCCCCTGCTTCTCGAAGAAGCCCGCGAAAACAAGGGCGACGCCCAAAGCCGCAATCGAAAAGTCGAAAGTGCCTCCGAAAAGACGGACGAAGCGGGCGATTTTTTTCGCGCAAAGGACGAGGATGACAGTGGCGGCGAGCCAGATTCCAATCGCCTTCACGGCTATCAATCCAAGCTCGGCACCCGAAATTCCACCGGCGGAGCCAGACGAAGCCGAAGCGATTCCCTTCACCACCGCCAAGAGAATGATTCCCAGAACGTCGTCGAACACGGCTGCCGCCAAAATCGTGACGCCCTCAGGGGAGTCCATCTTCTTTTTGTCCGACAAAATCCTCGCGGTGATTCCAACGGAAGTCGCCGTAGACATTACGCCGAGGAAAAGACAGACAGGGTCTGCGAAATTTCCCATCTCGCCGGTCAATGCCTTCAAGATGAACATGGCGGAAACATCGCCCAAAACGAAAGAGAAGACGACACCGCCGATTCCGATTATTCCGCCGGAAACCGAATATTTTATGAAAAGCCCAAGGTCCGTCTCAAGTCCGGACGCGAAAAGGAGTATTATGGAAGCTATTTGAGAAAAAGCCTCAAGTTCAGGGCTTACTCCGCCAGCGAAGAAGCCCCCCTCAAAGCCGGGAAGCGAAATTTTTCCCAAAGCGAACGGGCCTATGAGGATTCCAGCCACAAGCTCTCCCAAAACCGAAGGAATCCCGACCTTTGTCGCCAATTTTCCGAAAATCCTGACCGCAAAAATGATTACGGCCAGCTGAAAAACAAGATTGATAATGTTCTCCATATATAAAAACCTCTTAACTCAATAGAAGAGAATATCGTTTTATTGCAAAAAAGTGAACAAATCGCAAACCGTTGAAAATCTACGAAAAGTATTGAATATTTCGCAAAAATGAATTCAAAAAGAACTTGGCTTCAAAAGCCGAAAATCTAAGTATGAAAAAAGAATTATTGAACCGATTCACGAAATACGTCCAGATTTGGTCTACATCGGATTCGGAAAAAGCGGACGCTGGAATTCAGCCGTCGACGGAAAGGCAGTTCGGATTCGCCAAAATCCTTGAATCAGAGATGAAGGAAATGGGATTGCAGGACGTGCAGACGACAAAACACTGCTACGTCTATGGAAGCCTGCCAGCCACGGCCGGCCTTGAAGACAGGGAGCCGCTCTGCCTAATCGCGCACATGGACACGGTCGAGGAAGTCTCAGGCGAAAACGTCAAACCGGTAATCCACGAAAACTACAGCGGAGAGAGAATCGTACTCGAATCGGGCGACATAATCGAGCCGAAATGCGACGCCGACCTGGCGGAGGCCGGCAGGAACGGAGAGACGATTATCACGTCCGACGGGAACACCCTGCTCGGAGCGGACGACAAGGCCGGAATAGCCGAGATAATGACGGCGTTGAGCGAAGTCGTCTCAAAGAAATTGAACCACGGAAAAATCGAGGTGATTTTCTCGCCCGACGAAGAGACCGGGCACGGCATGGACAACGTGCCGCTCAATCTCTTGCAGTCAAAACGCGCCTACACGGTGGACGGCGGTCACATCGGAGAGCTTGAGACAGAGTGCTTCAACGCGTACAAGAGCGACATAACGTTCACGGGAAAATCGAAGCACACGGGAAACGCGCGGCCGGACATGGTGAACGCGATATCGATGGCGGCGAGCTTCCTGCAGAACCTTCCAAAAAACGAAGCGCCGGAGACCACCGACGGAAAGCAGGGCTTCTTCGCGCCGATGACGGTGGAGGGGACAATCGAGCAGGCGAAAGTCTGCGTGTTCCTCCGTGACTTCGGAAAAGCCGGAATGGCGAGGAGGAAGATGATTGTTGAGAACCTCGCAAAAACGACGGCGGAGCTGTTCGGAGGTAAAGTCGAGGTGAAGCACACTTTCCAGTACGAGAACATGAAGGACAAGCTCGAAGAAAATCCGAGCGTTGTCGAAAGTCTCGTGTCCGCGTACAGGAAGGCGGGAGTCGAGCCGAAATTCGTCCCGATAAGGGGCGGCACGGACGGCTCAAGGCTCACCGAGATGGGAATCCCCACCCCGAACATCTTCACGGGCGGCCACAACTACCACTCAAGGACGGAATGGGCCTCCCTCGAACAGATGGAAAAAGCGGAAGAGATTCTTGTACAATTGATGACAGGCGATTGCTGATGCTAAATCGACGATATAAATAGAAAAAACGGAGACAAGAATGCACAAATACAAAATCGAAGGCGGAATCCCAATCCGCGGAACAGTCGCCGCAAGCGGAAACAAGAACGCGGCCCTCCCCTGCATAGCGGCGGCGCTGCTCACCGAAGAGCCGATAATCCTCAAGAACATCCCGGAAATCGAGGACACGAACGTCATGCTCCTCATTCTGCAGGCACTTGGAGCCGGAGTGACAAAGCTCAAGACCCACGAATGGAAAATCGAGGCGAAGGAGATAAGCAGCTCCAACATACCGTCAGAACTGAGCAAGAAGATAAGGGCGTCGATTCTTTTCGCGGGTCCGCTCACGGCGCGCACGGGCAAGGCGATTCTTCCGCCACCGGGAGGCGACGTCATCGGACGGCGGAGGGTCGACACGCACTTTCTCGCGCTGCAGGATTTGGGAGCGAGAATCGAAATCGAGGGCGCGTTCAAATTCACCACGAACAAGCTCGTCGGAGCGGACATCTTTTTGGACGAGACGTCGGTCACGGCGACAGAGAACGCAGTCATGGCGGCGGTTCTGGCCGAAGGAAAGACGACAATCACGAACGCGGCATCGGAACCGCACGTCCAGGACCTCTGCAACATGCTCGTGTCGATGGGCGCGAAAATATCCGGCATCGGAAGCAACATACTGAACATTGACGGCGTGAAAAAGCTCCACGGAACAGAATTCTCCATCGGGCCGGACTTCATGGAAATCGGCTCGTACATAGGGCTTGCGGCGGCCACTAGAGGCTCCATCACCATAACTGGCGTGAACGCGAAGGACATGAGGCCGCTCAGGGTCGGATTCGGAAAACTCGGCATCAAATGGACGATAGAGCCTGGCGAAGGCGTGAACAACGACACCCTTTCAGTGGCCGTGAACCAGGAGATGAAGGTGAATTCGGACCTCGGCGGCATGATTCCGAAAATCGACGACTCTCCGTGGCCGGGATTTCCGCCGGATTTGACATCGATAATGACGGTCGTCGCGACACAAGTGGAAGGAACAGCCCTCATCTTCGAGAAGATGTTCGAAAGCCGAATGTTCTTCGTGGACAAGCTCATCTCGATGGGCGCGAAGATAACGCTCTGCGACCCGCACAGGGCAGTCGTCTCAGGGCCGAGCACGCTGCACGGAGACAACCTCGTCTCGCCGGACGTGCGCGCGGGAATGGCGATGGTCATAGCGGCATTGTGCGCCCACGGCGAGAGCGTCATCTCCAACGTCTACCAGATTGAGCGCGGCTACGAGAACCTCGTGGAAAAACTCCAGTCGCTCGGCGCCCACATCGAGAAAATCGAACTGGACTACTAGTCCGGCGCACGGCCGCAGATTCGGATCCGAGCAAAAAAAGGGGAAACTTGCCTGAAACGCACTCAAGCTTGTTTCCCCGTTTTTTTTTCGCAAAAGCTCCACAAAAATCTATTTCTCGCGCCGTATGAACATCCAGGAGAACATCACGAGAAGCGCGACCTCCAGGAACAGGGCGAGGAAGACCGCCCACTTTCCGGAAAACCAGATGAAGATGAAATTCAGCAGACGCATTATGTAGTAGACGACCTCAAGCACGAAATAGAGAACGACGGTGCTCACGGGAACCAAAAGAATCCACTTGAATTTGAAGAGCTGCCCGTCGGAAAGCTTGTACGCCCAAGCGATGCAGGCGAGGAACATGAACACCACAAGCAGCAGCACCGGATACGTCAGGCGCATTATGAGGGCCGACCCGAAAATCTCGCCTGAATAGCCGAAACTCTCCGCGCGGTGGAAGATGCGCCACAGCGAGAAAAGGCTCATCTCGGCGGGATTCGCGTTGCCCGCGCATATCAAATCGAAATCACTGTCGGAAATGTCCAGCAGGAAAAATTTCGACTCAGTGAGAGCGGTGCGCTCTTTTTTCAGGACGGCAGGAGAGAACTCGAACACTGGCTCTGAAACAAGCTTAGGATTCCCTGAATCAAGGCCGTGAATGAGAATGTACGGAACATTCTTGAATTTCTTGTCAATTGAATAGAGTTTCTTCTCCGCCTCGGTGAAAGAATCGAGCGGGCGTGAAAAAAGCTTCGCATAAGGCGCGAAAACAGAACGCACGAATGCGCCGTCCTTATCATACGAATAGAGAGAGAACCCACGGAGATACTTCACCATGCCCACGGAAGACTTTATCGGGGTTATTCCGCGGATGAAAACGACATCGCATGAACCGTCGTCGTGCGCCACAGAAAAGTACACGTTCTTGTCGGCCTCGAATTTCTTGAAGTCGTCAAGCTCGTCTATGAAAAAATACTCGCTCTTCACGCGCTCGGAAGCGATTTCAAGGTACTTCTGCACATCAGGATCCTTCGATGCCTTCTCGGAACTTTTTGCGATTGCGCTGAACGCGTAGTACGACTCGATGTTGCGCCCAGCAGTCAAAAGCATGTAGGCGTGGCTCTTCTTCGCGAAAAGCTCCATCTCCTCGCTAGTCGCGCTGGACGGCGGAAGGTTCAGCTTCTCCCATGCGCTCAAAGCCTTGTCCTTGGCCTCCTCGTGGAGTTTCCCGTCCGAACCGAATTTCTTCGCCAAATCCGCATAGTAGTGCGCGTCGAGCCACTTCTCGTCCTCCTTCGCCTCGTCGGACTTGTCCAGCAGAGAGCGGGCCGACTCACTCTCAAGCCCGTGGTATGAGAAGTTGCCCTCCGCATTCTCCTCAACGCTCCCGTCATTACCGAAAACGAGCTTTGGAGCGTAGACGCGCTTCTCCTCGTCCTTCGCGGCGATTGCGTCCTCGTAAAGCTTTCTCGCCTCCTCGCTTTTCGGATTCAAAAGCAGCGCGTCGCTGGCGTATTTCGAAGCCAAGGTCGCATGAAGCTCATCAAGATTCTTTTTTCCGAGAGCCATCAAATCGTTGTATGCGACAGGCGCGGCCTCCATTTTAGCCTGCTTGCCCTTCACAATCGGAGCCACAACCTCGACAAAGACGAATACAAGCCCCACGAGGATTATGGAATTCACCATCAAATCCTTGAAATGACCGAATATGAACCTCACAGAACTGTCCGTGAACGTTATCGAACAGGCGACAAGGAATCCGCTCAACACAACGGCCGGCATCACCTTGGAGAAGAGGAGAACACCTTGGAAAAAAGTGTATCCAAGCACGTCAGAAGCCATCAACTCAGGTTTCTTGAAAAAAAACGCGGCGATGCAGCAGACGACAAGCGAAAAAATCGAGTACGCGAAGACAATCGTCATCATCTTTTTCATTTTCATTCTCCTTCAAAAGCGGAATCGTCTTCGCCTTCTTCTTCGGCATCCACTTCGTCATCATATCCGGCGTCCGCCCCTTCCACGAGCGCGGCCTTTTTAGCCTTGCGCCTCCGGTACACGCACATCACTATTCCAAACGCGGTGAAAACGACGAACATCGCAAGGTTCACGAAGAGCAAAGCGGAGTTCACAAAAACAGGGACCGAATAATCCAAGTCCATCACAAAAGAAGGCAGTTTTCCGACAAAATAGAGATAGTTCAGGAAAATAGAGAACGCCGCGACTATGAAGATGAAAACGGAATTTATCAACCGCCACGAGCTTGAGAACTGGAATCCATACATGGAAACAAGGACAAGCGCGAACGACGAGAAGACGAGCCACGAAGGAAGCCCGTCGTTCCAGCTTTTCCTGGCGTTTCGAAGTATCGTCGTGTAGACGGTGAACACATCGGAGACGCCCTTTGGGGTCTGGATGGCGTTCTTCACGAGGACATCGGAATATGGATATGCGGAGACGCTGGCAGTGGTCAGGTTGGAGAACTGGACGACATCTGGATTACCCGACTCGGCCTTGTTCGTGTCGAAAACAATTCCGTCCGCGGTTCCGTCATCGTGCACATCGGTGTAGTAATAGACGAGTCCGCTGTCGCTTTCCCGAAAATAGCCGGTCGAGACAGGATTCATCTTCACAATCCCCGAATTGTGCTGGGCATTGGCGAAATTTATGACAGCGGGGAACAGGACGAACCATGAAAGCGATGTCGAAAGCATCAAAACCAGAAGCCCGATGACAAGATTCCTGTCGACCTCCGAGACGCGGACTTTTTTAGAGCTGTTTATCTTCAGAACCTTGAGAATCAAGCGTATATGCGCCAAAACACAGACGGCAGGAGTCGAGAAGACCAACCCTTTTTTGAAAAAATCGAGCGAAAAAAACGACATCGGATGTCCGACGACAAAAGTCACAAGACCTTCGCAAACCATGTACAGGAATCCGCAGATTACGATTCCAAAGGCACAGAAAGACAAATAGGAAATTACAAGGGATAAAGCGGTTTTCATTCTGTCTCCAATTCAATACTTAAATTTCGGTACATTTCCGCTCGAATTCAAGTCAATAAACCTGCGGCAAACAAAGGCGCATAAAAAAAAGCCGGCGCGAAGCCGACTTAGACACAAACCGATACAAAAAGAATCAACCAAGGAAGACCTGGCCGCCATCGTCAATCGCAAGAATAGACTTGCACTCAGAGCAGCGGAATCTGCCTTTCTTCGTGGCCTTCAATCTCTTGGAGCAGACAGGGCAGCTGAACACTTTCGGGAACACGCTGTCAGTGGAAGGCGCGCCCTGATGGAAGAACAGAGTAGCCTCCGCCATGCTTTCCTTGATGTTGAAGAACTGCGAGAAGCCGAGAAGCTGAAAGACCTCATAGACTTTCGGCTGAATCTCAAGAAGAACGATATCGCCGTTCTTCGGCTTAATCATTTTGAGGAACGCTGTGAACGATCCGATACCAGTAGATGAAACATAATTGAGAGAAGCGCAGTTGAACACCAGATTGATGAATCCCGACTCCACAACTTTCTGGATTCTCTTCTGAAAGAAGTTTGAGTTGTACGTATCGATATATCCGTTGAGATAAATGATGATTCCGTTCTCGACATCCTCCAACTTCTCAAGGTTTATCTTGAGACTATCGTCACGTTCGTCGTTGAATCCTGGTACCAAATTGTTATTGTTGCCCATAACTTCGTATCTCCCTAAAAAATATATATATACAATCACTTTTTTTTTCACAAATCAAGGTAAAATTTAAAGCTATGTAAAATATTACAATAAAAAAATGTAAGCGTCTAGAAAAAACAGATGTATAACTCTAAAACATCCAATTCCTCTATTATCTCCACTCCAAATGAAATTCAAAGCTCAAAAATTCGGACTCCATCCTTTGTCCACGCGGAGAAGAACACCGTTCAACTCTTTGTTGCCGACAAGAAATTCAACACAGTCCGCGATTTTTCCAGCATCTACATCCATCCCGAAAGGAACAGGGCTGTCTCCGTTGTACTCGGTGCGGACGAATCCGGGAAGAACAGCGTTGCACGTAACCCCGAATTTCGCATAGAACGCGGCTGTCGACTCCACCAAAGTGCCTACGGCTGTCTTCGCGGCCGCATACGGAGCGTTCGTCTTGAATTCGCTGCGGCACGAAGTGCCAGTCCCTCCAAAAAGGATTATCCGCCCGAACGAATTTTTTACCATGTTCGGAAGTGCCTTCGAGACGAAGAACCCCGGAAGGGCGAAATCGTACAAAGACACCGTCCTCCAATCGTCCAGCGACATCTCATCGATTCGTTTTTGAACGAAAGGACCATGACAGATACATAGAATATCGACAGATTCGGCGATTTTCGCAAGTTCAGATTTCTCAAGTTCCGAAAATTCATTCTCAAGAAAATTATAGACGAGTTTTTCGACATGGCAAAAATTTTCAGGAATGTCTTTTGGACGATTCCGTACATTCAACGAGAGAAGTTCATCGACGAGGGCATCGAATTTCGGAGAGTCGTGTCCTCCGTGGACGCAGACCCTGGAGAATTTTGAAGCGAACATGCGGGAGACGGAAGCTCCGATTCCACCGCTGCCGCCCACCACAAGAACGGATTTGTTTTGCATTTTTTTTTCCATTTTCTTTATCACTCAAAAATCTTATCATTTGTACCATGAATTTGAGAAACATTGTAATAGTGCTCTCGCATCCAGAAGAGAGCCGGAACGTCGGAGCCGTCTGCAGGGCGATGGCGAACAACGGAATCAAGACGCTCAGGATAGTGGGCGAGAAATCGGACTTCGACGAGGAAAGAGTCCGCATCTTGGCGATACACGCGGCGTACATCTGGGAAAACGCGGAATTCTTCGGTTCGATAACGGAAGCGACAAAAGACTGCTCGATAGCGGCGGGAACCACGAGAAGAAGGGGAAAGAAAAGGGGCAAACTTCTTCTACCGGAGGAATTCGCAAAGGAAGTCGAACAGTTTTCCGAGAACGGGAAAATAGCCGTTGTATTCGGAAACGAGAGGACGGGTCTCACCGAAAGCGAACTCGACGAATGCACGATGGGCGTGACGATTCCTTCCGACGAAGGATTCGCCTCGCTCAACCTCTCGCACGCGGTGCAGATTGTCTCGTACCAGCTTTTCAGGACGCAGAGCAGGCAGTCGAACGGAATAGTGCCGGTAACGCTTGAGCGGCTTTCAAGAACGGTGGGCACAATCGCGGACGACCTTGAGAAAATCGGATTCTTCAAAGTCGCTGGAAGGGACGACATGGAGCGGTTCTGGAGGGACATTCTCTCGCGCGCGGGACTGAGCGAGGGAGAAGCCGCCTACATCGAACAGACGTTCAACAAGGCGGCGGGCCTCGCCGGCAAGAACAGGACGCTCATAGACAGCGCATACGAAGCCGTCCCCGAAAATTCAGTAGATTTCGATGTGCTCAGGAAGAATCAGACCGGAATCGTCTGAGTTGAACACGGCGCGTTCGATTGTGTTGTGGAGCTGACGTACATTTCCCGGCCAGTCGAACGTGCAAAGCTCATCCAAAGCGGAATCAGAAAAGCACTTGAAATAGTTCTTTTTCGACAGATACCGCTCGCAAAGCTCAGGGATGTCGTCCTTTCGCTCCCTCAAAGGCGGGATTTCGATTACGAGATTCGCCATCCGGTAGAACAAATCCGCCCGGAATTCTCCCCTTTTTATTTTCTCCCGCAAATCGGAATTCGTCGCGAAAACGAGCCTCACATCGCTTTTCGATGTCTCAGGAGAGCCGACCTTGCGGAATTCGCCCGTCTCTATGACCTTCAAGAGTTTTTTCTGGATGTTCACGCTCGCCTCCCCTATCTCGTCGAGGAAAAGCGTGCCTCCGTCCGCCATCTCGAAATACCCGGCCCTGTTCCTCGCATCGGTGAACGCGCCCTCCACGCTTCCAAAAAGCTCAGACTCGGCGATGTGCTCCGGAATGGCTGATATGTTCTCGTCGAAGAACCGCCTCATCGAGCGTATCGACAGCTCGTGGATGAGACGCGCGACCAAAGTCTTTCCCGAACCGCTCTCTCCAAGGATTAGGACGGGCAAATCGGACTTCGCGATTTTTTCTATTTTGCGCTTTACTTCTATTGATTTTTTGGATTTCCCGACGAAATCCAAATTCTGATGGACTTTGAAGAATCCCGAAGAGTCGAAAAAGTCCTTTACGACCGTTCCCTTCGGAACCCTCACATTGAAATCTAACTTTTTTAACATGATTCTTGGCAAAGAAAGCAAGAACGGACAAGCCGGAAGCGCAACGCCTCGGACGAGCCTATTCCAACTCCAAGTCATCGGAATCGTCTATTTTTGGATTTTTGAAAGCTTTGAACGATTTTTTCTGCTCTTTTTTCGGTTCATGAACGACAGAATCGATTTCCTCATCGTCGCTTTCGCTTTTGCCGACATTCGAACCGCCGCTCAACGGCTCAGCCGACGTTCCAGCCCCATTTTCACCGGAAGGAGTGCCTCCGTCAGATTCATCGCCAGCTCCAATCGGAGAACCTGCAGACTCTGTAGATTCCTCAGTTGAATTTTCTTGCGTTTCTTTGACATTCTCTGACTTCTTATTAAAAAGCCTGCACCACAACAGCGAAATAATATAATAAATGAACGGAAAAACATAGAACAATTTGAACGGATTGTGGAAAATTTCATGCCAAATTTCATGGCCGCGCTCGAACGTTTTCTCGCTCACACGCTTTATGCGCTTGGAGAATATTCCCAAACAGTCGTTGTAGAAGAGGAACACGCTTGAAGAGAACCTGTCTTTTCTGTGGAACGCCCACAAATTCTTCTCCTTGATGCCTTCGCTGACAATCGCGAGGGACGGAGAAGCCTTGTGAATCGCGGTCACCACATCGTCCTCGCTCTCTTTCGGGAAGTATCCGACGTAGCGACCGACAATGCGCACATTCGGGAAAGTCTCGTGAACGTTGCGCTCGGCCTGCTGCAGGGTGCGCTTCCTGCCGCCGAGGAGGAAAAGCGTCCTGTAGTGCTGGTCGACGACCGAAAGAAACTGAATCGTCACGTCGAACGGGTTGTAGCGGACAGGGATATCCTCCATCTTCAAAAATTTCGCTCCGCCCAAGATGCTTTTTGAGACGGGGAGAATCAAATCCGCGCCCTCAAGGCATTTGCAGAAATCCTTCTTCTTGTTCCTCGCCTTTATCAAATCCCAAACCGAAAGAAAAACTACCTGTTTTACGCCCGGCTTCTCCAGAATCTTCATGAATTCAGACTCCAGCTCCTCCGGCCGGCAGACATCGACAGGGACACCAAGCAACTCAATTCGTTTCATTATCCTACTTTTCCTTTGCAATGATTTCTAGTTTTCTTCAATTAAATTCTGAAGAACCGACAGGCCGTAAAGCGCGGCCGTTTCGCATCTCAAAATGTTCGTCCTGAAGTGGACGGGCACGAACCCCGCCTCCTTGAGCTTCTCGATTTCGGAAGGACTTATACCACCCTCGGAACCGACGACGACAGCGGATTTCTCTATTTTTTCGACACTTGAATTTTCGGCAAAAGCGGACATCATCGAAACAGTGAAATCGCTTCTTTCGTAGAGGACGCAGCCGAATTTTGAGGAATCGACATCCTTCCAGATTCGGCACGCCTCGTCCACGGAGACGACATTTTCCACAACGGTGTCCACAGCCGACCCGCTCTGCTGCCTCGCCTCTTTTATGATTCTCCCGAAACGCTCGCCCTTGAAATTCATCTTCTCCGCGCCCTTCTGCGAGAATTCCGAAGCGACAGGAAAAATCCGCGAGACACCGCATTCGGTCGCCTGCCTGACAATCTGCTCGAATTTTGACGGCTTGGGGACGAACATGAAGAGCCATATCTCCTTGAGGGACTCGGCGGGAATGTTCTCGTCGTTGGCGAAATCTGCACCGGACGAAATGGAATCGCACACCTGCAGCACGATTCGCTTTTCGGCATCGTCGATTTTCGAGACGGTGGTGTTCCGCAAAGAGCCGTCGGGGAGCCGCACAGAAAACATGTCCCCCACGGAAAGGCGCAGAACAAGCCGTAAATAACGAAAATCCTTGCCGACAACGACAAGGATTCCGTTTTCTGGATTCTTATTCGAAACGAACTGGCGCATTATTTCGCGTCTATGTACTTGGAATTACTCTCTTCTTTTTTCTCTTCAAGCTGTGCGGCGTCCTGAAGCTGCTTGAGCGTCTTCGCGTTCTTCACGAGGGAGGCGAAATTTTCTTTTTCGAGAATCTTTATCGCCTCGCGGAGCTGGATGTCGTAGTCCAAGTCGTATAGCATGGCTCCGCTCGTCTTCGTCACTTCGTTCCGCACGAGTTTCCTGAGAGAAGCCTCGTCGATTTCCGTGTAGGTTTTTCTGAGGACTTTCGCGTATGAAGCGATGTCCTTCTCGCTCATGTTCTTGTGCGCAGAGACGTACTTCTCAATCTCGTTCTTCTTGTAAAGTTCCGTGTACTGCTTCTCGGCCTCCTCCTCGATTTTCGGGAAGAGCACCTCCCTGTCCGGCGGGATTCCGATTTTGTCGATGCAGACGTCGCTCGGCGTGTAGTAGCGCGCCATCGTCACCTTGATTCCGTCGGTGGCGGAAAGCGGAATGACCTGCTGGACAGAGCCTTTTCCGTAGGAACGCTGGCCGACGAGGTACGCCAGGTGGTTGTCCTTGAGCGCGCCTGAAAGAATCTCGGAAGCGGAGGCGGAACCTTTGTTGATGAGGACGATTATCGGGATTCCCTTCGCCTTCCCGAATGTCTTCCCCTTTGTCGCGGAATAGACGGAATTTTCGAATTTGACGCGGCTTTTCGTGGAGACAATCGGGCCGTCGTCTATGAACTTGTTCGCCACATCGACGACGCTCGAAATCAAGCCGCCCGGATTGTTCCTCAAGTCGATTATGATGCCGCTGGTCTTGGAATAGTCGAACGAATCCAACGCGTCCTGGACGCGCTCGGCCGTGAGCGGCGTGAACTGTATGAGCTTCATGTAGCCAATCTGCTTCTTTCCGGAAGGAATCGTGCCGAACTTCACGGTCGGAACCTCTATCAAGGCCCTTGTCAGGACCTTCGTGAAGTCGATGTTCCCGCGCCTGAATCCGACTTCCACATCCTCGCCGACTTTTCCGCGGAGCTTGCTCAGAACATCGTCCATCGAAATCGTGGAAGTGTCCACACCATCGACCGTCACAATCAAGTCTCCCGCCTGGATTCCAGCCTTGAAGCCCGGAGTGTCCTCAATCGGCGAGACGACCTCCACGAATGCGGGCTTGTCCGGCGTGGACTCGTACGGCTTGGAGATTGAGAGACCGACACCGCCGAAAGAGCCTTCCGTGGTGTCCGTTATGCCGCGGAATGCGTCCGCGTCGAGATACGTCGTGTAGGGGTCGCCGGCGGCTTCGAGCATTCCCTTGAGCGCACCGTGGTAAAGAGCCTCCATGTCCGGCTCGTCGACATAATATTCTTGGAGAAGGTCAAGTATTCCGTAAATGCTTTGGACGTATTTGCTGATTTGACTCTTCTGCTGGTCAGCTGTTTTCGACTGGGACTGCGCGAAACACTGCGACGCGAAAATCGACAGGACCACGAATCCGAGTACCGAAGAAATGAATTTTGCAAGTTTTTTCATAGTTTTTATTCTATGTCGCACTCTAGAATTTTTCAATTTATGGAAATGTGATATAATTGAAAAATCATGCAAATTATACCTGTAGCAAGCGGAAAAGGAGGCGTGGGCAAAAGCCTCCTCTCTGCCAATTTAGCAATCGCGCTCGGAAAAGCCGGAAAAAAGGTCGTTCTGGCTGATTTGGACTTGGGCGCATCAAACTTACATTTGGTCATCGGACAGAATTCTCCAAAAGCCGGAATCGGGACTTTTTTGACAGGCGAGACGAAATTCGAGGACATAATCGAAGACACCGACTACACGAACGTGCGCTTCATAGCCGGAGACTCTGAGATTCCAGGACTTTCTTCACTCAAATTCGCACAGAAGAATTCGCTCATCAAGAAATTCCAGAACATCGACGCGGACTATCTGATTCTTGATTTGGGAGCGGGAACCCACCTGACGATTCTTGACATGTTCCTCCTTTCGCCGCAGGGAATCATCGTAACGGCACCGACCGTCACGGCGACGCTCAACGGCTACCTCTTTTTGAAGAACGCGGTTTTCAGGCTGATGGCCGCAACGTTCAAGAAAGGAACGAAGGCAAACGAGTACCTCACGAAACTCCGAAACGACTCGGCGTCACTCCAGAGGCTCTACATTCCTAAGCTCATCGAGACAATCGCCGGAATCGACCCGGAGAACGCGGAGAAATTCAGGAACAGAATCAAGAAATTCCACCCACGCCTCATAATGAACATGATCGACGAGCCGAAGGACGCGGACAAGGCGCAGAAAATCCGACGCTCATGCCAGCAGTATCTCGGACTTGAGGTGGAGTCGCTCGGAGTGATGTACCGAGACAGCATGCAGGACAGGGCGTTGTCGTCGAGGATGCCTGTCACAATCTACAAGCCGAATGCGGTGCTGTCGCAGGCCATACAGAGAATCGCCGACAAAATCCTCCAGAGCGAGACTGTCGCCTTCGACATCGATTCTGCAGACGGCTCGTTCGAACTTGCGGCCGAAGAGGCGAACGACGACTTCTCTTCGAAAATGTCGTACGTCGAAGACCTGATTGGAACGGGTGCGCTTTCGGTGACTGAACTCGCCGAGATGATAAAGCAGCAGCAGTACGAGCTGAACAGTCTCAAACGGGAAAACGTCCTCCTCAAATCGAAAATCGTGAAGGCGGCGGCGATGGGGTTCAAAGTATGAATCTGCCTCTCTACATAAACTATCCGTCTTGGATCCACCCGGAAATTTTCCCGAACATTCCGGTACTGGGGCTGCTCCGCTGGTACGGACTCATGTACATATTCGCGTTCGGAACGGCATTCTTCATACTGAAAAAGCTCTTGAAGGAAGGCGCGCTCGACTCGAAGGACGCAGACGGAAAGCTCGTCGCGACAACCGAGGACGAGATTTTCTCGTTCATCGCGACAGGAATCATCTTTCTTTTGATTGGAGCCAGGGTCTTCTCCACGCTCGTCTACGACACGTCGGGAGACTATTGGCACAAGCCGTGGCTGATTTTCTGGCCGTTCAAGAACGGAAGATTCACGGGACTCGCAGGAATGAGCTACCACGGTGGTTTCATCGGCGGCCTTCTCGGAATGATTTACTGGTGCTGGCGGCACAAGAAGCCCACGATGAAGTGGATCGACGCCATGTGCACCGCAATTCCGCTCGGATACACGTTCGGCAGAATCGGAAATTTCATGAACGGGGAACTTTACGGACGCATAACGACGATGCCGTGGGGCATGGTGTTCCCGACAGTTCCGATTTCGGAGCGTTTCTCGTCGAAAGTAGAATGGGTGGCGGCCTTCATGGACAAAATCGGGATGCAGGCGGTCGAAGGGCAGCTCGCGAACCTTCCGAGGCACCCAAGCCAGCTCTACGAAGCTCTGTTCGAGGGACTTGTGCTCTTCTCAATAATCTGGATTCTGCACAAGAGGAAGCCGTTCGACGGATTCACGGGCGGACTCTACGCGCTCGGATACGGACTTTTCAGGTTCGTAATCGAATATTTCAGGGAACCGGACGCGGACATCGGCTACAGGTTCAGCGTCGACGGAGCGCAGATTTACGAGAACACTTCGCTCATGAACATCTCAACAGGCCAGATTCTCTGCTCGCTCATGATTCTCGGCGGAATCGGAATCCTCATAACGTGCTGGATTCTCGACAAAAGAAAGAATAGGAAAGCAGAACAAGGCGACTGATTTTTTTCAATAAATCAGTTCGGAAACTTCAGTTTTTGAACAGGTCAGTCTGAAACGCGGGAAACGGAAGGTACGAAGGGAAAGAAAATTCCCCACCTTCCGTTTTTTTTTCTCTTTTGTGTTATTCCTCGTTCGGAAAATGTCATTCCGAACAAGTTTTTGAAATCCGCGCCTTTATTTTTCTACAGTTCCACTTCTCCGTCAGAGCATTTCACGCACTTTGCGCCAATGCCTTCGCACCAGCCCTTGCCTTTTTCTACCGCGTTCCACTGTGCAACCGTTCCGCCAAAAGCGATTTCTGTGAGAAAGGTGCATTCCTCGAACGCAGTTCCACCGATTGATGTAACGGTCGAAGGAATGGCTGCGAACTTGAGCGTCTTGGTAAAAGAGAACGTTCTTCCTTCGATTGATGTAACGCCATCTGGAATGAAGAGATAGACAGGCTTCAATTTTTTCTTGCGCGACACACTGTCGTTTTTTGAAATTGTCAGATACTTTCGGCTTTTGTCCTCAAGGACGTTTTCGTCAGCGAACTTCTTGAGCGCAAAAGCGTCTGCGCCTGTTGCGGCAAGGTCGAGCAAAGAAGGAAGCGTCTTCATCCACTTTTGCACTTTGGAATCAAGAAGCAAAATCTCTATGCCACCAAAAGAAGCCTTTATGAGAAGACTCGCGTTCTTTTCGCCTCGAACAACCTCGTTTTTTGCCTTGTGCTCAGAAAGTATCGAGCCAAGAACAGCGCTCGCAGAAGCGTTTTGCACCTCATCGATTTTCGCTTGCTTTGCGATATCTTTTCCAAGCGAGAGAATAGCCTTCTTTGTAGTTTTCGTTACGGCGTAGAGTTTTCGCGTTTTTTCGTTGAACGGGAACATCGGGGATTTCGACACGATTTTTTCAACAGCCTCACAGCCCTCGAAGGCGTCTTTTTCGATTTTCGCCATGGTCGAAGGGATTTCAATTGAAGAAAGCGCCGTGCATTTGTAGAACGCATTTTTGCCGATTTTCGTCACGCCCTCAGGAATTACAATGCCAGAAAGTGCTGTGCAATCAGCAAAGACACCCACTCCAATTTCGCTCACGGTGGAAGGAATCTCAATCGATTTGAGCGACTCGCACCTCATAAACGAAAAAGGAGCGATTTCTGTTATCTTATCGCCAAAAGTCACAGACGAAAGCGAAGTGCAATCATCGAACGCCTGCTCGCCGATTGCTGTTAGACTGTTCGGAAGCACAATCGATTTTAGCGATGAACAGCGACAGAACGCCTCCATTCCGATTTGCACCACGCCTTCTGGAATTGTCACTTGTTCAAGAGAAGCGCAATTCTTGAATGTCCAAGATTCGATTTGTTTCACACCGTTTGGTATCACAACCGATTTTAGCGATGAGCAGTTATTGAACGCGGCAGCGACAATTGACGTAACGCTTTCGGGGATTGTCACTTCCTCCAGCGCAGAACATTTCTCGAACGCGCAATAACTGATTTCAGTCACGCCTTCAGGAATGACAACTTCTTTTAGTCTTGAGCAATTAGCGAATGCACCATTTCCGATTGCCGTAACTCCCTTTGGAATAACCACGCTCTCAAGAGCCTCGCAATAATGGAACGCGCACTTTCCGATTTCTCTCATGCTTTCTGGTATCACCACAGATTTTAGCGACTCGCACTTATTAAACGCATTTTCACCGATTGCCGTCACACCGTCTGGGATAACCACGCTCACAGCGGATTCGTGGCATTTTGTCACAACGCTGTTTTCGATTGTCAAAAATGACTCTGGAACTTTGTGCAGTTCTTTTTTGAGCGAGAGAATTGGCTGCCTTTCTTTTTTGGGGTGGACGTAATATAGCGTGCTTTTTTCCTCATCGAACTTGAACAAAGGAGAAGCAGACTCGATTTTCTCGACAGAATAACATTCGTCGAACGCATATTTTCCGATTTTTTTCAGCGTAGACGGAAGAGAGACAGACTTTAGCGACGAGCAATGAAGAAACGCTTTATCTCCGATTTCAGTCACGCCCTCTCCAATCACCAAATGCTCAAGCACTTCCGAATGCCAAAACGCCATCGGATTGATTTTCTTCACGCCCTCAACCGTAACATTTTTCACATTGCGGTCTATGCAAAGTTGCACAGCATCACCAGAGACAATGTAAACACTCTTTTTCACTTCCCCATCAGCACACTTCACACATTTTACACCGCCGTAAATAAAAACTATGTATGAGTACTCTATGTTTTCCCATTCTGCCATCGTGCCTTCAAACACAACTTCTTTTAATTTTTCGCTCGCACTAAACCCAATGCCTAATTGTGTCACACCAGCAGGAATAACAATTCTCTCCGCGTCTTCTTTGCACGCTGTCACAACGCCGTCTTCGATTGTCAAAACATTTTCTTCGCTAGCCATTTTTGATAAACCCTCATCTTTTATTGTCATTCCAAACAAGTTTTCGGAATCTCTTGCTTCGGCTGCGCTCAGCAACCGTGCTTCGGCTACTTTCAGCAACCACGGATGCTGAAAGTATTTTTCTTACGAAAAATACAGTTCAGCATGACAGTTTTCCTTTCCCCGAAGTTTATATCTCAAAGTCGCCGTCGGTGCAGTGCACAGTAATCTTGTTGCCCCACTGCCCGCGCATGCGTTCTTCTTGAATCATATTGAACCGCGAAAACGTTCCGTCGAATGTAACGTTTTTGAGCGAGTCGTTGCCAACAAAAGCACTGCACTTGATTTTCGTAATGCTTTTGGGAATGTAAACCGTTTTGAGCTTGCGGCAGGCCCAGAATGCAGACTTTCCGATTGTGCTGACACCGTCGGCGATATAAACGGTTTCGAGGGCTTCGTTGAAGTACATGTTCTTGTCTTTAACATCGACTTGGAACACGGCGTATTTTTTTGCCTGGTTGCTTGCGATTCTCAGCTTGTTGTCCTCGGCAGCCTTTATGAGCTGCACGATGTCCGCGCCTGCTTTGACGCTCTTCAAAAACTCGCGGACATTTTTCTGCCACGAAGTGCTTTTTGAGGAAAGGCGAATCTCAAGCCCATAATCAAGAGCCTTCACCGCAAGGACGACTGCGCTCTTGTCCTGCCAAACCTCCGCGCTCACGCCGCTTTCCTCCAGAATGCCCGAAAGCAGAGAGTCCGAGCCTGTAAATCCCACCTTGTCGATTTTGGCGGTCTTGGCACGGTTCTTCTTTGCTTCCTCCCACACAGCGTCCTGAACGTCTCGTGCTGTTACCCTGTAGTCCAAAGTCTCCGCCGTGATTTTGCCGCCCTTTTCAAACGCGACCTCAGTGCAGTTTTGGAGCGAAAAGTTGTCGAGCGATTTTATGAACGCTGGGATTGTCACCTTTTCGCAGACAGTTGCATGAAGTCGGTTCGTCTTTTTGCTGAAGAGAAGCCCGTTCTCGCAAGGGCACTCGCTCGATTTTGAAACGATTTCCTTCAGAGAATTGCAGAACGCAAAACAGCACTTGCCGATTTTCTCCACGCTTTCGGGGATTTCGAGCTTTTCAAGGCTGGTGCAATAGCTGAACGCTTCGTCCTCGATTTCCGTCACGCCGTCGGGAACAGCGAACTCCACGAAATCAAAATGGCACTTTATGAGAACACCGTCTTTCACATCGTACGGCTCAAGCTCGACCATGCCGTCAGAGCATTTCACCGCCGTGAGCTTCGTGCCGGAACGCCAGAATTGGTCGGTGATTTTCACGGCTTTCCATTGCTCCATCGTTCCTCCGAACTCAAGGGAAGAAAGCTCCTTTTGTCCGCGAAAGCCTGCGTAAATGCGCTTCACGCTTTTTGGCAAAACCACGCTCTTGACAGACTTGCTGGAAGAAAAAAGTTTTTCCCAATAGCTTTTTCCAACCGTATGAATCCCGTCTGGGATAAGGGCAAACTCTATGTTTGGGTCTCTACAAATTTTCAAGACTCCGTTTGAAATCTCCATCTTTTCCATCTTTGCTTTCTCCTTATACATTTGTCATTCCGAACTTGTTTCGGAATCTCTTGCTTCGACTCCGCTCAGCAACCGTGATTCGGCTACGCTCAGCAACCGTGCTTCGGCTATGCTCAGCAACCATGATTAGTAGCAGTCGCTGTAGTATCGGATTTTCGAGAAATCGCGCTTCTTGAGGTTTTCAGGGGTGATGAAAAAGTTCGCGATTCCGTCGTCGCCCAAGCTGATGTTGACGTCCGTATTGTATTCGCTGTCAATCTGGAGCAGCAGGACTTCTTCCTCGTCTTCGCTTCTGCCGTCGCACTGTACGAAGAACGGATAGCCTCCAATCTGGTGGAGAGTGCCGTCTTTTGAGTCCTCGCAAAAATAATCGTTCATGTCCAAGTCTTCGGAAAACGAGTTTTTCGGGTCTTCGTAAACGGGATATCCGAACTCTTTTGCAGCCGCTGTCGCCATATCGTTGTACTCCGTAAGCATCTGGTTCGGGTGGGAAATGCCCTTTTCAAACGTCAGCGCATACTCTTTTTCGAGCGGGAAATCGTGTTCGAGGGTGAGTTTCTCTCCTCTCTTCATTTGGCTGTCCCGCCTTTCATCCTCTTTCTTCATGATTTCCTCTGCGCTCTGAACACCCATCTCGTGAAGAGCTTCTGCACTGAGGGCAAGAGATTCGTCCACGTCCTCACGCCACACGACACGCCAGTAATTTTGTGTCGTTCCGTCATCGTCCATGTCGCGCCCTGCCGAGAGGTCTGCAATAATGAAAATCTGCAAAAGTCCCTTTTCAGGATAATCAGGAAGATGAGGAACTTCTGCGAAGTTGATTTGCGCCAAAAGTGTGAGCATGTTTCCGTCCACGTCCTTCGGGAACTCCTCGCCAGCCGTCCAGTATGGAAGCCCTCCGAACTTGCTCGCCGTCATCGCAAGCGGTGACTCTGTTTTCTTTGGCTTTATGCGGACACACTCCATTCCGTAATTGTCTCGGATATACTTCAGAATCTTCCTCGATTGTATGATTGAATAATAGCCCTCATATTCCTCCTCGTCGAGAATCTCCTGAAACTCCTCGTAGCTGATAATGAGCGTTCCGTTCTTCTTTGCTTTCTCAAGCTTCGAGCTTCCTGAGTTCGGGTCGTCGCACACGAGGATATCCAAATCCTTCGTCACGCTCGTCTTCACCTCGAACTTTTCCTCTGCCATTTCGGTCAGTTCCTCTCTTGTCATGTCTGGGCATGCGCCCGTAAAACATACGCTTTCCATAATCTGTTTCTCCTTTTTCAATCAATAACAGTCCCAGTTGTAAATCACATGCGAGAAGTCTTTCTTCTTCAAATCCTCTCGCTTGATAAAGAAGTTCGCGACTCCGCTGTCTCCCCAAAGGATTTCCCAGCCATTATCGGTGTGCTCGCTGTCCATCTGGAAGAGCAGAATGTCGCCCTCACGCCTTACATCGCTTTGCGTGTAAAACGGCAGTCCTCCGATTTGGTGGAACGGTGCGTTATCATCGCAGAAGTTCTCGAAATCGTTCTCACTGAACATATCACATGAATCCTCGTCTTCGTAGACAGGAAGCGCCAAATCTTTCGCAGCTTGTCGGATTTTCTCATCGAAGTCGTCAAGACACGGAGTCACAAACGAAAGTGCCTTTTCAAACGAAATCGCATATTCTTTGTCCAGCGGGAAATAATTGTCGTCGTCCCCGCTAGCCTCAGCCACGCTTCTTACGCCCATTTCGTGAAGTTCTCTTTCCGTCATTGCACGCTCTTCTGAAAAATCCTCGTGCCACACAATACGCCAAAGTTTCTGAGATGAGTTGTCACCCTGTTCGTCATAGCAATCCATTCCGTACAAATCATCACCGTGTATGAAAATCTGCAAAAGCCCTTTTTCTGGATAATCTGGAAGATGAGGCACTTCTGCGAAATTGATTTGCGCCAAAAGAAAGAGCGGTTCTTGCTCGCATTCGACTTCCTCCGAGGTCTTCGGAAACTCCACGCCTTTCTCCCAATACGGTAAGCCTCCGAACTTGCTCGCCGTCATCGGAAGCGGCTCATTTTCGACGCTTGTGTTTATGCGGACGCACTCCTCTGCGTAAGCCTTTCGCAAATGCTTCAGAATCTTCTTCGCCTCTGCGTGCGAATACAAGCCATCCTCATCGTCGTCGTCATCATCATCGCTGTCGAGCATCTCAAGAAAATCCTCGTAGCTGATGATGCGAGTCCCGTTCTTCTTGGCTTTCTCAAGCTTTGAGCTTCCTGCGTTTGGGTCTGCGCACACAAGGATATCCAAATCCTTCGTCACGCTCTTCCTGACCTCGAACTTTTCCTCTGCCATCTTGGTCAGTTCCTCTCTTGTCATGTCTGGGCACGCGCCCGTAAAACATACGCTTTCCATAACTCTCTTTCTCCTGATTTATATTTGTGCTTCGATTCCGCTCAGCAACCGCAGATGCTGAAACGAGTTCAGCATGACAGAATGAACCTCATTCCGAACAAGTTTTCAGAATCTGCATTTCCTTTTTCCGTTTGCCGCAGATGCTGAAAGTATTTTTCTTGCGAAAAATACAGTTCAGCATGACGGCATTTCTGTCGTGGTTGTGCCGTGAGTGTAACTCGTTTTTTCATCGTGCTTAACTTCTCTATTTCCAATCATAGAAAAAGTCAAAACCGTCCTCAAGCTCACCAATTTCGTAGCCCAAAGAGTCCGAAAGACGTTTTTTTTAGTTCGCCGTACCATTTTTGCCAAAGATTTTCGCTCATATTTGACGAAAACTGCATTCCGCTCGGTTCTAGCGAGTATTCCACATAAAAATCGTCGCCTTTCCAACTCGGTACATTTGATGTCGGATCATAAAAATCCATACTTTTAAATACTGCGTCGATTTTGTCCCAGACATATTCTGGTGCTGAATAGTGAACATTCAAGTTCACACATCTAAAAACTTCGTCCATTTTTTCCCTCTTTTGTGTTATTCATCGTTCGGAAAATGTTATTCCGACTTTGGAACCTGTCATTCCGAACAAGTTTTCTGAATCTCCATTTTCACCTTTCATTTTTCCGTTTTCCGTCTTTACAGCAAATAGTAAAAGTATATTCGCATATCGCGTGGCTGGCAGAATTTTCGCGCCAGCTTCAATGATAAAAAAATGCCTATCGTGCTATACTTTTTTACATGAGAATTTTTTTTAGGGTCGCAATCATTTTTCTTTTTGCGCTTTTCCTTGCAAGTTGCAAGCAAAAAGCCCAAAACACATCTCCAATCGCCGACTGCGTGGTAACTCCGAAAGTAAGCCCGGTAGAAATTTATTCGGATGTAGAAAAAAACGAGAAGACAAACTATGAACTTTCAGTTTTTACAGAGCCTACACAGCTCTCAATAATCGAACAGTCCGGCGATTTGCTCAAAGTGAAGTTCTCCGACGGCGGCTCGAAAAAGACCGGCTGGATTTCATTGAAAGACGTAACGCTGACGAAAGAAATTTTTGACAAGACCGTGAACCTTGTGATTGACGGAGATGAAAACGCAAAGATTTTGTTCGAGCACAGTTTTTACATGTTTTCAAATGCAGAAGCTGTTGAGAAGTTGACGAAACTCCTTGCCGACTTGCACTTGAAAGACCGATTGCAGAAAGAGAATTGGGAAGATGACGCTGCTCTACAAAACTTTGTTTCTTTGATTTTGCCAAAATTTCAAAAAGTTACCGACTTTAGCCCGGACACAACAAACCCTCTTCATATTTTGCTTCCTTATGCGAACGAAGAGATTTTGTTTTTGTTTGACGATATGAGCGATTATTATGACAGCGACGGACGCTCGTGCTTGATGCTTGCCACAAAATTCGAAAACATCGCTGCCGTCAAATATCTTTATAAAAAAATCAAAGCCAATAATTTTAGCGGTTTGACTCACAAAGACAACGAAGGCCGCGCGCTCGTTAATTACATCGACAATTGCAAAAACGACGAAATCAGGGAAATGCTTGCTCTTTGCCGTTATGATGTTCCAAGCCTTGTTTCTCAGTGCGTGGAATATCTCGCTCAAACACAAAATGACCGTGAGCTTGCGGCAGAAGCCTTGACTGAGATGTCAGAAGACAAGCAAACGATTTTGCTCACGCAGCAAGAGTTCGCCCGCGGGGACACTCCGATTGTACTTCGCCAAGCTCAGATGTTCCTGCCTGACGGCACAACGACAGAGGTCAACTCGTGCGATACTGTTGAAATTGTGGAATTGCTTAGCGACAGATACGGCGAACAGCCATACAACAGCCTTTTTGAATACGATGAATACAATCCCGACAGCGCTCAAAGATACTATACTCGCTACAATTATTATCTTGTCCGCTTCAAGGACAAAGTTGGCATTCTGTCAGGCTCTGCTTTGGCGCATGACGAAATCACAATGGGTGCTCATTTTTATAGTTCTGCCGAACTTGATGGCGTGAAACTGTATGTTAATTACAAATACATAAAACACATTTTCACCAACGAGAGCGAATATTTTGTAGATTTGTATGAATATGACTTAAAAACCGAGCAATTGAGAAAACTCGAAACTGGCTTTGCTGAAAACGAAATGCATTTTGAGAGCAGACCAATTTCTTTGGGCAATCAAGATTTCATGCGCAACTTTACGCTTGTGAAATCCTTTCCGTTCAAGATGAACGAACAGAATTACTATTTCTGCGCGTTCAGCTTCAATCCGTTCTCATGGGCACCAAACCGCTCGCTCTATCATTTCTACGCGGTTCGCGACGACGGCACTGCCTTCCTGCTTGGAACTTTTGGCAACTCAGAATATGTGCAGCACTGCGCGGAAGTGAACAGCGATTTTAAAGCCTCTTTGGACGAAGACTCCGCCTTGCCAGAATTGACGATGTTTGAATACGGCTATAAATCTCGTAATTGGGTGACAGGCGAAGAAGAAGGACCGTTCACTAATACATTTAAGTTCAAACTCAATGCAGACTTGATGCAGTTTTACGAAACCGGCATTGAATTTGAAGATTACTTGCCGGAGTTCTAAAATTTTTTCTGCGTAAAGACAAAGCCTCCGCCCTTCCGTTTTTTATTGCAATTCCGCTAGAACATGACACAAGCGTCTTTTATATTTTTTCTATTCATCCACTCTTTTATGACACCCATGTAGCACTTTTTTATGCTCCTGTTTCCAGGCCCTTTCGCCTGGACAATCTCATACGCATACGTCTTGTAGTTCTGACGGATTTCAAAACAGGCGACAAATTTGTTCTTCGTAAGCATGACGACTATCACAGCACTGCCGTCCAAAACCTTGTCCCTGTAAAGGTAGCCCACACAGTTCCTCATGTTCGCGCTGATTTCGTACATTTCGTCAGTGTTTCTCGGAAGAACGAAGTAAGTGTCGTCCGCACTCCCCCTTTTTCTCAGTTCGCTGCCTATCGTGAATTTCGTACTGATTTCCGGCTGGACAAGTTTCTGGTTCAAATCGGGGGTGTCGAAAACAGGCGCATTGCCGTCGTCGCTCGTCAACTCCGACCGCTCCCTGGAAGCATCCAATCCAGAATCCTCCAGGACAGTGCGGGCGGCCTTCTCCGCGTTGCCGCTTTTCTTCTGGGCCTCGGCCATCATCAACCTGTTCAGCTGCAAATCCTCGGAAGATGCACTAGCGACAGAAAAATTATTTCCACTCTTGAAAAAATCTTCGAATTTCAGGATTTCAGGCCTGTATACAATATCCTTGTTTTTAATTCGCTCACGCTCATCATCAAGAGGGCCAACAAAAAAATCGTCGTCAACATGGAAAAACTGCATCAACTGGTCGTGCATCTGATTCGTGAAACCTTCCTTCAGAATGCGCTCGTGGAAAGCCACGGGAAGGTCGCGGGCATTGTTGTCGTAAGCGGAAACTGCATCCTTCACGACATCGAAATCAGTGTCCTTCAAAAAGCGGACGAGCCTCTTCATCACTATGATTTCGCTCTTGTCCGTGAGCGCATTCTGAACCCACAGTCTCAAACCGTCAATCATGTTGAACTTGAAATCTCCGTGGTCGCGCAATTCGTAGAACGTGTCGTTCAAATACACGCTCTTCCGCACAATCGAAAAGCGCAGCCTCTTTTCAAGCAGCTTCCTAATCCCGGCATCGCCCACGAAAATCTTTATGGCGTTCGCATCCGTGAAATTGATTGCCTGAGCCATCGCATGAAAGAGAATCGAAAGCGGGTCCTTGCTGAAGTCCTTTCTCAAGCTTTTCGTCTCGCGGATATGCATCAGCTTGCAAAAATCCTTGAACAGATTCAAATCCATGCGGAACTGGTATTTTTGGACATTGTCGATGAAAGGAACGAGAAAAGCGAAATTCGGGCAAGACGGATATTTCACAAAATTCTTGAAACCAAAGACACCGACATCCAACGACCTTCCAAAAAGTGATTCGCTCAAAGACGAAAGCACTCTGCCGATTTTTTCGCGGAGCTCGTCAGGAATCCGCTTCAATCTGCGATTCTCCATCGTATAAGTTTTTCCGCTTGCCATGTCGAATATCAGGAGATTCGCCTTGTTTGTCTGGTATGGCGAGCCTTCGTGCACATCAATCCATGAAAACCGCTCTGAAAGAGTTAGCATGAGATTGTCCTTGTCCAGGTAAAGCGAAAAACTGTTGTTGTTCCACTGCCTGTCCAGCCCCAAAGTCGCAGGAACGGGATTTCCGCACGAGAAGACGTTGCGGCTTCCGTCCACGGTCACGACCTCCCACCGACTGTGGAAAGGGCACCAGCCTTTTTTTGTGCTGTTGTTGAACGGAATCAGTCTCTGGACACCTGAAAAACCGACAATCGGACTCGAATACTTTCCGACAGATGAATTGAAATTGTAAGTGCAGACATTCATGATGAATAAATGATAAGGCAAAAAAAACGCGTTCGCAAAAGAAAAGAGACTCCACCGCAAAACGTACAGTGGAGTCTCGGAAAATCAGAGTTTATGCGGCCGCTTCATCAAGAATTGATGAGTTCAGCCAGTTTGTCGGCAGTGAAGCCGAAATGCTCGGCGACTTTCTTCGCAGGACCTGACTCGCCGAAGTGGTCGAGAGTGAACAAATCCTTCTTGCTTGAGACGTAGAATTCCCAACCGTTCCTGACGCCGGCCTCCACGACAATCTTGCGCGACTTTTCGCCAAGAATTGACTTCTGGAAGTCCTCGCTCTGCGACTCGAAAAGGTTCTTGTCCAAGACAGAAACGACGCGCACGCTCTTTCCAGAAACTTTTGACGCGGCCTCCAAAGCCATTGAAACTTCGGAACCAGTTGCGACGAGAGTCACATCGGGATTTTCCGCCCCAGTTTTGACGACATACGCACCCTTCTGAATCGTTTCTCTCCAGTTCTTGTCCTCTTTTTCGTAGACTGGGACATTTTGACGCGTCAAAGCGAAGAGAACAGGATGGTCCTTGGACTGCATGGCCATGTGCCAAGCCGCCACAGTCTCCTCTGCATCGCCCGGACGAAGAACCTGCAAGCCCGGAATCGCACGGAGCGAAGCCAAATGCTCAATCGGCTGGTGGGTCGGGCCGTCCTCGCCGACGTAAATTGAATCGTGGGTCAAATCGTAGATTACAGGCATCTTCATCAAAGAAGCCACGCGGATTGACGGGCGCATATAGTCGGAGAAGACGAGGTATGTAGCCACGAACGGCCTGATTCCACCGTGGGCGGCCATTCCCAAAGCCTCGCTCGCCATGCCGAATTCGCGGATTCCGTACTCGATTGAGCGTCCGGCGCGGTTCTCCGGAGTGTATGTTCCGCCGTCGCACTTCATGCCCGACTTGTTCGAGCCTTTCAAATCAGCGGAGCCGCCGACGAGATATGAATAGCGGAGTCCCATGGCGTTTATCATGTCGCCGGAAGCGGTTCTCGTCGCCACAGACTTTCCGACTTCGTATTTCGGGTCTTCGGCGGTTCCGTCCTCGCATCCCTCGAAGCTCGCTTTCCACTGTTTCGCAAGCTCTGGATTCTCTTTCGCCCAAGCGTCGAACTCTTTTTTCCAGTCTTCCTCTTTCTTCGCGAAATCCGCCTTCTTGTCTTCGAAATATTTGTACGCTTCCGGGTCCACCTGGAAGAATTCGTCAGGATTCAAGCCGAGGTTCTTCTTTGTGGCGGCAACGTCGTCAACGCCCAGCGGCTCGCCGTGGACGGATGGAGTTCCCTGTTTCGGCGCAAATTTGCCGATGACGGATTTGAGCATGATGAGGGTCGGCTTCCCGGTCTCGGCCTTCGCCTGCTCGACAAGCTTGGCGATGCCTTCGACATCGTACATGTCGCCCTTCAAGACCTGCCAGCCGTAAGCCTCGTATCTTTTTCCAATGTCTTCCGTGAAAGTGATGTCGGTTGAGCCGTCGATTGAAATCTTGTTCTGGTCGTAGAAGACGATGAGTTTTCCGAGCTTGTTGTGGCCCGCGAATGACGAAGCCTCGGAAGAAACGCCCTCTTCCAAGCAACCCTCGCCTGTCAAAACGTATGTGTAATGGTCGACGATTTTGTGGTTTTTCGTGTTGTATTTGCCGGCGAGAATCGACTCGGCCATTGCCATTCCGACTCCAATGGCGATTCCCTGCCCAAGAGGTCCAGAGGTATTTTCGACTCCATCGGTCCACCCGAATTCTGGATGACCGGGACATTTTGACCCAACCTGGCGGAAATTCTTGATGTCGTCGAGGCTAACTTTGTATCCGCTCAAATGCAGAATCGAATACAGGAACATTGAACCATGTCCAGCCGAAAGAACGAAACGATCCCGGTCTGCCCACTTTGAATCAGCCGGATTGTGTTTGAGGATTTCTCCGTACAAAACGGCAGCCAGTTCTGCGCATCCAAGCGGAAGTCCAGGGTGGCCTGAATTGGCTTTCTGGATGGCATCGATAGACAAGCTGCGAACAGATTTTGCGACAGCAGCAATTCCATTCAAGTTCATAATAAAACCTCTTTTTTTATAAAATGATTTTAAACGATAGAAAAACGCTCCCGCTGAATCTGCTCATAAGCGTCCAAAAGCACAGGACGAATGTCTTCCAGATTCAACTCGATAATTTCCAGGGACTTCTTCATCTCGGTGAAATCCCTATCCGAAATTTCCTCTTCACCATCACAATCGAAGAAATCGGCCAATGTCTCAAGAATCCGCTCCACATGCTCGAACATCTGAAAAAGGATGGCGAATTCCTGCTGGGGAAGTTTTTTGAATTCACTCTCGGAGCACTCAAGCTCCAACAAAAAATCACGCAGCTCAGAAAAAACTTCAACCGAATGTTGACGAAACGAACCAAATGTAAAATCCGCAAACCAATTGTAAGTTTTTCGTAGTTTAGCACGTCTATTTTTGATTTGCAACGTAAAGAAGTCCCGTTCGTTCGGGGACAAGTCGATGGAATCAGGAATGACCTTCTGGATTATCTCCCGCTCGGCTTCGGCGTCAGACTTTTTCGCATTTTTCGAGTCGCTGTGGGAAAGGTAAAGCTCGTTCAAAAGGAAACAGTCTATGACGAAATAGGGAATGTCGTACACGGTGTACACGATGTCGTCGAACGAAAGGTTGCTGTCGATTGGCACAAGCTCGCCCTTCTTCCAGAGTCTGAGTTCGGAACCATAGAATTCGACCGAAATCTTGTCTGTTTTCCTCAGGAATTCGTTCACGGAGCCGCATAAGGGGACGCACAGGAGTTTCCTATTGTCGTAGAAGACATTCACGAGCTGCTTCTCGATGCTTTCGCACGAACCGTGGTAGTCGAAGCTATCAAGGAGCGCATCCTCCAAAATCTCATACCACTCGTTTCTCGCAAGTTCATAGTCGCTCAAATGGACATATTTCTCTCCGCTATCCTTCAAAAACGCCTTGAGGGGGAAAACTTCCACGATTGAAGCGTCCCAATCGGACACATACGCGAGGATTCTGTCGCCGAGCTTGAAACCGAACTGCTTGAAAACAGAAGAGAAATCAAATCCCGTAAGAAAATACTTCGGAGGAAGCTCATAGTCGTTTTCGGCTATGCGAAGCTTCTCGTTGGCAGGATCCAGAGCGATGTTCTGGACCGTAAAATCGTCAGAAAGGGCGAAAAAATCGCAAACGCTGTTCGCATCCGTGCTCAGGACTTTTCTCGGAAGAATTTTTCCATGCACGGCAAAGTTTATTTCACAGGAAATCCGGTTCGGATCTACGAACGGAACACACCTGTCGCCAGGAACTATGATTCCCTGCTCAATCTCCTGTGCGTTTGGAACAAAGCTGAAAAACTGACCACTGAACGCGCCGGCTCGGGTTATGTACAAATCCCCCTGGAGCTTCAGCACATTCGGTTGCTCATCGAGAATATCCTCCATGTCCTCGACGGAAATCCTCTCCCCCATTTTTCGCAAATCCGAGCAGAGATCTCCCGCCGAAAACGGGTCTAAAAATTTTCTGAAAAACACCTCTAACGAATCAACCGCTCTCATACACCTAGAAATATAACACAAACAGAGGTCAAATCCGTTCAATAAATCTTAAATAATTCCATTTTGGCTACAATTTTTTTTCTTCAAGCAAAAAAAGTTGGCACGCTTTTTGCTATATGTAAAGTGTCAGAAAAAAAACTGACAACCACTGAAAAAAAATTATATAGATGCTTTAGGAGGCACAATATGAACGCACTTTCACTTTTCAACGACTGGCTCAACGACGACTACTACGGAACGACATCGAAAATCTTCGTTCCGAATGTCGATGTCACAGAGACAAAGGATTCATACGTCTTGGAGATGGATCTTCCGGGAAGAGAGGAAAAGGATGTCGCCATAGAGCTCAACGACAGGGTTTTGACAATCTCTTCCGCAGAGGAGAAAAAGGCAGAGACCGAGGAACAGGATGCGGAGAAGAAGGACGAAGGCGGCTCCGAAGCAGAGGAGAAACCGCAGTATCTTCTGAGGGAACGCTGCCGCTCTTCTTTCAGCAGAAGCTTCACCCTTCCGAAGGACATCGACGAGACAGGAGTTTCCGCGAACTTCAAGAACGGGGTCCTCTCGATAACTATCCCAAGGAAAGCCGAAGCGCAGCCTAGGAAAATCACAATCAACGTAGCGTAAGGAAACGCTGGACAACGGAAGGCATCTTCAAAGACGAGTGGAGCTTTTGGAGATGCCTTGTTTTTTTTCGGAAAATTTCAGTGTATAATTTCATGATACTTGTTTTAATTGGAGCATTTCATGAAAAAGAACACTGTCGCCTTTTTGACTCGCTCGCTGGTCGATGCCACGGGAATCAGCATGTGGCACGGAATAGTCGACAGCTGCAGGAAAGAGAGGGTTCCCGTCATCACATTCAGGGGTCCGATTCTCAACCAGGGAAACGAATCGATAATATACAATCTTTTCACGGACGACACATTCAGCGGACTGATATCATGGGCATCGTCCGACGTAACAAATGATGTCGCCGATTACTACACGAGCTTCAAAAAGACACCCCTCGTCTGCGTCACGTTCAAAGTCACCGGAAAGCCTGTCATATTCGCGGACTGCAAGGCAGGAATGAACGAGCTGATGGACCATCTCATCGACCACCACGGATTCACGAAAATCGCATTCATCAGGGGGCCTGCCGTCCACATATACGCGAAGGAGAGGTTCGAGGCATATCTTGAATCACTGCAGAGGCATGGAATCCAGAAAGACGACAGGCTAATCTCGGATAACGGCGGCTGGGGACTGAACGACGGAATGGATGCGGTCAAGGCGTTCATACAAAACGGCCTCATTCCAGGAACAGACATAGAGGCAATCGTGTGCGTCGGAGACAACGTGGCGATAGGCGCGCAGGAATACCTGATAAAGCAGGGCTATCAAGTCCCATACGACATCGCTGTCTGCGGCTTCAACGGAACGGACGACGCCGCCTGGTGCAATCCCCCGATAACGACAGTCGAAATGCCGTTTCACGGAATCGGAGTGAAAGCTTTCAACACTCTCGCGGACACCGTTGCGGGCAAGAGTGTGCAGGCAGAGTTCCGTTATTCGACCTCGCTTCTTCTAGGAGAATCATGCGGCTGCAAATCGACATCGGTCAGAAAAGCGACGATACAGACATCTGTTGACGAACAGAGAAGAGGTCTGTCAAAGAACCCGTTCCGAGTTCTTTTTGGAAAAAAATGCACGGACAAGAATGCGGCCGCCGAATCCGAGCTGAAAGACGAGAAGTGGCAGACCATGGCAAAAACTGAAACGCTTGAGCACATCGGGACTATGCACAACTCAGAGAAAGAAACGGTTGAATTTTTCAGGGAAAACACTGCGAGGCTAATCCAGATCTACACGGAATCCGTCCTCTCACTCGACTCAGAGAACAGCGAATTCGTGCAGGAATTCGGCAAATCACTGAACAAATTCCTCTACATATCCACAAGGTTCAGGCTGTGGCAGGATTTTCTTTCCATAGTGAACAAGCATTCTCAGCCCATCATATCGGCAACGATTTTCGAAAGCGTCTCCGCCAGCATAATCCAGCAGGCGAGAATCCTCATACATGAATTCGACAGCAGGCAGCAGAAGCAAAAATCCCTTTGGGATTCGAGGTACGACGCAGACTTGCGTTCGACAAGCGCCGCTCTCCTCTCCAGCTACGACATATCAAGATTGATGGACATTCTCCACGGCTCCCTCAAAAAACTAAAGATTCCAGGGGTATATGTGGTCCTATATGAAAACTGCGACTACACCCCCGAAAACAAGAAGATTCCGAAGAAAAGCCGGCTCATATTGGCAGTGCGAGACAACGAACGGCTGAACCTCAAAAAAGACGGATTCGAATTCGACACGGAAAAAATCATTCCTGACCAATTCCTCCCACAGTCGAATTTCTATTCGCTGATTCTAGAATCGTTGAATTTTCAGGACAAATTCATCGGTTACATCGTGTTCCAAGAAGGCCCACGGACAGGAGGTCCATACACCGCCCTCAGAGACCAGCTCTCAAGCTCACTTTACGGAGCCCTGCTCCTGAACCAGTTGAACGAAAACAAGGACGCGGTGGAATCGGCAATGCGGAACATGTCCGAAAAAGCGGATTTGGTCGCGGGACACAGCAAAAACATATCCGGAAACATAAACACGATTTCTCAGTCGATGGAGTCCGTCGCGGAAAACATAAAGAACATATCCGAGGACATACTCACAGTCTCAGAAACAGTGAATTCAGCCAGCCAAATGATCGACGAGGCGAACGCATCAATCACGAACCTCGTCAGCAGCACCGAAAAAATAACCGAATCCATCGCAATGATAAACGACATATCGGAGACAATAAACGTCCTCGCTTTGAACGCATCAATCGAAGCCTCACACGCAGGAGATGCGGGAAAAGGATTCAGCGTGGTCGCGAAAGAGGTCAAGGTGCTTGCCGCAAAAACGGTCAGCACGACAGAGACCATTTTTGAGCTGGTCACAAAAAACGGCAAAAACACCCAAGCCGCAAAAAAAGTGATGACGCACACATACGAATCGATAAAAAGGATTTCAGAACTGTCCGAGCACATAAAGGACTCAATAAACGGCCAGGTGAATTCCACAGCGACAGTCTCCGCACAAATCGCAAACGCATCCTCAGGAGCGGAGAAAATATCCGAAGCCATTGACGAAATCGCCGACATAGGCTCGACCTTCAAAAACTGAGAATGTCCACTAAAAAAATAAAGCCGCCCTTGTACAAGGGCGGCATACACAAAACAGACTGTATCAATCGATAAAAGTCAGATACAAACTTATGCCTGTTCTGTTGTTGCAGCAGCAGCCTTAACGGCTCTAGCCTCTTTTCTTGCGATGTTCTTCAATGCGGCATTGCAAATCTTGCAAATTTTCACATTGTTGCCATCGATTTCTTTCTCGTAGAGAACTTTCACATTCTCTTTCTTGCAGCGTGGGCATACTCCACGTCCGTGATTGACTTCTGCACGGATACCTGTTCCACGATGTGCCTTAGACATAGATTAACTCCTTGATTCGCAATTTATTTTGTAGCTTCAGCTGTCTCAGAAGACTCAGCCTCAGCCTTTGCTTTTGTTGAAGCCTTCCTTGTAGAAGCCTTTTTTGCAGGAGCCTTCTCAGATTTCTCCGTCTTGGCAGTCTTTGGCTTTGAAGCCTTCTTTGCAGGTTTCTCAGCAGCTTCCTCAGAATCAGATGGCAACTTGTAGTCAACCAACTCAAGGATAACAACATCAGCTGCATCTCCCTGTCTGAAGCCGAGTTTAAGGATACGAGTGTAACCACCGTTGCGCTCCTTCATGCGAGGACCGACCTCTGTGAAGAGCTTGTTCAAGATTTTCTCATCCTGAATAAACTTCGCAACGATACGACGGTTGTGAACTGTATCTTCCTTTGCGCGTGTAATCAGTCTCTCAGCAGCCTTACGAACTTCCTTAGCCTTGGAACTTGTTGTTGTAATGCGCTCAAATCTGAGGAGTGAAGTAACCATGTTTCGTGACATTGCACGGCGGTGTGCAGTTGTACGTGAAAGCGGGTTAAAACCATTCTTATGATTCATCGGATTCTTCCTTCTGTATTGGTTTTGTCAAATCGACAGAATTCTTCAAATAACTGTAGTCAGTCATACCAAGAGACAAATTGAGTTCAGACAACTTCTCTTTGATTTCTGTCAAACTTTTCTTACCAAAGTTACGAGTTTTGCTAATATCATCTTCTGTTTTGCGAGTCAGCTCACCAATAGTTTTAATATTGGCATTCTTAAGACAGTTTGCAGATCGGACGGTAAGTTCCAACTCTTCAACAGGTCTGTTAAGGAACTGTCGGATTTTTTCATCATCCTCATCCAAATCATCGCTAACAGAAACTTCACTATCGTTGAAATTCACAAAAACTGAGAAATGATCCTTCGCAATTTTTGCAGCTTCAGCGAGTGCATCTTCTGGAGAAATAGTTCCGTCTGTCCAAATCTCCAAAATAAGCTTGTCATAGTCATTTCTCTGACCAACACGACACGGCTCAATTGAATACTTGACCTTAGAAACAGGAGTGAAAATAGAATCAATCGGGATTGAACCAACAATCTCAACATGCTCTTCATTCACTTCCGCAGGAACATATCCTCTACCCAAGTCAACCTGAATTTCAAATTCAATATGGGCTCCTTCCATCATCGTAAAGATTGGAATTCCCTTTGAAAGAACTTCAAGCTGCCCCTGTTTCTCGAAATCGTCGCTAGTTATAGTAGCGGGACCTTTGAATTCAAACAAAAAAGTCCCTGATTCAGACTCTTCAGCAAGCTTCAAGCGAATCTGTTTGAGACTGTTGAAAATTTCCAAAGTGTCTTCGGAAACGTTCTCAATCGACTCAAACTCACTAGAAATCACATGAGGAGTATTATCAGCATCATACGAAACAATCCTGACACAAGAAATTGCATATCCCTGAATAGAAGAAAGAAGGACACGGCGCAAAGTATTACCTACAGTCGTGCCGAAACCTGTCTCAAATGGATATGCAGTAAACTTTCCATAATTAGGATTGTTTTCAATATGCTCAAACGCTACACCCTTCGGTTTTTTAAAACCTCTAAGCAGATTTTTACGAGCCATCTGAACTCCTTTTAGTTAAATAGAGCTCAAAAATGAGCTACATGCAATCAATACAAAGATTGACTGCAAGATTACATACGACGAGTCTTTCTTGGACGACAACCATTATGTGGAATCGGAGTAACATCTGAAATAGACTTCACTTTCAATCCCAACGCACCAAGAGAACGAACAGCGTTCTCACGGCCGACACCAGGTCCCTTCACGAAAACATGAACTTCGCGAAGACCATAGCTCACAGCCTTCTGAACTGCAGTTTCTGTTACAGACTGTGCAGCAAAAGGAGTTGACTTTTTAGCACCGCGGAATCCCAACCCGCCAGAAGAAGCCCAAGAAAGAGTGTTTCCTTTGAGATCAGTGATAGTTACGATAGTATTGTTAAAAGTTGCCTGAATGTACACATTTCCTTCGTATACACTCTTTTTTTCCTTTCGCTTTTTACCATTGTTAGCCATTTAATCTACCCCCCAAATCAGACTGCCTTCTTCTTGTTAGCAACAGTCTTCTTCTTACCCTTTCTTGTGCGAGAATTGGTACGAGTTCTCTGGCCACGAACTGGCAATCCTTTTCTATGACGCAATCCTCTGTAGCATCCGATATCCATAAGTCTCTTGATATTGAGACCCACTTCACTACGAAGATGTCCCTCAACTTTGTACTCTGCATCAATTACAGTACGAAGTTTAGCCTGTTCATCTTGATCCAAATCGTTAAGCATTCTGTTAGGATCAATGTTTGTCTTCTCGCAGATTGCCTTTGCTGATGAACGACCGATTCCATAGATATAAGTCAATGCAATGACAACATGCTTATTTGGGAGATCAACTCCTGCAATACGAGCCATAAGTTACCCCTTACCCCTGTCTTTGTTTATGCTTTGGATTAGTACAAATGATACGGATGATTCCGTTTCTTTTGATAACCTTGCATTTATCACAGATAGGTTTGACGCTTGTACGAACTTTCATAAAGTTCCCCCTATTGATAAATAAATAACTTCATCGAACCATAGCAACTTACAATAAGTTACAGTCCGAGAGAATATACTAGCATAAAATTAAAGATTTGTTCTAGCTGTTCCGCAAAATATTGGGAACAAATTTAGAACAAATCTTCACAAGAAAATCCACAACAAATCATGCTACAATCGATGTGAACGCAAATTTCCTTTTTTCACCAGACCATCGGCATGATGCATTTTGAGTACAGCCTCAATCTGGCTCATCATGTCAAGATCAACACCAACAAGAATCAACAATGAAGTTCCTCCCATCAGCATCGAAATCGACTGCGGAAATCTAAAAATGTTTTGAATTATAGTCGGTAAAACAGCAATCAATGCAAGGTAAAGAGAGCCTGGCAAAATCAAGCGATTCAAAACCTTTTGCATATATGATTCCGTCTTGTCAGTCCGAATTCCAGGAATCGAACCACCATTCTCACGTATCCGTTTTGCAATTTCTGTTGGATTCATAGTAACTTGAGTATAGAAATACGCAAAGAAAATTATCAACAAAACCAACAAAATATTGTAGCACCAACCTGTTGGAGTCAAAATGGCAGAAAGACGCGCAATCCACCGAGCAGAAGCAGTCACTTCCGCAGAATTCCCCAAGCTAGACACAATCTGCAACGGAAAAGTCAAAAACGATGATGCAAAAATTACAGGAATGACGCCGGAAGGATTTATCTTGAATGGTATGTATGAATTCTGACTACCATACATTCTCTTTCCAACGACACGCTTTGCATAATGCACAGGAATACGCCTCTCGCCACGCTGTTCAAACACGACCAAAGCGATTATTCCAACAAACATCAACAAAACGACGATGACAAAAACTGCGTTTATTTCACCTTTACTGACTTTATCGCCAAGCTCGATAATAGCGTTAGGAAGCCTTGCAACGATTCCTGCGAAAATGAGCATCGATATACCATTACCAATGCCATGAGCAGTAATCAAATCGCCCAACCAAACCGTTATCATCGCACCTGTAGTCACAGTGAGCATTGCCAGCAATCGGAATGCCAAATGATTCTCGATGATTATGGCACCGGGAATACTATCGGCATAAACAGTAACAGCAAGGGACTGGATAAGACAAACAAAAACAGTTCCTATCCTAGTCCATGCTGCTATTTTTCTCTGACCACCATCCTCCTGAGCGATACGCTTGAGAGAAGGAAAAATGATCAGAGCTAACTGCAAAATAATCTGTGTCGATACATACGGCATCACACCGAGCATGAACACAGAAAAATTTGAGAATGCTCCACCGGCAAAAAAGTCCATATAACTAGCAAATGCATTTTTATTATGTTTCACAAGATCATCGAAATAAGTTATCAATGCTCCTGCATCAATGCCTGGAATAGTCAAAACACACCCCAAGCGGAAAATAACAAAAATCACAAAAGTAAAGAACAACTTGTTGCGAAGTTCCTTAATTTTGAAAATATTTACGATAGGATTATTTGCCATCAGAGTCCCCGACATCAATATTTACTTATTTAGATTCAGATGAAGAAACTACTGAACCGCCAGCCTTTTCGATTTTAGCCTTTGCAGAAGCAGAAACCTTATCGACATTGACTGTGAGTTTTTTCGTCAATTCACCATTTCCAAGAATCTTAACAGAAACCTTATCTGAATCAATCAGATTTTTTGCAAGCAATGAAGCTTTGTCAACAGTTTCTCCAGACTCAAAGTTTGACTCAAGGAAGCAAACATTGATGATTGAATACTCCTTCTTGAAAGGGTAGTTAGAAAAACCACGATGAGCGATCCTTCTGTACAAAGGCATCTGTCCACCTTCAAAACCCACATAGGTTTTTCCACCTGAACGAGACTGCTGACCTTTGTTACCCTTTCCAGCTGTAGTTCCGTTTCCTGAAGAAGAGCCACGACCAACAATAAACTTTTTCTTGTTAGCACCTTTTGGGGCGTTCAAAATAAAATCTGCCATTAGTTAGCCTCCTCAACTTTCACAAGATGAGCAACAGCCGCTACCATACCACGGATAACAGGTGTATCTTCTTTTTCCACAGACGAATTAAGCTTCTTAAGACCAAGACTGCGAACAGTCGCTTTCTTAGCAGGCTTCTGACCAATCGGACTTTTTACGAGAGTAACTCTTATCTTAGCCATAATTAACCCCACATTTCCTGCAGAGACTTACCTCTGTTTTTAGCGACAGCCTTGGCATCCATCAACTTCGTCAAAGCAGCGAACGTCGCTCTGACAACATTGACAGGACTGCTTGATCCCAAAGACTTGGAAATAACATCAGTGATTCCAATAGAATCCATGATTGCACGAACAGTACCACCAGCGATGATTCCAGTTCCTGCACAAGCCGGCTTCAAGAATATTGAAGAGCTCTTGTAATTTCCAACCATATCGTGCGGCAAAGTTCCGTTCTTGACAGGAACTTCAATCAAGTTTCTCTTAGCGCGATCGATGCTCTTTCTGATTGCCTCAGAAACATCATTCGCCTTTCCGAAACCGTATCCAACACGACCTTTACCATCGCCGACAACTGTCAAAGCAGAGAATGACATCCTGCGTCCACCTTTTACAGTTTTAGCAGTACGATTCAATCTTACAAGTTTCTCAACGAATTCTTTCTGATCTTCTTTTCTATCGAATTTATTCTGGCGTTCCATAGATTCTCCTAGAAAATGATTCCCGCTTTGCGAGTTCCATCAGCAAGGGCTTTTACAACACCATGATACAAATAACCATTGCGATCGAAAACCACAGTTGTGATGCTCTTTTCCTGCAAGCGTTTTCCAAATGCTTCACCGAGCTTTGCAGCACCTTCCGTATTTGGTTTAAGATCAACAAATTCTTTCTCCAAAGTAGAGATAGAAGCGAGAGTTTTTCCCTCGGCATCATTGATAACCTGAACATAAAGGTTTGTGTTGCTGCGAGTAACAGTCATGCGAGGTCTCTCCGCAGTTCCATAGATAGACTTGCGGATATGAACCTTACGATGCAAACGCTTTCTAGCTTTATCATTAAGTTTCTTAAACATGTGTTACACCTTATTTTACACCAGTCTTACCGACTTTGCGTCTAATAGTCTCAGTATCATAGCGGATACCCTTTCCCTTATAAGGCTCTGGCATACGCAACTTTCTAATCTGAGCGCTGAACTCTCCAACCAACTGCTTGCTGATGCCACTGATAGTGATTTTGTTCTGAGCATCAACAGCCACAGTCAATCCTTCAGGGATAATTGCGATGAAGTCAGATGAATATCCAAGGTTCATGACCAAATTCTTTCCCTGAACTTCAGCACGATAACCTACACCAGTAACAACAAGAGTCTTTGAGAAACCAGTTGTAACACCTGTGACCATGTTCTGAATGAGAACACGATACAAACCATGGGCAGCATTAGAAGCCTTTGACTCGTCCTTTGCCTTTACTGAAAGCTCTCCGTCCTTTATCTCGACAGAAACCAATTCGTTTACAGACTGTGACAACTCGCCTTTTGGTCCCTTTACAGTAACTGTACCGTCTTTAGTTGTTATTGTTACACCTGCTGGAATAGCAACAGGAAGTTTTCCGATTTTTGACATCTTGCGCTCCTATTACCAAACTTTGCAAATAACTTCGCCACCAACCTGCTTCTCGGCAGCCTTCTTACCAGTTGTAACACCAACAGATGTTGAGACAATCAAAGTACCGAAGCCGTTGAAAACACGTGGCAAATCTTTATATCCAGAATAAACGCGGCGACCAGGTGTGGAAACCTTCTCAAGACCATGAATGACAGAGTTGTTTGAATCATCATACTTCAAAACGATGCGAATGAGATTCTTGCTATCTTCCTGAACCTTCTTGAAATTCTTGATGTAGCCTTCTGTCTTCAGGATTTTCACAATTTCCAGCTTGAGTTTTGATGTAGGAACATCAACATTCTCATGGCGAGCCTGAACAGCGTTACGAACCTTTGTGAGCATGTCTGCTATTGGGTCTGATACACTCATTTATATTCTCCTCTACCAGCTAGATTTTGTCACACCTGGCAACAAACCTTCGCTTGCCAATTTACGGAAGCAAAGACGACACATTTTAAACTTACGCAAGTATCCGCGTGGACGCCCACAAATCTGACAACGGTTATATTCGCGTGTCTTGAATTTTGGAGTGCGGGCAGCCTTAATAATCATTGATTTCTTAGCCATGAATTCCTCACTATTTTCTGAACGGCATTCTGAACTTAGTAAGAAGCGCACGAGCCTCAGCATCAGTACGAGCACTTGTAACAATTGAAATATTCATACCAGCAATCTTTGTGATTTTATCAAAATCAATTTCTGGAAAAATAATCTGTTCAGTAATACCAAGAGAGAAGTTTCCGTGGCCATCAAAGCCAGTAGCCTTTATTCCACGAAAATCCTTTACACGAGGCAATGCCACATTGATAAGGCGATCCAAGAATTCATACATGATATCGCCACGCAATGTAACCATTACACCAACTTCATTTCCTTCACGAAGTTTGAAATTCGCAATACTCTTCTTTGCTCTTGTTTTTACCGCATGTTGTCCAGTGATTTGAGTAATATCAGCAACTGCGGCATCAAGGAGTTTCTTGTTTGTAAGAGCTTCGCCAACACCCATGCTCACAACTACCTTTTTGATAGCTGGAATCTGCATTACAGATGTGTATCCAAGTTCCTTAAAGAGTTCAGGAGCGATAGTTTCTTTGTAGACTTTCTTAAGCCGTGGTACGTAATTATTCATTACAAAGTTTCTCCACATTTACGGCAGACACGAATTTTCTTGTCTCCATCAATTTTGTAGCCAACTCTTGTTGGACCGCACTTTTTACATACAATCGCAACATTAGAGATATTCAAAGGAGCTTCTACTTCAGCGATTCCGCCCTGCTCCTGCTGGCTGCGTCTTTTCATCGTCTTTTTGACGATATTGACACCCGATACAATAACTGCATCTTTTTTGGCATTAACGCGAACGATAGCTCCGCGCTTGCCCTTATCTTTTCCTGCAATTACCTGTACCGTATCACCCTTACGGATTTTGACTTTAGTATCCATTATAAGTCCCCTTACGTATATACAGAAAATTACAGAACCTCAGGAGCAAGTGAAACGATTTTCATATAATCCATATCACGAAGCTCGCGAGCAACAGGTCCAAAGACACGTTTTCCCTTCGGATTCTTGTCACCATCAACGATGACACAAGCATTGTCATCGAAGCGGATATAAGTTCCGTCTGGACGGCGATACTCTTTCGAAACACGAACGATAACCGCCTTTTCAACTGAACCTTCTTTTATAGTAGATGTCGGGATGGACTCCTTGACAGCTACAACAACAACATCACCGATACCAGCGTAGCGACGATGAGAGCCACCGAGAACTTTAATCACCTGAACGAGCTTTGCGCCAGAGTTATCGGCAACAACCAGATTTGACTGCATTTGAAGCATAACTTAACTCCTAGCGTTATTTTGCACGCTCAACAATCTCAGCGAGTCTCCAGCACTTGTCTTTGCTGATAGGACTGCATTCAACGATACGAACAGTATCACCAACGTGAGCTTCATTCTGTTCATCGTGTGCCTTACACTTCTTTGTACGTGTAACATATTTCTTGTAAAGAGTGTCCATTCTTTTTGTATCGATAGAGACAACGATGGTTTTATCCATCTTGTCGCTTGTAACGATACCAACAAAAGAACGTTTGCCACCTTTACTCTGAACAACCTGTTCTTCCACGAATCAACTCCTACTTATTCAATTCGGCGATTTCTTTCTGCCGAATAAATGTATTAAGTTTTGCAACCTGACGACGCAAAGTGCGCTCCTGCATAGGATTATCGACACTTCCAAGTTTAGCCTGGAATCTGAAATCCATATACTCCTGCTTCACTTTAGCGAGCTCAGCAATCAACTCAGCATAAGACAAGTCTTTAAGATTCTTCTTTTTAGAATTAGCCATATCTTACTCCTAGTCTTTTGTCGGTTTGAAAGCAATTCTTGTTTTGATTGGAAGTTTGCTTGCAGCCAAAGCCAAGGCCTGCTCTGCAAGTTTTATATCAACACCACCAACCTCAAAAAGAATCACACCTGGCTTGATGACGGCAGCCCAGAACTCTGGAGCACCCTTTCCCTTTCCCATGCGAGTATCAGCAGGTTTCTTAGAAACAGGCTTATCAGGGAAAACTCTCAACCAAACATTACCCTTTCTTTCAAGTTTTCGGTTAATAGCAACACGAGCGGCCTCAATATGCTTGGCGTTCAACCAAACAGGCTCCATTGCGACGAGAGCAATTTCACCAAAATCGATGTTATTAGCACGAGTTGCACATCCATTAATTCTACCGCGCTGTACTTTGCGGTGAATAACTCTTTTAGGACTAAGCATTTACTTTACTCCTTAGAAGCATTTTCAGAATCTGATGCACGTGTAGACCTTCGATTTCTGTCAGAATTGCGTTCGTGACGAGGCTTACGTGTTGTCTGAGCAGAATCATCATTCTGATCATGACCGTATTTCATACCATTGTAAACCCAGACCTTAACGCCAATCTTGCCGTAAGTCGTGTGAGCTTCGAATGTGCCATAGTCAATGTCAGCACGAAGAGTGTGAAGAGGAACACGTCCATCTTTATGCTCTTCACTGCGACGCATATCAGCTCCACCAAGACGACCTGACAAGCGAATCTTGATTCCCTGCGCACCGTTCTTCATAGCGTTAGAAGAAGCCTGTTTCAAAGCCTTTCTGAAAGAACCTCTTCCTGCCAACTGACGACCGATATTCTGAGCAATCAAAGAAGCGTTGATGTCAGCTCTCTTGATTTCCTTAATCTTGATCTGAACTTTCCGACCCAAGAATTTGGCCTGAATGTCAGAACTGATTTTTTCGATAGTCGCACCCTTTACGCCAATGATGACACCAGGTCTAGCAGTATGAATAACAATCGTGATGCGCTGCGGATGTCTTACAATCTCGATTTCAGCGATATCAGCATTCTGACACTCTGGCAAAGATCTTACCAAGTCACGGATTTTCAAATCTTCCAAGACCAAATCAGCATACGCTCTTGGGTTCGCATACCAACGAGACTGCCAAGTCTTGTTAATTCCAAGACGCAAACCAATAGGATTTACTTTCTGACCCACTTTACTCACCTGCCTTTTCTGCAACAATCACAGTAATGTGACACATACGACGCAAAAGCTGATCAGCACGACCTCTAGCCCTGAACCAGACTCTCTTGAGCCTTGGACCTTCATCGATTCTAATTTCTTTCACATACAATGAATCTTCATCAAGCTTATTGTTAGCATACAATGCATTAGCAATTGCAGATTTCAATGTATTCTTGATCAACGAAGCTCCCTTCTGAGGCATGTTATCAAGAATAGCCAAAGCCGCTGTACAATTCTTTCTGTTTATCACGTGAGCGACAGGGCGAACCTTCGTCGGCGACGCAATAAGAAATTTTGTAGTGGCTACATAACCATTTTTCTCAGCCATCATATCCACCTTTATTTACCAGCAGCCTTATCACCGCCATGACCTTTGAATGTACGAGTAGGAGCAAACTCACCAAGTCTATGACCGACGAGGTTCTCTGTAACGTACACAGGAATCCATGACTTTCCATTATAAACTGAAATCGTGTTTCCAACCATCTCAGGGATAATCATCGAGCAACGAGAATAAGTCTTAATCATCTTCTTGTCGCTCTCTTTGTTCATTTCAATAACCTTTTTATAAAGGCTCTTTGTTATGAAAGGACCTTTTTTAACAGATCTTGACACAATTAACTCCTATGAAATTACTTCTTGCGTCGTGAAATAATGAAGCGGCTAGAAGTCTTTCTCTTGTTACGAGTCTTATAACCTCTACACGGCTGACCCCAAGGAGTAACAGGAACATGTCCCTTACCAGCACCTTCACCACCACCAAGTGGATGATCAACAGGGTTCATAGCCATACCACGAACAGTAGGACGAATACCGAGCCAGCGTTTGCGACCAGCTTTTCCCAACTGAGTGTTCATGCGCTCTTCATTGCCTACAATACCGATTGTTGCGTAGCACTTGCCAAGAACTTTTCTTGTTTCGCCAGATGGAAGACGAATGATTACATACTCTCCATCCTTTCCCTGTACTGTTGCACTAGCACCAGCCGAGCGAACAAGCTGTCCACCGCGTCCCAATGTAAGCTCAATATTGTGAATTGAGAATCCGACAGGGATTGCATCAAGCGGAAGCGCATTTCCAACAACAGGAGCAGCTGTCTCACCAGAAAGAATCTTCTGACCGACTACCAAATTTTTCGGAGCAATTATATAACGTTTTTCACCATCAGCATAGTAAATCAACGCAATATTAGCACTTCTGTTAGGATCATATTCAATAGACTTAACTGTGCCAGGGATTCCATGCTTGTTGCGCTTGAAATCGATTTCGCGATAACGTCTTTTATGTCCACCACCCTGATGACGAACAGAGATGCGACCACCCGCACCACGTCCACCCTGAGATTTAAATCCTGATACCAGACTTTTTTCGGGTTTATCAGTTGTTAGTTCATCTCTTACCAAATCAATACGAGTACGAGTACCCGCTGAATATGGTTTAAAAACTTTAAGAGCCATCTGGTTCCCCTTAATAAAAAGGCTCAAACGCCTTCAAATACCTTGATTGTTTCACCTGCTGCAAGGCGAACAATCGCCTTCTTCCAACTAGCAGTCTTTCCAAGCTTTCCGCGAACCCTCTTGACCTTACCAAGGACATTGAGAGTCGTGCAAGACAAAACTTTTACGTTAAAAAGCTTTGCAACAGCTTCTTTTATCTGAATTTTCGAAGCAGAAGGATGTACTTTGAATACATACTTATTCTCTTCACGCAAAGCAGTAGCTTTTTCAGAAAGAACAGGAGCTATGATAACATCGTGCAAATCAATCATTATTTATTCTCCTCTTCAACCTTGTAGAATTCAGAAAGATTCTTTGCAGCGCCTTCCAAAAGGATAACTTTGCGTCCATAGAAAAGATCATGAGCGCGAAGGCGGTTGTAAGAAAGAAGCGAAAGATTCTTCACATTGCGTCCAGCCTGCTTGATATTGGCATCGTCATCCTTGAGGATGAGGACTGTACGAAGATCTTTAGCAAAAGCGTTTACGATTTTCACCAAATCCTTTGTCTTCTTGCTTTCAACTGTGAAATCCTCAACAACTACGAGTCTATCAGTAGCAGTCTGAAGGCTCAAAATAGTCTTCATAGCAAGACGCTTCGCAGTCTTTGGAATTGAGTAACTGAAGTCACGAGGCTTTGGTCCAAAAATCGTTCCACCACCACGAGTGATAGGAGACTTCTTATCACCACGGCGAGCATGACCTGTACCCTTCTGCTTATAAGGCTTCGCATTGCTACCATGAACTTCTGAACGAGTTTTCGTACAAGCAGTACCAACACGACTATTCGCTAATTCATTTGTGATGGCATAGTAAATAACATCTTCATTGACAGGAAGTCCGAAAACCTTATCATCAAGATTAATTGTACGCAGTTCTTTACCATCGATTGAATAAACTTTCTTTTCCATATTATTCCTCGACCTTACTTCTTAACTGCCGACTTGATGACCAAAGTGCAGTCTTTATTACCAGGAACAGCACCACGAACCATAATTACCTTAAGTTCTGGATCAATTTTTACGATTTTAAGATTCTGTACAGTAACTTTCTCAAAACCCATATGTCCCGGCATTTTTACATTCTTGAGACAATGTCCAGGAGTTGTAGAGTTTCCTGTACCACCAGCTTCACGATGGAATTTAGAACCGTGGGAGGCACGTCCACCATGGAATCCCCAACGCTTCATAACACCCTGGAAGCCCTTACCCTTAGAAGTCGCAGTAACATCAAGGAATGATGTTTTCTCGAACAATTCAAGACCAATCTGATCTCCAATTGCAACTTCTTTCTCAAAATCCCTAAATTCTTTCAAATGTCTTTTTGGGGATACATTCTCAGGAAACTGACCTTTGTATGCCTTTGACACTCTTGATTCTTTGACATCCTCAAAACCAAGAACAACAGCATCGTAGCCATTAGCTTCCTTTGTCTTAGTAGCGACAACTGTATTCGGTTCTACATGGATCACGGTTACTGGTGTCAGATTACCGTTTTCATCGAATACCTGTGTCATTCCTACTTTTTTCGCAATCAGACCTTTCATTCTGATTCTCCTACTTTATAGCCGCCATCTCTGATCCAAGAGACCGTACCATTTATTAAATTAACTGCAACGCAGTAATTTTACTGTTTAATTTCGACATCAACGCCGGCTGGCAATTCGAGACCCATCAAAGAATCCATTACACTTGAAGATGGCTCCACAATGTCAATCAAACGTTTATGAGTTCTCATCTCGAACTGCTCACGAGACTTCTTATTGACGTGAGGTGAGCGCAAGACAGTGACTTTATTAACACGAGTCGGAAGCGGAATCGGTCCCAAAACCTTTGCACCAGCTTTCTTAACTGTCTCAACAATCGATTTTGCACTCTGATCAATAAGCTCAACGTCAAACGCACGAAGTCTGACACGAATATTACCGTTAGTCATTATTCCCCCAATGGTGATGCCGCCAAAGACGACACCACCATTACATTATAGATAAAACAGTCTAAAGACTATTCAATAATCTTTGTTACCTGTCCAGAAGCGATTGTGCGTCCACCTTCACGGATAGCAAGTTTAAGACCTTCATCCATAGCGATTGGGTGAATGAGCTCACCGATAATCTTAACGTTGTCGCCTGGCTTGACCATGTCTGTTCCAGCCTCAAGCTCTACAGTTCCTGTGATATCTGTAGTTCTGAAGTAGAACTGTGGGCGATATCCAGTGAAGAATGGAGAGTGGCGTCCACCTTCTTCCTTAGAAAGAACGTAGATCTGAGCCTCGAACTTTGTGTGTGGGTGGATTGAGTTCGGAGCAGCCAAAACCTGTCCACGAACAACATCCTTCTTTTCAATACCACGGAGCAAGATACCGACGTTGTCGCCAGCGATACCCTGATCGAGTGTCTTCTGGAACATCTCGATACCAGTTGCCGTTGTATCCTGTGTTGGGCGGATACCGACGATCTGAACAGCATCGTTGAGGTTGATGACACCACGCTCGATACGTCCTGTAACAACAGTACCACGTCCAGAGATTGTGAAGATATCCTCGATTGGCATCAAGAATGGCTTCTGATCATCGCGAACTGGATCATCGAACCATGTATCCATAGCTGTGAGGAGTTCCTCGATGCATTTTGTGTCATCAGCAGAAGCTCCATCCTGAAGAGCCTTGAAAGCAGATCCCTTGATGATTGGAGTGTCAGCTGAGAAGCCGTACTTCTGGATTGTATCTTTAACATCCTCTTCAACGAGCATCAACATCTCTTCGTCGCCGTCGAGCTGATCAACTTTGTTCAAGAAAACGATGATCTTCGGAACACCAACCTGGCGAGCGAGCAAAAGGTGCTCTTTTGTCTGAGCCATAACACCGTCAGTAGCAGCGATAACGAGGATAGCGCCGTCCATCTGAGCAGCACCAGTGATCATGTTCTTTACATAGTCAGCATGTCCTGGGCAGTCGATGTGAGCATAGTGACGCTTGTCTGACTGATACTCCAAGTGACGAGTGTTGATTGTGATACCGCGCTCTTTTTCCTCTGGAGCGTTATCAATTTCATCATACTTGAGAACTTTATCACCATACTTTTTTGCACAGTATGAAGTGATAGCTGCAGACAATGTTGTCTTACCATGGTCAACGTGACCAATAGTACCAACGTTCATGTGAGGTTTAGTTCTTACGAACTTCTCCTTAGCCATGTGTTTCTCCTTCGCCGACATTCTATTCGGCATATAAAAATATTTATGTGTTGCACTTTAAGCCAGAACACAATCACATTCAACAGAAGAAATTGCGTTCGCAGACACACTAATTGATAGATTATTTTTGTTTTGAATGACTAGATAAGAAAAGGCACTTTATCAATTCAAAATGCCAACCAACTTCTGGAGTCACCAAAACCATCACAATAATCAGATAGTAAAATGGCACCCAGAGCCTTTTACCAGAACCTTCGGCAATCAAAAAAGAAGTGTACCGAAGATGCGTGAACCTGAAAGCTGAAAGCTGACTTTACGATTCCCGCCGAACTTGATGAAACGAAGTTCGTCTACCATTTTTCAAAGAACTCTGTCCTGCACTTATAAGTTTTTATTTTATACAATAATGAGAAAATAAATTCAAGTGAATTTGAAAAAAAATCCCTTCACTCCAAGCGAAGCAAAGGGATTTCCGTGAAAAGCCGAAAAACTACCAGCGATAGTGTGCGAAAGCCTTGTTCGCCTCAGCCATCTTGTGAGTGTCTTCCTTCTTCTTGTAAGCAGAACCTGTAGAGTTGAACGCATCGAGCAACTCAGAAGCAAGAGTATCAGCCATGCCATGTCCGCTTCTTGAGCGAGCAGCGGCGATGATCCATCTCATCGCCAAAGCTTCCTTGCGGTTGTCCCTGATTTCGACTGGAACCTGGTATGTAGCACCACCGACGCGGCGAGACTTGACCTCAACAGCTGGTTTCACATTGTCGAGAGCCTTCAAGAACACTTCGAGAGGGTCCTTGTCAGTCTTTGCCTTGAGCTTGTCCAAAGCCTCGTAGATGATTTTTGTGCAAGTATCTTTTTTTCCGTCCAACATCATTCTTGAAACGAATTTCGTGATGACCGGGCTGTTGAATTTTGAATCCGGCAAACATGGACGATTGATTGACTTCTTATGTCTTCCCATAGTAATCCTCGGTATTTAACTAGATTTTACGATTCGCCTTAAAACCTAAGATTAAGCCTTTGGTCTCTTAGCACCGTACTTAGAACGAGCGCGTTTGCGTCCATCAACACCGAGAGTATCTTTTGTACCACGGATGATATGATAGCGAACACCAGGAAGATCCTTTACACGTCCACCACGGATGAGAACGACAGAGTGCTCCTGGAGGTTGTGTCCAATACCAGGGATGTAAGCTGTAACTTCAATTCCATTGCTCAAGCGAACACGAGCAACCTTGCGAAGAGCCGAATTCGGCTTTTTCGGAGTGACAGTCATAACACGTGTGCAAACGCCACGTTTCTGTGGGCAAGACTCAAGCGCGGGAGCTTTAGTCTGATTAGCCACAGACTGTCTACCTTTTCTAACCAATTGATTAATTGTAGGCATCGCCTATTCTCCTATTTCGACACCGGTCAGCACTACCGGCAAAAATAAACCAAAAAAGTGTAAAAAATAGTAATAAATTTTCAAACGCAATGTCAAACGAATTTTCGGAATTCATGCAAAATTCTGCAAAATTCGTTTGACAAATTTCGGTTTGAAAAATCCTTTCCTAATTACTCATCGGAGCCAGCGGCATCAACGGCGTCGTCCAAGATTTTCTCAGCGGCGCGCTCTTCCCTCTGTTTCTCAAGAATTTCCTGCATCTTGACGTCCAAATCGTTGTTGGAACTGTCAAAGAGCTTGATGTCCCTGTAGTTTCTGACACCGGTTCCGGCAGGAATCATGTGTCCGATGATTACGTTCTCCTTCAAGCCGCGGAGGTTGTCCGTAGAACCGGAAATGGCAGCGTTCGTAAGCACGCGTGTCGTCTCCTGGAACGAAGAAGCGGAAATGAACGAATCGGTGGCGAGAGCCGCCTTCGTGATTCCCTGGAACATCGGGCGGGCGACAGCCGGCTGTCCACCTTCGGCGATGATTCTTGCGTTCTCCTCATGGAAGTGGAACTTGTCGACCTGCTGACCGAAGATGAACTTCGTGTCGCCGACAGAGACAACTTCTACCTTGCGGAGCATCTGACGGACGATGACACCGATGTGCTTGTCGTCGATCGCAACGCCCTGGGCGGAATAAACCTGCTGGATTTCGTTCATCAAGTATTCCTGAAGCTTGTTCTCACCGAGGATTGCGAGGATGTCGTGCGCGCTTGGGCTTCCGTCGCAAAGCGGCTCACCTGCCACAACCTTGTCTCCATCGCGGACGAGCATACGCCTTGTCATCGGGACGAGGTGCTTGTATTCCTTGCCGTACTCATCCTCGACGATAATCTGCCTCTTTCCCTTCGTTACGGTGCCGAATTTGACGATTCCAGAAATCTGCGCCAAGACGCACGGAATCTTCGGCTTTCTCGCCTCGAACAACTCGGAAACGCGTGGCAAACCACCAGTGATGTCGTTCGTTTTCGCGGCGGCCACAGGCATCTTCGCGAGGGTCGTTCCCGCCTCGACCTGCTGGTTGTCCTCAACCGCGAGAACGGCCTTTGCAGGAAGGAAGTAAGAACCGAGCGAGTTACCGGCCTCATCGGTAATCAAAATCTTAGGCTGTTTCGTGTCGAGATGGAGGTCGCTGATGTAGCGTTCGACGCTTCCAGTAGTCTGGTCGACATTCTCGACAAGAGTGATTCCAGAGATGACATCCTCGAAGTGGACGACTCCAGAAACCTCGGCGATGATAGGCTCGCTGAACGGATCGAACGTTCCGATGACAGCACCAGCCTCTACGATGTCGCCTTCCTTGACCTGAATCTCTGAACCGTTGCTGATTTCGATGTCGATGTCGTTTCCAGCGAGATAGATTTTTCCGTTAGACAAAAGGATTCTTCCGTTCGCCTTCGCGACAACGTCTCCGGATTTTGCCGACACGATGACGGCTCCCTTGAGGACTTTCTCGCCATCCTTCACTTTGACGTCGCCATCAGCGGAAATCGTGTCGAGGATGCGGGTCGCCTTCATCACGCCCTTTCTTGTGAAGAGTTTGTGCCCCTCGCTCGTAGGTACGTTCGTTCCGTCGAATTCATTCACGAGGACAGGATACTTGAGGATGATGTGGTTGTCCTCAGTCTCCTTGGAAGCTGTACCACCGACGTGGAATGTACGCATCGTAAGCTGAGTACCAGGCTGACCGATTGACTGGGCAGCGATGACTCCGACAGCCTCTCCGATTTCGACGAGTTTGTTGCGGGCGAGGTTCTTTCCGTAACATTTGACGCAGACACCGTGCTCGGCTTCGCAAGTCAAAACAGTGCGGAGCTTCACCTTCTCCACTCCAGCATCCTCGATTTTCTTCGCGAGGTCGTCGTCGATGTAGCCGTTGACGTCGCAGAGAAGCTCTCCCGTTACAGGATGGATGACGCGCTCGATTGTGAAGTGTCCGGCGATGCGGGCAGACAAAGGAGTTATGATTTCGTCTCCGTTCTTGATTGCGGTGTAGTCGAGACCGTTGATTGTTCCACAGTCCTCTTCGTTGATTACGACGTCCTGAGCGACATCGACCAAGCGGCGAGTCATGTAACCAGCGTCAGCAGTCTTCAAAGCCGTATCGGTAAGACCTTTGCGGGCACCGTTTGACGAAATGAAGTACTCGATGACCGAAAGACCTTCCTTGAAGTTCGACTTTACAGGAAGTTCGATGATGTCACCGTTAGGCTTGGCCATCAAACCACGCATGGCGGCGAGCTGGGAAATCTGCTTCTTGGAACCACGGGCACCGGAATCAGCCATCATGTAGATTGTGTTGAATCCGTCCTTGTCGTCCTTGAACTGCTTCATCATTATGTCGGTGAGCTTGTCGTTCGTGCGCGCCCAAATATCGGTTACCTTGTTGTAGCGTTCCTCGGCCGTGATGACACCCTTCGAGTACTGGCTGACATATTCCTCGGCCTGCTTGTTGGCCTCGTCGACCATCTGCTTCTTTTCTGGCGGAATGAGGATGTCGTCCATTGAAAGAGTCGCTCCGAAGAACGTAGCGTTCTTGTATCCGACATCCTTGATGGCGTCGAGCATCTTGATTGTGACCCACGGCCCCTGCTTGTGGTAGACAGTGGTAATCATCTTCTTGAGGTCCTTGTCGCCCATACCGGTCGTGACCTTCTTCTCAAGATCCTCTTCCGTAACGTGAGGGTTGATGAATCCAACCTCGTCAGGCATGGCGGAATTGAACCTGATGCGTCCCGCTGTCGTCTTGATTCTGTCTCCGACGTTGAAATCTCCGTCAGTGAAAGAATGCTTCGGAGCCGGAACGGTAATCAAAGAGCCCCAGTCGATGTATCCGCCCTCGGCAGCCATCGTCGCCTCGTCCGCGCTTGAGAACCATTTTCCGGTTCCCTTTCCACCGCGCTTCACTGAAGTCATGTAGTAGATTCCCAAAACCATGTCCTGTGATGGAAGCACGATTGGGTTTCCGTTGGCAGGGTCGAGGAGGTTCCTCGCAGAGAGCATGAGCGTCCAGCACTCCATCTGAGCGGCCTGAGTGAGCGGAACGTGGATAGCCATCTGGTCTCCATCGAAGTCGGCGTTGAAAGCCTTGCAGGCGAGAGGATGGAGCTTGAGGGCCTTTCCTTCGACAAGAACCGGCTCGAACGCCTGAATTCCCAAGCGGTGCAAAGTAGGAGCGCGGTTGAGCATTACAGGGTGCTCGCGGACGACCTCGTCGAGGTTCTCGAACACGCGTGGGTCTCCCTGCTCCACGAGTGTCTTCGCCTTCTTGATGTTGAAGACGACTCCCTTGTCGACGAGCTTCTTCATGATGAACGGCTTGAAAAGCTCAAGAGCCATTTTCGTAGGAAGACCGCACTGCCAGAGCTTCAGCTCCGGTCCGACGACGATTACGGAACGTCCTGAATAGTCGACACGCTTTCCCAAAAGGTTCTGGCGGAAACGTCCCTGCTTACCCTTGAGCATGTCGGAAATAGACTTGAGAGGCCTGTTGGAAGCTCCCTTGACGGCGCGCTTCCTCTTTGTGTTGTCGAACAACGCATCAACGGCTTCCTGGAGCATTCTCTTTTCGTTCCTGATGATGATATCGGGAGCGGACAAAGACATGAGCCTGTTCAAGCGGTTGTTTCTGTTGATGACGCGGCGGTACAGGTCGTTCAAGTCCGAAGTCGCGAAACGCCCACCCTCAAGCTGGACCATCGGGCGAAGGTCAGGCGGAAGGACAGGAATGACATCCAAAATCATCCAGCTCGCCTTGTTTCCAGAATTCCTGAAATTCTCAACGATTTCGATTCTCTTGAGGAGCCGCTTGTCGGTCTTCGTGCCCTTCTCGATCATCTTTCCGCGAAGTTCTGCGGCAAGTTCGTCGAGGTCGAGGTTGTCGAGGAGCTTCTTGATTGCCTCCGCACCCATGCCGGCCTCGAACGTCTCTCCGTACCTCTCCTCCATGTCGTTGTACTCGTCCTCTGTGAGGAGCTGCATTTTCTTGAGTTCAGTCTCGCCAGGATTGATGACGATGTATTTCTCGTAGTACAAAACAGAGCGGAGAGCCGCAACCTGCATGTCGAGCAAAAGTCCCATGCGGCTAGGAACAGAGCGGTAGTACCAGATGTGGCTCACAGGAGCGGCAAGCTCGATGTGACCAGTACGCTCGCGGCGAACCTTGAAGTGTGTGACTTCGACACCGCAGCGATCGCAAACCACGCCCTTATAGCGGATCGACTTGAATTTTCCACAATAGCATTCCCATTCCTTTGTTGTTCCGAAAATGCGCTCGCAGAAAAGACCTTCTTTCTCCGGGCGGAGAGTTCTATAGTTGATGGTCTCCGGCTTCTTCACTTCGCCGTAAGACCAGGCGCGGATGTCATCCGGAGAAGCCAACTTTATTTTTATCGAATCGAAATCTTTTATGTCTCTCATTAGTCTTTACCTTGTTATCAGTCACAAACGGAACCAATTCCCGAACGGGAACCGGCTCCATTTTCCATTTGAACCAGACTTATTTGTCCTCTTTGTCGAAGCCGGAACCAGACTTGTCGATGAGTTCCTGATCCCTTTCCGTCAGCGCGATGCGTTTGCCCTGCGCGTCGTAGATTGTGAAATCAAGAGCCAAACCGCGCATTTCCTGAACGATTACGTTGAACGACTCAGGAACGCCCGGTGTCGCGGAAGGATCGCCCTTGACGATGGCTTCGTAAATCTTGGAACGTCCGTTCATGTCGTCGGACTTGATTGTCATCATCTCTTGCAGAGTGTTGGCGGCACCGTAAGCCTCCAACGCCCAAACTTCCATTTCTCCGAGACGCTGGCCTCCGAACTGGGCCTTACCACCAAGCGGCTGCTGGGTGACGAGAGAGTACGGTCCTGTAGAGCGGGCGTGCATCTTGTCGTCGACCAAGTGGTGCAACTTGAGATAGTAGATTACGCCGACGAAAATCGGATTGACGAACGGCTCTCCAGTGCGTCCATCGCGGACAATCTGTTTGCAGTCCGGGCTGAGACCGGCTTCCTTCAACTTCTCCGCAATCTGCTCCTGCGACGGAGTCTGGAATGCAGGACATTCGAAGTATTGGTTGAGGTAGCGTCCGGCGATTCCAAGCTCGGACTCCATGATTTGTCCGATGTTCATGCGGGAAGGAACGCCGAGCGGGTTCAAGCAAACATCGAGAGGGGTTCCGTCCTCCAAGTAAGGCATGTCCTCTTCCGGCAAAATGCGGGCCACGACACCCTTGTTTCCGTGTCGTCCAGCCATCTTGTCGCCTTCACGGAGCTTTCGCTTGTTGGCGATGAGAACCTTCACCTTTGACTCGACTCCAGGATCGAGGGCGTCTTCCTCCGTCCTCTTCAACTGCTGAACGTCGATTACGACACCCTCGACACCATGCGGCACGCGGAGAGACGTATCGCGGACATCCTTCGACTTCTCACCGAAGATGGCGTTCAAAAGCTTGAATTCAGGAGTCGTCTCGGTCTCGTTCTTCGGAGTGACTTTTCCGACAAGAATGCTTCCCGTCTTGACCTTCGAACCAATCGTGATGATTCCGTTCGCATCCAAGTGCTCAAGCTCCTTCTCGCTCACGTTCGGAATGTCTCGCGTGATTTTCTCAGGTCCGAGTTTCGTCTCGCGCACCTCGACCTCGAATTCCTTGATATGGATAGAAGTGTACATGTCCTCTTTGACGACGCGCTTGCTGATGAGAACGGCATCCTCGTAGTTGTAGCCATTCCACGGAACGAATCCGACGAGCAAGTTGCGTCCGAGAGAAAGCTCTCCGTTGAACGTGGCAGGGCCATCGGCAAGGACAGCGCCCTTCTTCACCTTCTCTCCGACCTCGACAGTCGGCCTCTGGTGGTTGCAAGTATCGTTGTTCGTCCTCTGGTACTTGAGGAGCGGATATTCGTCGATTTTCTCAGATCCGTCGACCTTGACCTTTATCAAAGTGCTTGAGACGTAGACGACTTCTCCATCGTGCTTGGCCTTGACGAGGACGCCCGAATCGTAAGCCGCCTTCTTCTCCATTCCGGTACCGACATAAGGAGGCTCCGGGAAGAGAAGAGGAACGCCCTGCCTCTGCATGTTGCAGCCCATCAAGGCGCGGTTGGCGTCGTCGTGCTCCAGGAACGGAACGAGAGAAGCCGAAACAGAGATTACCTCGCGAGGGGAAACGTCCATGTACTGGATGTCCTTCACAGAGCGAGTCGTGTAGTCGCCGCGGTGGCGAGAAGAGACCATCTCTGTCGGGAACGAGCCGTCGGCCTTCATGCCTTCGGCGACCTGTCCGATGTAGTATTTGTCCTCGTCCATGGCAGAGAGGTACTCGACCTCGTTCGTGGCCTTTCCATTCACGACCTTGCGGAACGGAGCCTCAAGGAAGCCGTATTCGTTGATTTTCGTGTAGATGGCCAACGAGACAATCAAACCGATGTTCGGACCTTCAGGAGTCTCAATCGGGCACATGCGTCCGTAATGCGTGTAGTGAACGTCGCGGACCTCGAATCCAGCGCGGTCGCGCGAGAGACCACCAGGTCCCAAAGCGTTCAAACGCCTCTTGTGCGTCAACTCCGAAAGCGGATTGACCTGATCCATGAACTGAGAAAGCTGGGAAGAACCGAAGAATTCCTTGATTGCAGCCGTTATCGGCTTGTTGGAAATCAAATCCATCGGCTTCATCGTGGAAGTCTCTTTGTTGCTCATCCTTTCTTTCGCGATTCTTTCCATGCGGGCGAAAGCCGTCTTGAGCTGGTTCGTCATCAACTCGCCGACAGAGCGGATGCGCCTGTTTCCGAGGTGGTCGATATCGTCCAACGGCTCGATGTTGTTGTAGACGTTGATGAGGTGCTTCATCGTCTGGATGATGTCGTCCTTTACGAGAGTGTGCTCCTCAACAGGCTCCTTGTATCCGAACTTCTTGTTGAGCTTGTAGCGTCCCACGCGTCCGAGGTCGTAGCGGCGGTTGGAGAAGAACATGCTCTCCAAGTCCTTGGAAGCGTTCTCGACAGTAATCGGCTCGCCCGGCATCAAAATTGCGTACACGGCTGAAATGGCGTCCTCTTTCGTAGGCTCCTCGTTCTCTGAACCTTCCTTGACGAATTTCATGTCCTCGCGCTCGAAACAGTTGATAATCATCTCGCTGTCGAGGGACGGATTGTCCTCTTCCTTGTTGTCGGGATTCGCGCGCGCGTTGAATTTGATGACGGAGATTTTCTCGATTTTCTGGGCAATCAAATCGTCGATGTCGTGCAAGTGAAGTTTCGTTCCAGCCCTGAAAAGTCGCTTCTTCTCGCCGTCCTCGTCAACGATGTCGACTGCTTTCGCCAAAACCATGTCCACAAGCGAGTCCCTGTTCTTCGCGTCCACAGAAACGTCTTCTGTGACATAGAAGCACTTGATTATCTCCTCGCGGGAATTGTAGCCAAGAGCGCGGAGGAAGATAGTGCCGAGAATCTTCTTTTTTCTGTCGATTTTAGCGAAAATAAGCTCTTTCTTCTGATCGATTTCGAATTCAAGCCATGAACCGCGGTAAGGAATGATGCGTGAAGAATAGACACCCTTCTCGTGGTTGAAGATGACTCCAGGCGAGCGGTGAATCTGGGAAACGACAACACGCTCCGCACCGTTTACGATGAATGTTCCGCGGTCTGTCATCAGCGGGATGTTTCCCATGAAGATTTTCTTTTCCTGAACGGTTCCTGTATCTTTCAAAACCAAGTTGATCCAAGCCTGGAGAGGAGCGGCGTAAGTCCTGTTTTTCTGCTTGCACTCCTGCTCTGACAAAGAAGCCTCGTCCAACTCGTATCTGTCGAAGTCCAGGTACATGTTTCCATCTGGACTTTCGATTGGGAATGTTGAAGAGAAGACCTCCTGCAAGCCCTTCATCTCCAAAGGCTCTCCCGCGTCAAGTTTCTCTTTTTGAAGGAATGATTCATACGATGATGTCTGAATGTCGATGAGATTAGGAATCTCCATGAAATTCTGGATATCCTTGCCGTAGTATGTACGGTTAATTACTTTGCTCTTAGCGAACATCGATTTCTCCCGATTGGGTTTATTACTATTTCAGCCTGCTACATGACAAATTCCATGTATGACATACACCAAACTCTTCACAGCACAGAAAGAAAAGCATTTCAAAAAATTGCATCTACAGGGGAAGCCGAACAGTCCTTATCGAAAACTCCCCAAAGACAAATAAAGCCTACGCCCAGAAACCGAAAAATCCCTAAACGTAAGCATCAAATAGACAACCACCACCGCAAACGGGAAAGAGATTGTCCAAAGAGAACCTCTGATAAAACCAACTGATTCCAAACCAATCGGAAAATCAGCGGTTCCTTTATAGAACGAAATGCCAAAGGCACTTCATGGCCGTTATTCTGGAACAGAATCAAGCCGAAAAAAGTGAACCAGTTTGAAAAACCGATTCACCTTTGAGCGTCATTCGGAATGACTTATTTCTTTGAAGCCTTTCCGCCAGCCTCTTCGATCTTCTTGATGATTTCATCGGCCTCAGCCTTAGAAACACCCTCTTTGAGAACTTTTGGAGCGCCCTCAACAGTAGCCTTGGCCTCACCAAGTCCCTGTCCTGTGATTTCGCGAACGATCTTGATAACAGCAATCTTCTTCGCAGCGTCGAATCCGTCGAGAGAAACTGTGAACTCAGTCTGCTCTTCAGCGGCAGCAGCGCCACCAGCAGCTGGACCTGCAGCAACAGCGACTGCTGCTGTAACTCCGAACTTCTCTTCCATAGCCTTAACGAGCTCAGAAGCCTCGAGAACTGTCATAGATGCGATTGCATCAAGAATCTGATCATTTGTAAGAGCTGCCATATTATCTTCTCCTAAATAGGCAAGTTCGATTTTGTGTTTTTTTAATCGAACTAAAATATTTTTATGCGGTCAGAACAAACTGAACTGAATAGTCCGCATTTTTATTTGTCGCAGGGACAGTACACAGCTTTAGAAGCCTGACCCTGCTTCACAGTCAAGCAGGCAAATTACTCAGCCGCTGGAGCTTCAGCTGCCGGAGCAGCTCCGCCTTCCTGTGATTTTTTATCCACATAAGCCTGCAATGTAGCGGCGAGTTTCTGAGCCGGTCCATTGATAGCAGACATGAGCATTGCGATGAGCTGCTTCTTTCCAGGAACTTTTGAATAAGCCTCGATTTTTGCAACATCGTAGATTTCGTTGCCAATGTAGCCGCCCTTCACGACGAGCTTGTCATTGTCTTTTGCGAAATCGAAAAGAACTTTCGCAGCCTCGTTTGAATCCTCTTTGACCATGACAACAGCTGTAGGTCCCTTGAGGAAGTCAGCGACGTTCTCAATCTTCATCTCGTCGAAAGCGACCTTTGCGAAGTTGTTCTTGACAACCTTCATCGGAGCGTTCTTTTCGTAGAGCTTCTTGCGGAGAGATGTAATCTGCTCAACAGTCAATCCACGATACTCAGTGAAGATGAAGTCATTGTAATCTTTGAAAGATTCTTTTGTAGCTTCGATAGCCTCTGTCTTAGCAGGCTGGATTTTTTTAGCCATGATTGCCATAGATTACGCCTCCTCTTTCTCGCTTGCGACTTCTACCCAAACGCCAGGTCCCATAGAAGAGCTTACTGACACAGAGCGGATGAAATCAGCCTTCGCATCAGCCGGCTTTTTGCGGTTGAGTTCAGAAAGAAGTGTGTTCACGTTCTCAGCGACTTTTGCAGGCTCCATAGAAACCTTGCCGACAGCGATGTGGATGATTCCAGTCTTGTCAGCGCGGTACTCTGTACGACCCTTCTTGAGTTCGTTGATGGCGGAAACGATGTCGTTTGTGACAGTTCCTGTCTTCGGGTTTGGCATCAAACCTTTGCGACCGAGAACCATACCGAGACGACCGACGTCCTTCATCATGTCAGGAGTAGCGACGGCGATGTCGAAATCAAGCCAGCCACCCTTTACCTTGTCGATGTACTCTGTAGAACCGGCATAAGCGGCACCAGCGTCCAAAGCTTCCTTTGCCCTGTCCTCTGAACAGAACACGAGAACTTTCTTCTCAGCAGTGAACTGGTTCGGGAAAACGAGAGTGTCGCGAACTGACTGGCTCTTTCCAAGGCGGAGAGCGACATGGAGTTCGACAGTCTCGTCGAATTTCACATAGTGAAGGCTCTTAACCAACTCACAAGCCTTGTCAATAGCGTAAGACTGCTGTGGATCGTACTTCTTGAGAGCTTCACGATAATTCTTTCCGTGTTTCATTAGTTAGCCTCCACTTCAACACCCATGCTGCGAGCAGTACCGGCGATGATTTTCTTAGCAGCCTCGATGTCGTTGGCATTGACATCCGGCATCTTTGTTTTTGCGATTTCCTCAAGCTGAGCGGCAGAAAGTTTGCCGACCTTGTCGCGGAGCGGGTTTGAAGAACCCTTCTCCAACTTCAAAGCCTTCTTGATGAGGACGGCTGCTGGAGGTGTCTTAAGGACGAATGTGAAAGACTTGTCTGAGTAGACTGTGATGACAGCTGGAATTACAAGCCCTTTCTCCATTGACTTTGTGCGCTCGTTGAACTGCTGACAGAACTGAGGTGCAGAAACACCCTTAGGTCCCAAAGCAGGTCCAATCGGTGGAGCCGGAGTAGCAGCTCCAGCTGGCGCCTGAATTTTGAAAACTTCTACAACTTTTTTACTAGCCATAAAAAGCTCCTTATTGGTTTTGACGGAGCAACTTTGTCCAACGGACTTTTACTCCTCCCAAAATATAAAAGCGTCAAAATCCATGAAAAGACTTTGACACTCTATTTTTGACTTATCACTTATTTCACAAGTTTTTCAACCTGACCGACTTCAATCTCGACAGAAGTCGCACGGCCAAAAATCTGGACGAGGACGCGGAGCTTGTTCTTCTCCGCAAGAATCTCCTCGACAGTTCCGTTGAAGTTGGCGAAAGGTCCTTCGTTGATTCTGACCTGATCTCCGACAACGTAAATCTGCTTGATTTTGACATTCTTCTCGCCCGGAAGCTCTCCTGCCAACTGGAGAAGTTTTCTGGCTTCAGATGTCGAAAGCGGTCTCGGCCGCACATTCGGATCTGTGCCGACAAAACCAGTCACACCTCTTATGCGGCGTATGGCGGAACAAGCGTCTTTCCAACCGATTTCAGGCAAATCAAGCTCAAGAAGGATATAACCAGGAAGAATCTTGTTCTTCTTTGTGCGTTTTTTCTCTTCTTCGACACCAGTCTTTCTGTTCTTGACCTTCACAAACTCAATGACTTCCTCGATAGGAACTTTGATGCTTGTAAGAACATCAGGGCTTATCTCTCCGCTTTCGACCTTAAGTTTAAGCGTCTGCTCAACTTTGTTCTCATAACCTGTGTAAGTATTGACGATATACCAGCTTTTTGCCATGAAACTACCCTAAGAAGTCTAAAACAGATTTTAATCGAAGAAAAACGAAACTAGAAGACGAGGCGCATTGCAGACGTGAACAAGACATCGAGCAAGCCAAGAATGACGGCGATTATAACAGAAGAAACAACGACCACGCTGACAGATGCAACCACGTCATCGCGAGTCGGCCAAACAACTTTCTTGAGTTCCGTACCGCACTCTTTGAAAAATTGCACAATTTTCGTCATGTCAAATCCCCTCTTTCAAAACAGTCAAAAACTGTCCATGATTTTCAAATAAAAAACAGGCGCGGCAGGACTCGAACCCGCGACAACTGGTTTTGGAGACCAGGACTCTACCGACTGAGCTACACGCCTAAAATATATCAATTCGCTTGACACCTTTCGAGGTCAAGCGAACGAATAAACAATGTCTTATTTCGCCTTTGTTTCCTTGTGAAGGATTTCCTTGCGGCAGAATGGGCAATACTTGTTCTTCTCGAGCTTTCCAGTGATGTTCTTACGATTCTTTGTCGTAGTATAATTCTTGCGTTTGCATTCTGTGCACTGAAGAGCAATGATATCGATAGATGTCTTCTTCTTGCTACCCATAGTATTCTATAACTCCTAATTTGTTTTTTTGTTAGCTCCCGAGCGGAATCGGACCGCTGACCTCAGCACTACCAATGCTGTGCTCTACCGACTGAGCTACAAGAGCGTTTTTTTTCAATGAACGTGTTTGAAGAATATAGACTATCTTTTCCAATGTGTCAACAGAATTTGAAAAAATTTGGGCTGCCGATTGTAGTATTTTCAAATTTTTTATGATAGTGTTTTCGGCAATCCGCAGATTTTCATTTCAACAAGAGGTCAACTATGAACGGCAACTCCACATGCGTAGATTCCATGATAGACAAAATTCTGGACTCATACGAAGAAGTCGGTGGGATAAACAAAAACGGCAACTACACATTCCCGAACAGGGAAAATGTAGTGGAAGTCCTGCACGACCTTCAATGCTTGATTTTTCCTGGATTCAAAAAGGCGGAGGACATCGATTCCGACAACTTAAGGTACATGACAGGACAAAGAGTCAACAGAATCATCGCAATGCTCACGAAGGAAATCCAGAAAGCAATGATTTACGAATTCTCCCAGCAGAATGAGAACAAGATGGAGCAGGAACTCCGCTCCGCTCTGGCAGAGAAGACGACGCTCGCGCTCATCGAAGAGATTCCAAACCTGCGCAGAATGATAAACCTTGACATGATGGCCATGTTCAACGGAGATCCCGCGGCAAAAAGCAGCGAGGAAGTCATAGTGTCATACCCAGGCCTTGAGGCGATAATGGTCTACCGTCTGGCGCACTTCCTTTTCATCAACGGAGTCCCCGTCATTCCGAGAATCATGACTGAGTACGTCCACGGAAAAACGGGAATCGACATCCACCCGGGAGCCACAATCGGGGAGAGTTTCTTCATCGACCACGGAACGGGCATCGTAATCGGGGAGACCACAGTGATTGGAAAGAACGTGAAAATCTATCAGGGAGTGACACTTGGAGCCTTGAGCGTGAAGAAGGAGCTGCAGGACAAGAAGCGGCATCCGACAATCGAAGACAACGTTACGATATACGCGAACGCCACGATTCTCGGCGGAAAAACCGTAATCGGGGAAGGCTGCACGATTGGAGGAAACACATGGGTCATGCAGTCCGTGCCGCCGCACACCATGGTCAGCCAATAGACCTGTCCGAAAGGCGCAGTTGTCAGACAGGCCCGGCTAAAATAAACAAGGGACTTCGAGGATGACATCCAAGAAGCCCCTTGCCGACTAGTTGCCTAGTCATCGGAGAGAGTTTATCAGCTTTTTTTACAAGCTGTTTGAATCTTACCACAACGGATTAAAAATTCAAGTCATTTTCTCCAAAATCTCCACTTTTTTTGATTTTTTTACAAAGCACCTAAAGTTTTTACTTTCCAAAGACGGTTTTTAACATATCTTTTAACGAAAGAATCTGAACAGACTCGGAATCCCTCTCAGGAGAGACGACGGTGTGGAAGCCAAGCTCCTTCGCTGTCTTTATTCTCTGCCTGAGACGCTGTATCGGGCGGATTTCTCCGGCAAGGCTCAACTCGCCCAGAATCACGATGCCGTCGCCTATCGGCAAATCCGTCCGGGCGGAGTACAAGGCTGCGGCAAGGGAGGCGTCGATTGCGCTTTCCTTGAGCCGCTCGCCTCCGGCGACATTTATGTACAAATCCATGTCCGAAAAATGCAAACCAGTTTTCTTTTCAAGAACCGCGGCGACACGGGCGACACGGGCCGAATCGATTTTGTCGGAATAAACTCGGGAAATGGAAGCCTTCGCTGGAACGGTGAGCGCCTGAATTTCCACGACGAAAGCGCGGCTCCCCTCGAATACGCAGGTGTTGGCGATTCCCGGAGGAGTCTTGTCGGTGCGCTTCGTTATGAACATGGTGCTGGGGTCCTTCACGCACTCAAGTCCGGTCTCGCCCATCGCGAAAAGCCCGAGCTCGTCGACGGAGCCGAATCGGTTCTTGCTCGCGCGGAGAAAGCGGACTTCATCGTCGTTGCGCTCGAACGAAACCACGGTGTCCACCATGTGCTCAAGAGACTTCGGGCCGGCTATCGTCCCTTCCTTCGTGACGTGGGCCGACATTATCATCACGCTGTCGCGCTCCTTCACCCAGCCGATGAGCTCGTTCGCGCAGTATTTTAGCTGGTTGACAGTTCCGGGCACGATGCCGGCCTCAACGGAATAGACCGTCTGTATGGAATCGATGATGACGAAGACGGGATTCAGCGCGACGAGGGCGTCCTTTATGTCCTCAAGCCTCATTGTGCAGAGGATTTCGATTCCGCTAGTGTCGAGGTGGAGACGGTCCGCCCTGCCCTTTATCTGCCCCGCGCTCTCCTCGCCTGAAATGTAGAGGATTCTTCCGCTCGTGACCTTGTGGACAGCGGCGCAGGTCTGAATCATCAATGTGGATTTTCCGATTCCGGGTTCGCCGCCCAAAAGTATCGCGCTCCGCCTCATCGCGCCGCCGCCGAGCACCCTGTCGAGTTCGCTGATTCCCGTCACAATCCGAGAATTTTCCTGGGCGGAGACTGTAGAGAGCGGCACCGGTTTCACTTTCTCTGTCGCAGAGGAACCGGTGAAGGCCGCGGTCGTCGAATTGGGATCGACGATGCACTCTTCGAGGGTGTTCCAGGAAGAGCAGCTGGGACACCTTCCAAGCCAGCGAGGCTGCGTATAGCCGCATTCGGAGCATTTGTATATCGTTTCTTTCTTCTTTGCCATATAAATGAATTATCGCAAATTTTCAATTTTGTGCAAAAGACTCAAAAAACAGACAAAAAGAGGAATCAACTTGCGAGAGCGTCCACCGGGTCGAGCTTCGCGGCGCGGCGGGCCGGGTTCAGGCCGAAGAACACACCGACGAGCACCGAGAACACGAACGAGACAAGACAGGCCGGAACCTGCACGGCGAACGGCTGCCCCTTCACATACTCCACCGCGAAGCTGATTCCGATGCCGAGGAGGATGCCGAATGTGCCGCCGAGGAGTGTTATGCTCGCGCTTTCCACGAGGAACTGGCGGCAGATTGCGAAAGGACTCGCGCCCAAGGCCTTCCTGATTCCGATTTCCTGCCGCCTTTCCGTCACGGTCACAATCATTATGTTCATGATTCCGATTCCGCCGACCAGAAGAGAAATCGCGGCGATTCCAGAGAGCATGAGGCTCAGCGTACTCGTTATCGAACTCATCTGGTCTATCATCGTCTGCATCGAAGAGACCCACACGGAACCTTCCGTGCCGGATTTTTCGACACAGTAATTGGTCACGTCGGTCACGATTGCCGTGCACAAGCTTTTATCGGTCGCCTGGAGCATCACGGTGTCGGCGCTCGGATTCGGGGTGATTTTCTTCGAGTAGAATCCCCTCGGAATGTAGATTCCAGTGGTGGAGGATTCCATGCCGCTCGACTGCTCCTTCAAAACGCCTACGACTTTGAATGAGAATGGAATCTTGCTCGTCACGACCAGTACATTTTTTCCAACCGCATCTCCGTCGGGGAAAAGGGCGGACGCGACCTCGCTTCCGATTATCATCTTCTGCGCCCCAACGAAGTCGTCGGTCACGGAGAAATACGAGCCGTAGTCCAGCTCAAGCTTGCACATCTCAAGATAGCCGGTTTCAACGGCAGTCGCACTGTAGGAGACCGAAGTCTCTCCGTAGCTCACGGTCGCGCTCAAAGAGTTTTTGTACCAGACTTTCTTTATGTTCGGTATGTTGTCGAACACGTCGGCGCGGAAAGGCTCGTCGAATTTCAGCGTCACCGCGTCGCGCCCCCTCCTCATCATTCCCGACGACACGGAAACCAAGTCAAGCCCGGAAGAGCCGAACGTGTCCTGAATCTGTCTGGTGGAGCTTTCGCCCATGCTCGTTATGACGATTACGGAAGCGACTCCGATTATGACACCGAGGAGTGAGAGGAACGTGCGTGTCTTGCTTCTGGAAAAATTGCGGAACGCGTCTATGAAATCTTCTATCATCTTCATCATCCTCAACAATCAAAATTCCGCATAGTCTGGAAGGGAATCCAAGTCGATTCCGATGACTGGATTCTTCGGCTTTTCCTTGACGACCATCTTCGGGTGGATTTCCACAATGCGGGAGTCCACGGAATCTTCCGAGAACGCAAGGGACAAGTCAGCGTCCGGGTTTTCCGTGTCGCTCTGAATCTGCCCGTCGAATATTCGTATGCAGCGCCTTGTGCTGTCCCCGATTCTGGGGTCGTGGGTGACTATGACGATTGTCGTCCCGGCCGCGTTTATCTCGCCGAAAAGCTCCATGACAGACCTGCCAGTCTTGCTGTCCAACGCGCCCGTGGGTTCGTCCGCCAAGATGATGCTGGGTCTCGTGACGGTCGCACGCGCTATCGCCACACGCTGCTTCTGTCCGCCGGAAAGCTCGTTCGGCAGGTGGTTCACCCTGTCGCCGAGGGAGACTTTGGAAAGCGCGTCCAGAGCCATGTCCCGCCGGAGGTTCTTTTCGATTCCCTGATAGCGGAGCGGCATCATCACGTTCTCGAGCACGGTCATGGAAGGAAGGAGATGGTACTGCTGGAAGACGAAGCCGATTGTCTTGTTCCTCAACACCGCAAGTTCCTTCTCCGTCATCTTCGCAGTCTCCTTGCCGCCGATTTTGACGATTCCTGATGTCGGCCTGTCGAGGCAGCCTATCATGTTCATGCAGGTGGACTTTCCAGAGCCCGACGGGCCCATTATCGAAAGGAACTCGCCCTGCCTGACGGAGAAGGAAACTCCCCGGAGAGCGTGCACCTTCTCCTCGCCCATTATGTACGTCTTCTTCACGTCGCTCATCAATATGACATTCTCGCCCATTGAATTCCCCCTTGGCAAAAAGTCCGTCCGAACCTCACATCGGAGGCATTCCGCCGCCCATCGGCCCGCCCGCTCCGCTGTTTTTGTTTTTCGACGACGAACCACGCTTGAACGTCCTCATGCGGCCGCTCTTTGACGCGCTCGACTGAGCCTTGAGGACTTCACCGCCCTCAAGCCCATTCGTTATCTCGACATAATCCGTTCCATACGGCTGAACCTGCACCTCGACCTTCTCCGTGTTTCCGTTTCTTCCGACAATCTCCACGAAAGCCGTTCCTTTGTCGTGTCCAATCGCATATCGCTCGACAATCAGCTTGTCTTCGGGTTCCGTTATCTGGATTTTTCCGGTGAAAGAGAAATTCGGAAGAACGCCCTCAGGCACGTCGTCTATCCGAACCTTCGCGTTCACGACCGTCGCGCCGCGGCTCGTGACTTCGCCAATCGCAGGATAGGAGACGAGATAGCCCTCCGCGGAACCGCCATCGTAGGCAGGAAACGAGAATTCGACCTTCTGCCCGACCTTGAGCTTCGAAACGTCCGTCTCGGCGATTTCAACTTCCGCAGTAAGGTAGCTTGTGTCCACGAGGGTTCCGATTGAGTCCTTCGCCTCAAGATAGTCGCCAACGTCCACGTCCAAATCCGCGATTATGCCGTCGAAAGTCGCCACGATTTTCCTGTCGGAAATCTTCTGCACGAGGGACTTCCGCTGAGTCTGCATCAACTTCAATTTTCCCGTCGTCTGGTTCATGCGCGCCACGGAGATTTCGTAGTCGAGGTTGGCGAGATTGTACTGCTGCTCGGAATCGTCGAGCTGCACGATGAGGTCGCCGGCCTTCACCTCATCGCCCTCGCTCTTGTACACGCCCACCACGGTGCCGTCGTTCAGTGATTGCAGGGTCTGGCTCTTTGCGGCCGACACGGTTCCGGCTATCTCGATGGCGTTCTCGTAAGTCTCCGTCCTGACGATGTACACGGTGTCGTCTGCGGAAGAAGACGAGACGATTTTCCTCGCGCCCACTATTCCCCCGGCCACCAAAAGCGCGCCGCCAACCGCGGCAATCAATATCTTCTTGGACTTTTTCATTTCTGCCCTCCCCTTTTATTCCTGATTTTTCGAATCGACAGAATCCGCGTCTTCTGTGAACAAGAGCTTCACCTCGTCGTTGAACACCGCAAAGTCGATTGTGTTGACGAGAATGTTGATTCTGGCTTTTTCCTTGTCGTTCTTCGCGTCGAGGTAGTCGTTCTCCGTCACGACGCCCTGCCTGAGCCACTTGGCCATGTCCGATTCAAGCTGGGTGTAAGTCTCGTATTCCTCTTTATTTGAAAGTTGCGTCCACTTGAGGTCGTGGAAAGTGGAAACCTTGTCCAGAATGTCGGTCTCATAGTCTTCAGCGGCAGAGTCAATTGCAATCTGCTCAAGTTTCTCGTCCAGAACGTACTGCTGCCTTGTGATTTTAGCGAGCCTCCATTCGTTCGGCACAATCGAGAGCGAAAGCGCGAAATACGGATTGAAGGTGGAATCGTTGGATTTGTCGCCAATCAGCGTCTTGCCTGTCGGAAAATACGCACCCGCGCTCGCGCTTATCCCCCGCCAAGAGAAAGTGAATTTTCCGCCGACAGAATCGGAGCCGTACTCGATTTCGTTTCCATCGACATAACCGCTGTCGGAATAGAAGGAATCGTTGAACACGTACTCGCCCGTGAACTTCAACTCCATCTCGTAGTCGGCGGCCCGGGTGAGCTTTCCGATGTAGCTGTCCCAAACGGCCTGCTCCGTAGCCGAGTAAAGCTCCTTCTTGTATTTGAAGATGTTCTCCTCTTTTGGAACGGCGATTTCGCTTGGAAGAAAGGAGATTGCCGACTCGTACGCCGAATCGCCCGACTTTATGAAATCTTCACTTGTAGCGGAGGCGTCGGAGATTCTTTCAAACTCGAAGCCGCACTTCTTCGCGAAAACCGCAGTCTCTCGCTCGAAAGCCCGCTGCTTCTCGAAAACGTCGCGCCTGTCGCTCATCACCTCAAGATTCTTCTGCCTGTACGAAGCCGACGACTTTGAATAGCCCTGGACCTCCAAAACCTTCAAATCAGTCGTGTCGTCGTAGAGGGCGTCCTTAGCGTCCAAAACCGAAATCGCCTTGTTGTAGAGGCTTTTCAGGCTCGTGTAGAATTCTTTCTCCGCCGACAAAGCCCTTTCCTGCACGGCGCGCTCGGCTTCAAGAAGCTCCCGTTCGGCCTTCAAGAGAGCGACCTCGCGCTGCTTCGACTTGTCCGATATTATGCCGATTGTAGCGGAGATGCTTCCGTTCTCCAGCTCCTTTTCTCCGTCAGTGATTGTGAGCGGAAAAGATGCTGACACAGACAGGTCGCTCGCCTGCGGAACATCGACGGAGACGCTCGGGCTGACCGTTATGCGTGTCTTGTCGCTTGATGTCGTTATTTTCATCTCGCCCGTGGAAAGAGCGATGTTTATGCCGTTTTCGATTCTCGCGCTCTTCAAATCCAGAGCCTTGGACTCGGCCGTTATCGAATATTTCTTCAACTGCAAGTCATTCTCAAGGTATCCGGCCAGAAGCTTCTCCACCGTCTCGGAATTCACCGGGAACAGAAAGAAAACGAAAAAAGCCGGAAGCGCGAAAATCTTCAATTTCGTTTCAAATCTCATGTTGAAGATTCTAGCAAATCCGGCTTTCACAAATGTGAGAAATCCATTGAAATTTATGAGAAATCTCTTGCTAAAACAAAAAATTATCCCGTCTGAAAGTTTCCTTTAATTCAACATGCCCGATATGGACTGCGTGATGCCCACGACGAGGCTGGAACCGGCGATGAAGAACCCGACAGAAGAACCGAGCGACGAAAGGATGAACACGAGGAGCACCCGGAGCAGCCTGTTCTTGTAGAAGCCCTTCACGCTCGAAACGTCGTCCTGCACAGACTCCAAATCGCGCACCTTCGGCTTCTTCAACACCGCCTGCACAATGCCCGAAAGGATTCCGACTCCAATGAACGGACAAAGCGAAGTGAAAGGCGCGCCCACAATCGACACGAGAACCGCGAGAGGATGCCCAAGAGCGATGATGGCGCCAAGCCCCGCAAGGAGTCCGTTGCACACGAACCACTTGATGAGGGAATCGACCGCCAGCTCCTTTCCGCCGATTAAGAACCCGACTACAATCAACGCAACGATGAGGAGAGGGATGAGCCACTTGGCGAATTTTCCAGCCGCCGACTTTTTCGGAAGCTCGCTGATTTCCTTCGTGTCCGGCTCGATTTCCCCGCCCGAAAGCCTCATCAAATTGCGCTCGACACCCGGAAGGTGCCCCGCGCCAAGAACCGCCAGGACGCTCTTCCTAGAGTCGTTGTCGCCCTCGTCAGATTTCGTGACGGACTTCCAGATGTGGGCGGCCAGATAAAAGTCGCGCTCGTCGATGAGCACTTCCTTCACCGTCGGCATCGCGGACGAAAGCTCCCCCATCATGCTGTCCATCTCGCTTGAGTTCTTGAGGTTCTCGACTTCCTGCGTGCTGACTTCCTCCGTGTCGAACGCGCTCGCCAAGAGAGCCGCCAAAAGCTTGGACTTGCCCCAGAACGAAGTTTTCGCCCAAGCCCTCCTGAGCGTCGTCTGAATCGGCCTGTCGACCATCACGCTCGGTATTCCGAGCTCCTTCGCCACGTTGATTCCGGCCCGCATCTCGTCTCCCGGCTTCACGCCCGCGTTGTCGCCCATGCGCTTCTGGAAGCTCGCGAGGACGAGATTCGCGAGCATCAAAAAGCCCTTGCCGCTTCTGAGAATCTTCACCACGTCCACGTTCTTGTAGCCCTCGCTGTCGTTCAGCGACTCGAACCGCTGCTGGTCAAGCTCAATCGCCACGCAGTCGGGCTTCTCCTCCCGGATTTCCCTCTCGACCTCCTCGACGCTCTCTTTCGAGACGTGGGCCGTTCCAATCAGGACAATCCTCTTTCCGTTGACTTCTATAACTTTTTTTGTCTGGGACATAGATATTTCCTCGCTCACACCTGACGGCGCACGTCACTCGGCCTTGTTCACTTCGCGCACGGTGTCGTCGCTGTCGGCGGTCTTCGCCCACTTCGCGAGCCTGTACTCGAAGAACATCGGACTCTGGATTGCGCACACCTCCACATAGTACTTCTGGGCGAGAGAGACATCGCCCTTCAAATCGTAGTAAAGCGCAAGGTAGTACAGATATTTTCCGCTCTTGTTGGAAATCGAACCGCTCGAAGAAGAATCGTTGCGGGCTTTCTGGACGGCAAGGACAACGTCCATGTCGCCTATCTGGTCGTGGTACATGCGGAGCATCTTGTAGTCGAGTGAAGACTTGTCGGAAATCTTCCTCAGGACGGAATCCGAGTATTCCTTGGCCTTGACCGTGTTTTTCTGCTTGAGGTAGCACGCCGTCGCCATGAGAGGATAGGAGATGTTGTCGGGATTCTTCTTGGCGGCCTCCACGAAAGCCTTCCTTGAAAGCTCGTAGTCGCCCTTTCTCCATGAGTGGAGACCGATGGACTCGTAGGCGTAGTAGTAGTCCGGGTTTTTCTTGACGACCATGATGTAGGCTTCGTACGCGTCGTCGTCCCTCTCCATCTCGTCGTAGAGTCCTGCGAGGTAGGCGTACGCGAGGAAGTAGTCCGGGTCGATTTCGGTGGCCTTCTTCCAAGCGGCCTCGGCCTCGTCGTATTTTCCGAGGTAGCGGGAGAACGTTCCGAGGTCCATGTAGCAGTCGTAGTTGTTCGGGTCGCTGGCGATGGCCCTGTTGGTGTAGTCGTAGGCGGCCTTGTACTTCTTGTTCTCCCCTTCGAGCTTTCCGAGGTACGAAAGCGCCTGGGCGTTCTCCGGGTCGACCCTGAGCATCCTGTTGAAGAAGTCGCGCGCGTCCTTGTCCTTGGAAGTGTAGTAGCTCATCTTTCCGCAGCCGAACATGGCCTCCATGTTTGTCGGGTCGCTCATCCACGCGGTCTTGTAGTATTTGAGGGCGAGCGGGAAGTTCTTCCTGAGGGACTGCTCGTCGCCAAGCTCTATGTTGCCCTCGCAGTTCTTCGGGTCGAGTTTGATGATTTTCCTGAGGTACTGGTTCTTCTTCACGGCGTCGTTCTTCTTCTTCGCTATCATCATGTTCAGCTCAAGGACGCCGATGTCGTCAGGATTCTCCTTGAGAAGCTTCGACGCTATCGAGTCGGCATCCTTTACGTTCCCGGAAGACAGGAGAAGCCCGGCCTTGAGCGAAAGAAGGGACGAGTCCTCGGTGGCGTAGGAGTCGAACAGAGCCAAAGCGTCTTCGATGGAGCCGTTTTCAAGGGCGTCGCTCACGCTCTGCGCGAACTGTACGTCGCTCGGAGACGCGGATTCAGACCTGGCGACCGTCCTCACTCCTCCTGCCGAATTTTTCTTGGCGGAACTCGTGTTGGAGGCGGCGAACGCCATTCCCGAAAAAAGCGCGGCTGACAAGGCAACAGCAATTGATTTCTGCAAAATCTTCATAAATACCTCAATGCATCATTTATTTTTTGATTTGAATTAACTAAACTAATCGAATGTTTTTGCATCCAGTCAGAAAATCCATAGGTCTCATCATTTTGTACAGTGTTATAATTGTCGGCATTTTCGTCCTTCAATTTAGAAACGAATCGGTCATATCGAAGAACTTTGGGTCTCTCAGAATATCCCTTGCGCAGACGCAGGACAAGACCGGAGCGACATCGCTCAAGAATTCCCTCCAGGTCTCGTTCAAGGGAATATCTTTCACGGCCGACGAAGTCTTCCCGGCGGTGCTCGCGTCGAAAATCGCGAACGAGGAAGGCACGTTCGAGCAGACGATATCGAAACCTCTCGTGCTCAAATCATACGAGCAGCCAAGCCCCCTCTCGGTCGTGTTCTATTTTTCCGACGACGTGAGCATCACGTTCACTGTCAGCGACACGACACCGACGGCGACGCTCTCCGTTTTCGCGAAGATTCCGAAAGAGTCGTCGCAGCTGACACTGAATTTCAAACCGAATTCAGGATATTCAGTTACTGACAAGTCGAATTTCAGACAGATTTTCAGCTCCAAGAATTCCATGTTCGCGTTCTCCGCCCCCAGACTTTCGGACGAGCTTCTGACACTCACGTCGAAGACTCCTTTCGCGACGTTCGCGACATACGATCCATCCACAATCTTCACGTTCGCTTCCGTCGACCCCGATTCCACGATAGCGTTGAAGTCGACTTACGACGCCTGCATGAGCGAGATGAAGAGGATTCTGATAGAGGGAACGACGGACTCCTTCATGCACAGTTCAGCGCAGATGAACGAGTCGAGCATCGTGTCGTACGTCGCCGAGATGGCGGAACAGGGAAAGTACGCGGAAGCGGTGGAGGCGGTGCCGGATTCGTTCAAGAAAGGCTCAAAGAGGACATACCTTTCCGCTCCGTACTTCGGCGCGCTCGAGGCGATGAAGCCCAGCATGAACATGAAGACCGACAACATGCGGGAAATGATAGAGAACGCCGCGAACATGACAGAACTCACGCAGAATTCGCTCGGAATCTTCACCGTAGAGGATTTGGCGGACTTCATATACCTGTTCGGAGAGACGGACAGCGTGAAGAAGATGCTCTCGCTTCCGAGCGCGATAATCGGCGAGCTTTCCGCCAGGAACGCGGACGAGCAGGACATCGCGATAACGATAGCCCAGGCGACAGGAATTCTCAGGACCTACATGAAGCTCGTGGACTACAAGATGGAGAATCTCGCGGAATACCTCGCTCCGACAATCGAAAAGTGTCTCTCGACGATAGAGGAAGGCTGCGTCCTCACGGAGTCCTCGCTCACGATAAACGACAAGGACACCCCCGTCTCCTCCCTCGTCGCGCTTGAGACAGGCTCAGCACTCATAAACTATGGAAACAGGAACGGAAGCCAGGAGCACATCACGGCCGGATACGCCATAACGAACACGGCCCTGACGCAGGGCACCCCCGATTTGATGACGATATCGGAAGTCTACCCGGTCATAACGGCGAACAGGCACTATCCGCACTTCGTCATGCTCAACAGGGAAAAGAACATCTGGACGTGGACTGCGGCGGACTTGGTTTCCTACACAGAACGGGGGAACACGGCGAACCTCACGATGAAGCACAGCGTCGGAAGCATGCACTTCCAGATAATAAGCAACCTTCCGAACTTCAAGGACATAAACATCTACGGACTGTCATACCATTCCGACGCCCGGTTCGAAGTCTACGCGTCGTCTGGATACGTCTATAGGGAATCCACGAGGACACTCTTCCTCAAGACGCGCCACAAATCGGAAACGGAGGTCATAAAATTCACTTTCTAGGAGGAACCGAGGAAGTCCTAATTTTTTAATTTATTTTTGTAAAAATCAAGAATTCTATGATATACTCAAGCAAGTCGCATTTGATTCCCTCATGCGGCTTGGAGTTTTTGTGAACAAGAAAGATTTTCCTAAAATCCATTTTTATGATCAGGATTTTGTAGACATTTACGACAAGACTTGGAATTGGACTGCCAATTCATGGATTGATCCAAAGACTGACGAAGTTTCAAAAGACGGATATTTCATCCATTTGAATCCGAACGAACCTGGAAAATACATAATCGACCAGTTCGAGTCGATTTTCTCGACTTTTTTCCTCGTCTATTCGAACAAGAACTATGAGGCCAGCCAAAACCTCGACTATTTCTACTCAAAACAGGAAGAGAACGGCGCAATCCGCTGGAAATACGACTTGAAGACCGGAAAGGCCGTCCTCGACGAGTCGAACCCTGAAGGAATCGGAATACCGCTTTTCGCGTGGGCGGAATTCAACCTCTACCACAAATCGGCGAACAAAAGGCGCGTGAAAGAGATAATGCCGGTGCTCCAGAAGTACATGACCTGGATAGACGAGACGTTCAAGCAGCCGAACGGGCTCTACGCGGCTCCGTTCCAGTCGTCGACGATGTACAACTCGCCGAGGGACGGAACATACTACCCGGTCGACTTCAACACGGCGATGGCGATAAATTCGCTCAACATGAGCTCGCTCGGCGACATCCTGAACGACAAGGAACTGAGCTTCCAGTTCAAGAAGAACTATTTCAGCCTCAAGACGAGAATCAACAACCTCATGTGGGACGGCGAGACCGGATTCTACTACGACCTCGACAAGGACGAGAAGAAACTTTCGGCAAAGACAATCGCGGGTTTCTGGCCGCTTCTGGCCGAGATTCCTGCCGTGGACAAGGCGGACGCCCTCATCGCCCACCTGTCGAACCCTGACACGTTCGGAACAGACCACCCGTTCCCGACATTGAGCAGGGACCACCCGGATTTCAGCGAGGACGGCGACGGATTCAAGGGCGGAGTCTTCCCGAAATTCAACTTCATGGTCATAAAGGGGCTTGAGAAGTACCAGAGATACTCGCTCGCGAGGGAGTGCGCAATCAGGCACCTCTACTTCATACTCGAAGCCCTCTCCCCCGCCGACGGAAGCAAGGGCGACCTCTACGAGTCGTACCTTCCGTGCAAGGAGGGCGTGGCGAAGGTCAAGCTTCCGAACGGGGAGCTGGATCCGAACTATCCGAAGAAGCACCACATCATAACGATAGGCCTCTCCACAATCGCATTGATGATAGAGAACGTCATCGGGCTTGAGATAAGCCTTCCGAGGAAGACGGTCGACTGGATAATCCCGAACCTTGAGATAATGGGCATCGAAAAGCTCTCGCTCAAGAGGAACCTCATAACGATTCTGAGCAACAAGAGTCCGAGAGGCTGGGAAGTGCAGATGGAAAGCGAGAAGCTCTACTACTTCACGATAAACATCATCGACAAGAAGAAGAAGACGCTTCCAATTCCGTCGGGCAAGTGCTCGATGCTCATCGACAAGCTCTAACAAGGCAAACACGGCGTTGAGGTTTCAAAAGTTGCCGTTGGCAGTTTTTGAACGCCTTTTTTCATATCATATTTCTCCTTGTCCGCTACCACATTGAACCTCTGTGGTAGCTTTTGTTTTGGGAGCGCTTTTCCGCGGAGGAAAGCAGGAGGTTTGAGGATGAGACTAGAAGCGGCAATCGAAATCGGCTCGACAGGCATACGGCTTCTCGTGGCGGAGGAAATCGGCAACGGAAAAAGGAACATCCTCGACCGCTCTGAAAAGCCGGTCTCTCTTGGAAGGGACGTCTTCACCTCAGGCTCCATATCCAGGACGACGCTTCTGCAGTGCCTCTCGATACTCAACCTCTACAAGGAGCAGCTCTCTTCATGGCAGATACCGGTGGAGGAAACCGCCGTCGTGGCCACGAGCGCGTTCAGGGAGGCCGAGAACAGGGATTCGGTGCTGGACAGGATAACGGTCAAGACGGGATTCCGCGTGAAGGTCATAGACGGAATCGAGGAGAACAGGCTCATGTTCCTGGCGGTGAGCGAGTGCCTGAAAGGCGAGGCGGGAAAAATCAAGGGCGACATCGAGAGGGACAATTCCATAATCCTAGAAGTCGGCGGAGGCTCCACGGAGATAATGCTCCTTGAGGACGGAAAAATAGTCGGAGCGCACAGCATGAGGCTCGGAACGGTAATCATCGAGCAGCAGATAAGGAACATGGGGTCCATGCTGGACGCGAAACGGTACGTCACCGAATACATCAACAACACGAAAGGCTCCCTCGACAACGAACTGTACCTTGAGAAAGTCAGCCAGTTCCTCGCGCTGGGGAACGACATGAAATTGGCCGCGCTCTTCGCCGGAAAGCCGATATCGGCTTTTCTCTGGGAAATCGAGAGGGACGCGTTCGACTCGTTCGTGGACGAAATCCAGGACTACTCGGCGGAGGAAATCACCGCGAGGTTCAAAATCTCCTACAACGAGGCGGAATCCCTGCACCTGAACCTGCTGGTCTTCCAGCTCTTCCTGCGCCTCACCAGCGCGAAAACGATACTCGTGCCGGAGACTTCGCTCAGGGAGGGAATCTTCATCTCCCACCAGGACATCAAGAACGTCAGGAAGGAATTCCACCCGCAGATACTGGCGAGCGCGAGGAACCTCCTGAGAAAATACCACGGAGACGAAAGGCACGCGGACTACGTGAGGAAGATGAGCCTGAAATTCTTCGACTCGCTAAAGGACGAACTGGGGCTTGAGGGGGCGTTCGAGAATTCCGGGAACGACTCCAGGACGCTTCTGGAGATAGCCGCGCTCCTGCACGACATCGGCACATTCATACGGGCGAGCGACCACAACGAGCACTCGAAGTACATAATCGAGCACTCGGAGATTTTCGGGCTGAACAAGGACGACATTGAGATTGTGGCGGAGATATCGCTTTACCACAGGGGCGGAAAGTCGATGAAGAGCGACAGGCACTTCCTCTCGCTCTCAAGGACGATGCGGCTGGCGATTCTCAAGCTGACGGCCATACTGAAAATCGCGGACTCCCTCGACAGGGCGCACACGCAGCGCATAGAGGAGTTCAAGCTCTCCTTCACGAAGGACACGATGACGATAATAACGGACGGAACGCACAACAACGTCCTCGAAAAGATAGCGATAGCCGAAAAGTCGGACTTGTTCGAAAGCGTCTTCGGCTACAAGGTTCTGCTCAACTGACAAAAAAGGGGAAAAAGAAGATGAGATACTTCAACAGGGACCTCTCATGGGTCGAATTCAACGCGCGCATTCTTGACGAGGGAACGAGAAAGGACAATCCCCTCCTGGAGCGCATAAAATTCCTCTCGATAGTCGGAACGAATTTCGCGGAGTTTTTCCAGGTTCGGGTGGCGTCATTAAAGCGGCAGTCGGCGATATCGGACGACATCGACATCTCGGGGGAAAAGCTCAGCGAGGTGCTCAGGCGGATAAGCGAAAGAAGCCACGAGATAATGAAGGCGCAGGGACTGGAACTCAAAAGCGCGCTCGAAGAACTTTCGGAGAACGGAGTCACCTACGTAAAAGAGGCGGACTTTTCTGAAGCGCAGGAAGCGTTCGTGCAGAATCTTTTCCAGAAGGAGATTTTTCCGCTTCTGACCCCGCTCAGGACGGATTCCGATTTTCCGCACATTCCCGGAAAAGAGATTTTCGCGGCGTTCGAGCTTTCCGTGATAGAGGGAATACACACGAGCATCCCCCTCTCCGCCAAGAATTTCATAGCGTTCGTGCAGATTCCCAAGGGGCTGGACAGGATAGTGTGGATTCCGAACGAGTCCAAAACCAACGAAAGGACGTTCACGCTTCTGGACGACATAGTCCTCAAATTCGGCACCAAGCTGTTCCCGGGTTTTTCGGTGGACGGCTCGATTCTCTTCTCGATAGACAGGGACGCGGACTCCAACGTCGACGAGGAGTCCGGAGATTTCGTCGGCGCGATGGAGGAAGTCATAGCCTCACGGCAAAGCTCGTTCGCGGTCAGGCTGATGGTAGCCGGTGGAAACAAGAAACTCACGGAATTCCTCAAAACGAACCTAGAACTCACGGACGGCGACATTTACGAGACGGAGAAGGAACCGATGATGCTCAGGCCGGAATGCCTTCTTGACATCTGCGACAACTCGACATTCGCCTATTCCACATCATCGCTCAATTCGGCGAAGAAGCTCTTCTTCCCGCCGTGGAAGAATTTCAACCCGCTAAAGAAATCGGAGAAGTCGATATGGGAGAGCATCAAAGAGCGGGACAGGCTCCTGAACCTTCCATACGAATCGTTCGAGCCGGTCGTCAAGCTTCTGGGAGAAGCAAGCGAGGACGGGAAGACGCTGGCTATAAAGATGACGCTCTACAGGACGGAGAAGAATTCGGAAATCGTCAAGTCACTCATACGCGCGGCGAGGAACGGAAAGCAGGTGACGGTCTTCGTTGAGCTGAAGGCAAGGTTCGACGAGCAGAGGAACATCTCGTGGGCGAGCCAGCTTGAGAAGGCGGGCGCAATCGTCATCTACGGAATCGTCAACCTCAAAGTCCACGGCAAGGCCATGATGATAGTGAGGAAGGAGACCGACGGAATACGGCGGTACGTCCACCTGAGCACAGGAAACTACAACTCAAAGACGGCCAAGACATACTCGGACGTTGCGCTCCTCACCGCGAACGCAGACATAGCGAACGACGTGACTCTCTTCTTCAACATGATTTCGGGATATTCGGCGATCCAAACGATGTCGAAAATCGCGATAGCTCCGATAAACCTCAAGAGCAGGCTTCTGTCGCTCATAAAAAGGGAAGCCGAGAACTCCACTCCGGAAAATCCCGGAATGATAGTGGCGAAGATGAACGCTCTCGGCCATGAAGAGATTATCGAGGCGCTCTACGAGGCCAGCAGGAAGGGCGTGAAGGTCATGCTCAACGTGCGTGGAATCTGCCAGCTCGTCCCGAACGTGGAAGGGCAGAGCGAAAACATAAAGGTAGTTTCGATAGTCGGACGGTACCTGGAACACTCAAGAATCATCTATTTCAAGAATTCAGGCAACGAGGAAATCTACCTGAGCAGCGCGGACTGGATGCCCAGAAACCTCGACAGGCGCGTGGAGCTTCTATTCCCCATCACGGACAAGAGCTGCTTCAACGAACTGAAGTCGAACCTGATGTCGTACTTCGACGACAACACTCACTCAAGCATACTGAACAGCGACGGGACATGGATAAGATACCGGGAAGGAGCCGGCGAATGGATCTCGGCGCAGGAGAGGATGTACGAGACATCGAAGAAGAAGAACGAGACGGCGAAGAATGCGGGAGCGGAATTCGTAGTCAGAAGAAAATAGCCCTCTTCTGAAACTTCGTCATCGCAAAGACCGACGAAAAAGGCTCCGCCAAGCTGAAACACGCAAGGCGGAGCCTATCTTTTTCGAGAGCACTGTCCAGAAAAACTACTTCTGCATCCTCTCAAGCAGGGTAGAGATGTTGTTCACCATCAAAATCGGCTGGCCGGTGGCGTCGAGCGCGTCCCTCCACAAAGCCCCCTCTGGGTCGACGATGTTCCTCTTCCTTGTGACCTCGGTTATCGGAATGTAGACGAACTTGTCGTGGACGAGACCGACGACGCACTTGGTCTTTCCCGCCATGGCAGCGTGGACGGCGTTGTTTCCAAGACGCTCGCAGTAGATTGAGTCGTTCGCCGTTGTGACGGAAGCGCGCACCTGGTAGCTCGGGTCGACATACTTCAGGTTCGTGTGGATTCCCTTCTTGTCGAAGTACTCGTTTATCTTGTCCTTCAAGTAGATTCCGATGTCCGAAAGCTTCTTGTTGCCGGAAGCGTCCTTTTCGTTCGTGGCCTGCAAAAGCTCCTGGCCAGCACCCTCGGCGACGATTACGACAGCGTGGTGGCTCCTTTTGATTCTCGCCTCAAGATGAGAGAGGAAGCCGTTCGGGCCGTCCATATCGAAAGGAACCTCTGGAATGAGGCAGAAATTCGTCTCGTGGCTCGCCAAGGCAGTGGCGGTGGCGATGAAGCCGGACTCGCGCCCCATGAGCTTCACGAGACCGATTCCGTTCACCTGTGAATGGGCCTCCATGTGGATTGCGGCGACAGCCTCCTTCGCCCTCTGAACGGCAGTCTCGAATCCGAACGAGCGGTCGATGAGAACCAAATCGTTGTCCACGGTCTTCGGGATTCCCACGACGGCGACCTTCAAGCCGCGCCTCTCCACCTCGTTTGCGATGTCCAAAGCCCCCCTCTGGGTTCCGTCGCCGCCGATGATGAAGAGCATGTTGATGCTCAAGCTCTCAACACAGTCCACGATGTCCGACACGCGGTTTCCGCCGCCGCGCGAAGTGCCGAGGAACGAGCCTCCGATTTTGTGGATGTCGTCGACGATGTTCGGCGTCAAATCCACAGTGTCGTATCCGCTGTCCGCGAAGAAGCCCTTGAATCCGAACCTGAACCCCTTGATTTTCTTGACCCCGTACCTGTTGTACAGACAGCGCACGATTGCGCGTATCACATCGTTCAAGCCAGGGCAGAGTCCTCCGCAAGTGCAGATTCCGGCAGTGACGTGCGCGGGATTGAAATAGATGAATTCCCTCGGTCCCGCCTTCTGCAGAAGGTTCGCCGAAGTCAAATCGTTGTCCCTGTAGTTGTCCTCGAAAACGTTGACCTTGTTCCTGACAAAAGAAGAATCCTTCACATAGTTCGCCCTGAATTCTCCATGCTTCTTAGAAAGCTCGATTGGAGACGGAACTTTGCACTCTCCAAGCTGCTCGATTGTGAAATCTACTGTATCCGACATTGAAAACCTCTCTATTGCTCTAAAAATAAAGTTGCACTAATAATTTTAAGACTTAAAACCCGCTAAATCAAATAAATTTCTGTTTCTTGAAAAAATCGCTTTTTTCAGTTTCCATGCAAAAAATTTACGCGCCTGTAACGTTCCTAAAAAATTCTTGACACTTGAAAAAATCACCTTAAAATTCGGAACATGAGACGATTTTCTTTTTTTCTAATCGCAGCCGCTCTTTTTCTTGCCGGCTGCGCCACGGACATCGGAGAATCAAACGATGTGGAGATGACTTATGAATACGAGGAAAGCGAAGACTCCACCCTCGACGAATTGATTCCGAACACAAAAAGCGAGACCTTCACCATATCGAAGGCGAAGGAGATGCTATCAATAGGAGAAGGCGTCGGCTCGGTCACGCTGAACAACGTGAAGGGAAAATCAGTCTATGTGATAAGCCAGAACAACACGAAGAAGACGATAAACACGGCGAGGGCGATGACGATAGCGAGTCTCGCGGCCACAGGCAGGGCAGCCGTGAAGAAGCAGGCCGACATGAGCGACTCGGAGATGGAGCTTGAGGACTACAACGGATTCTCCAACGTCGCGCAGTTCCCCATAAACGCGGCGAACGTTGGCGTGAAGGCCTCGGGCAGAGCCGCCGGGGGAAGCTTCAGCATGGGCCAGACTCCGCACGTCGGAAGCCAGAAATACATTTTCGTGGACTCGAACGAAGCCCTCACGAAGTTCACCAGGAAAAAAGCGAAGGTCGAATACGAAGGAAAGCACTGCTACATCTGGAGCATAGAGGACGACAAGATTCTGGACAGCGTTTCATGCAAGAATCTCGCCGACACGTTCGACGAATACTACATGGAAATGCGCTCGATATTCGGGCAGGAAAGCGACAAAATCTACATCTACAATTCCGGCTTCAAGCTCGAAGACATGAGAAAGCACGCGGACACAGGAACGAAAGTCAACATCGTCGTCTACTCGATTTCGAAGCCGACGACAATCGGCTACTTCCACTCTAAGGACTACTACGAGACGGAAGACGAGCTGGCGGCCCTCACCGGAAGCATCTACAGTGAAAATTCCGCGACGAAATTCTCGAACGGCGGAAAATACTTCTACATAAACTACAGGTACGCGTCGGGAAGCTTTTTGGAAAAGGCATTGGCCACGAGCACGCTGCTGCACGAATTCCAGCACATGATTCACTTCAGCGTGAAGAACATGGCGGGCTTGAAGCCGTCGGCGTGGTACAACGAAATGCTCAGCATGCTCGCCGAGGACATATTCGCCACAAGGCTGAACACGGGAAGCAAGGCTCCGTCCGTCATGCGCATGGGCAGCTTCCACAAAAACTACTACAAGAGCGGACTGACGGACTTTTCGACGACATACGCATACGGAACTTCATATTCGTTCGGGGGCTGGCTCGTGAGGAATTTCGGAGGGGTGAACCTTGTGCACCTGATGATGACGAACAACAAAGTGGACGAGGACTCGATTGTGGCGGCGGTGAACACATTCTCGCCCAAAAAGTACGACTTCGACACCCTCTTCAACGAATACGTGGACGACTGCGTGAATTCCCGGAACTTCAACATACGGCTGACAGGAACAGCTGACGTGAACGAGAAGAACTACACGCTCAACCCCATAACGAACACTCCGATTGTAAGCCCGGTGGACAAGTCGCTCGGAGCGGACGTAGGCCCCTACGGCTTCGTAGTCAGGCAGGTGGAAGTCTCAGGCTCGAGCTGCACGTTCGAGCTCTCCGAGCGCACGAGCAGGGAGCGGGTGCACATAATAGTGAAGTAGGACAGGACTGTTCTATACAACACAACAATCACCAATTTCCTCGGCAAACTAAAATTCTTTGCTTTTTCCGACATCACCATGTTAAAGTTATATTATTTTTTTTAGAGGAGGCCCAAGTTGGGGAATGATAAAAAGGCCTTGGACAGGTTCGACACCAAGGCGAAAAGGAACATGTCGATAATAACGAAGTTTCTTGCGATAATCGGATGCGCGGTGACGCTGGCGACGGTGGGAATTGTCGCGATAACGCTTGAGGTGTTCGAGAGCCACTTGGTTTCCGACACGGAAGAGGGGCTGAAGCAATCATCGGACGGCGCGCTCCGGGTTTTGACGGACTGGAAAGTGACATTGATGGGCTATTCAATTTTGGCGGCGGAGAACGCGGACGCGAAGGAATCGCTCTACTACGGCGACAGCGAAAAGCTCAAGAACCTCATGGACATTTACGGAGAGAATCTGGACTACGAGGGAATGGCCTTTCTCGACAAAAGCGGAAGTGTCGTAGCGGGAGACGGCTCGTTCCTAAAGGACGGCGAGAACTATTCGAACATAGCCGCGGTGAAGCAGTCGCTCAACGGAGAGCCGGCGACATGCTACGAGCCGATTTCCTCGTCGAAGCTCGCGATGATATACACGGCTCCGGTGAAACACGACGACGAAGTGGTGGGCGCGGTCATTTCAGTGTACGATTTGACCACGGAAGACTTCATAACGCTCATGAAGAACGGACACGGAGTCGAATGCACGCTCTTCATCGGGGACGAGAGGGTGCAGACGACGCTCGGAGCCAACATGATAGGAACGAAGGCGAACAACCCGGACATCGAGAAGACGGTTCTCACGAACGGAACGCAGTTCCACGGGGAAGTCGAACTGGTGGGCAGGAGATTCTATTCGGTGTACACGCCGTTGAAGGACAGCCAGGGCAATGTCACGGGAATGATTTTCATCGCGAAGGACCTGGACATGCTTTCTAACATAACGAACGACTCTCTCAAATACGTCATCCCCTTGAGCATACTGATAATAGCGGTGCTCACGATTGTGGGCTGGCGGTTCGTCCATTGGATTTTGAAGAGAATCAAGGCGGTGTCGGACTTCCTCAAGAACCTCTCGACAGGCGAAGCCGACCTCACCAAGAGATGCGACCTTCTCGTCAGGGACGAAATCGGAGACCTCATCATCTATTTCGACTTGTTCATGGACAAACTGCATGAGATTGTGAAGTCCGTGAAGGAATCGAAGAACACGCTCTCGGCGAGCGGCCAGTATCTTTCGGAGAGCACGGACGACACGGCCAGCGCGATAACGGAAATCATCGCGAACATAGAGAGCATGCACAACCAGATAAAGAACCAGACCGGAAGCGTCGACAGCGCGAATTCCGAAGTCGGGAAAATCTCGTCTTCAATCTCGAACCTCGACACGATGATAGAGAGCCAGAGCGCGGGCGTCACGCAGGCCAGCGCGGCGGTGGAGCAGATGATCGGAAACATAATGTCGGTGAACAAGTCCGTGGACAAGATGTCGGACTCGTTCGACAGCCTGCAGAAGAACGCCGAGACGGGATTCCAGAAGCAGCAGGACGTGAACGAGAGGATTCTCCAGATAGAAAGCCAGTCGCAGATGCTCCAGGACGCGAACACGGCAATATCGAGCATCGCAGAGCAGACGAACCTCCTCGCGATGAATGCGGCAATCGAAGCCGCCCACGCAGGAGAGGCGGGAAAGGGATTCGCCGTGGTCGCGGACGAAATCAGGAAGCTTTCGGAGACGTCGAGCACGCAGTCCAGGACAATCGGAGACCAGCTCTCGAACATCAGGAACGCGATTGCGGAAGTCGTCACAAGCTCGAACGAATCAAGCCAGGCACTAGCCGCAGTCTCTTCCAAGATAAAGGAAACCGACCAGCTCATGATTCAAATCAAGTCAGCAATGGAAGAGCAGAACGCCGGTTCACAGCAGATTACGGACGCGCTCCGCAACATGAACGACAGCACCGACGAAGTGAAGAATTCGTCAAAGGAGATGTCGCGGCAAAGCGAGGCCATCGTGCGCGAGATGAAGAGCCTGCACGACTCGACAGGCAGCATGAACGTGAGCATGGACGAAATGGCGAACGGCGCGAACAAGATAAACGAAACGGGAGCGTCGCTCAAAGAAATCACGGGCGAAGTCAAGACCGCCATAGACAAAATCGGCTCGCAAATCGACCTGTTCACTGTGTAACAGGGAAACGCGAGCCGTTCCGCGGCCGAAAACCGCAACGACAAGAAGGCTGCCGACTAGCGCAAATCCTTCTTCTCAATCCAGTCCTGGTCTGTGTATGTGCGGTTCTCTCCGCCCATGCTCCAGATGAACGTGTAGTTTCTCGTTCCGAATCCTGAGTGGATTGACCAAGACGGGTTGATTACGGCCTCCTCGTTGTGCATGATGAGGTGGCGCGTCTCCTGCGGCTCGCCCATGATGTGGAACACCACGTCGTCCTCCGGGAAGTCGAAGTAGAAGTAGACCTCCATGCGCCTCTCGTGCGTGTGCGCAGGCATCGTGTTCCATGCGGAACCTGTCTCCAAGTGGGTCATTCCCATTGAGAGCTGGCAAGTCTCAAGGATGTCCGGGTGGATGTACTGGTTTATCGTGCGGTCGTTGATTTCCTCTTTCGTTCCCATGTGGACATGGTTCGCCTGCTCGTATGTGATGATTCTCGACGGATAAGTGCAGTGGGCGGGAGTCGAGTTCATGTAGAACTTGGCTGGCTTGGACGAATCCTTGGACTCAAGCGTGACTTCCTTCGTTCCAGCACCGAGGTAGAGCGCGTCGTAGTGCTTCACCTCGTACGTCACGCCGTCGGCCACGACTACTCCGTCGCCTCCGATGTTTATCATTCCAAGCTCGCGCCTCTGGAGGAAATAGTCGACACCGAAATCCTTCATCGCGTCGATGTTCTTGTCGAGCTTCACCTTCTGGTCGACCGGCATGGCCCCCAATGTCACGATTCTGTCGATGTGGCTGTAGACCGCAGAAACGTCGTTCTTTATGAAAATGTTCTTGATGAGGAACTCGTCCCTCAACTCGTCCGTAGTCATCGTGCGGAACGGGATTTTTCCTGTCGAATAGCGAATGTCCATTTGACTGTTCTCCTAAAAAAAAGATTTTCCTAAATCTTATCAAAATTCACGCTCTTTGTTTCGATGGAGCGGCATGGCGTTCCCCGACTTTTATTTAAATCGTGTTAAAAAAAACAGCGATACAGACTAAAAGCGTGGTAGAATGGAAGGCGTTTTTCAAGAATCCTCCGATATTTATCATAGACGAGGCGACAAATCAAAAAAGTTTTTTCTACACGGAGGATAAGAAAATGTCTTTAAAAAAGTTTACGGCGATTGTAGCGGGACTGCTCGTGTCGTCGTTTCTCTTCGCGCAAAAATACAACATCTGCATAGCGTCTTTTTCAAAATTCGAGAACGCTTCCAAATATGTCAGGGAGCTGACGCTGCAGGGATATTCGACGACGATAGAGCCTACAGTGGTCAAGGAGAGGCTCTACTACAGGATTCTTTTGGCGGAGACGTTCGACACTCTCCAGAAGGCGAAGCAGAGGAAAGCGGAATTTTCGAGGGACACGGGAAAGAAGGACTCGTGGATTTTCAACGCGGATTTGACGAAAAAGACGCTGCCGGCCGCTGCCGTGTCCGAGGCGAGGAAGGAATTCGAGGGCGAAGGCGGAACAGGTAAGTCCGTCAGGCTCGCGAAAAACTCCAGCAAGAGCGAAGCCGCAACCGCAGCCGCAGTCTCATCCTCATCCTCAATAGAACAGCCGAAAACGGAGGAAACGGAATTCATCCCTTCAAAAAAGACGATGACCGTGACGAAAGCGACAGAGGAAGAGATATTCGAATCCAAGGCGGACAAGGGGATTCCCGCCGTGGAAAAGAGCGTATCGGTCATAGGCCTGCTTCCAAGCGCGTCCGCGTCCATAACGCTTGAGATTCCCGAAATCGAAGTGAAGGAACTGGAGGAATTCACCCCCCAGACAATCGAGGAAAAGAAAGACACCGTCCAGAAACCGGTCCAGACCGTGAAATATGAAATCGCGTCCACAATACAAGAATCCGTGGTCGACACCCTGAACGGAAAGGAAATTTCTTTTGACGAAAAGCAAATTCCATCTACAATCACAGAGAGCGTAAAGGAGCTAATCGAACTTTTTCCGATGAACGGCAACTTCAAAATCGAGCGGATTTCCTTCTTCGACCTTGAGAACATCAGGGACGGCGCCTTGAACACGGACACGAACGTCCTTGGGCAAGTGGAGCTTCCGTTCGAGTTCAGTGTGCAGGACGAGAGGCTCAGCGCGGCCTCTCTCGGAAAGTACGAGGACAGGGACTTCGGGGAGAAGATGACGGTGATGATGCTGAACGGAGAAGCCGGAATGTTCGATTCCGTGCTCGACGGTCTTGAAGACCCCACAGGAGAGAACCTGCAGGTTGAATTCAAGATAGACGACGAAGAGTTCGAATGCACGATGGTGAGGGTTTCCGCCGATTCCGAGAAGCACCAGCTCTTCGGAACGAACGAGGACGGCAGCGTCTTCATAGCCGTGCAGGCCGAGGAATTCAGCAAGACTTGGCTCAACCGCTTCGTCGTGGGGCAGATTTCGTCGCAAGAGAGCATCTTCAAAAACCACGCCGCGAAGAAGTCGCTCCTTTCGCTTCCATACGAGGACGCAAAAATCGACAGGAGGTTTTTGAAATTCGATTTGGAGAAATCAGGAGAAACGGTAATACGCGAGGAAGGTTTCAAGAATGCGGAGCACTGGAACGCCACGGCCGAATTCGACCAAGAGGACACGGTGCTCAAGATTGTTTTTTACGACATTGACTAGCGCAAAGGAAAATGATTAGCGAAAAGAGGATAAGATTGAGAAGACGATTCCGTTCACCAAGGAATTCTAGAAGCACCATACAGACACTGCCGGTCAGCGAATGCTACGCCCTGGCCTATTATCTGTACGGTGTCTTCATCGACTACGAAGACAGCGACCTGCCAAGCGACTACATAGACACGTTCTTCAAGCTTGTAAAGAGGGCGAACCTGTTGGAACATTTCGAGTCCGTTATGGACAAGGAAATCGAAGAGATGAAGGCGCGAGGCCTTCTCACACCAATAGAAAAGCCGGAAGACCAAGAAGGCAGAATCGAGGAAGACGACGGCAAAATCGACATGGAGGAGCGCGGCGCGGGCGACAGGGGCGGAAGTCCGCTATTCCGAAACTCGAAAATCAAGTACGAGTACAATGAGGACAGCTTGGTAGACGACGAACTGTTCAGGGACATCTCGTCGAAAAAAGACTACGTCCTCAACTTCTACCGTTGGCTCGTCCTGTCCGAGAAGCCGGAAGGCGCCTTCGCCGAGATAATATCCAAGACGTTCCTCGAAGGAAAGTCATTCGAAAATCTTCCAAGGAAGGTGAAAAAGATACTCGACAACGTGTCTCTCGTGCAGTTCATCATAGACGCGGTGGGCCTTTCAAAAAACGAAGCGAAAGTCCTCACCCTCCTCTATCGGATAACAACGATTTCGGAAGTGAAGGACATTTTCAACCGGGAAATCTACGACAAGGGAATAGACTTCTGCGGAAAGGTGCTCCAAATAGACAGCCAGGAAGTCAACACCATTTTCAGGACCGACCAGAAGCTCAAGTCGTTCGGATTCATAGAAGACGACTGCGAGATAACGAGCGAGACAATCGACTGCATAAAAAGCGGAAAGATGGATGCGTTCTTCGCCGAAATCCTCAAGGAAGAGAAGAGCGACGACGCATTCCCAATCTCAAGCTACGCGGTGCCGAAAAATTCAATCGGAATCACGGAGACTCTGCTAAAGAACAGCAAGAAGGTGAACATACTGCTCTACGGCGCGCCTGGCTCAGGAAAGACTGAATTCGCTCGAACGCTGGCGAAGGAATGCGGACTGAACGCATACATGTTCAAGAACGACGCAGAGCTCAACAGGCGGGAGAACGTGCTATGCCGCCTGAACTGCCTCCTTTCGATAAACAAGGAAGACGGCCTCATCATAATTGACGAGGCCGATTCGATTCTCCAGACGCAGCTGAACCTGTTCCTCTCGATTTTGGGAGGCTCCGGCACGTCATCCAAGAAAGGAACCGTCAACAAGCTTTTCGAGACGGCGAACAACAAGGTCGTCTGGATTGTGAACCACACGGAGCAGCTCGACGAGTCGACGAAGAGGCGGTTCAACTATTCCATACGGTTCAGCGAGATGCCGGAGGCGACCCTGAGATCAATCGCCGACACTAGACTCAAAAAACTGCAGAGGAAGCTTTCCCAGACACTGCACGACGAAATCCTCGATTTGTGCTGCAAATTCCACGTCACAGGCTCGTCCGTCGAGAACATCGCGAAGGCGATAGAGGTGGCCGACGACGGAAGAAGCGAAGAGGAAATAATAGAGGACGTGAAGAACGTGCTCGACGCGAATTCCATGCTCCTGTACGGAAAGCCGAAAATCAGGGCGAACGTGTCGGCGGCATACGACGAGACGATTCTGAACACGAACTATCCGGCCGAGAAGATAGTCAAGATGCTCGAAAACGCCAAGCGATTCAGCGAGAAGAACAAGTCGGCGGAGAACGGAGTGCGCCTGCTCTTCTACGGACTGAGCGGAACGGGAAAGACCGAATTCGCCCGCTACATATCGCAGCGGATTGGCAAGAAGATTCTCCTCAAGCGGGTGTCGGACATCTTCGATCCGTATGTGGGACGAACAGAGCAGAAGATAAAGGACGCATTCGAGGAAGCCGAGCAGAACGACCAGATTCTGCTTTTCGACGAGGCCGACTCGTTCTTCGACGACAGAAGCTTTGCCACGCATTCGTGGGAGAGGACTCGGGTGAACGAATTCCTGACACAGATGGAAGAATTCTCCGGGCTGCTCATCTGCACGACGAACCTGAAAAACATAATGGATCCCGCAATGCAGAGGAGGTTCCACATCTGCGTGGAATTCAAGCCGCTGACGAAGGACGGAACAAGGAAACTTTTGAAGAAGTACTTTTCCGCCCACGAATTCCCGGACGAGCTTGTGGAAAGGCTGACGGACAGGAACTCCGTGACCCCCGGCGATTTCGGCTCGCTCTCAGGCAGGATAAGGTTCATGGACGAAGAGGACGTGGACGCGAAATTCATCATAGACGAACTTTGCAGGATACAGGACGAGAAGAAGAACGGAGGCGGAACGGCAATCGGCTTCAGGTGAGATTCTGAATCGAAATGACTTCGCCAAGCGCGCCGCGCTTGACTTCCTGCGGGATGCACGTCCCCTCGGCAAGGGCGGCTTCGTTCTTTATCTTCCGCAAATGGCCAATGACCTCCTCCTTCAGGGAGAGGAACACTTGGACGACTTCCGGGTCGAAGTGGGTTCCGGCTTCCGCGCTTATCATCTCGAAAGCGATGTTCGCAGGAACGGACTTCTTGTAGCACCTCTGCGACACAAGTGCGTCGAAACAGTCGGCCACGGCCAGGATTCTCGCGGAAAGAGGAATCTCCTCGCCTTTCATGCCTATAGGATAGCCCTTCCCGTCATAGCGTTCATGGTGGTACTGGGCGACGTCGACAGCCATCTGCACAGCGTCCTTGTCTATCGAATCCCTGAAAATCTTCCTGATTATCGCGCCGCCGATTCGCGTGTGGTTCTTCATTATTTCGTATTCGAAATCGCTCAGGCGGTCGGGTTTGCAGAGGATGGAATCCGGCACGGTTATCTTTCCTACATCGTGGAGAGGAGCCGCGTTCCTGAGGTAGCGGATGAACGTCTTGTCCACCTCTCCGCTCTTTATTTTCTTCACATACATCCTCTTCGCTATGAGGAGCGAGTAGACTCTTGTGTTCTTCACATGCTCGCCCGTGTTCGCGTCCCGGCTCTCGATGAGGGTGGCAAGTTCCTCGATTATCGTGTTCTGCATCTTGCTCATCTTCGCCACCTGCTCGTCGACCTTCGTCTCAAGCTTCAGCTTGCCGAGGAACGTCTGGGTGCAGTAGTAGGCGATTATCATTATCGTGATGAGCAGGCCTACCACGTTGAAGACGATGTTGAATTTTATCCGCCTGAAAAGGCTCGTTGAATTTATGACCATCACGACATACCAGTCGTCGAGGACGTTCATGGAGAATGCCATGCACCGGTTGCCGTCTATGTCCAGCTCGAAGTCGCGTTTGCTCTCCGAGTCAAGGCTCTGCCTGTCGGAAAGAATCACTCTGCCGACGAGGTTCCTCATGTCCTCCGAAAACGAATCGGACTTGAGGACATTCTTTCCGATGTCCTTCTTGTCGGTGTGCGCCACGACCAGGGAATTCTTGTCGATTATGAATCCGTACCCCTCCCCTTCCATTGACAGTTCTCCCACGAAAGACTGGAAATCGGAAATAGAGATGTCGGTCGAGATGACGCTTGAGTAGTCGGAGAGCATTTTTGATATGCTGATTATCAAATCTCCTGTCAAGGGATTCACATACGGGAAAATTATCGCAGGAGAACCGTTCGCCCGCACCGCCGAGATGTACCATTCCCTCGATTTTGGAACATAGCCGATTTTTGGAAGCATACCTCCGCCATCGATGAATTCCCCGTCTATCCAGCCATATATGTTCGTGAAGGAATCGACATTGCTTTTTTTATAGTTCGCCGTTTCCGATGCCAAATACGCCCTTATCGTCTCCGTCGGCATTCCGTTTTTCAACATGAAGTCGACAGTGTCGCTTGTGACGCAGAGCACATCGAATCCCTTCTGCAAAAAATTGTTGAGTTTCTCTCCTACTTCATAGACGGATTTTTCACCTATCGCAAGCGCGTCCGCTTTTGCAGTCCTGTTGAACGACAAAAAAGTGTAGCCGATGAAAAAAGTCAACATCACCGCCATCACTATCTGACAAGCAAAAAACACTCCAATCCGCTTTTTTCTATCAATATTTTTCAGCATATCTAAATTATATATCGACATATGCGCAATAAAAACACGCATGTCAAACAAAAAAACTTAATAAATGAGAGATACGGCGGACATCTTTAAAAACGAAGAAAGCCCGCCATAAAACAGGACGAGCTTTTCTTTACAAGGCTAAATCAACAACGTTGATTTTATTTTTAAGTTTTGGTTTTAAGTTAAATTCAAAAAAGCACTTCAGAAGAAGTGCTTTTTCAAGTCTAGAGTCCCAAACCGAGGTCCAGTTCCCCAAACTATTGGTTCAAGCACCAAGCCGTAGCTTTAAGCTCATTTTCAACAACGGATTGCAACGCAACCCACTGTCGTTATGCGACTTCAAGACTAGCGGAGGAGTGAGAGAACACCCTGGCTGTTCTGGTTCGCCTGAGCGAGCATAGCCTGTCCAGCCTGTGTGAGAACCTGATTCTTTGTAGAATCAACAACCTCTTTAGCCATGTCTGTGTCGCGGATGCGAGACTCAGAAGCCTGGAGGTTCTCAGCTGCGTTGTTGACACCAGCAACTGTCTTCTCAAGTCTGTTCTGGTAAGCACCGAGGTCAGCTCTCTGCTTGTTGATCTTCTTCAAAGCCTCATCGAGAGTTCCGATTGCGCGGTTAGCTGAATCTGGATCTGCGAGAGAGAGGATCTCCTCGTTTCCGATTGAGCGAACTCCGAGAGCAGAAGCTGTCATTGTTCCGATGAAAGCCTGGATTCTCTGATCCATGTTGGCACCAACGTGGAACCACATAGAAGCAGTAACAGTGTTCTCACCTGTAGAGCGAGCGAAGCGTCCAGTGAGCATGTTCATTCCGTTGAACTGTGCGTGTGAAGCAACTCTGTCGATCTCGGCAACGAGAGCA
>JAGBIY010000039.1 GCA_017934745.1 Treponema sp. | reverse complement strand
TGGCAGAAACGAGCGGAAGCGGGGTTCCGTCAACAAAAACACTCAGCCACCGCGGAGCGGTACTGCCGTTTTTGTTGGCGGGTTCCCGCTGGGAGCTTGTTTCTGCAACTACGGTATGCATAAACTCGACATTCGACCTAAAAAAAAGCACAACATGCGTATATTATTTTGATTTATTTTAAGTGTTTTGTGGGTTATAATTGGTTACAACAAATTCTGAGGTGAGCATAGTGTGGAATTATTCTTTTGTTGCGCCGAATCTAGTAGCGCTATTTGTTTTTCTGGTTTACTACATCGTCCGGCCTAGGCTGCCACTCAAAATAAACGCTCTTTTCCCGAAGGTAATTGCGCTTGAAGGGCTTATGATATTGATAGATCCTCTCTCGTCTTCTTTGGTGGAAAACACGAGCGAGCATTCTCTGCTCCTTCAGTACCTGCTGACCATCGTTTATTTCCTTGGATTCATCCTGCGGGGAGCGACTTTCGCCCTTTTCACCGCGAACATGCTGAAGATGCACATCAAGAAGAGCTTTTTTCCTCTTTACCTGATTTTCGCGTCTCTCGTCGCCGGTGAAATCCTTTGTCTGCTGAATTTCCGCTGGGAAATCTTTTTCAGGCTGGACGAGGATGGCTACCACGCGGGAAAATTCTACAATCTGATTTATGTGTTCTCTTTCTTCTACTTGGCACTTTCTTTTGCGATGGTTTTCATGCGGAGGAAAGCGGTGGAGTCATGGCGGTTTTGGAATACGGTGGTGTTCAATTCTATTCTCGTGTTTGGATATGCCGTCAGGTTTTTGTTAACGAACTATCTCATTCTGGACAGTTTCTGTCTGTTGGCGATAATCGTCATATATTCTAAGCTCGAAAGTTCCGCGCTTTATTTCGACGCCAGAAGCGGGAGGTTCAACGTTCAGGCGCTCGCAGACATGCTTGATGAGTTGTCAGGGGCAGTTCCTGGCCTTCTGATGGGCGTTTGCCTCAGAAACTACCGCGACATGCGGGAGATTTTGGGAAACAGGCAGATGGACGTTGCGCTTTACGATATCGGACACTTTTTTTTCAAGGCGTTTCCAAATCTCACTTCGTTCTACGTGGGGGGCGGCATGTTCGTCCTCGTTGGAAAAAAGCCGCAGCCGTTTGAAAATGTCAGGAGTTTGGTTTCCGAGCGTTTCTCCTTGCCCTGGTCGGACGGGGAGTCCTCTTCGACTTTTTTGAGCGTCGGGTTCGTCAGGTTCCGTGAGGGGATGAGAATCGAGAATTCGGAATTCGCCGTAAAAGCGTTGACAGAATCTGCATCGCAGGTTTTGTCGAACAGGGACGAGGATGTCGTCGTCACCGAGGAGACGATAAATAGCATTGTCGAAAAAATCGATGTGAAGCGCGCTGTCGAACACGCTGTGGAGAACGAATCCACTCAGCTGTTCATACAACCCATCATGGACGCCAAGACGTTCAAGCTTTTTGGAGCGGAGGCGCTCGCGAGGATTTTTGACGCGGAAGGAAAAATCATTCCGCCGGGCGTTTTCATTCCGATAGCCGAAAAGAACGGGCGGATAAACTGTCTCGGAGAGCAGATGTTCGACAAGGCTTGCGCCTTCGTCAAAAAATACGGCGCGGGGGAGAAAGGGCTTTCATGGCTGAACGTCAACCTTTCGCCGATTCAGTTCCTGCTGCCTGATTTGAACGAGCGGTTCAAGGCGATTCTGGAGAGGCACGGCTTGGACGCCGGAATCCTCCATCTTGAAATCACCGAGGAGTCGATGATCGACTACGCGCTTTTGCAGAGCCAGATACAGCTGATGACGAGCGTAGGCTTCAAGTTTGTCCTGGACGACTATGGAAAGGGCTATTCGAACGTGTCGCGCTTGAAGAAGTGCCCGTTCATAAACGTCAAACTCGACATGGAGATTGTCTGGGACTATTTCAAGACGAACGACGCGATTGTTCCGATGCTAATCAGATCGTTCAAGGACATGGGCTTCTCCGTCACTGCCGAGGGAATTGAGACCGAGGAGATGGCCTTGCGCATGAGGGATTTGGGGTGCGACTATCTTCAGGGGTATTATTTCTCAAAGCCGCTTCCCGCCGACGAATTCGCGAAAAAGTACTTGTTGTGACTTTTTTTCGCATTATCGCTGTTTTTTTTGTTTTTTTAATGCGCTGCATTATAGTTATGTTTTTGTAAATCCGCATGGAGGGTTTTTTCATGAGTGAGAAATTAGGAAAAGCAAATGCAACTGCGTTTGCAAAAAAGGAGAAGACCGGCAAGTTGTTCGTCTTCGTGGCCGGCATCATCGCTTCCATAATGATTGTGATGAACGTAACGCAGGCTCTCGTCGTCGCCGGATTGACGAAGGGGGATGTTCGGAGCGATTCGATAGAGCAGAACACCCACCTGGCTTCTGTTTATTCGAAGCTGATGACGAAGACGTGCGCCGAGAATTTCGCGTTCCTCGATTTCTACACGAACAGCGAGGTGGTCGAGAGCGGGGACACGGCCGCGATTGTCGACTGGCTCGTTACGACGGCGGATTCCAGACAGAATGTTTTCGACTATATTGCGTGGGTCGACAAGGACGGCGGCTTCTATTCGGACACAGGAAACGTGACGAATGTATCGGAGCGCGACTACTTCAAGGCCATAATGGTCGACGGCAAAGACAGTTTCATCGACAATCCCGTAAGCTCAAAGACGACGGGAAAGACCGTCGTGCATCTCTGCCGGGCCGCGAAAGTGAATGGGCGGACTTTGGGATTCTTCTGCGGTGTCGCTCAGATGGAAACTTTGACTTATTTTTTGGACAGCATAAAGCTTCCGGGAAAAGGGTATGCGAGTTTGATTTCGTCCACAGGTTCTGTTTTCGTCTCGACCGCCAGCGAAGCCGATTTGCAGACGAATGTAGAAAACCTGGGCGGAAAAATCGAAGAAATCGTCCGCGAGACGGCTTCTGGAAAATCCGGCAACTTCTGGCACAAGAACAAGAAGGGCGCGAACCGGCTGTACATCTACGAGCCTATAGAATCGACACCGTGGACGCTCCTGATTTCCCTCGAACAGAGCGTCATCGAGCGCGTCGCCTACAAAGTCAGGAATTTGATGGGCGCGGGAACTCTTTTCTCGTGCGTCGGAGTGTGCATTGTCCTAATCCTCGTCTTGATTGCGGCGTTGCGTCCGCTGAGGGTCGTGGAGAAGTCGATAGCGAACATCGCTTCCGGGGACGCCGATTTGACGAAGAGAATCGACATCGAGTCCAACAATGAAATCGGGCGCGTGGTCGACGGCTTCAACAATTTCGCCGCCAAGCTCCAGTCGATTGTGAAGGCGATGAAGGAATCGAAAGAGCAGCTTTTGAACGCGGGACAGCTCCTCCACGATTCCACCGAGGACACGACTTCCTCAATATCGCAGATAATCAGCAACATTGAGTCGATGGACAACCAGATAAACGCCCAGACAGAGTCCGTGCACTCGACAGCGGGAGCCGTGAACCAGATAGCATCGAACATCGAGTCGCTCAACCGCATGATTGACGCGCAGAGTTCTTCTGTCACGCAGGCGAGCGTCGCCGTGGAGCAGATGATTGGTAACATCAACTCCGTGAACGCTTCCGTCCAGAAGATGGCGGCGTCGTTCTCTGAGCTTGAGCGGAAGGCCGCGGTGGGGGTGCAGACGCAGAACGACATGGGCGCGAAGATTGCCGAAATCCAGAGCGAGAGCCAGGCTTTGCAGGAGGCGAATGCGGTCATTTCGGGCATAGCCGAGCAGACGAACCTCCTCGCCATGAACGCCGCAATCGAGGCCGCCCACGCAGGCGAGGCCGGAAAAGGATTCAGCGTCGTCGCGGACGAAATCAGGAAACTGTCGGAGGATTCAAGCTCCCAGTCGCAGACAATCGGACAGCAGCTTTCGAGAATCACCGGCTCCATCGAGCAGATAGTGGCGGCTTCCCAGGTCGCCCAGAACGCTTTCAACGAGGTTTCCGGCGAAATCAACGCGACGAACAACCTTGTCCGTGAAATCACCAACGCCATGCTCGAGCAGAACGAAGGCTCCAAGCTCATCTCAAAAGCTTTGGGCAGCATGAACGACACGTCGAACGAGGTCAAGACGGCTTCGTTCGAGATGGCGGAGGGGAACAAGGCGATTCTGGACGAGATAAAGGTCCTTCAGGAAGCGACTTTCAGCATAAAGGACGGAATGGACGAGATGTCTTCTGGTGCCAGGAGGATAAACGAGACCGGTGCCGCCCTCTCCGAGCTTTCAAGACAGATGGACGAGTCGATAAACAACATCGGTGTCCAGGTCGACAAGTTCAAGGTCTGATTTTGAATGAAAACGGCCGCTGGAATGCCGCTCTTGAATGAAGAAAAGTGCGCAATTCCAGTGGCCGTTTTTTCTCACTCCTCGGTTGGGAATTTTCAAATCCTCTTCATTCCTTCCATGTCCAAAATCCTCACGATTCCCCGCTTCGTCTCAACAAGTCCGTCCCGCTCGAACCTCTTGAGCGTCCTCGCTACCACTTCTCGCGCCGAATTTATCCGCTGGGCAATCTCCTCCTGTGTGGAAAACACTTCGCTTGTCCCGGATTTTTCGCATTCTTCCATCAAGTACAACGATATCCGCCTCTCGACCCTTTCGAACAGCATCTTCTGCATCGCCTCCATGACCATCGAAAAGCGTTTCGTGAGCGTCTCGAACATGAAGCATCTGGCGTGCACGTTCCTGTCTGTCAGTTTCGCGAAGTCGCCCGACCTTATGACGAAGAGGCGCAAATCCTCCTCCGCGACCATCTGCGTGTCGAACGTTATCTGCTCTATCGCGCACGAGGCCGAAAGCACGCACGACTCTCCGCTCCCTATCCTGAAGAGCGTGGCCTCCTTGCCTTCGTCCGAAATCATGTAGACCCTCATCGTCCCGGAAATCACGAAGAAGAATCCGAGGCATGAATCGGAACTCCCATTGATGATTTTTCCCTTTTCGTATTCGACAATTGCCGATTTTGATTTGGTGAATTCCCTTTCCCGGTCGTCCAAATCCTTCCAAAAAGGAACCATTCTTTCCATTTGCCCGATTTCTACAATTCCATTCATCTTTTTCCTTCCTTTTGTGACTTCGTTACATATCAATTTTCTTTGCGCCTGTATTTTTTTTATCAGAGGTACAAAATCATGGCAAGAAAGAAAGCTGTTGTTTCAACGAAAGATTGCGTCGCCTGCGGAGCCTGCGCTGCCGCCTGCCCCAGAAAGGCGATTTCCGTGTCGCGAGGATGCTTTGCGTCCGTGGACGTTTCATTGTGCGTGGGCTGCGGTTTGTGCGCGGCCGCTTGTCCAGCGGGTGCCGTTGTGGCAAAGGAGGTTTCGGAATGAAAAAGAGGAACTGGTACGATTTTTTGTGGGTGTGGTCGATAATCTATTTCTCTCTCGGATTCTTCAACATTCTTTTCGCTTGGCTCGGAATGATTGACTTCCTAGTTCCGCTCGTTTTCGCGTTCTTCAAGGGAGAGAAGACTTTCTGCGCCAAGTACTGCGGCCGGAGCCAGCTCTTCACGTTTCTCGGCACCAGTCTGGGGCTTTCGAGGAAAAAGCTCGCTCCAAAATGGCTTCACTCAAAATGGTTCCGCGCCGCTTTTTTGGCGTTCTTCATGACGATGTTCGCCAACATCATCTTCCAGACATATCTCGTCTTTTCCGGCGCGGAAAGCCTTCGTGAGGTCGTCAAGCTCTTCTGGTCGATTAAGGTTCCGTGGGGCTGGGCATACACGCAAGGCCTCTTCCCCGATTGGGTCTCCCAGTTCAGTTTCGGCTTCTACAGCCTCATGCTCACTTCCACACTCATCGGCCTCGTCCTCATGCTCTTCTTCCGTCCCCGCACCTGGTGCACCTTCTGCCCGATGGGCACGATGACGCAGGAAATCTGCAAAATCAAGATGAAAATGGAAAGTTGAAAAATCGAAAAATCTTCCTCCAAAATTGAATTGTGTTTGCAAATGGCAAAACGAAAATTATATAATTGAAAGATAAAAATCAGGATTTTTTGGAGGAAGTTGAAAAATGAAAAAAGTTTTCGCGTCGGCTTTTGCCGCGGTGCTTTTTGGAGCGTGCCTGTTCGCCGACGATTTTGGGAAGGTCGAGGGCGGCGAGTTCATGATGGGAAAGTCGGACGTGCAGTTTGTGGAGTCGACTGTCGACGGAAAAGTCGTGACGAAGAAGATAACAGAAGACAACGACGCATACGACGACGAAACAAGGCATCCTGTGAAAGTCGCGGATTTCTACATCGCCAAGCACGAAGTCACTCAGGCTCTGTACGAGAAAGTCATGGAGAAGAATCCGAGCTATTTTTCCGACAAGGAAGACTCTAAAAAACGGCCGGTGGAATTCGTCAGCTGGTACGATGCCGTGAAATTCTGCAACGAGTACAGCAGGCTATCAGGGCTTCCGCAGTGCTACAAAATCGAAGGCAAGAAAGTGTCATGCGACTTCACCCTCGGAGGCTACAGGCTTCCGACCGAGGCCGAGTGGGAGTACGCTTCCAGGGGCGGAAAATTCGCCAACAGCCAAAAATTCTCTGGAAGCGCGGACATCGATTCCGTCGCGTGGTATTGGAACAACGCCGACAAAGAGACGCACAAGGTCGGCGGAAAGAAGCCGAACAAACTCGGGCTTTTCGACATGAGCGGAAACGTCTCCGAATGGTGCTTCGACAAATATTCATCATACGAAAGCGAAAAATCGACTCAATCAAAAAAATCAGCGGCTCCGTCAATCGAAGGCCAGGACGTGGGCGAATTCAGGATTTTCCGCGGCGGAAGCTGGGCCGAGGTCGACAGGAACTGCCGCTCGTCCGTCCGTTTCTGCGGAGACCCTTCGGTTTTCCACAACCACTTGGGATTCCGCTTGGTGAAGACTGCTGTTTCAAACTGATTTTGATATCGAATTTGGAGTGCGTATGAAGGAAACGTTCGCCGATTGGACGGCCTATGACGATTGGCTGATAAAAAACTACAATGATTTCGCAGTGTACAAGCTCGATGAGAACGAGGACCACACGATAACCGCAGAGTACAGGGACAAGAACGCAAAAAGCGGAGACAATCCCCAAGAGGAAAAGAAATGAACGGATTTGAAGACGACAACGAATCAAGCTCCGACTCCGCCGTGGAATTCGAGCTTCCGCCAAAGTACAAGGTGATTCTGCTCAACGACGACTTTACGACAAAGGATTTTGTCGTCTATGTCCTTGTCGACATTTTCAAGAAGAGCGAAGTGGAGGCGGAGAGAATCATGGAGGCGGTCCACAAGTCGGGGAGGGGAATTGCCGGGGTGTATCCCTACGACATTGCCGCGACTAAGGCCCGCATGACGATGGACAAGGCGAGGGGCAGCGGCTTTCCGCTGAAATGCGTGGTGGAGAAAGAGTAGAATTTTTGCTTCAAGGAATTTTTGATTGATGGAAGAGAACGAAGAACTTTCAGAAATAATACAGACGGCACTTTCAAAAGCTGTCATGAACAACATGGAGATTTTCACGCCTGAGTGGCTTCTGCTGGAATCTCTTGAAAACAAGTCCGTCAGAACGGTTCTTGAGAACTGCGACTGCGATTTGGAAGGAATGGAAGCGGCTCTCCAAAAATACATAAAGGAGAATGTCGGAATCGCCGGTAAAAACGGGGACGGAACCGTGGAGCCTCCTATAGTCTCCGTCATGCTCGACGACGTGTACAGGCAGGCCGAATTTGCGGCCGTCAATTCCTCAAGGAAAACGTTCGACATATTCGACATGATAATCGCAATGTTCAACGACGACAGGCTCTACGCTTCCTACATATTGAAGAGGGCGGGGCTCGACAGCCTCTCTCTTCTGGATTCCGTCTCCGACTTCCGCCGGGGGCCGTTGTCCGCTGATTCCGACGAACCTTCCGAAATCGGCAAGGACAGCCCGGAGTCCGCCGACGAGCCTGGAAAGTCCGATTCAGAGACCAAGGTCACGCCTGAGAAAATCCTAGGTAAATTCACCGTGAACCTGACCGAGAAGGCCAGGAAGGGCGAACTCGACAGGATAATCGGGCGCGAGGAAGAGCTTTCGCGGACGATACACATCCTTTGCAGGAGGACGAAGAACAATCCCGTCCATGTGGGCGATGCGGGCGTTGGAAAGACCGCTATAGCCGAGGGGCTTGCCCAGATGATTTCGTCCGGGAACGTTCCCGCCCGCCTTGCCGGATACGAGATATATTCCCTTGAGATGGCATCCATCCTTGCCGGCACGAAATTCAGGGGCGAATTCGAGGCCAGGATGAAGACGATAATGAAGATTCTCGAAAAAAAAGGAAAAAGCATCCTCTACATAGACGAAATCCACACCATTGTCGGAGCCGGAGCGACCGGAAGCGGCAATCTGGACGCGTCGAACATCCTGAAGCCTGTGCTCGCCGGCGGTGACGTTCGGGTCATGGGCGCGACGACATACGAGGAATACACCCGCTCGATAGAGAAGAACAGTGCTTTGGCCCGCCGTTTCCATAAAGTCGATGTCCCGGAGCCTTCAAAGGAAGATGCGTTGAAGATACTCAAGGGCGTTTCAAAAAAGTATTCGGACTACCACGGTGTCTCATACCCCGCGAAGACGCTGCAGGCCGCGGTCGACTTGTCGGTTCAGTATCTTCCCGACCGCCGCCTGCCGGACAAGGCCATCGACGTGATTGACGAGGCCGGTGTTCTCCTGTCACTTTCCAACGAGAAGAGAAAGACTCCGCTTTCCATGCCGAAAGTGACGGAGAGCGTCGTCAGGAAGGTGACTGCGAAGATGGCGAACGTTCCTTTGGAGAACGTCACCGAGGACGAGAGGTCGAGGCTCAAGAATCTGGAGTCGACCCTTTCTGCGCAGATTTTTGGGCAGGACGATGCCGTCCGCTCTGTTTCGCTCGCAGTCAAGAAAGCACGCGCCGGATTCAGGAATTTCGAGAAGCCTGAGGGAAGCTTCCTTTTTGTCGGGCCTACCGGTGTCGGAAAAACAGAACTGACGAAAGTCCTTTCGGAGACGCTCGGAGAGAACCTGCTTCGCTTCGACATGAGCGAATACCAGGAGGAGTACACCGTCAGCCGCCTGATAGGTTCCGCGCCGGGCTATGTCGGATACGAGAACGGCGGACTTTTGACGGAGTCTGTTAGGAAGAACCCCCACTCGATAATCCTCTTCGACGAGATTGAGAAGGCGCACGCGAGCATCTACAACGTCCTTCTGCAGGTCCTCGACTACGGCACCCTCACTGACAACCAGGGTCGCAAGGCCGATTTCAGGAACTGCATCATAATCCTCACGAGCAATGCCGGAGCGCGCGACATGGAAAAAGGCCTCGTGGGCTTCGATTCGGGGCTGAACTCCAGGACAAACGACGAGTCGGCTTTGAAGGAGGCCGTCTCAAAGGTCTTCTCCCCCGAATTCAGGAACAGGCTCGACGGAATAGTGACGTTCCACCACTTGAGCGGGGAAGTCGCCCGCGACATCGCTAGAAAGTCCATTCGGAAAATTTCGGACAGGCTTTCGGCGAAGAAAGTGTCGATGTCGTTTTCGGACGGCGTAGTCGATTTTGTCGCTTCGGAAGGCTACAGCAAGGAATTCGGAGCGAGGAACATTTCGAGGACCGCCGAGAACCTCATAGCGACTCCTCTTGTTGACGAGATTCTTTTCGGCTCGCTTTCCGACGGAGGCAGCGTGTCCGTGGACGTTTCCGAGGGGAAAATCGGATTCCGTTTTTCATGAACGGTTTCGGGCGGATTTGTTCTGAGGTTTTATTATGGAAAACGACACTATCGACCCAAAAAAGATTCTGCTCTTCAACGATCCGGACGACGACTACAACGGACTTGTCGGCGTGACGAACTGCATAACCCAGCAGCGTCTGTATTCCGCGTACATGCAGGGCGTCTTTCCCTGGTTCTGCGAAGACAAGGGGGAGCCTGTCCTTTGGTTCTCTCCGAATCCACGGTTCTGCATAAGACAAGGGGAATTTCACACTCCCAAGAGTGTCCTGAAATTTCTCAAGAAGACGCCGTTCGAATACACAATGGACAAGGATTTTTCCGCCGTGATGGACGGATGCAGGAAGATGAAGAGGGAAGGGCAGGACGGAACGTGGATTGGGGACATGATGATGGCAGCCTACGAGAAATTCCACGAAAACGGATTCGCCCACAGCGTGGAAGTCTGGCACGACGGAAAACTCGCCGGTGGTCTCTACGGCATCCTCATCGGAAGCGTTTTCTGCGGTGAGAGCATGTTCACAGTCGAAAGCGACAGCGCGAAGTCCGCGTTCGTCATTTTCGCCCGCAGCTTTTTCGATTGCGGAGGAAAAATGATAGACAGCCAGGTGTACACGGACAACATCGCCCGCTACGGAGCGCAGCAGATGCTCCGCGACGAGTTTCTCTTCTACGAGCAGCGTCTTTTGCGACTTCCTCTCGTCTACGATTTGAAGGCGGTTTTCGAGAGGAACGTCGAGTCTCTCAAGACCACCGGAAAACTGCTCGACAAGGCCTCCATCGAGTCGTTTGATGTCTCTTCCTGTCCGTTGAATTCCTCTTCCATACCGTTTTGAGCGACTGTTTTTTTTAAACATTCATGCCGATAAATTCGACAGTATGAAACGTTTTTTTAAAATAGTTACATCATTTGTCATAGGCTCTTTTTCATTTTCTGGCGTCTTTGCCGAAACGGTTCATATCGTAAAAAGAGGAGAAACTCTGTACTCGATAAGCAGGACCTACGGTGTCACTGTAGAGGATGTGCAGAAAGCAAACGGACTTGCGAACAACAATGTGAGAATCGACCAGAAGCTCACGATTCCCGATGCCGGTTCCAAAGAGGACCGGGGAGTGGCGGAAAAATCGTCCGATGCAAAATCGGGTGCGGACTACCATGTTGTGAAGAAGGACGAGACCCTCTATTCGATAAGCCGCATGTACGGCATCACTGTCGATAACGTCAGGGATTGGAACGGACTTTCAGGGAACAATGTCAAGGTCGGACAGAAACTCATCGTCTCGTCCGCTGTCGCTTTCGACAATGCTCCGTCCGCTTCTGCGGAGTCGCCTTCCTCTTCGTCGTCGAAAAACGAAATCTACTACACTGCCCAGAAGGGCGACACTTGGCTTGGAATCGCCATAGAACACGGTTTGACGCTCTCGGAGATACAGACCCTCAACAATGTGAAGGACACCGACATGATAAAGGTCGGACAGCGCGTGAAGCTTTCCAACGTTCCCGACTTGAAGGGGAACGATCCCCGCGTTTATTCGAAGAAGGGGGATTCTTCCCTCGTGTGGCCGGTCAAGACGTCCGATGTCACTTACGTCACTGGCAAGGTGAATGGCGTGTCCCTCACGGCCAAAAAAAACGAGACCGTCCGTTCGATAGCTTCCGGTACCGTAATGGTTGCCGGAGCGTACAGAGGATACGGCAATGTCGTTTTCGTGCAGAGCAAATCAGGCTACATATACGCGTACACGGGGTTGGGTAACATCCATGTGTCGAAAGGCGATTCTGTCTCATACGGCGGCGACGTGGGGACTGTCGGCTTGGACGCGTACACGGATTCTCCACAGGTCAACTTGATGGTCTTCCGCAACAGCACTCCTGTTGATCCTGCAAAAGCCCCCCGTGGTTGAATCGATGGGAGGTGCGATGTTTCCGTTCGGAAGAAAAGACAAGTCCGTATCAAAGAATCCATCAAAACTCAACGACTACATGATTCTCCAGTCGATAATCGACGACGGCATAAAGAGCGCTGCCGAGGAGATTTCTGGCCTTGAGAAAACTGTCGATGCTTTGACGAACGAAATCGGGGAGGCCAAGGGAAGAATCGCGGAGGCCGAAAAAAAATCACGTGCGCTTCAAAAACGCAGAAAATCGGTGAACGACGCCATAATCGGCGAGAAGGCGATTGTCTTGACGGATTCCGAAATGGATGCGATTGCCGTCCGCAGAAAGGAGAACGAACTAAGGACGGCATTCATCTCTGTCAATGGCGGCGCGAAGGTCGAGGTCTCTGGCGATGTCGTGATAGGCCGGAGCCGCGAATGCGATGTCGTCATATCGGATTTGCTCGTCAGTCGCAAGCACGCAGTGATAAGCCGAAAAAACGACGGATATTGGATTGAGGATTTGGGAAGCACGAACGGAACCGTTCTTCAAGGGAAGAAAATGCAAAAATCGTCGTCGATTAAGCTGGAGACTCCCTGCTCTATATCGATAGGGTCGGCGAAGATTTTATTCACGTTCAAATAAAGTGCCTGGTTGTGAAAGTGGAGTTGAACCTGTCCGTATGCTGCAGTCTTTCGGACAGGTTTGTTTTTTTCAGGCGGCTACTTAAACTTTTTGCAGCCGAGCGTTTTCAAAAAAATTTCCATGCACACGCGGGCGTCGTCGTAGGCGCGGTGCGCGCTCTGTATTTCGATGCCGAGCTGCTCAGCCAAAAACGGCTGGTTCCAATGCGCGAATGTGGGGTATGCCCAGCGCGCGAACCTCAGCATGTCTATCGCCGGGTTTTGAAGCGGCGGAAGACCGAGCCTCGCCAGTTCGCAGTTCACGAACCGCAGGTCGAACGGAGCGTTGTGCGCGATTAGGATGCAGTCCTTTGAGAATTCAAGGAAGTCGGGAATCGCCTTGCTCGCTGTCGGCTTTCCAGACACCATGCAGTCTCTTATTCCTGTTATTTCCGTTATCTTCTGCGGTATGCGCTTTTGCGGATCTATGAGAGTCCCGAACTGTCCTATCAATCCGTTCTTGTCGAATTTTACGGCTCCAAGCTCTATCACGCGCTCGTCCTGAGCCTTCAGTCCTGTCGTTTCCGTGTCGAACACGCAGAATGTGTGCCCCTCGTCGAAAATCCTCTTGTACGATGTGAAATCCCCGATGAGATTGTAGTTTTTTTGTTCCTTCATCATTCATAGATTCTATCAAATTTGCGAGTGTCGGTTGAAGCGGAATTTTCCGCATATGGAGGATTTCTCTCAACAGTCCCTTCCGTCCACCAAAAAAACACGCCGACGGATTTTGACTTCCATCGGCGTGTTTTTTGGATGCGTTTGCCTCAGTTCTTGTTGCTGCTGAAGTACTTCTCGTAGGCTTCCTTCATCTTGACCTGTGTGGCGAGATACTCCGCGGAGATTTCATAGGCCTCTGCGGTCTTGTTCAGGGCGTTCACCTGTGTGTCGTATGGGAGGAACATCTGGATGTAGACAGTTCCGTCCTTTCCCTGATAGAAGTTCGTCCTCTTGGCTCCAGCCAGTGTCGCCTCTGAAACCTGCAAGGCGTTCTCCTCGAATCCTTTCATCGAGTCTGTCTTTGAGCCGGAGACCATCGTCTGCGTCACATCCTTGACGACTGTGGAAACCTTTCTTGATAGGTCGTTGTAGGCGTTCGCCTGGGCCATCTTGAGGGAAAGGTCGAAGTCCGCCATCTGAGCCTGTCCTGTTCCGTAGATTCCCTCCGAGCTGTCAGGGTCGAGGACGTACCAATCCGGCACGTCGGAAGACGCAGACGCGGCGTTCGATGTCGAACCGCAGCTTGCGAATATGAGAGCCGCGGCGGCTCCCAATGCGATCAAAATCTTTTTCATAAAAACCTCCATTGTTTTTACGTTGTTTTTGTGTAGAATCCTCTCTGAACCTTTTTTCAGAGAGGGGGCTATTGGTTTTCCATTGCTCCCAGTATGAAGCAGATTATCCAGCTTGGAACGCCGACTATCGTAGACGTGACGTTCCCTACTTTCGCTCCTATTATCGAGGCCTTCTTTGAAATCCTCGCCGCCGAATCCGATACGCTCGATTCGACGGATATCGTGTCGGTTGTGGATGATACGACCTTCGTGTTGTCGTTCCAGTCCACCTCCTCGACAATCTTGTTGTCTGTGACGGTCATCTTGGAGAACGCTTTCCTGTATTTGTCGTATTTTCCAAGGTCGGAATTGGCGTACTCCTCCTTCATCTTTGCGTATTCTTCGTTCAACGCCTTTGAGTCTGGGAGAATCAGCCCCATCTTGTTGTCTTCCGATTTCGCGCTGAAATATCCCGCCATGGAATTCAACGCGGTATAGCCGATCACCTTGAACGTTTCCCTGACGGTGCAGCCGATGACGACGAACGGCATTCCGAGCGTGTAGAACGCTATGAGTTTTCCGTCCGGAGAGCACTCCGCCTTTATGGTCCTTGATGTCGTCCTGTAGTGAATCGAATCGTCGCTTTCTGATTCGGAGACGACATCTGTGTCCCTTGTCGAAAAATACTTCGTGCTGGTGCATGAAACGAAAGAGACTGATAGAAGAATAAGCAGAAAAAAATTTCTCAAAAACCGAACCATCGAAAAATATTATAACCCGAAAGCGTAAAAAACAACACTGCCGATGAACCCTCTCGCATCATCGGCAGTGCCTGTTTCTGAATTTGAATCAGTCCGTTATGCGTCGGCAAGAATCTTCTTGATGTCGGCCTCTATCGCGTCGCAGACAGCCGCGGATTCCTTCTTCGTCTCCGCCAGACACTTGTCGCACTTTGAACCGCCGACCTCTGTCCTCGCGTTGATGTAGAACTTGATTTTAGGCTCTGTTCCCGACGGACGCGCTGACACGACGGTTCCGCCTTCGAGGATGAACTGGAGGACGTTCGACTTCGGCAAGTCGATTTTCGCTTTCGACGACGGATTCTCTGGATTGTACGAGGCGGACTCCTGGATGTCCTTTATCTCCACGACCTTTTTGCCGCCGAGCGTCTTGAGGCCGTCCTTCCTGAGCTTCGCCATGATTCCGGCCATGACCTCTTTTCCGGCCGAGCCTGGGAAATTCTGAGAGATGGCCCTGTCCTCGAAGAAGCCGTATTCCTTGTACATGTCGTCGAGGTGTTCGAGGATTGATTTTCCCTTGGATGCCCAGTAGAGCGTCATCTCCGCGCACATCGCGGCCGCTGAAACTCCGTCCTTGTCCATGACTTCCTTCTCGACCTTGTATCCGTACGACTCCTCAAGTCCGAAGACGTATGTCTCCGAGTTGTCCTTCTCGAATTCGTCTTCGACTGCCGCAATCCACTTGAATCCCGTGAGGCACTCGTGCTGCTTGACTCCGTACTTCTTGCAGATGTAGTCCGTGAACGGAGATGTGACTATCGAGCGGATTGCAGCCGGATTCGACGGAAGCTTTCCGAGTTCTTTCCTTGAAAGAAGGACGTATTCGCAGAGGAGCGCGCCCATCTGGTTTCCAGAGACGAGGACGAATTTTCCGTCCTTTCCTGGGAACGCCGTTCCGAACCTGTCCGCATCGGGGTCGGTAGCCATGACGCAGTCCGCTTTTTCCTTTTCTCCGAGCGCGACGGCGAGCTTGAGTGCCGGGGCCTCTTCCGGATTCGGCTTCTCGACGGTGTGGAATGTTCCGTCCGGTTCCCTCTGCTCTGGCACTGTGATGACCTTGAGTCCGAGGTCTCCAAGGACTTTCTCGACATGCATGGCTCCTGTTCCGTGGAGCGGAGTGTAGACGATTTTCACGGTCGAAGCCTTCTCCTTTATGAGCTCGGGCCTGAAAAGCTGCGCCTTGCACATAGCCCAGAATTTCTCGTCGATTTCCTTGTCTATCATCACGAGTTTTCCTGACTTTATGGCTTCGTCTTTCGAGATTGTCTTGACGGAAGTCACCTTGTTCACCTCGTCTATGATTCCGACATCGTGCGGTTCGATTACCTGCGCTCCGTTGTCCCAGTACGCCTTGTAGCCGTTGTACTGCGGCGGATTGTGCGAGGCCGTGACGACCACTCCAGTCTGCGCCTTGAGCTGCCTTATCGCGAACGAAAGTTCCGGTGTCGGGCGGAGTCCTGTGAACAGATACGCCTTGATTCCGTTGGCCGCGAGAATCAACGCCGTTGCCTCGGCGAACACGTCCGAATTCTTTCTTGAGTCGTATGCTACGACCGCCGACAGTGTTCCGTCCTTCGCTTTTTCCGGGAACGCTTTGAGTACATAGTTCGCGAGTCCCTGTGTCGCAAGGTTTATTTCGAGCGTGTTCATCCTGTTCGTTCCGCCGCCCATGACTCCGCGGAGGCCGCCTGTTCCGAATTCGAGCGTCTGGTAGAATCTGTCCTCAAGCTCCGCCAGCGCGTCTTTGTCGTCGGCTTTTGCGACAAGCTCTTCGACCTCTTTCCTGAATCTCTCGTCTTTTTCTTCCGCGATGTACTTTTTCGCGCGTTTCAGAATCTCTTCTTTTTCCATTTTTGGTTCTCCTTAAAAAACTATAAATTATCCGCTTTTTTAATCATTTCCGTTTCCCATTCAAGAAGGTCTTTCTCCGCCTGCTTGTAGTCGGGAACAGATGATTTTACGTCCGCCATTATCCTGAACACAGGTTCCGTTCCGCTTCCCCGCATCCAGATGAACGCCAAAGGCGTCTTGTCCTCCCCGAAGAACTGGACTTTCAGACCGCCTTTTCCGCTTATCGAATAGTCGATTACGTTCCGAATCTCCTGCGTGCGGACAGTGGCTATGACTTCGTAGCCGAAGAATTTGTACTTCTCCTTGAGTTCCGCCTTCTTCGCCGCCCATTCCTCCTCGAAGACCGACTGGAAGTTCAGCTTGAGCTTCGCGTGGTCCTCTGTTTTTATGTGGAGTATGGCCCTCGGCTCGCTCACTCCTGTCGTGGCGTATTTTGGCAATGTCTCAAGCACGTCGATCAAGGTGAAGTCGTTCTTGCATGATTCGTATTTTTCCAGTTGACCGCTTCCCTCGCACCAAATATGGAAGAGACCGTCTCCGTAGTAGCTGTCCTTGAGAACCAGAAGCTTGAGCAGCGCGAACAGTGTGTTGAGGGGGTCCCTGACTGCTGCAGGATGCGTTATGTTTCCGCCGTTCGAGCCTTCTCCGAGTATTCGGATGTTGTATCCCTCGTTTCTCTTCTCCCTCGCTAGGTTCACCACGTTCGCCTCTCCGACTTCCGCCCTGAACACTTTCGCGTTGAAAACCTCGGCGATGTCCTCGATTCTGAGCGATGTCGGACAGTTCGCCACCACAGCGAGGTCCATTCCCGCTCCCAGCGAGGTTTTGTTCGCTCCCGGCGTGTGGTTTTCCGTGAAGAACTTCATCATCTTGTCCGAATTAGTCCATTCGCTGTCGATTCTGCTCTTGTAGACGTCGTATGCGAGTTCCGAGAGGACTGAGAGCGCGAAGACCTCCTGCGCTTTTATGACTTCCGCTTTCCCCGTCTTGGGGTTCCATGCGACGAAATTCCCTCTGTCTCCGTCACAGTCTGGCATGAATCCGAGAAGGACCTCCTTGTGCCCCTCGTCGTGCAGCCGCTCCATTTCGCGCGCGACATAGACTAGGTTCTCAGGCTCCGGGATGATTCCGTGGACGATTTTTCCGGGCTGGTTGTTTATCGAGTAGAAGCTTATGCCTATTTCGTTCAGGAACGCGGAGTCTATCGAGAGCGTCCTAGCCGAACCGTTCATGTCGCAGACGACTCCGATTGATTTGTCGTTTATCATTCCCCTCGCGACCGCGAAGAATTTGTTCTGCCGCGTTATGTCGTTCGTCGCCGAGATGACGGACTTCGCGAACGACCTGTATATGGAGCTTGCCTCCCTCATTACGGCGACGCTTTCGGCGAAAACCCAGTCCAGGTCGATGTCCGAGCATTTTTCGGAAAGTTCCTGTATGTGCTCTTCGATTCCAATCTGGTCGCATCTCTTCTCGAATTCGGCAATCAGTCTCGCATTCTCTTCCGGTTTGAGGACTCCTCCGTCGTTGAGCCCGAATTTGATGCCGTTGTGTCCGATTGGATTGTGGCTTGCGGAGATGTAGACGAAGGCGTCTGCCGTGTGGGCGTATGCCATGATTTCCGGCGCGGCGATGATGCCCGCATAGCTTACGGCTATCCTTTTCGCCATGAATATCCGCAGCATTGCGTATGCGATTTGGGGACCCGTAGGTCTCGTGTCGATTCCGAGTATTATTGACGGTGTGCGCTTCCTGTCCAGAATGAAGTCGGCGAAGACTTCCGCCGCTATTGAAGACAGAATCCTGTCCTGTTCGCTTATGGTTGGAAAGTTATCGTTCTCGTCTCCGGATTCGGCGAAGACTTTTCGCCATCCCGAAGCGGATAAAATCATGTTGTGTTTCATATCTATGGATTTTAACATGGAATATTGAATTTGAAAAACAAAATTGATTTCTTGAAAAAGAAAGAAAAAAAATGATTTACTATTGACTGAATTTGGCGATTTTTTTTGAATCGACAGAAAATCTTTTGCAGAAATTGGGAAAAATTATGGAATATACAGATGTTTCAATGCCGGAAAAAGGCGACACTGTCGTCGTAGGAATGTCGGGCGGTGTCGACTCGACACTTGTCGCCATGCTCCTCAAGGAGAAGGGGTGCCGCGTAATCGGCGTAACCATGGCTCTCTGGAAGGGGGATTTGCCTCCACTGCCGAATGGCCAGCGTCTCCACGGTTCCTGCTATGGTCCCGACGAGACTGACGACATCGAGTCTTGCAGGAAATTCTGCAGGGAAAATGGAATCGAATACCATGTCATCGATGTGAAGGACGAGTACCACAATCAGGTTCTCGAATATTTCAAGGCCGAGTACAGGGCTGGGCGCACTCCCAATCCGTGCATCAGATGCAATTCCCTCATAAAATTCGGAGCGCTCATAAAGGGGGTCGAAGCAATTGGGATAGACTACGATTGGTTCTGCACCGGCCACTACGCGAAAATCGTTCATCCTGTTTCAGGCCTGTGGGGGACGGACGAGAAGCCTGCGATGATAGCTTGCGCCTCCGATGTCACGAAGGACCAGGCTTATTTCCTCTATAGGATACCGTCGAAAACGCTGGAGAAAGTGCGCTTTCCGCTTGGCTTCACGGCGAAGAAGGACGTTTTCAGAATGGCGAGGGAGAGGGGGCTTGCCGCAGCCGACAAAGCCGAAAGCCAGGATTTCATTCCGCCTGAGTATTTCGAGGAGCTTTTCAAGGACAGGCCGAGCGTTCCTGGAAACATAATCGACCTCGACGGGCATGTCCTCGGCCGCCACAGGGGAATCGAGCACTACACGATAGGCCAGAGGAAGGGGCTTGGAGTGAGCGCGCCTTACCCTCTGTACGTGCATTCGATAGACGCGAAGGAGAATCTCGTCGTGCTGGCCAAGGACGATGACTTGAAGTGTTCCGGGCTGATTGCGGACGACTTCGCGTGGCCTGCGTCCGTCGAACCGGATGGAAAATTCGACGCGATGGTGAAAATCCGCCTTGCGTCCAAGCCTGTGAAGTGCACGGTGGAGACTTATGAGCCTGCTGCCGGAGAAGTGTTCAACGGAAGGGCCTACAAGATGACGTTTGAAGAGCCTCAGAGGGCTGTGGCTCCGGGGCAGTCCGCTGTCATCTACATGGACGGTGTGATTTCCGGCGGCGGCATCATTTCTAGGGCGTTCTGATTTTAGGCCTGTTCGGTGCTTGAATTTTCCGAACAGGCTTTTTTTAATCGTTCCATAACAAAAAATTATTGCCTTTTTTCCGATTTTTTTGCAGAAAACGAAAAAAGCGGGATAAATAGCCTTTAGAGAATCGATTCCTGAATATCAAAAAAAACTAGAGGTTGTTTATGAAAAAAATATGCGCCGACGTTTTCAGGTTCATTGGAAGCGTGGCATTCATTTCTTCGCTGACGGTTTTTGCCGCTGTGGCGCCGTTTTCTTGCAAGGTGACTGACGATGTGGGGGACGGAACTCCGTCTGACTCGACTCCGCCAAGCCTTGTTTCATTCAGCGTACTGGACGAGAGAAGCGTGAAATTTGAATTTTCCGAGGGGGTGTCCCTTGGAAATGTGAGTGTCTCTGACTCAAGCGGAGGTGCGTTCGCGGTGGACGGTTCAAGCATCTCGTTCAGCGAGGACAAGTCAGCCGCCGAGATAGCGTTCGTCAACGGAACAGAGGTCGGAAAGAATTATGTTCTCAGGGCGGTCGTTTCGGATTTTTCAGGGAACTCCCTTGAGCTTGAACAGAGTTTCATCGGATTCAACTCCAACAAGGCCCGCCTTGCCATGAGCGAATTGAGGCTCAAGCAGTCGGCAAATTCCAAGGAGCCTTTGAAGTCGAAGGTCGAGTTCGTTGAATTCTGCGTCCTCAAGGGAGGAAACCTTTTCGGGCAGCGTGTCGATTTCGGCTATTATTCAAAGTCGTATGAATTTCCTGCCGTGGATGTCGCTGCAGGAGAGCGCGTGGTCCTTCATTTGAGAAAGTATGGAACTGCGGCTGACGGATTCGTGGATGAACTCGGCTCGGATTTGTCGGAATCTACAGCCCAGGACTCTTCTTCCGCACGCGACCTTTGGATGGCCAACACTTCTTCGGTAATAACTCAAAACGATGTCGTCGCTCTTGTCGACTGCTACAGCGGACTGGCTGTGGACGGAATAATGGCGGCGACCGCCGGAAAGGAGTCATGGTCTAGAAAGAACCAGAGCGCGCTTGCGTCCCTGCTCGTTTCTTCGTCTGTTTGGGCTTCGGACTCCACTTCGTCCGCTGTGGTTTCCGACAACGCATCCTATGCGAGGACGCTTTCCAGACAGAACATGGCCGCTGTTTCCGAGAAGTTCTCGATGAATCCCGATCTTCCGGTTCCTGTCTCCGCCGACGACTGGATAATCGCTTCCGAAGCCACGCCCGGAACTGAAAATTCTACCGTCGCGTATTCAAAGTAGTCTGCGGCAAGAATCAAGTTTCCGAACTGGTTTCCGCTGTCCAAATGGCAATTTATCAATAATTCTGATAGATTTTTCCTTGAAACACAAAGAATTTTTTCAGGGGGACAAAATGTCAGAATTATTGGCGCCTGCGGGCAATTTGGAGGCGTTGGATGCCGCTATCGGGGAGGGGGCGGACGCTGTCTACCTCGGTCTCAAAAGCTTCAACGCCCGCTTGAGATCTTCCAATTTCGCTTGGAACCAGTTCGAGGCGACAGTCCAGTCTCTTCACCGCCAGAACAAGAAAATCTACGTCACTGTGAACACCGTGAGCGAGGAGCGGGATCTTGAGCGTCTCTACCGCTTCCTCGGCTATCTGAACAAGATTGGACCCGACGGACTTATAGTCCAGGATTTCGGCGTCGTCCGCATGTGCCAGGAGTTCTTCCCGGACTTGGAGCTTCACGGCTCTACCCAGATGAACGTCGAGAGCGCGGCGGGCGTAAACCTGCTCTCGAAGCAGGGGCTGAAGCGCGTCGTCGTCGCGAGGGAGCTTGGACTTGAGGAAATCAGGAAGATAAAGGCCAGCACCAACGCGGAAATCGAGATGTTCATACACGGCGCGCTGTGCGTGAGCGAGTCTGGCCTTTGCCTTTTCTCAAGCTATCTCGGCGGAAAGTCCGCCAACCGCGGAATGTGCACCCAGGCGTGCAGACGCTTCTACACGGCCGAGACGAGTCAGGGAGAGAAGCAGGGGTTCTATTTCTCTCCGTGCGACATGCAGCTCATCGACAAAATTCCCGACCTGATGGAAATCGGCGTCGAGTCGTTCAAGATAGAGGGGCGCATGAAGAGCGCGGAGTACGTCGGTTCTGTCGTGGCCGCATATAGATATCTAATGGACCACTACCAGGAGGACAGGAAGGGCGCGCTCGCAACGGCGAAGAGGCTCCTTTCGACCGATTTCGCCAGGTCGAAGACATCATACTGGTACAATTTCAAGACCAACGACGAGGGCGTGCAGAACGCTGGCTCGCTCATATTGAACCCGAACCAGGCGGGCGGCACCGGAATATACCTCGGAAAAATCGAGTCGTTCGAGCAGCCTACGGAAGAGGCCGACAGAAGGGCGAGGGAAGCGTTCGAGGCCGCAGGGCCTGACGCTGATCCTGCCGATTTCAGGATAACGTTCGCGCATCTCGTCGGCGGAAACTACGACCCGGATCCGGGCGATTCCATAAGGCTGCACCGCTCTGACGACACTGGGCGCGCGAGCCACAAGGTTCGCACGGTTTGGGTGGACGAGGAGACCGGAAAGCGGTATGTGGATGTTCCTGTCGGCTTCAAGAGGGGCGACTCTGTCTATCTTCTCCAGACTAAGTCCATGTCGAAGCGTTATCCGCGCGTCATTCCGAACGACATCGGAAAGTTCAGGCAGCAGCCGGGCGACGAGATTCTCCCCGTCCTCGACCTGACTCCCGTGCAGAAGAACGAGCTTTCGTATTTCCCGGCCGGCGTGTACATCCAGGTTTCTACCGTTTCCGACATATTCGTGGCCCAGTCCAAGAATCCGGTCAGGATTGTCCTTGAGCTGAATTCAGAGACCGAGTTCGACTTGCTGAACCACAAGACGAGCCTGCCTTTGTCGAAAAAGCAGGTGATAATCTCCCTCGACCCGTACTGCCCGGCGGCGAAGGAGGACGACTTGGCATCGTGCCTCGAAAAGCTTGTCGCCGACGGGTTCAAGACTTTCATCGTGAACAACATCGCCCACATAAGCATGCTGAAAAAATACAGGAGCGATGGGGTGAACTTGATTGCGGGGCCTTACCTCTACACTTTCAACAGATGGGCGGTGTCTTGGCTTGAGAACCTGAACATAGGCGCGTTCGTAACTCCTCTTGAGAATTCATGGGACAACATCAAGGCGACTTTCGAGCCTTCAGTCCGCGACAGGGTCATGATAACCGCCTACGCTTATCCGGCCCTCTTCAGGATGCGCTTCAAGCTTCCGGCCGACTACGACTTCACGTATTTCACCGACAAGGAGGGCATGGAGTTCAAGGCGATCGCTACGAACGACGGCTCGATAGTCATGCCGGAATCCCCGTTCTCGGTCACGGACAAGGTGGACATCATAAACAAGAACGGCTTCAACAGGATTCTCCTCGACTTCTCGCACACTGCGCTCTCCAAGCAGGAGCTGAAGCTTGTCACCACTTCCATGGTGAAGCTCCAGCCTGTGCAGGACGCGTCTCGGTTCAACTGGAAGGACGGTTTCTACAGCCCGGAAAAGATGGAGGCGTACAAGGCCATGAACGAGAGGCAGGCCGAGCTGCGCGAGACGGAGCGTTTTGACAGGAAATTCAGGGGAAAGGGGAACCGCCCCGCCCAGGCGCGTGGAAAGCGCGGTGGAAGCAAGGGCGGCCGTGGTGGCGGATTCGGCGGAAGAAAACGCTGATTTCCGGCGGAGCGTTTTCGTGGAAGATTTTCCCATTCCGACGCTCCGCTTCCAACTTCCGGCACCTGTTTTGAGGGGGAAACCTTTTAGGTCGAATGTCGAGTTTATGCATACCGTAGTTGCAGAAACAAGCTCCCAGCGGGAACCCGCCCATCAAAACGGCAGTACCGCTTCGCGGTGGCTGAGTGTTTTGATGGGCGGAACCCCGCTTCCGCTCGTTTCTG
>JAGBIY010000038.1 GCA_017934745.1 Treponema sp. | reverse complement strand
TTGCAGAAACAAGCTCCCAGCGGGAACCCGCCCATCAAAACGGCAGTACCGCTTCGCGGTGGCTGAGTGTTTTGATGGGCGGAACCCCGCTTCCGCTCGTTTCTGCCATTGCACTGTGAAAACTCGACTTTCGCCCTTTTATTCTTAAGGAGAAAAAAATGCTGAAGAACAAAACCGTAGTGCTTGGGGTGACAGGCTCCATCGCCGCTTACAAGGCCGCGTCGCTCGCGAGCCTTCTCGTGAAGAACCACGCCGACGTGCATGTGATAATGACAGAGCACGCGAGGAACATCATCAACCCCATAACGTTCGAGACGTTGACAGGGCACAAGTGCCTTTTCGACACGTTCGACCGCAACTTCGAGTTCAAGGTGGGGCACGTCTCCATCGCGAAGAAGGCGGACATCTTCGTTGTCGCGCCAGCCACCGCCAACACCATAGCGAAACTCGCCAACGGTTTGGCGGACGACATGCTCTCCACGACATTTTTGGCCGCGACCTGCCCAAAACTCATTTCCCCCGCCATGAACACGGCCATGCTCATGAATCCAATCACGCAGGACAACCTCAAAAAATGCGAATCCTACGGAATGAAGATAATCGATTCCGCGTCTGGCTATCTGGCTTGCGGTGACGATGGCAAGGGAAAGATGCCGGAGCCTGAGGTGATTTTCCGCCACATTCTCTTTGAACTGAACAGAAAGAATGACTTCGCCGGAAAGCGCGTGCTCGTGACGGCGGGCCCCACGCAGGAGGACATCGACCCGGTGCGCTTCATAACGAACCGCTCGACTGGAAAGATGGGCTTTGCAATAGCCGCAGCCGCAGCTCGCCGTGGAGCCGATGTCGTCCTTGTCTCCGGTCCCGTCTCCCTTGAGACTCCGCTTTTCGTCCGCCGAATCGATGTCAGGAGCGCGAAGGAGATGTTCGAAAAGGTGTGCGAGAATTTTTCGGACAGCGACATTGTGGTGAAGGCCGCCGCCGTGGCCGACTACCGCCCGAAAAATTATGTGGACGAGAAAATCAAGAAGATGGGGAACGACGACTCCTCAATAGAGCTTGAGCGCACCGACGACATTCTGAAGGCGTTGGGCGAACGGAAGACAAAGCAGTTCCTCTGCGGCTTTTCGATGGAGACGCAGAACATGCTGGAGAATTCCAGGAAGAAGCTTGAGAAGAAGAATCTGGACATGATTGTCGCGAACAATTTGAAGGTGGCAGGAGCCGGTTTCGGAACGGACACGAACATCGTCACGATGATAACGAAGGACTCCGTGAAGGAGCTTGAAATCATGTCGAAGGATGCCGTGTCCGACGCGATTCTCGACGAAATCGCCTCTCGCCTTAGTAGTTGTATTTAGCTCCGATTGTGAACGAGCGGCGCACTCCCGTGTACGAATCCTTCATGCTCTCGTCTTCGCTTGAGTTTGTGAAAGAGAAGCTGTCGAACAAATCGTTCACGGATGCGTAGATTGTCGCGTGCGTGCTCGGAATCGGCTGGTCGACCCTGAAATTCACAACGAGGTAGTCGGCTGTCTTTTCCGTGTACGCTCCCGTCGCGTCGTATGTCGGGCGAGGCGCATACCAGTAGCCGTTCAGGTTGAGGGCTGTCTTTGAAGCCGGCACTGTGTAGGTCGTGGAGAGCTTCACCTGGTGCGGAATCTTTCCGGAGACTTTCACCCAATCGTCCTCGTCGTCGCTCCACTGCCTGAAGTAGAGGAAGTTGTAGGCGAGGGAGACCTTCCAGTCGTTGTTCTGCCAGTCAATCTGCGCGTTCACTCCCGAAGAAATCACTTTGTCCAGGTTCTCGTAGATTCTGTAGAAATTGTAGTTTCCGTATGGGTTTCCGACTCCTTTCGGTGTGGAGTACATGACCCTTTCAATCATGTCGTCGACGTAGGTTCCAAATCCGTTCACGCTGATTTTCAGGTCGTCGGCAGGTTTCGCGTCGAATCCGAGGTTCGCAGTGTACGAGGTCTCCGGCTTGAGGTTCGGGTCGCCGTGTCCTTTGTAGAACGTGCTGTACTTTTGCGTGAATGTGGGAACCCTGTAGCCCATGCCTGCAGAGGCTCTTATTACGAAAGACTCGCTGGCATCGTATCTGGCGGCGAGCTTTGGCGTGGCGTTCACGCTCATGTCCTCGTCCTCCGCGGCCTCGCTCTCGTCAACCGGGAAGACCATGTTCAGCCTGGCTCCCGGAATGAGCTGCAGTTTTCCGAGGGTGATGATGTCCTGCGCGAAAAGGGCCGCGAAGAGCGACTTGTGGCTGTCTTCTCCGTCTGCGTCGTAAGTCGAGCCGATTATGTTCAGACCCGCAAGGAACGAGTTGTTCTCAAGCATGTCGTTTTTGTACTGGATTTCGCCCTCGTAGTCGCGGTATTTCGACTCCGACTCGGTGACTTCGCTTGTTCCGTCGAATGGAGCCGTCTCGGTCGGCACTCCGTAGTGTCCGAAAGAGAAGAATCCTGAAAGGGCGTTCGTGTCGTTCAAAGCCCAGTCTGTCCTTGCGACTACGCTTCCCTGCACGGTCTCCCTGTGGTCGTAGCTTCCCGCGCTTGTGGATTTGTACGATTCGCTGTCGGTGGTCGAGAGGTTTCCCGTCACGCTCACTTCCCTGCCGTCGTCTATTTTGTAGCCCACTGTGGCGTGTCCTGAATAGTCGGACTCCATCGGATTCGTGTAGCTCTTGTACCTGTACGATGTAGCGTCCTCGGAGGTCGTTCCGCTTCCGCTCGCTTCTGCCGAAGTCGATGAAGGAACGTACTCGTCCCAGTCGTACTCGCCGTCGGAGTGGTAGTAGCCGAGCGAAGCCTGCGCGAACAAGCCTTTTTCCGAATTGAACGAAACGCCCGCTTCTCCAGAGATGTCGCCGCTTGAAGTGAATTCCTGCTTCGCCTGGAAGCCCCATCTCTTTTCCCTGTTCTTCTTTGTGATGATGTTTATGACACCGGCTATCGCGTCTGAGCCGTAGAGGGCGGATGACGAGCCGTTCAGGACTTCGATGTGGTCGATGTTGTCGAGCTGCGTCTGTTCGAGGATGTTTGCGTTCCCTGAGCGGGAGACCGCAACGCCGTCAATCATTATCTTTACGTATTCGTCCGTGAAGCCGTTCATCTGCAGCGGCTCGGAACTTCCCACCGAGCGTCCGAGGTAGCTCACTCCAGGAATCGAGTTGATTACATCGTTCAATGTGTGCGCACCCGACTTTTCGATGTCTTCCTCCGTGACTATTGTCACTTTCTCTACAGTGTCCTCGGCTTTCTGCTCCACTTTCGCGGCAGTGACGACAATCACGTCGTCGCCCGATGCAGATTCCTGCGCGAACACCCCAGCCGAGAGCAACGCCGCCGTCGCTCCCGCAAGCACTTTTTTGTAATTAGCCATGGCTAACTCCTTGTTTTTTTTGGTTTCGCCGACTCTATCAGCAAGATTTTTCTTGAGCAAGGAGATAAAACTCTAGTTGCGAAAAATTGTCATGTTCCGCTAACAAAAGTTGACTATGACTAACAAAAGAATATAGACTTGCACCCACTTCGCCTTTTTGGCGACCTCATTGAAAAAAAAGGCTGTTATGAAAAAAAACACTGCGACATGGATTCTTCTTGCCGCGCTTGTCGCTCTGGGCGTGGCTTCACTCTTCATAGGGGCGATTGACGTGGATTTTCGGGGGCTTTTGCGGGCTGACAGTCTCCAATGGAAAATCTTTCTGGCTTCCCGAGTTCCCCGCTTGCTCGCGATTTTGTGCACCGGCGTCGGGATGAGCATCGCCGGGCTGATTATGCAGCAGCTTTGCATGAACAAATTCATCTCGCCCACGACGGGGGCTACGATTTCATCCGCCCAGCTCGGCATCCTCTTCGCCCTGCTCTTCATGCCGAACTCGACTCTTTGGGGGCGCGCTCTTTTCGCGTTCGCGGCGGCCGTTGCCGGAACATGGGTTTTCGTTCTGTTCATTCAGAGAATCCGCTTCAAGGACGTCATCATGGTTCCGCTTGTGGGCATCATGTTCAGCGACATCATCCGCGGGGTTACGGGCTTCCTCTCCTACAAATTCGACATGACCCAGTCGCTTTCGAGTTGGCTTGTGGGGCATTTCTCCTTGGTGATTCGGGGAAACTACGAAATCGTCTATCTCGTCGTTCCCCTCGTAACGCTCGCTTGTCTTTTCGCCAACCACTTCAACATCGTGGGAATGGGCAGGGAATTTTCAAGGAACCTCGGCGTTCCTTACGACGTCGTGCTTTTCATGGGGCTTACTATTGCGACCGCCATAACCGCAAGCATCGTCGTCGTTGTCGGCTCGATTTCCTACATAGGGCTAATCGTCCCGAACATCGTCGCGCTCTACAAGGGCGACCGGATTCGGGGGACGATTCTGGACACGTCGCTTCTGGGGGCCGTCTTCGTCCTCTTCTGCGACATCTTGGCCCGCCTCGTCATTTTTCCATACGAGCTTCCAATCGAGCTGATTGTGGGAATCTTCGGTTCAATTCTCTTCATCGCCCTGCTTTTCTACCGCCTCAAGCACGGAAGGAAGGCGATTCGGCTTGAAAAAAAACGGAGCGAGTCTTTTTCGCGGGAGGAAAAGTGACATGAAGCAGAAAAATCTTTCTGGAATGTCGAAAATCTTGATTATGCTGGCGGTCACGCTCTTGGTCGCGGCCGCGTACACAGTCTTCGGTCTGCGCTTCTCAAACGAGCGGCTTCTGCACTACCAGCTTGAGAAGCGGATTCCCAAACTGATTGTCATCGCGCTCACGGCTTTCTCAATCGGCAGTGCGTCCATCGTCTTCCAGTCCGTCATCAACAACACGATTGTGACTCCCTGCCTGCTCGGCATGGACGCGCTCTACACGCTCGTCCATACGCTCGTCTATTTCTTTGCCGGAGCCGCGAGCGTCCTCGTGACGAACAAGCAAATCGCATTCTCCGTGGACTTGGCAATCATGGCGGTTGTGGGCATGGTCATCTACAGCTACATGTTCAAGAAGACGGGCAGCAACGTCCTCTACGTGATTTTGATAGGCACCGTCCTCACCTCGCTCTTCTCAAGCTTGCAGTCCACGATGACACGGATGATGGACCCGAACGCCTACGACACCCTGCTGACGACTCTCGTGGCGAGCTTCGACAACGCGAACACGAGTCTGATTCTTTTCAGCGCGGTGGTGCTTTTTCTGGTCGCGCTGTTTTTTTGTAAGGACCTGCGCCTTTTGGACGCGCTCACGCTCGGCAAGGACAAGGCCGTGAATCTCGGAATCGACTACGACAGGAGCATAAGGCGGCTTTTGTTCGCCGTGACCTTGTACATGACCGTGGCGACTGCCCTCGTGGGGCCGCTCGCTTTTCTTGGGCTGATTATAGCGAACCTTTCAAGGCAGCTCATGCAGACGTACAGGCATTCGCTTTTGATTTCCGCATCCGTTTTGTTCGGCATGATTGTGCTTCTAGGAGGCCAGTTCCTTGTGGAGCGGATTTTTTCCTACAACATTCCGGTGAGCGTTTTCATAACGACCGGCGGTGGAATCTACTTTTTGTACCTTCTGCTTGTGAAACGGAAACCATACTGAAAAACGGGGGTGAAGATGAAAGTCCAGAATCTTTCAAAAAAATATGACGACAAAATCGTTCTCGACGGAGTGACGCTTGAATTTTCGGAGAAGTCCGTGATTTCCCTGATTGGACCGAACGGAGCCGGAAAGTCCACCCTCATGGGGATAATCTCCCGGCTTGTGGAGCGGAGCGGGGGAGCTGCGTATTTCGACGGAAAGGACTTGAAGGAATGGAAGAGCGGGGAACTTGCGAAGCGGCTGTCGATTCTCACGCAGTCGCACAATGTGCAGATGAAGCTGACTGTCCGCGAGCTTGTCTCGTTCGGGCGATTTCCGCACAGCGCGGGCCGCCTTTCAAAAGAGGACTACGAGATTGTCGACAGGGCGATAGCCTACATGGAACTTGGAGAGCTGCAGGACAAGTTCATCGACGAGCTTTCGGGAGGGCAGCGGCAGAGGGCGTTCATCGCAATGGTGATTGCCCAGGACACGAAAGTCATTCTTCTTGACGAGCCGACAAACAACCTCGACATCTACCACGCCACGCAGATGATGAGGATGGTGCGCCGTTTGTGCGACGAGCTTGGAAAGACCGTGGTGCTCGTCCTCCACGAGATAAACTACGCTTCGTTCTACAGCGACTTCGTATGCGCGATGAAGGACGGTCGGATTGCAAAATTCGGCACCGTGGAGGAGGTAATCACGAAGGAAGTCCTTTCGTCAATCTACCAAGTCGATTTTGAAATCATGCAGGTCAACGGAAAACCGATGACAATCTACTACTAGGTCGAATGTCGAGTTTATGCATACCGTAGTTGCAGAAACAAGCTCCCAGCGGGAACCCGCCCATCAAAACGGCAGTACCGCTTCGCGGTGGCTGAGTGTTTTGATGGGCGGAACCCCGCTTCCGCTCGTTTCTGCCA
>JAGBIY010000014.1 GCA_017934745.1 Treponema sp. | reverse complement strand
GGTCGAATGTCGAGTTTATGCATACCGTAGTTGCAGAAACAAGCTCCCAGCGGGAACCCGCCCATCAAAACGGCAGTACCGCTTCGCGGTGGCTGAGTGTTTTGATGGGCGGAACCCCGCTTCCGCTCGTTTCTGCCATTTCACTGTGAAAACTCGACTTTCGCCCTACTAGAAAAAAAATGGGCGAAAAGCCCAAAGGAGTTTTTATGAAAAAAATCATTTCTGTTGCGGCCGCTTTGTTGCTGTCCGCTTCAATCGGAGTTTTCGCAAAGGCGAAGACTGTCACAATCGAAACTTTCAACGGAAAGAACGAGAAAACGACCGTGAGCGTTCCCTACAACCCGAAGCGAGTCGCGATTCTCGACCTCGCGGCTTTGGACATAATCGACAATCTGGGGCTTGGAAGCCGCGTGGTCGGTTCGGCGACTACGAGCATCGACTATCTTTCAAAATATTCACCCGACAAGAACAAGAAAATCAAGAACATCGGCAACATAAAGACGCCTGACATGGAGGCTGTCTTCGAGTGCGAGCCTGACGTGATTTTCATCGGCGGCAGGCTCGCGTCTAAATACGACGAGCTTTCAAAAATCGCGCCGGTCGTCTATCTTTCTACCGACATGAAAATCGGGCTTGTGGAGAGCGTGAAGAAGAACGCATCCTCAATCGCTTCGATTTTTGGAAAGGAGAAGGATGTCGCGTCAAAATTCAAGGGCTTCGAGTCCAGAATCAGCGCGCTCAAGGCGAAGGCGAACGGACAGTCGGCGGTGCTCGGTCTTGTCACGAGCGGAAGCTGCAACCTGCTCGGAAACACTGGCCGCCTGAACCTCATCGTGAACGAAATCGGCTTCAACAATCTGGGAGCCGGACTTTCAGGTGGCAAGGGCCGCGGCGGCAAAGGCGGCAAAGGCGGACAAAACGGACAGGGCGAGAAAACTGCGACACCGCAGGAATCTGCCGCACAGGCGCACGGCGAAGAATCTTCGTTCGAGCTCATCGCGAAGCTCAATCCTGCCTACATCTTCGTGCTCGACCGTGACAGCGCGATTGGGACCAACGGCGCGCGCTTGGCGAAAGATGTCATGAACAACGAAATAGTCGCCATGACAGATGCGGTGAAGAACGGCCACCTCGTGATTCTTCCGTCTCCGGCTGTCTGGTACACGGCCGAGGGTGGAATATCATCCCTCGACAGAATGCTCAAGGATTTGGAGAACAGCCTCTAGTCTCTTTGAAAGATGAAAAAAGCCCGAAAGTGGTTCATTGGAATCCTTTTTCGGGCTTTCTGTTTTGTTCTACTTTTCTATTCTATCGTCCAGGTTTTCGGCGTGTTCATCGTCAGAAGGTCGCCGAGCTTTTCCGTGAACCGCTGCTTTTTTCCGTCCGCGCTTTCGAGCGTGATGTTCAGGTTGCCTTCCACAAGCTCCTCCGCGAACGTCGGGCCGTACATCATCGAAAGGAGCAGCTTGTAGTCGGTCTTGCTCATGTCCTCTCCGATGAGGCACGGAATCATCATCGTGTCCACATAGGCCTGCGTGTTCGCGTCCAAGAGGCTGTAGAAGCTCCTGATTTCGTCCGGTCCAATCGAAAGCGTCGTGACCGTCTTTCCGTTCTTCGCTTCCTGCCTCAAAATCCCTGTCGCATTGAAAGCCGTGTTCTTCACGTCCTTGAGCGTTCCGTTCGCCTGAACGTCGTTCTCTGTGGGCATCTTCGCCGAAACGTTCACGGCGCCAGCCTCGGTTATGAGTTGCACCATGTCGGCAGGCGAGAAGAGCGGATCGCTTTCGTTCGCGCCCACGAGCTTTTTTATCGACTTCGATGTCGCTTCTGAGAAACCCGTCTTGAACGATATGTCCATCGAATTGTCCTTGTTCGCCTTGACCTTTATCTCAGGCGTGCATGACGCCAGCAGTGTGATTCCCGCGAAAATCGCGAGAATCGAAAACGCAGAAAATTTCTTCATAAATCCACCTTGAAAAATGTTTTGTTTTGGGAGAATCGAAACTTCCCTTTGCTTAAAGCACATTCGACATCGGCAGTGTTACACGGATTCCAGAAGAAAGCACAAGCCCGCTCGCCAAACTCTTGTACGGGGAGAGGGCAGCCTTGTCCGTCGTGTTGTAGACTGTGTAGTGGATGTCCTGCGTGAACGAGATTTTGAACTTTCCAGCCTCTATCGACGGCGTGTTGAAGCAGACTCCGAGAATGCCTGGAAAAAACGAGGCCTTTATGTCCTGGTCGCTGTCCCCCGGAAGGTTCGGCTTTCCGATTGTGATGACAGGACCGATGAAAAGCCTGATGTACTCGCTCAAAGTGTATGTGAGGACAATCGGCAGCTGCACGACCCCGGTTCCCCTGTCGTATCTGATGTATGTTCCGAGTCCCGGCTTCATGTCGCCGTCGTACATCGCGTGCGCCATCGTGTCGAATCCCCTGAAGCAGAGCTTGAACGAGTCCGCGTCGAAGAAGTTCCAGTCGAGGGCGAGGGTTCCGTCAAGGACGAGTTTTGAGAGAAATGGATGGTCGTTTTTTTTTGATACGTTTTCAGCTTCGTCGTCGTCCTTTTCCACGTAAAGTTCTTCAATGACAGGCTCCTCCGCCGTTTTTTTTGCTTCGTCTGCCTTCTCTTCGCCTTTGTCGGCGTTTTTCCTGCCGTCTTCCGAAATGTTGATGATTCTTCCTGCCGACGTGTAGTGCGTCTTCCAGTAGCCGGACTTCACCGTCGATATGATGACGCCAGTCTCAGGGCCGTCGCTCGCGCTGTGTATGAAGTTTCCGTCCTCAAGATAGATTCCGACGTGGGAAATCGCGCCGCTCGATGTAGTCGTGAAGAACAGGAGGTCTCCCGCGCGGATTTCGCTGTCCTCTATCTTTTTGGCTCTCGCGTACATCGCGCTTGACTTTCTCGGAAGCTGCACGCCGATGGACTCCCTGAACATTGAATAGACATATCCTGAGCAGTCGAATGTGGCGGGACCCGTCGAGCCGCTCTTGTAGGGGCAGCCCAAGAATTCTTTGCTGTACGTCACAAGCTTTTCCGTCAAGGACGAAGCCTTGTCCGCCGAGACCTCGACCGACGAAGAAGGCTCGGCGCAGACTTTGGGCAGCATCATTATGAAGATGGCGAAAACGCCCGCGAAAACTAAATAGTCTTTTTTTCTCTGTAGATTCATGCTTATCTTATCGGCAGATTAGACCTGTTCGGAAACTTCACTTTCGGAACAGGTCTATTTTCACTCACGGCTTTCGGAGAATGTCCACGGTGTGCGAACTCGCCCCCAGAAGCTCAGGCCTCTCGCACACGGAAAGCTGGTACTTCACGAACCACTCGAACGACTCTTCGTCCAGCGCGTTCAGTTCCCTTCTCATGTAGTCGGCGGCACCGTCCGGCGCGAACACTTTAACACGCTCAAGTCCGGCTTCCCTGTCGAGTTCGTCCATGTCCTCAAGCCGGGTGTAGGAGTACAAATCTTTCTCAAGCTCCGTAATCGTGTGGAAGTCCTCGGTTATCGTCCTGTTCCTTACGCATTCGAGAATCTTTCCCTCCTTGAAGCAGTATGAGAGAATCGCGTACTCGTTCATCACATACGCCACGAGAATGAAGCCGCCTTTTTTCGTCACCCTTTTCGCCTCGTTCAGGGCCTTGAGCCTGTCCTCCTTTGAATGCAGGTGGTACATCGGCCCGAAAAGGAGCGTGATGTCGAATGTCCCGTCGTCGAGGAACGAAAGATTCCGAGCATCCCCCGGCCAGCATTTCACTTTCGCGTGCTTCCCCATGAGGATGTCCAGGTTGTGCTTCACAAGCTCCACCGCCGTGACGTCGAAGCCTTCCTCCGAGAGCGCGACGGAATAGCGTCCTGTCCCCGCCCCAACGTCGAGAATCCTCAAAGGCGCATCTTCCGAACGCCCAAGCTTTTCCGCGCAGTCGTGGATGTGCTTCATTGAGACCGCGAATTCGACTTTTCCGTGCCTTGTGGTGAGACGGTGGTCTTCCTTGAATTTGTTGTAGTATTTTTCCAGCTGCGTCATCTTCTACCAGTTCTTGACGAGGCGGCCAGAAGAGTCCTTCGCCACTCCGGCCGCGACCATTATCCACTCGACAAGCGACCAGATTGACGGAATCGCGATGATCACATAGCCGAGAATCATCTTTCCCATCATCGAGAGGATTATCTCCGCGGCGTAGTCGTCGCTGAGCGCGTCCGGATTCTGTATCGCCAATCCTATCATCTCTGTGTACATGGACACGAGCGGCCCGAACATGACGATGTAGCCGATGATGCAAAGCGCGAGCTGGATTACGACCCTCTTCGGCTTTCCGAGGTAGAAGTTGTGCGCTCCGTAGCTTCCAAGAAAGATTCCGAGGAGGAGAGCCACGAGCCTGCTCTTTTTTGAAATTCCGTCGTCGCGCTCCGGTTCGTTCACTGTGTAGTCGTCGACTATCTGCGTTTTCGGCGGCGTTGTCGTGTCGGGTGCGATTCTGTTCTCTGATTCTGATTTGAAAAAATTCTCTGTTCCCATATTTTTTCCTTGTGCGCCTTTTTGGCTTTTTGTTTTTGTTTTATGCAGATTGTAAAGGAAAAAGCGTTGAATGTTGATACAATGGAAAGGCTTCGGAAAAATTTGTGTTTTTTTGAAGCCCCAGACGAATTAAAAAACGAGGTAGAAAAATGACATTGATTGAGCAAGTCAAAGCGAAACTTATCGAATACGATGGAAAGGACATGAAGCGCATCTGTCACGCGCTCAAAGTCCATTCGTTCGCAAAATTCATAGCCGAGTGCGAGGGCGTGGAGCCGAAGCTGCAGCAGACGATAGAGATTGCATCCCTCCTTCACGACATCGGAATCCACAATGCCGAGGAAAAGTACGGTTCGGCCGATGCGAACTACCAGGAAATCGAGGGACCCGCGGTCGCCCACGAGCTGATGAAGAGCCTCGAAATCTCCGATGCCGAGAAGGCCCGCGTGGAGTACCTGATATCGAAGCACCACACCTACGAGGAAATCGAGAACGAAGCCATGGACTATCTCATTCTCATCGAGGCCGACTTCATCGTGAAAATCTACGAAAAGAAAATCGAAAAGGACGAGGTGAAGGACATCCTCGAACGCATAATCCGAACCGAGACCGCCACGAATCTTGTGAAGCAGTTGTATCTATAGTCTTGAAAGCCGCTTTGGCTGGATGCCGGAGCGGCTTGTTTGTTTTCTTCACTTCCTTTGATTTTCTGGATTTTGCTTTGTCTAGGGTGCAACATAGGCACGTTTTCTCGATTTTAGCGACTATAACTAATAAAACGAAAAAAAATCCTTGTTTTAGCGATTACAACTGATAAAATTGAACAATGATAAAGCGCGAAATATATATGCAAAGAATCAGACCGTTTATGAACACGGAGCTGATAAAGGTTTTTACAGGAATCAGGCGTACTGGGAAATCCATAATGCTTGAGCTTGTGAAAGAGGAACTGAAAAATTCTGGCTGCGACGAGAAAAACTTTCTCTGCATAAATTTTGAGCAGTTCGCAAATTCTCAGCTTTTGAATTCAAAAAATCTGTATGAGAGAATACTTGAATTCAGGAGAAGCACAGATGGCAGGATATATCTTTTTCTGGATGAGATTCAGGAAGTTGAAGATTGGGAAAAATGCATCAACTCGTGCCGTATAGACTTTGACTGCGATATTTATGTAACTGGCTCGAACGCAAAACTTCTGTCCGGGGAGCTTGCGACATACCTTGCAGGGCGTTATGTGGAATTTGTCATTTATCCGTTTTCGTTTGCGGAATTTTTTGAAATGTGCAGGCTAAAAAATCCGGATTCGGACAAATCCTCATGTTTCATGCAGTTTTTAAAAACGGGCGGAATGCCATTCCTTTCGAATTTTGATGGAGATGATTCCGCAAAAAATCAGTATTTAATCGATGTTTACAATTCCGTAATTCTAAAAGATGTCGTAAAAAGAAATAATATCCGCGACGTAGATACTTTGGAGAGAATTGTTGCCTATGCTTTTTCAAATATCGGGCACATTTTCAGTGCGACTTCGCTTTCAAAATATTTCAAAAGCGAAAATCGAAAAATCTCTCACGACACAATTCTGAATTATCTGAAATTTTGTGCGGATGCCTTTCTTTTCTATAAAATCAGCAGATTCGACATGGAAGGCAAAAAAATCGTCACCGTGAACGAAAAATATTATTGCGCCGACCACGGATTCCGCGAGGCGGTTTTTGGGAAGAATTTTCAGAACATTGACCAAATCCTTGAGAATATCGTGTGCCTTGAACTTTTACGAAGGAATTTCAAAGTTTACGTCGGAAAAAAAGGGGATACGGAAGTAGATTTCATCGCAGAAAAGCAGGGCAGGAAGATTTATGTCCAAGTTGCTTATTTGCTGGCAAGCGAAGAAACCATAAAGCGTGAGTTTTCTGTCTACAATTCGATAAAAGACAACTATCCGAAATATGTTGTTTCAATGGACGATTTTGATTTTTCACAAAACGGAATAATTCACAAAAGCATTAAAGACTTTTTGCTCATGGAATTTTAGGATGAAACCCAGGGTGAAGGACATCCTCGAACGCATAATCAGAACCGAGACCGCCACGAACCTTGTGAAGCAGCTGTATCTGTAGTCTTGAAAGCCGCTTTGGCTGGATGCCGGAGCGGCTTGTTTTTCCATCAAAAATCGTATCGCCTGAGTTCGCAGTTCTTCATCCTGAAGTCCACGAACCCCTCCGTCGTCAGTTCTGCGTTGAAGTATGACTCGACCGAGCGCGCAATTCCATTGTGGCCGACGAGAAGATAAGTCTTGCCGGTTTCCTTCGTGAGCCTGTCCAAAAGATTGTAAATCCTCTGCGTCACACGGAGCATCGATTCACCGCCGCCGTAGTCGTTGCAAATCTGCTTCTGCGCCGCGATGAACTCAGCTGCCGTGTTCAGCGTCCCCTCGAATCTTCCGCAGTTGCGCTCCAGCAAAAGCTTCTCCTCGTTCGCAGGAATCTTCGCCGCCTGGGAGATTATGAACGCCGTCTGCTTGGCCCTTGAAAGCGGAGAGTAGAGAATCTCGTCGATTGCGATTTTCTCTTCTATTATTCTTTCAGCGAGTTTCCTGGCGTCCTCTTTTCCCTTCTCGTTCAGTTCTATGTCCGTTATTCCGCAGATTTTGTGCTCGATGTTCCACGAAGTCTCCCCGTGGCGCGTGAAATAAATTGTCCCCATGTTTTTCCCCCTTTTTTATCCGCGAATATTATATTATGAGCGATTCCAAAAACCAACAAACACTTTTTGAAAACGTCATCCAGATTTTTTTTGACGCGCACATTTTTCTGTCATAACATAATTTGATGCTTGATAAAGTTCTTTTTCGGTGAACGAGAGCTGAATCGACAAGGAGGTTGCATGGCTAAGATAGAATTTGAAATCGACGATGAAATTGCCGGAAAACTCGGCGAATTTTCTTCTTCCACGGGGATTCCTGTGGAGACGCTTTGCTCGCTGTTCGTACGGAAAGTCGCTTTTGAGCAGCGCATTCCGTTCGAGGTTTCCGTAAAAAGAAAGTCTTTTTCGGGAGAAAGTTTCCGGTATACCGACCCCGCGGTTCTTTCCCGCGTCCTTCAATCGTCGGGCGACAGCGTTTGCGCCTCAGTCCTTTCTTCGCTTGATTCCGGGAAGGCCGCGAAACTCATGGAATCGTTCCCCGTGGAGCGGCAGGCGAACATCTTTTCGATTATGTCGATGGGCGGCGGCTTTTCAAAAAGCGTCATGGAAGCGATTGAGAAGAGCGTCCTAAGCGAAGTCGTTGACGAGCAGAACAAGGAAAGCTCGTCCTCGTTCGACATTGAATCTTCCGCGCGTATTTTTTCGGCGATGAACTATAATGTGTGCGAAAAAGTCCTTCCGCTTATTCAAAAATTGTCGCCCGAAACATTCAGCGAACTTGACAAGCGCATTTTCAGATTCGAGGACATCGTGCTGCTCGACGACCGCTCTGTTCAGAGAGTGCTCCGCGAAGTTGACATCACTGTACTTACCGAAGCGATGAGCGGAACGGACAGCGAGGTGTGCGACAAAATCTACAGGAACATGTCGAAGCGCGCCGCCACCATGCTCAAAGAGGAAATCGAGTACCTTGGGCACATCGGCATAGAAAAAATCAACGAGGCGAAGCAGAAAATAGTTTCCACGATACGCCGGCTTGAAGAGGGCGGGGATATTGTCATAGTCCGTCCTGGCGAGTACGAAGATTTTATCTAAAAGTTACCACTCTGCTTTTCAAAAATGGTCGAATGGCGAGTTTATGCATATCGTAGTTGCAGAAACAAGCTCCCAGCGGGAACCCGCCAACAAAAACGGCAGTACCGCTCCGCGGTGGCTGAGTGTTTTTGTTGACGGAACCCCGCTTCCGCTCGTTTCTGCCATTGCACTGTGAAAACTCGACTTTCGCC
>JAGBIY010000013.1 GCA_017934745.1 Treponema sp. | reverse complement strand
TGGCAGAAACGAGCGGAAGCGGGGTTCCGTCAACAAAAACACTCAGCCACCGCGGAGCGGTACTGCCGTTTTTGTTGGCGGGTTCCCGCTGGGAGCTTGTTTCTGCAACTACGGTATGCATAAACTCGACATTCGACCTAGGAATCTAAAAGCTGGAGGAAAAAATGCAGATATCGGATTCTGTGAAATATGTCGGTGTCGACGACCACAAAGTCGACTTGTTCGAAGGTCAGTTCGAGGTTCCGAACGGAATGTCGTACAATTCCTACGTCATTCTTGACGAGAAAACCGCGGTGATGGATTCAGTCGACGAGGATTTCGGTGACGAGTGGATTTCGAACATAAAGCAGGCGGTCGGCGGAAGAAGTCCGGACTATCTTGTCGTGCAGCACATGGAGATGGACCATTCCGCGAACATAAAAAAATTCATGGACACTTTCAAAGATGCAAAAATCGTTTCGTCGAAGATGGCGTTCACAATGATGAAGAACTACTTCGGCACTGATTTTGCTGAAAGGCAGGTCGTCGTGGCGGAAAATTCAAAGCTGGAACTCGGCAGCCACACTCTTTCGTTCATCGCCGCTCCCAACGTGCACTGGCCGGAAGTCGTGATGTCATACGAGTCGAGCGAGGGAATCCTTTTCAGCGCGGACGGGTTCGGCAAATTCGGCGCGCTCGATTCCGAAGGGGACGCGGCCATCGAAAAATGGAAGGACGAGGCCAGAAGGTACTATTTCGGCATCGTCGGAAAATTCGGCTCGAACGTACAGGCCGTCCTGAAAAAAGCGGCGAATCTCAAAATCGAGAGAATCTGTCCCCTGCACGGCCCTGTCCTCTCAGGCGACGTCTCCGCGTACGTTTCCCTCTACGACATTTGGTCGAAATACGAAAGCGAGGAGGACGGAATACTCGTGGCCTACACTTCCGTCTACGGAAACACGAGGAAGGCATCGCTGAAGCTTGCGGAAAAGCTTTCGGAGAAGGGGCAGAAGGTCGTCGTCCACGATTTGGCGCGCGACGACATCTACGAGTGCCTTTCCGACGCTTTCAGGTTCAGCAAAATCGTATTCGCCAGCACGACATACAACGGCGACGTGTTCCCCGCCATGAGGGATTTCCTCTTCAAGCTCGCCGAGCGGAATTTCCAGAACAAGACTGTCGCCTTCATCGAGAACGGAAGCTGGTCGCCTATGGCCGAGAAGAAGATGGCTTCGATACTCGCGCTCTGTAGCGGAATTTCGATTATAGAAGACAAGGTTTCGCTGAGGATTTCCATGAAAGAAGAGAATCTCGCACAGATGGAAAAAGTCGTGGAGGCTCTTTCAAAGTAGGATGAGCGACAATCAGAAAACACGCCCGCGGAAAAAGCCGAACTACAACGAGGACATGGAGAGGGAAATCGAGATGATTCTGGAGCGGAAAAAATCGTCCGGCTCCGAAAAAAAGCCTTCCCTGCTCCTGCACGCCTGCTGCGGGCCGTGCTCCTCGGCCGTCCTTGAGCGGCTGGCGGAAGTCTTCGACATCACGGTCTTCTACTACAACCCGAACATCCACCCGAAAGCCGAGTACGAGCGCAGGCTGGAGGAGCTGAGGAAATTCCTGGCAGCCTTTCCCGTGTCCGTGGAGAATTCGGTGAAGCTTGTCGTCTCCGATTACGATGTGGAGGAATATTTTTCCGCCACGAACGTCCGAAACGAGCCGGAACTGCAGACCGAGCGCGAGAAAGGCGAGAGGTGCCGCCGCTGCTACGAGTTCCGCATGAGAAGGGCGTTCGGTTACGCGGTGGATAACGGCTTCGACTACTTCACGACCACGCTGAGCATTTCCCCCCACAAGGACGCGGACAAAATCAACGCGATTGGAAGGGCTTTGGAGCTAGAGCCGGAAGAATCAGGCGAACCGAAAAAAACGACCGTCTTCCTTCCGAGCGACTTCAAGAAAAAAGGCGGCTACATCCGCTCCACCGAGCTTTCCGCAGAGTACGGACTATGGCGGCAGGACTACTGCGGCTGCGTCTTTTCCATGCGCAAGGAATAAAAATTGCATTCCTCAAAAAAGAGTACCGCACTGAATATTTGTGTGGTACTCTTTTTTTATGGAACGACCAAAACCTTTTAATCCGCTTACGCAGGCGTTTCAGGATTTGTATGACAATTCGGCTTCTTTTACTATGGATGTACTTGGCTTTGCGATGGCATATCCTTGGGGGAGTTTTTCAAGGCTCAAGACAGAGAAAGAAAAAAGTGAGTTCATGGAGGATTTCCTTTCGCGGTTTGAGAAATTCGGAGACAGGACAATCCGCAGCATGAATGCGTTCAAGGAGGAATTCAACAAGGGGCAGCCTACCAAAGAGGAAGTCCAATTCATAAATTCCCGCTTTGAAATTGTCTATATGGAATTTCTTGATTTCCTTGCATCGTTTGAAAGCAAAAAGGAAGACTATGCACTAAGAAAAGAAATTTTGGACAAACTGCAAATCTATCATGACAAGATGGAACCGTTCTTCTTTGAGCTTTGGGGCATGATTGACGCGCACAATGAAAAAAATCCCGAAAACAAAATCATGTCGTTCCCAGAAGCAAAAGCTGCGTATGACAAATTTCGTGAAGAGCTTCTTGCCGACGATTTGGATGAGGATTCCGAGTTTGGTGAAGTAGTCGAACCTTTTAATCCCCTTACACAATCGTTTCAGGATTTATATTGCAGTTCTTGCAGATTAAAATTGAATATAATTAATTTTGACATTGATTTTGAACGGAAAATCTCTTCAGGATTCAAGACAGAGGAAGAAAAGGACGCGTTCATAGAGATGTCTCTTTCGAGTTTTTCTGAATTCGGAGACAAAACAATACGCAACATGGATGTGTTCAAGGAAGAGTTCAACAAGAGCCAGCCCACTAAAGAGGAAGTCCAATTCATAAATGGCTTTTTCAATATGGTCTACACGGAATTTTTTGATTTCATCACAGAATTTGAAGCCATGGAAAAAAAAGAAGACTATGCAGCAGTAAAAGAAGTCTTGGACAAGCTTGGAGTCTATCGTGGCAAGATGAGACAGTTTTTCGTTGAGCTTGGGGACAAGATTGACGCGTACAATGAAAAAAATCCAGAAATCAAAATCAGGCCGGTTTCGGAAGCCAAGGCTGCGTATGACAAATCTCGTGAAAAATTTTTAGCTTCCGTTTCTGATTAGGATTCTGAATGTAAAAAGGCGGCCGCTTTCGCTCCTCTGAGTTTTCCGCAGAGTTCGACTACTGCGGCTGCGTTTTTTCCATGCGCTCTTGAGCCTAGACGCTGAACTGGTCGACTTGTTCGCCTATTTCCGTTATCGACTTTTCCATTCCGGTTGAGATTCTCGACAAGACCGCTCCGGTTTCGTTTATCTTCCTGGCTCCTGCCGCCATCTCGTCCATTCCCTGCCTCATGCTCTCCGATGACTCCTGGAGGGCGTGGACTTCCGTGAGAATCGCCCGGCTTCCCTCGGCCATCTCTTCCGACGCGTTCCTGACTTCCACCGTGCTGTCGTTCATGTTGTGGAGAGCCTGCGTTATCTGCTTGGAGCCTTCGTTCTGCTCCGTCATCGCCGATTTTATCTGCCGGACAAGCTCGTCCGTGTCCCGGATTCGCTCTGCGAGGACTGAATAGCCCTGGGCGCCGCGCTGCGCCGAGTCCACGACTGTCGTTATCGCGCCGCGGATGCTTTTGAGCTGAGAGCCTATCGACTTGGACTGCTCCGACGACGTTTCCGAGAGCTTCCTGATTTCGTCCGCAACGACGGCGAATCCCCTGCCAGCTTCCCCGGCGTGCGCGGCCTCGATGGCGGCGTTCATGGCGAGTAGGTTCGTCTGGCTCGCGATGTTGGAGATTGTGGAATTCGCGTCGTGCAGCAGCTTGGACTGCTCGTCTATCTTCATGATTTGTCCGCTCAACTCCGCCTGCGTGGCCGCTCCCGTCTCGGCTTCCGTGGCTATGTGCCTGAACGAGTCCGCCATCTTGTCCACGGACTGGTTCACGCTCGCGATGTTCCCTATCATCTGCTCCACCGCCGAAGATGCCTGTGCGACTCCTGCGGCCTGCGTCTCGACCATGTGCGAGAGCGACTGGATGTTCGCTATGATTTCGTTCACCGCGCTCGCCGTCTGCTGCACGCTACCCGCCTGGTTGCTGATGTTGCCGCCCATGCTTTCGATGTTGCCGATGATTTGGCTTATGGCCGAGGAAGTGTCCACCGTCCCCTCCTTCAGGCTCTCGCCCGATTCCACGAGGGTGTTCTTGGATTCCTTCAAGTTCCTTACGATGCTTTGGAGCTTGTCGGAGAACGAATTGAAGCCCTTCACCACCTCGCCGATTTCGTTGTTCGCCTCGAGGTCGATTCTCTTGGTCAAGTCAGCGTTTCCTGTCGCGATGCCGTTTATGCTGTTCCTTACGATTTTGAGCGGTTTGAGCACCGAGCGGATTATGAGGGTGAGTACTAGCGCGACAGCACCCGCTATTAGAATGATGATTGGGGAGACGATTTCGACAACGCTTGACTTTATCGCGTTGACGAGCGACTGCTGCACTCCGACGAACGCCATTCCGCGTATTTCTCCCGAGCCGCTCTTTATCGGGATGAACGCGCTCCTGTATGTGGTTCCGTCGATTTTGACCTTCCGCACGGTTCTCTCGCCCTTTTCGATGACCGTCCTGAGCAATTCGGAATCCGATTCCTCCGTCCCCGCTATCGACGAGCCTGATTCGTCCCTTATGGTGGTCGAAACCAGCACTTTGCCGGAATAAATGGAACCGTCGCAGCCGAAGCTGTCTTTTATGTAGTCGGGGAAGTCCTCTTTAGTCAAATCGTATCCGGCGAGCACCGCACCGACTGTCCGCCCGTCCGCTTCGACCGGGGATGCCGCAAGGACTGAGAAATGCCCGTCGGGGTCTTCCGTGTAGTCGAAGCTCTCCCTTCCCGAAAGGGCCTCCTTCACGAATTCTGGCGCGTACTGCTTTCCGGCCGCCGTCCTCGACCCGATTACTTTTCCGTCTCCGTCCACCGCGAACATCACGTCCATCGCCAGGTCTTCCTTGATTTCGTCGAGCGCCTGCTCGAATCCAGAGCTTTCGCCTTCCCCGAAAAAATCTGCCGCGTCTCCGCCCGCGCTCTTCGCCGCGCTTACGGCCGTGTCCTTCCATTCTTCCAGCGTCTTCTCGATTCCTCCCGAATATATTGAGAGGTTTGCGTCCATCACTCCGTGGAATCCTCTTGTGAACTGTCCGATTGAAACAGCCGCCACGACCGCGCAACTCGCTATTACAACTGTTCCTATGTATATGCTCAATTTTGTCGAAATTTTCATGTTCTTCCTCTTGGATGGTTTTCCATTATATTACTCTGCGTTTTTTTTGACAAAAACATATTTTTTAGGTCGAATGTCGAGTTTATGCATACCGTAGTTGCAGAAACAAGCTCCCAGCGGGAACCGCAGCCTGCTTGCGCAGTCTTGCCCAAAACGGCAGTACCGCTTCGCGGTGGCGTTAACATCGCTTGCGATGTTTAGTGTTTTG
>JAGBIY010000012.1 GCA_017934745.1 Treponema sp. | reverse complement strand
TGGCAGAAACGAGCGGAAGCGGGGTTCCGTCAACAAAAACACTCAGCCACCGCGGAGCGGTACTGCCGTTTTTGTTGGCGGGTTCCCGCTGGGAGCTTGTTTCTGCAACTACGGTATGCATAAACTCGACATTCGACCTAATAAAAGTTATCTAAAAAAAACTCAGAGAAGCGCGCGTATGGAATTTTTGCAGCACCACCAGCTGAACATAATGTTGATAATGATTGGCACATGTAGCGTCCTGTCGCTTTTCGTGCTCATGTCGAAAAGCCTCTCTCCAAGAAGGAAGCACGCGCTTTTCCTTCTTGAGGCAGGAGCGACTTTTTTGCTCGTTTCGGACAGGTTCGCATACATTTTCAGAGGCGACGAAAGCCTGCTCGGATGGTGGATGGTCAGAATCTGCAACTATCTGGTTTTCTCGCTCAGCCTTTTCCTGATTTACGCATTCGACTTGTATCTTGTCGACCTGTTCAAAAACGAAGGCGGGCTAAAGAAGATTCCAAAAAGGCTTAAACTTGTGAAAGCCCTCTCAATGATTGGAGAAATTCTCATCGTCGTATCCCAGTTCAATGGAATGTACTACACTTTCGACGATGCAAACAGGTACCACAGGGCGAGCGCACAGCTTTTAAGCTACGTTTTTCCGTTTCTGAGCCTAATTCTCCAATTCTCCATCGTCGTGCAGCACAGAAAAAAGATAGCCCGCAGCATCTTCATATCGGTGCTGCTGTTCGTCGTCGTGCCTGTGGTCGCAACCGTCCTGCAGATTTTTTTCTATGGGATATCGTTCACGAACATGTCACTTGTCGGGGTCGCAGTGGTGCTTTACGCATTCGTTCTCATTGACATGAACGAGAAGGTCGAGAAGGCGAACAGGCTTGAAATTGAATTCCTAAAAGAGGAGCAGGCGCACATGCAGATTATGTTCACGCAGACGGCAACGGCGTTGGCGAGGGCAATTGACGCGAAAGACCGGTACACGCACGGACATTCGGCAAGGGTCGCGGAATACTCGGCAGAAATAGCGCGCAGGGCTGGAAAAACAGAGAAGGAGACGCGGGAAATCTATTTCGCGGCATTGCTGCACGATGTCGGCAAAATCGGAATCCCCGACAGCATAATCAACAAGGAAGGCTCGCTCACTGAGGAAGAGGCGGACACCATACGGATGCATCCCGTGATAGGAAGCGAAATCCTCCAGTCCATAAAGCAGTCTCCGTACATAAGCGTTGGAGCGCGCTACCACCACGAACGATACGACGGAAGAGGATATCCTGACGGATTGAAGGGCGAAAACATACCTGAGATAGCGCGGATTATAGCTGTCGCCGACACATACGACGCGATGACAAGCAAGAGAAGCTACCGCTCCACCCTGCCGCAGAAAGTCGTCCGGGCTGAAATAGTGAGGGGAATGGGGACGCAGTTCGACCCAGTATACGCAAGCATAATGGTAGCGATGATAGATGCGGACAAAGGTTACAGGATGCAGGAACAGATTGAAGACCCGTACGAAGCGGCCATGGCCTGAAAAAAATCACTTTGGCGCATCGATTTTTTCGAGCAGCGTTTTGTAGAACTTGTAGCTTGGATTGTCTTCCAAATTCGGTTCAGGACTCTGGTGATTTTCGTGCAGGATGCGTTCCTCTTCAATCATGCCATGTATGATGTCGGAGACATTTTCCCCCTTCATGTTTCTCAAGGAAGTGTCGCACCCGGCTGCCAGCAGGATGTCGGCGATGTTTTCGGAATGGCTTCCGTTCATGACAAAAAGCATAAGCGGCGTATTTCCGTCCTTGTCCTGACAGTCCACATCGGCTCCGTTTTTCACGAGACACTCGACGATTGAAGAATCTGCGTTGATTCCAGAAACTGCGAAATGGAGAGGAGACGATCCGCCAGCGTTCTTCAAATTCGTATCGGCACCTTTCGACGCCATCGCATCGACCACGTAGATGCAGCATTTTTGACAGGCAATCGTGAGCGGTGTCTCTCCATTCTTGTCGAACACGTTCAAATCATCCGTCTTTGAGACTTCCCGCAAAATCGATTTTCTATTTCCGTACTCAAGCTCGGCGAAAAGCTTTCCGTTTTCCGCCGCGTATTCGCTTTTGAATTTTCCGCCGCCAACTATGCCAGTAGCCAGCGTGAAAATGAAAAAAGCGACCGGCAGGAAAAAGATTCCCGCAAAAACGAATGAAGCGAACGAAAGCGACTTGTGCTTTTTCCGCAGGCAAACTCCCGCAAAGACTAGAACCGCCATAAGCAATCCACAAACACCAGAAAAAGCAAACGCAAAAACAGTTTCCATACGCTCCTCGATTTATCACAAACAAGGCTAGTATATCTGAAAATTAGATAAAATTCAGAAAATATTAGGATTTTAAAGTGAATTTTACTAAAAATTGATTTCACCTTAATATTCGTTGTGGAAATTAGCATTTTCACCGAGAAACAAGGCGGATCTACGCTCAAAAAAACTCAAAGACTCGACTAAACGGACGGAGCCGGTTGCGCAGCATCGCCGAACGGAGCCTCGTCCTGAATTGGCACGGAGACTTTCGCAGGCGCACGTTCCCCTTCCATAGTCTTGTTCTCGAACCTTGTGAACGCCGACAGGAACAACAGAGGGACATCTCCGATAGGACCGTTTCGCTGCTTGGCGACTATGAGTTTAGCGTCCTGCACAGCCTGCATTTCACCGTCCTCCTGCTTTTTCCTCTCTCGATGAATGAACATTACGACGTCCGCGTCCTGCTCTATGGAACCGGAACCGCGGAGCTGAGCGAGGTTCGGCTCGTTTCCTTCGGCGTCGCGCGAAACCTGACAGAGCGCGACGATGGGAATGTTCAACTCGCGGGCGAGGGATTTGAGGGACTTCGATATTTCCGAAACCTGCTCATAGACAGCGGACTGGGAATTCTCAGTTGAGATGAGTCCGATATAGTCGATGAATATGATTTTTACGTCGTTCTTCTGCTTGAGCCGCCTCGCCATCGCCCTGAGTTCTATGAGCTGCATGTTTGGAGTGTCGATTATGTACAACGGAGCGTCGTAGCACCTTGCCGCAGCGACCTGAAGTTTCTGCAACTCGTCAAGTTTCATAGTTCCGTCGCGGAGTTTCGTTCCGGGAACGTGTCCGACTTGGGAGAGGATGCGCTGTCCGATTTGCTCGTATGACATTTCCAAAGAGAAGAATCCGCAAGGAATCTTCATCTCCAAAGCGATGTGCTCCATCATGTTCAACGCGAGGGCGGTCTTACCCATTGACGGGCGCGCTCCGATAACTATGAACTCGGAATTCTGAAATCCGCTCGTCATGCTGTCCAGTTTCGCGAACCCGCTCGGAATGCCGGTGAACGACTGCTTGTTCGCATAGTGGAGCTGAATGCTTTCAAGAGAGCGAGGAACAATGTCGAGCATGGTGTGGATTGGGCTGGACTGGTCCATGTCGGACAAAGCGAAAATCTTTTTCTCTGCGGAATCGAGAATCAAGCGGCTGTCGCGGGACTCATCGAATGCGTCCGCTTTCACTTCCGAGGAAATCTTGATGAGGCTCCGCCTGGTGGACAAATCCTTGACGATTCTGGCGTAGTATTCGATGTTCGCGCTCGTCGGAACGACATTCGTGAGCGACGAAATGTACGCGGCTCCACCCGCCTGGTCAAGTTTTCCGTTTCGGGTCAACTCACCGAGAAGCGTCAGGGTGTCGCCTTTCACGCCTTGATACGAAAGGGCCGCCAAACTTTCAAAAACAACTTGATTCTGCTGCGTGTAAAAATCAGATGCCCTCAGCAGCATTATGACAGAACTGATGGAATCCCAATCAAGCAACATCGCACCCAAAGTCGCTTTCTCGGCTTCTATGTTGTGCGGTGGAACAGTGTCTTTCAACTTGTTTTCCATAATTTCGGCGCCTCCTTTCTATTTGAAGAAAAAAATAAGGGTCATCAGAAAACCCCAATGACCCTTGCAAAATCAAAAATTGATTTCTATGACAAAGAACTATTCAGCTTTAGCCTCGGCAGAAGCCTCTTCTGATTTCACTTCAGCGGCAGCTGCCTTTGCGGCATCGTCGCTCTGGGCTTTCACGACGATCTTGAGTTCAGCGACCTGAGACTCATAGAGGTGAACAGAAGCCTTGTAGTTTCCTACAGACTTGATTGCGACACCCTGTACGTCGATGCGCTTCTTCTCAATCTCGAAACCGTTTTTCGCCAAAAAATCAGCGATTGTCTGGGCAGTGACGGCTCCGTACAATTTTCCGTTCGCTCCGGCTGGAACTGCGAGTTCTACATCGAGAGCTTCGAGCTTGTCCTTCAAAGAGGCGGCATCCTTTCTCTTCTGCTCTTTGCGGGCTGCGATTTCGTCCTTGATTGACTCGAAGTAAGCAACGTTCGCCTTTGTGTAAGCGACTGCCAAAGAACGTGGGAAAAGATAGTTGCGAGCGTAGCCGTTGGCTACATTTTTCACATCACCTTTCTCGCCGAGGTGTTTCACATCATCATTAAGAATAACTTTCATTTTCAAGCTCCTATTAAAAAAGATTCATGCACAGCGTCACCAGGAGTTGGATCGCCGTGCACATGGAAAAAAAACGCGATTACTCCGCAACGAACGGCAACAAGCAGATGTTGCGGGCGCGCTTGATGGCGACAGTGATTTCTCTCTGGTGCTTAGCGCAAGTTCCTGTGATGCGGCGAGGGAGAATCTTGCCGCGCTCTGTCGTGAAACGCTTGAGATTGTCCGCGTCCTTGTAATCGATTATCAAAGACTTGTTTGAGCAGAAGCGGCAGACCTTCTTTCTGAAGAAAGTCTTTCCCCTTCCCCTTGGTGCGCGCTCATCGCCGTCGCGACCATCTGCAGCCTGTGTATCAACTTCAGAATTTACTTTCTGATCAACTTCGTTTGTTGCAACTTCGTCTGACATATTTGTCTCCTGTGATTGTTTTTGTTGTAGTGACTAATTAGAACGGAACTTCATCCGGGAAGTTGTCCATGTCGTTATAACCGCCACCGGAAGGCTGCGGCTGATAACCACCCTGATAAGACTGCTGAGGAGCGGCATTCTGAAATCCCTGTGGAGCATTGTTCATCGGCTGATAGCCAGGAGTAGCACCCGCTGCGGGCTGTTGATAGCCCCCCTCCGTTCTTTGACCAGCTCCAGAAGAACCAAGCAACTGAATGTTGTTCGCAAGAATGTAAACCCTCTCGCGGGTCTTTCCAGTCTCTTTGTCCTGCCAGCGATCCTGCTTGAGGCTTCCCTCCACGACGACCTGCTTGCCTTTTGTGAGGTACGGCTTCAGGTTCTCGGCAGGCTTTCCAAAAATAGTCACATTGAAAAAATTCGCTTCTTCAACCCACTGGTCACCATTCTTCCGGCTCGTATTCACAGCGACGCTGATGTTGGCGCGGGCAAAGCCATTCGGAGTGTAGGCAAACTCGCGGGAATCGCTTGGATTCAAATCGCGAGACAAGCGACCAATAATAACAACGGTATTCAAATCTCTCATTTGCTACAAAATCTCCTTAGAAATGCTTTTTAGTCTGGCTTTTGGGTTGATTCAGTTTTTAGTTCTTGACATCAATCTTGACGAAAAGAGACTTGAGGAGCTCTTTTGTCAACTTGAACTGCGCGTTGATTTCTGAAATCTTCGCTGGGCTTACCGAAACCTTGAAAAGAAGGAAGCGGCCGCGTGTCTGCTTCTTGACTTCGTAAGTCAAGTCGCGGTCACCGTAAGGTTTCTCTTCATCGATTGTGGCACCGAACTGCGCCAAAATTGAACGAACTGCGTCCGTTCCTGCTTTGAACTTCTCATCCTCTGTAGGATAGATAGTCATGAGTTCATACTTATTCATCTTGTATGTTCTCCTTATGGACATTTGGAAGTCGCATACGCAACTTCAAGGGGTGTTCTAAGATAATAGCATTTTTCAAAAGAATCGGTCAATCGACAGAGAGAGGAAAAACGTTAGCTTTTTTTGTGGAATCCGCTCAAATCCTTGACGACTTCGGACGCTATTATCAATCCGGCGACGGACGGGACGAATGCGTTGCTGGCGGGAACAGGCTTTCCGTTTGGGGCAAATTGCTTTTCCAGCGGAGGTACCGCAGGCTCCGTCGAATAGACGCACTTGAGCTTCCCTATTCCGCGCCTCTTCAGTTCGCGGCGCATGACGCGGGCGAGCGGACAGACCGACGTGTCGGCAATGTCGGCGACACGAAAGCTCGTCGGGTCGACTTTGTTGCCGGCACCCATGCTGCTCATGACGGGGATTCCAAGAGCGGACGCGCGCACCGCTATCTCGATTTTTCCGGAAACAGTGTCTATGCAGTCCACAACGTAGTCGTACAGGGAAAAGTCGAACGAGGAAGCCGTCTCCGGGGTGAAAAACACATCGTGCTTGGTGACGGCACATTCCGGGTTGATGTCGAGAATCCTCTCTCGCGCGACATCGACTTTCTTCATTCCGATTGTCGAGTGGAGAGCGACAATTTGCCGGTTCAGGTTCGAGACGCTCACAGTGTCGTTGTCAACGATGTCGATGGCACCGATTCCGCTTCTGGCGAGGGCTTCGACGGCATGCCCTCCGACACCTCCGACACCGAAAACGATGACGCGGGAGTTGAAGAGCTTCTCCATCCCCTCCTCCCCGAACGTCAGCGCGGTCCTGTAAAATTGTTCAGTTGTCTTTTCCATAATTTTGCACTCCTTGGTTCGCAGTACAGATAGATACTATACATTTGTCCAATTTTTAAAAATTTTTTTTTCCGCTTCGCGGAAGTTTTCACTCGCATTTGGAATTTTCGGATTCCACATCCCAATTGCAATGTTTTTGTTCGAGTCTGTTCTTTTCGGGTTCCGCGCCCCCGCCCCGTTTCGGCCGCCCCTACCCGGTCCGGCCGGCGAAAGAAAAACGAACCGGACGATTCTACAACAAATGACGATTTTCCACTATTCTGTAGTTTTGTACGGAAAGCAACGAACGGCGAGCGGAGCGAGCCGCGAAGAAAGCAAACGCTTTTACGAAAAATGGAAATCTTCTAAAACAAAAAAAACAACGGAGGAAAGATGACCACGGTCAAGGCAGAGAAAATTGTCGCGGGTGGCGACTGCATGGGAAAAGTGAACGGAAAAAACGTCTTCATACCATACTCGATTCCGGGAGAGACATACGAAATCGAGATAACGAAGAGCTTCAGGGACTATGACACGGCGCGGATAACGAAAATCCTGGAGAAATCGGAGCACAGGGTGGAGCCGTTCTGCCCGCTTTACGGGATTTGCGGAGGGTGCAACATGCAGCACATAGAAAGCGGCTACCAAGTGGAGCTGAGGAAGGCAATCCTGAAGGAAGCGTTCGAGAGAGAGGGCATGGAGTGCCCGGAAATCGAGGTCATAGGCGGAAGGGACAGGGGCTACCGCGCACGAATACAGCTCACTGACGGAGGATTCAACGAAAGAGGCTCGAACAGAATCGTCTCGCTGGAGGAATGTCCTGTCGCCACGGACGCGATAAACGCCTACCTGAAATCGACGCCGCAGGAAAGAAGGCCGAGGGGAAGGGTCCACCTGTTCGGCGACGAAAGGGTCATGAACGAAGGCGGAATCATAATCGCAGACGAGAGGACGAAGGACGACGGTTCCATCAGGATAAGCGGAGCCGGAGAGAGAAGGAAATCGAAAGTCAAGGCGAAGCGGAACGTGCATTTCAAGGGAACGATGATGGAGTCGAAGAACGTCTGCTCGCTCTCGCTTGCGGGAAAAAAGATAGACTTCGACGTAAAGGGATTCTTCCAGTCGAATCTGGAAGTGCTTGAGATGACGGCGGCGAAAGCCATGGAGAATTTGGGAGGAAAGAACGCCCTCGACATGTACTCCGGATGCGGAACGTTCTCGGTTTTCCTCGCCGACAGGTTCGAGAAGACGACCCTCGTGGAGCACAACAGGGACGCTCTCGTCTTCGCGGAGACGAACATGGCGGGCAAAAGGCACGAAAGCTACGGACAGTCGGGAGAGAGATGGGTCGAATCGAGCGCGGAGCAGTGCGTGAGACAGAACGGAACGTTCGACGCGGCGATAGTCGATCCGCCAAGACAGGGAATGGAGAAGAAAGTCTGCCAGTGGCTCTGCTCAAGCAAAATCGGACAGATTCGGAGCGTCTCGTGCAACGCAAGCACGCACGCCAGGGACGCGGCATATCTCGTGAAGGCCGGATACACGCTCGAAAGGCTCTACCTGCTCGACTTCTACCCGCAGACGGCGCACACTGAAAGCCTGGCATTCTTCGGATACCTGAAGGACTAGTCGTTAAAAATAAAAAATGGAGTCAGCGATGAAAAAAAGAAACATTTTGGTGAAGGCGGCCTGCATATTGGCGTTCGCGTTCGCTTCGGCGCAGGCGGCGGCACAGCAGGGAGTGCACGACCAGACTCGGCACCTCGACCTGAACAGGGAAAAACCGGACTGGCAGTCCGTCATAGGCGGAAACGCCGTCGCTCCGGCACTGGAGACGTCGTACGGAATAGCAGTCCTCTCGGACGGACGGATGCTAAGCTCCTGCACTTCGAAAGGCAATGTAATATGGAAGAAAGGTGTCAAGGGAAAGCCGTCGAAGTATTTCACTGTGCACGACGACTTCATATACGTCGTCACGAACGAAAGGAAGATAACGCTCGTGAACCAGTCGGGATTGAGCCTGTGGACGGCGAACAACTCGTTCAGGATTACGGAGAACCCGGTAGTGGGCTACGACGGACGAGTCTTCGTGCACGGAGAGAGCAACATCGCCTGCTTCGGCATCAACGGAATCAGGAAGTGGGAAGTCGACACGCCGAGAATATCCGACATCCCCACATGCATACTGAACGATGGAAGCGTCGTGGTCTTCATGGCGGACAAGCGTGACGGAAAGACGATAGGAAAGAGGTACACGCAGTTCGGGGAGGAGATGGAAGACCTGGTGTTCGCGGACGAAGTCGTGACGGCGACGGCGTGCGAGAAAGGCGTGCTGGTCGCGCTCTCGAACGGCTCGATAGGACTCGTGAACGTCGTGGACGGAGAAGCCGATTCCCCGTGGATACAGAAATCGTACATAAATTCAGGCGCGTTCGCCATCTGCTACTCCAAGGAGACGGGGAATGTCGCGTTCATGTTCCAGACTGGAGGGAACACAACCGTGATAGTCCTCAAAACAGAGTCGGGGGAATTCCTTACGCAGTTCACTGTCGCAGGAATCTCGGCTTCGGACTTGCAGATGGCGCGCGCGACAAAATCAGGTTTCTTCGTGGCGGACGGGAGCGTCGCGATTGAATTCGCGGAGAACGGAGAGGTCTACTGGGACGCGAAGATGCTTCCGAGAAGCGGCTGGAACTACGTCTACTACACGAACAGCAACCACCTGATTTTCTGCATGAACGACTGGGTGCTCCGCTCCTACCACACGATGCAGGCGACGCACGCCGCGTACAAGGACTTCTGGGACGAGACGTACTCGAGCGACCTTGGAGAATACGAGGAGGAGCCGCTCCCGACACCCGACACACCGGACGACGCGGTAAAGCAGCTCGATCTTGGTGAAGCCGACAGGGAGCTTGGAATAAGGATGTTCTCCGACGAAAAGCTCGACGAGACGGAGAAAAGCCTGAAAAAGGGAGACTACGGGAAGCTGGAGGCCGAATACCAGAGGGGAATCAAGTCCGAGCTGAAAAGCTACGAGGCGACATTCTTCACAAAAAATCCGGGACAAAGCTTCTTCGCGAAGAACCCGGCGTACACGCAGCGGCTCATAAAAATGACGGCGCAGATAGGATGCGCGGGGTTCACATCAGACTTCATTTTCCTGCTCAGGAACGAGACCGATCCGCAGCTTCTGTCCGCGCTGGTCTATTCTTCGGGCAAGCAGGCGCGGGACCCGGACGGAGACATCCTCACGTCGTACCAGATAATTCTCCGGAAACCGGCAGTCAAGTCGAATGACGCGCTTCTCATGAACATATGCGACGCCACATACGAGATATGCAGGTACATGGGGCGTCCTGCACTGAACAAGCACGGAAAGGAGATTCTCTCCCAGCTCTACTCTTCCGTCTACGGAAAGAACGTGCGGGACTACGCCAGAAAGACGTTCGAGAGATTCGCCGATTTGAACATGTAGATTCTTAAAAAGATGGGCTGAATGTCGGGTTTGTGAGTGGGCGCGTGCCGAAAAAGCCCGACATTTTCCCATGCGTTTTTTTCGACGCAACAAGCAAAAAAAAGCCTCCGCACTGCGGAGGCCTGCCATCTCCCACGGGAATTGAACCCATGTTGTCGGGATGAAAACCCGATGTCCTAACCACTAGACGAGGGAGACATATCAGCGAACTGATGAATAGCAAGATACACCCTATTGAAAAAAATGTCAAGCGGAAAAATGCGGAATTTAGAACAAAAAACAGCAAGAAAAGTATTGAACAGATATTGACAAAAACGCAAATATCTTACAGTTTTTAAGATACACTCTATGCAATTTTAATCTATATTAATCTACAGGGGAGAAAAATGATTCGAGTACGAAAAATGATGTCGGTCGCCATTGCCGCATTGGCGATGGCAAGTGCGGCCGCGCAAAACATCAGGGACAAGGTTTGTATAGTCAAGGGAAATCTTTCAAACGAGAATTCTGAATTTCTGGCAAAAATACAGGATTCCTTAAAAACCGAAGGCTATTCATACTACGCAAAATACATAGAATCTTTTCTGAAAGGCACTTTCGGTTCGGGATTCATCTGGTACGCTCAGGACGGAAAGCCATACATAGTGACAAACGGGCATGTCGTATACGACTACGAGACTGTGAACATATCGTTCGAAAACGAGGACGGCTCAGTGTCGGAATTCAAGGACATGAAGATTGTCTTCACCGACGACGACGTGGATGTCGCATTGGTCGGCCTGCCCGCTTCATTCAAAAAAGAAGGTCTCGTTCTATCTTCAACGAAAGTCTCGGACGGCGACGATGTTTTTTCAGCGGGATTTCCGGGATTGGCGGGAGAGCCTAGCTGGCAACTGGGAAAGGGAATCGTCTCGAACGCATCGACAAAAGTGAAGGAACTCCTCGACCCATCGATTTCAACGCTCATACAGCACACGGCCCAAATAGACGGAGGAAATTCGGGAGGCCCCCTTCTTGTCAAGGACACATCGGCAAAAGCCGGCTACAAAGTCTGCGGAATCAACACATGGAAGGCAATCGCAAGGCAGAACACGAACTTCGCGATACCGGCCTCAACATTGGAGTCGATTGTAAAGAGCAACTTCATAAACGGAGAAAAAACTTCGTTTGAATCGAGAAGCAAGGCATTCGTTGAATCAGCCGCAAAAGACAAAGAGTTTTCAGCCATCGCTCCATTCGTTTCAAATTCAATGGTTTCAAATTACGGAGAGGCGGCATTGAAGGAAGTTCTCGGAAAAAGCTCGTCATCAGTGCGCTCCTACGTATCAGACATTTTCGAGGCGAACCCGATTGAAGGACTCAGATACGCGCTCGCCTACCAAATCCGCTCGAAAATCGATATTGAGAACAGACTCAACGTAACTGAAACATCAGACGAAACTTCAGGAAAGAATGTCAAATTCACTGCCGGGGAATCATCCTACGATTCATTTTGGATACAGGAGCACGGTCTCTGGAAAATTTCAGAGTTCGCAGGCATAAAAGCCGACAAAAAAAAGACAGACAAGGAAAAGGCAAGAAACACAAACGGTTCGAACGTGACATTCGAAGATCCGTATTTGGTTTCGGTGTGCGGAGGTTTTTCGAGGAACTTTACGGAGGAAGACAACGGATTTTATCTAGACTTGGCGTTCAGGGCAAATTTCGTATCGGTCGGAATGTCGCTCATGACAGAATCTCTGACGTTCATGAACGAGGACGAATATTCATCGACACCATCTGAAGAGGCTACCGCGTCAATGGCGTGCATCGGGCCTTTCATCCAGCTGAAAGTTCCTGTCAAAGTAAGAAAAGTCGTGATAATGCCATTCGCAGAAGCCAGGGCCGGACTGGCCTTCACATCGGATTTGGACATGAATCTGAAGCCATTCTTTGCGGGACTTGGAGGAGGACTTGAAGTGGCCTACTGCACGGATTCGGATGTCTCTCCGTACTTGGGAATGAAATTCCTTTCAAATTCATACAAATCCGAAGCGGACGAGTCTTATTCAGTAAAGGATCTCGTTATATTCGCTGGTATAAAATTCTCTGAAAAATAAACAAATATTCAAAAAAGGAGTTTTCATGAAAAGCAAAATCTTAAAAGCGGTTCTCATCGCATTCGCGCTTGCGACTCTGGCAAGCTGCACATCGACATCGGGATTGTCGAAGGGGGACGTAAAGAGAGCCATCAACGATGGAACATGGGGAACGCCAAAGGACTCATGCTTGGTCTACGGCTATTCGATGGGCGGTAACAAGGAATTTCTCCAGCAGAATCCGAAATACGGCTACAAGTTCTATTCAGTCTCGGAAAAATCCGTCACCAGGACAATCCCCATCCTATTGTTCTGGATAACGATAGAGACAGGACACGTCTGTTTTCTTGAGCCGCTTCCTGTAGGAGCCGAGTTGAAGGAATACTATTCACAGAGTGGAAATTTAATCACATACAAGGGAATCGCGGGTGTGGACAAAGTTATAACGAAGCCCGGACTCTTGTACTATGATCCTGAATCGAAAAACCACAAATACGAGAAGAAAGCCATCAAGATGCTCTACAAATACTTCAAGGGGAGCGGAAGCGAATGGGAGCAGGTGATTCGCGAGCGCATGGAAGAGTTGACAGGAGAGAAAAATGACTAACAAAATCAAAAAAGCAATGGCAGCCTTGGCAATCGCGTTTTTCGCGGCGGCGGCATTCGCAAGCGGGAATGAAAGACCGTCCGAGCCCAAAAAAGGCCGTGTCCTGATTATCGGAAGCCTCTCATACAAAACTCCGATAGACATAAAAGCCAGAGAGGCGGAGTTCAGCGAACACAGGAATTTTGGAGCCGCATACGGAACGACAGCCCAGACAAAAAACGACTTCTTCATAGAACCGACATTTCAGGAAAAGTGCTACAACCAAATATCGTACGGAATGGAAGGCTATTTCTACACAGAAGTGAAAGTCCCGAAAGACGGAAAAATCCACATGGAGGATTTCGAAGTCGGAATGTTCTGCAAGAAGAACCCCTGGCACAAATTCGCACTGCCCGCAACGTTCACTGCATCTATTCCAGACGACGCGGTCTATGTCTACATCGGAGACTTCGAATACGATTTGGACTATGCGCTGCGAGTTGTCGAGTTCAACCACTACGACAAATTCGACTCCGCAAAGAAGCAGATTTCCCGCGACATGGGAGCGGACATCGACCTTTACAGGGCGAATCTTGAATTCAACGACACATCGTCATCTTCAATAGACGCAAAATAAAACTAAAACCTGTCCGGTGAAGTGCACAAACTTTTTCCGGACAGGTTCACAAGGCAAGAACTTCAAAAAAGCACATCCCCTCTTCAATTCGGTCGTTTTTCCTCCGAAAATTAAGAATATTATAGATGAGAAAAAATCGTCTCACACGGAGGAAAACATGAAAAAGCTTATCTGCGCGCTTTCCATCGCATTCATGATGGGAGCGTCGTGGTCTATAGACGTGAACAGGAGCGAGCTTGAAAGCGCGGGCGGCTCCGTCGAATTCGAGAACTATGGAGGACCGCACGCGGTAATCGAGACGGCGCGCGCAATCTGGGACATAGGAGGCGCGCTCGGCCGGCAGGTGGCGCAGAACGTCACGGAGCAGGCCACGTTCGGGGAAGGCGCGAAGTACACACTCGTCCATGCAGTCACCGAAGACGAGAAAGGGAAACTGGACGCGGACATCCTCATATTGAACAACAACGCGGGCGTCGACCACATCGTTAACCTCAGGAGAATCGTCACGGGATTCCTCACCGAAGCTTATGGATACCCGGACGAGGACGCGCAGACGATAGCCACGTTCGTCACAGTCTACAACGCAGTGTACAGGGGCGACATCGAATCGTTCAAGGGAAAATACAAGGAAAACGTCACAGCGTTGCTCGACGCTGAAAAAGTCGGACTCAGCACGAACTGGGAAGAATGGGCGGGAAAGACGCAGATTGTCATTCCGCTCGGAGACCTTGAGAGCGTTTCGGCTGTCGAGACTTCCGTGATAAGCGACGAGAAAGTCGTGAAGGCGATGCAGGAATCCGAAGACAAGGGAATCACCGAAAGGACGGCGATGGCCGACATAAAGGAAAAGGAATCCAAGACGGCGCAGGAGAAAGCCACGGAAGCCCAGAAAGAGGCCACGGAGAAGAAGCCTGCCGCCGCCGAGGCTAAAATGGAGTCCAGAAAGGATCCGCTGAACAAGGAAAAGCAGCAGAAAGCGGAAAAAGCCCAGAAGGAAGTCGAGAAGGCACAGGCAGTCTCGAACGAGCAGCAGAAAATCGCGGACAAGAAGCTGGAGGAAGCCCAGACCGAGAGGGAGGAAATCAAGAAGGACATCAGGAAAATCTCAGGACAGATTGACCTTTCAAAGGAAAGCTATGTTAACGGCCTGGTCAGGATGGACGACAAGGCGAACCTCTTCGGAATCGTGAAAGTCGACGCAGAAACGGGAAAAGTCGTCAGGACATCGACGATAAAGAACATCAGGGGAAGCGGAATCTTCACTGTCAACAACATCACGGTGAAAAACGAAAGCGGCGACGAGGAGTCGTTCAGCACGATGTACATCGCAGTCTGCGGAACACAGGGCGGGAATTCGGCGGTGAAGCTTTGCCTCATCGACACGCTCACCCTTGAGATGAAGAAGGAAAGCTCCGAGACACTGGCCGACGATTCCGCACTCGTGCAGAGCGGAGCCGACTTCTTCGCGGTCGTGAGCGACAACGGCGAGTACCGCATCGGAGCGTTCGACCAGAACCTGACGCTCAAGAGGAAAAGCCAGATCGCAGTGAAACCCACTACGGCCATAAGCGCGACGAACAAAGGTTTGATGGTGACGGACAAATCAGGTTCGCCTGTAATCATCAGGACATCCGACCTCGGAAGCCTCTGGGAAGGCACCGAACGGACTAGCGAATCGGCGACTGTCGACGCGAAATAAATAGGTCGAATGTCGAGTTTATGCATACCGTAGTTGCAGAAACAAGCTCCCAGCGGGAACCCGCCAACAAAAACGGCAGTACCGCTCCGCGGTGGCGTTAACATCGCTTGCGATGTTTAGTGTTTTTGTTGACGGAACCCCGCTTCCGCTCGTTTCTGCCATTGCTCTGTGAAAACTCGACTTTCGCCCTAGTATAAGAATTTCCAAATCAAACAATTATCCCAAAGATTATGGTGAAACTCAACACACGCAAAAAAACGCCGCCCGCTCCCTAGTGGAAACGGACGGCGTTCATGCGCCATGAAAGGCGGAGTTATTTTGCGTCGGAAACTGTGAATGTTCCGAGCGTGTCTGTAGCGTTGTCCTCTGTTGCGACACCAGAGTTGTTTACATACAATGTGAATTTCTTGTTCTCTGTTATTGTGACGGAACCTGTTTCGTCAGAGCCTTCGTTGGCAAGCGTCAAAGTTCCATTGGCTACACTTCCGTTCGACGCGTCAAAGCAGCTTCCGGTATATGTTCCCTTTGCAAGGAAGCTTGTCGTGCCGTCTGTTTTCTTGATGAGTCCGTTGTTTACGTCCCTCATGTAGAGGTACCAGTTTCCTTTTCCGTTTCCCTTCCAAGAGAACTGAATCTGATAGTAGGCGTTGGGATAGTCGTCGTTGAGTTTGAAAACGTTGCTCGCTGAAGTGTCGAAATAGTGGACAGTATTCGAGTTTCCAGTGGAAGCGAGAGTGAAGGTAAAGGTTCCAGAAGAAGTTCCTGTGGCTGTTGCATCTGTTGTAACAACCGTTGATTCGGCATATGTAACCGACTGTTCCGCAACAGGTCCCTGATAGAACGTCTTAGATGTTGCGTCATAGTAATAACCACGAGCCTTGACGGTCACAGTTTCAGAGATTTCAAACGGAGCGTCATATACCGTGCCTGTAACAGTGACATCTGTCTTGTCGGCGTTCAATACAGCTTTCGGCTCAGTTCCATCTATTGTGTAAATGAGTTTTACGTCCTGACCATCGTATTCATCAGGAGCTGCGATTGTGACAATATTCTGGTTTCCCGTGATAGAAACGACAAGGTTCTCGTCCTCTTCTGGGTCATCCGAACATCCAAAGAATCCGAATGCCGCCGTGGCGACGAGCATTCCCGCGAAAATTTTCTTGATATTTTTCATGAAATATCCTCCTTGAAAAAATATTAACTTGGATTATACGCGAATTCTAAAAACGAGTAAAAGAGAATGATGCCTTCAATCATCATAATGTCCACGGCACGAGAGAATGAAAATTACAGGCTGGCCATTCTGCTCAGAAATCTTATAGACAAGCCTGTGTTCTTGGTCGATTCTTCTGCTGAACGCACCGTCCGCATTTTTCAATGGCTCAGGCTTTCCAAGCCCAAATGCAGAGCCATCGCGCTCTATGCTTTTTATCAAGTCGTTTATTTTCTTGATTTTGCTTTTATCAATCGAAAGCCAATAAACGTATTCCGCCCAAGCGTCATCAGACCATGATTTTATCATACATCCTCAACATCGATTATTTCGTGGATCTGGCCATGACCGCTTTCGCATTGAGCCAAGCCTTTTTTGATTTTAGCCATGTATGCGGCATTTCGCCTGCGTCTCTCAACTTCTCCGCCATCATCAAGGAGAGTAACGATGACGCGCTGTCCGGCAGAAAAAGAAAAATCATCGTCTATGACGATTTTCGAGCCATCATAGTGTCCAACAACAGATGTCAGCATAAAATCCTCCTTAAAAAGTTGTCTCCAATTATAAGCGAATTCTAAAAACGAGTAAAAGAGAATAGAATCTATCATTATGGAAAAAAATCTTGACGAAATCATTTCAGATTCAAAAATCACTCTCATTTCCCGGACTGAGGGAAATCCAAAAATAACGAAACTTGCGTTCGACTCGCGCGACGTGGAGGACGGCACGCTTTTCTTCGCGCTGCCGGGAACGCACACGACGGGGAATGTGTTCATCGAATCCGCAATCGAGAACGGAGCGAAGGCCGTGGTCTACGAAGGGGACTTCGACACATCGACAGTGCAGAGCGGGATTCCGCTTTTGAAAGTGGAATCGGCGAGGAAGGCGATGGCGCCGGTGTCGGCTTCATTCTTCGACAATCCTTCAAAAAAGCTCGGCATAATCGGCGTTACGGGAACGGAGGGGAAAAGCTCCACGGTCTCGTTCGTCTGGCAGCTTCTGAGGCTCGCGGGACACAAGGCTGGCTTCATCTCCACGGTGCAGTATTCGCTGGGGGGGAACGCAGAGGCGAACCCGCAGCACACGACTACGCCAGAGGCTCCGATAATCCAGAAATACCTGCGCGAAATGGTGGAGAACGGCTGCGAATACGCCGTAATCGAAACGTCTTCGCACGGACTCTCGCCCAAGCTCAACCGCACCGGAAACATCGACTTCGACTGCGGAATCTTCATGAACGTGACTCTCGAACACCTTGAATTCCACGGGACGTTCGAGCAGTACCGCGACGACAAGGCGAACCTCTTCAGGAAGCTCGACGAGTGCGGCCACGAAAAGACGATTCTCGGAAAGAAAGTCGAAGTCCCCTCGTTCGGAATCGTGAACCTCGAAGACCCTAGCGCGGAATATTTCATCAAGGCGACCAAGAAGCCGGTGCTCGGCTTCACGACCGAGGGCAAGGCCGGAAAGTCGGCGGCGGAGGGAACGGAGGCTAAACCGCTTCCCGCGATTCCGAAGGAGATTCCTGTCCTTCTCGGCCGGAACATAGCTTCGGCTCGCTTCGGACTCACGTTCGACATGACGGAGCCGAACGTGATAGACGAGCACGCGAAGCCGCTTCCAAGAAAAGTCTTCCATGTGAAGGCGGCACTTCCGGGAGCGTTCAACACATACAACCTCATGGCGGCAATCGCGGCGGTCTCAAGGCTCACGGAGACGGACATAGAGAAGGTCGCGTCCCTCGCGGCGAAATTGGAGCCAGTGAAAGGCCGCATGACCGTAATCGACTGCGGACAGCCGTTCGAGCTCATCGTGGACTACGCGCACACGCCGTCAAGTTTCGAGACGATTTTTCCACCGATACGGCACAGATGCACAGGCAGAATCATATCGCTGTTCGGCTCGGGCGGAGAGCGCGACAGGAAGAAGCGGCCTCTGCAGGGAGAAATCGCAGCGAAATTCTCGGACATCGTGATTCTGACGGACGAAGACCCGCGTGGGGAAGATTCGGTCGAGCTTTTGAAGGAAATCGCGGTCGGCTCCGAAAAGGCGGGAATGAAAATCGACGAGAACCTCTTCATCATTCCTGACAGGCCGACCGCAATCAGGACGGCGTTCAAAACGGCGAGGAAGGACGACATCGTTCTTCTTCTCGGAAAGGCGCACGAGAACAGCATCATCTACAAGGACAGGGTGATGAAGTACGACGAGATTTCGGAGGCGAAAAAGGCCTTGGCGGAACTCGGCTACATAAAAGAAGGAAATTGAGCGATGAAATCCCAGTTGACGACTCTCTGCTACCTTGAAAAGGACGATTCTTATCTCATGCTCCACCGGGTGACGAAGAAGAACGACATCAACCACGACAAATGGATTGGAGTCGGCGGACACTTCGAGCACGCGGAAAGCCCGGAGGACTGCCTCAAGCGCGAAGTGATGGAAGAGACCGGACTTTCGCTCGGCTCCTTCGAATTCCGCGGAATCGTCACTTTCGTCTCGGACGACAGCGAGGCGGAGTACATGCACCTCTTCACGTCCAAGGATTTTTCGGGGACGATAATCGACTGCGACGAAGGGAAGCTCGAATGGGTTCCAATCGACAAAATCGACAGTCTTGAGCTTTGGGAGGGCGACAGGATTTTCCTCCGCCTTTTAAAAGAAAAAGCTCCGTTCTTCTCACTCAAACTGGTGTACAAGAACGGAGTTCTGGTTCAAAAAGAGCTGGACGGAAAAGCGATTTAGGCTTTTGAAAGCTCCTTCTCGAATTTGCGGTCCTTCTCTTCCTTCGCGGGCTTGTAGAAGACCGCCACATTGCCGATAGTGCGCACATGCGTGGACGAAGTGTACTGTTCGATGAGCTTGTCGAGTTCGCCCTTCAAGCCGCCGGCAGTCTCGTCGTCGGCCTTGTTCCTCACAATGAGGTAGCGGACCTTCACCAGCTCGTGCTCGTCCAGGAGCCTTTTTATCTGGGCGGCCTGCTCCTCGTTGAACCGCTCCTTTCCAATCTGGGCGAGCGGCTTCAAAGGCTGCGCGTGCTTCTCCAAAATTTTTCTCTGTTTGCTAGTCAATTCAATCATAAATCTGATTTTATCATCACAAAGAATTGACGGCTACGAAAAAACCGCTTTATTTTTCCTCTTTCTTCGAGAAAACGAGACCGAAGACTTTCCTGACGATTGGACCTGCGAACAAAAGCTGCCAGAAAGTCGCCATCGGATAGTTCATGGCCGTGGTCTGGAGCCAAATCGAGACCGTCTCGCGCTGGAAACCGCCCTTGAAGAGGAGCGTCGCGGCGAGGCTCATGAGCGGGCACATGAACCAAATCGAGCAGATTGAAATCGAGAGGACGATGAAAATCGGCTTGTCCTCTTTCGGATTGAAGAGGCTGAAAGTGATTTTCTTTGCGATTGGACCCGCCACGAGCATGTCGAGGACGAAACCGATTGGAGCCATTATCAAAAGCTCGTGGAAAGCCTTGAGGAAGACTTCGTTCGACATTCCGCCCGTGGCGAGCGAGATGTTGTAGCAAATCATGGCGTAGACCATGACGAAGACCATCAAAATAGTGAAAACGATTTCCTGAAAAAGTGACTTTGGCATAATTCAACTCCTTCTGCCTAAAAAAAATTTGATTTGTGCCTGCGTATTGATTGTTGAACTACGAATCGAAAGAATGTCGTATGAGACATGGAAAAGGACTTTCCAAGATGTGCAATCTAGAGGTGAAAATGAATTTATTGAAATTCAAAATTAAATTCAACAGTCTTTTTTAAAAAGAGTGCGGTAAAATTCAGGCAGCCGCTTTAGCTTTGAGGAAAAAAACAAACGCAAAAGGAGAAAATCATGACAATAAAAGAAGAATTCGAACAGCTTCCGCTTTCGTGGAAAGAGGCTTTCGTCCCTGCAACGGACGCTGAGAAAGCGGAATTCGCAAATTTCCTGGACGAACTCGACAGGCTCTACGACGAAAATCCCGAAGCCACCCCGGCAAGGGAGAACGTCTTCCGCGTGTTCAGGCTCTGCCCGTTCGAGAGCGTGAGCGTAGTGTTTCTTGGACAGGACCCTTATCCGAACAAGGATTGGGCTTGCGGGCTTGCGTTCGCGTTCGGGAACGAAGACAGGCCGCAGCAGTCCCTCGCCAACATCTTCACGGAACTTGAACTGGAAGGTTTCAGCCCGAAGGGCACTTCGCTCACCGGCTGGGTCGAACAGGGAGTCCTCCTCATGAACACGTCCCTCACTTTCGTCCCAGGGCACGCGGAACTCATCGACAAATGGCGGAGATACACCTCGCGCGTCCTCGAAAAGCTCTCGGAAAACAAGGACACGGCATTTCTCCTGCTCGGAAGCGCGGCCCAAAAAGCGGTGAAAGCGAAAGGAGAGAACGTATTCAAGGCCGGCCATCCGTCGAACCTCTACCAGACTGCGAAAAAATACTTCTTCCCGCAGGCGGACAAAACCCTCTTCAAAAGGTGCAACGCATTCCTCAAGTCCCACGGCCGGCCGGAAATCGACTGGTCAAGGACGAAGTGAGGGAAAAGCGATTCCATGATAGAATACAGCAGATGAACAAGAACAAAAAAGAAAAGAAGCCGAGAACGATAAAACCGATAGACCCGAAGATGTGGGAGAGGATTCAATCATTGAGATTGATGGACGATGACTTCATGACAATCGTCTTTTCGGGCGACAACAAACTGACCGGATTTCTGCTCCAAATTCTGCTCAACCGAACGGATTTGACCGTAAAGCAATCGATGACGCAGAAAGAGAAGCACAACATTTTCGGGCGTTCAGTGCGGTTGGACATTTTGGCTGTTGACACAGAAGGCAGACAGTACAACATCGAGATTCAGCGGGCGGACAAAGGCGCGTCGGAAAAGAGAGCAAGATACAATCTTTCGATGCTTGATTCCCACTCGCTGAAAAAAAACGACGATTTTGAAGCGTTGCCCGAAACATACATCATTTTCATAACCGAAAACGATATTTACAAAAAGGGAAAGCCGATTTATCGTGTGAGGCAAATAATTGAGCTTGAGGGCGAAAATCCGATTTCGTTCGACAACGGCGTTCATACGATTTATGTGAACGGAGCATACAACGGGGAAGATGCGATTGGTTGGCTTATGCACGATTTCCGCGAGAGCAACGCGGACAAAATGCACTACGCCGAAATTGCCGAGCGCGTGCGGTTCCACAAACATGAAGATGGGGAGGTTAGTACAGTGTGCAGAGCATTTGAAGAGTACGGACGTGAAAAAGCCGAAGAAGCGAGAAAAGAAGCGAGAGCGGAAACAAGAAAAGAAGAAAGAACTTCTTTTGCAAAGAAACTGCTTCTAAAAAATAAATTACCGCTGGAAGATATTGCGGAAGTCGCCAATTTGCCGTTGGAGCAGGTGCAGCAACTTGCTGAGCAGATTAAGCTTTAGCGCATTCCTCAAGCCCCACGGCCGCCATGAAATCGACTGGTCAAGGACGAAGTGAGGGAAAAGCTAAAGTCCGGTTTCGTTTTTGAAGAGCCTCCATCAGATTTTTTTGGTGGAGGCTTTTTTGTGTCTTTGAAAAATCTCCAAAATCTCCAGCAAGAATATTTTATTGATTTATAATTGAATGTATAATTAAAAAACGGCGTGAATCGCCGCAATTTTTTGCTTCAAGTAGGATTTCCCCATGTTCAAAAAATCCATGACGGTTGTTTCGTCGTTTGTCATCCTTGTGAACCTCATCTTTCTATGCATATTCTTTTTCTTCATCACAGGGATTAGCACGAAGTTTGTCGAGAAAAAAGTTTTTGAATCGAACAAGATTCTTTGCGATGTGATTTGCACAAAACTGCTTGAAAAACTCAATGAGCCGATTGTCACTTCAAGAATGATGGCGAAGGACTCTTTTCTTCTGGATTTCTTGCGGAACGAGGGCGAGCTGAAGCACGACGAGGAGGTCATGAAAGAATACCTTTCGCGCATAAAAGACGAATTCGGCTATTCGCAGGCGACGCTCATAAGCGCGAAAACCCACCGCTATTATCGCGACGATGAAATGCACAAAATCATAAATCCTTTGGGCGACAGCCACGACGTGTGGTTCAATAAGTTCGAGCAGAGCAGCGTGGAATATGCGTTCAACATTTACAGAAGCCCGGACGGATTGGAATTCACTTCGCTCTACATCAACTTTCGTATTAACGACGACGACGGCACTTTTTTGGGCGTTTCAAGTCCCGCTTTTGCCTTGAAGGACATTATCGATTTCATAGCCGAGCTTGAAAAGACATACAATGTCAAAATCAACACGACAGACGATTTGGGAACTGTCATGCTTGATAGTAATTATTCAGATATTGGATTCACAAGCCTTGCAAAAAAGAGGGGCTGTGTTACAAGCAAAAGGGAATTTCTGGCTTTGTGGCTTCTCAGTATATTCCAAATTTGGATTGGTATTTTGTTGTCCGTAGCGACGGAGATGGCATAAAAGACAGTTCGCAGTTGTTTTATCTTGTCGCTCTTATTCTTTTTGCGCTTGATTTATTGGTGCTGTTTTCGGCGCGGACTGCCTTGCACGGCAAGAAAAAGATTCTGCTTGAGCCGAAAGAGAACATCGACAGTCTTACGGGACTTGCTAACCGCAACTATTTCAAAGAGCAGCTCGGCGAGCGCGGATATTTCAACACGACAACGTACAAGTGCATCGCGGTTTTCGACATCGACTATTTCAAAGAGGCAAACGACAATCTGAACGGAGACGAAGCGTTGCTTTCGGTGGTGAAAACGATGTCGGCCCTGCTTTCAAACAACGGCGTCATTCTGCGCTGGGGAGGCGATGAGTTCGTTGTGCTTTTTGAGATGGGAATCGAAAAGGCGTACAAAATCTGCAAGGAATTCTGCAAGCAGATAGAAGAAGGCAAGATGATAACGGTGTCTGTCGGTCTTACGGCGATAAACCTCTTCGACAACATCAAGACGAATTATCACAGAGCGGCGCGCTATTGCTACCAAGTGAAAGAAATCGGCGGAAACGGAGTGAAAAAAGACTAAATGAAATCCATTCGTACAAGACTCAGTTTGTCCTATATCCTGATGATTATTGCTTTGTGGCTCACTATCGGCACAATCAGCGTTTTCTATATCCGCTCTGCCATCATGCAGCACGCCACGACTTCCATGCACTTTATTTTGGACAGCAAGGTCTCTGAATTGAACAACGCTTTCCACTCGCTTTCAAAGAACGTGAAGGGCATGAAAGACTTTATCGAAAAAAGCGATGTGTACGACGACGATTTTTATGACAAGGTGAAAGAGCGTTCTGTTCTCACGCTCGGCGACCAGCTGTTCGTGAAGTCTTTTTATCTGTGTCCTGATTTTGAGACGACAGACAACTCAAAATGCTTGTACATGCTGAACATCATGAACGCACAAGGAACGTACAGAATTGATTTGCAGGAAGATTTCATCGACGTCTCTTTTGACGTGAAGAGCGGAAAGAAGGTCGGGAAGGAGTTCATTCCGTGGTACTATGCAGCAAAAGAAAACAAGGTTCCGCAGTGGATAGGACCATACAACAACTTCAATACGGAGCAGCAAAGTTTTACGATTTCATATTTTGAGCCGCTTTACAAAAACAAGGCTTTCGCGGGCGTTACAGGAATTGAAATCAGCAATCTTTCTATCCGCTCCTGCATAGACAGCCTTGATTACGGAGAGGCATTCATCTTTTTGGTGAGCGGCAGCGGCGATTTGATTTACCACAAGGATTTTTTGCAGGGGCTTTGGTCGAGCGATTTTCATCAGCACAAAGACATTGAGAGAGTTAGCAAGTTCTTTTCTAATGAATACGTCAACAGCCAAAAAACTTATGCGTACGAATACAAAGGCGAGAAGCACAGAGTAATGCTCGAAAGTCTTGGCAACGGAATGGTCATCGCGCTTTCTGTGCCTGAAAAGCAGCTTTTCTCGCTCCAAAACACAATGCTCTTCCAGATGATACTGCTGCTTATCATTTCGCTGATTATAGCGGTTTTCATCGTGAACTATCTTACCGACAAAATCGTGCATCCGATAGAAATCATCACGAAAGCCACGTCTTTCATCGCACACGGCGAACTGAACACAAAAATCCCGATAAAGTCAAAAGACGAACTCGGAGTGCTTGCCTCCTCCATTCTCAAAATCGAAGAGGCACTCTCTGAATACATTGATAAAATTCGCGATTCTGCGTACAAGGACTCTATGACGAACTGCAAGAACAAGCGCGCGTATCTCGAAAAGCTCTCGCAAATCGAAGAGCGCATCGCCGAAGACATGGTGGATTTCACGGTGTATGTGTTCGACGTGAACGGCTTGAAGCGCATCAACGACACGAAAGGTCACGAGATGGGAGATGAGCTGATAAAGGCCGCGGCTGGCGCGATAAAGACGGTGTTTTCCGAAGACGAGATTTTCCGCACGGGAGGAGACGAGTTCGCTGTCATCACGGAAGGCCCGCGCGACAAAATCAAGGACAACATGGCCTCTTTCGCCCAGGCGGTGGACGAGTTCAACAAGGAAAACGAGGGCAGAATCGAAGGGAAAAGTCTTGACTTCACCCTCGCCGTGTCAGTAGGGTACGCAAGTTTCGAAAATGGAGTGGACAAGGAATACAAGAGCGTCTATGACCGCGCCGACCAAGCGATGTACGAAGCGAAAGAAGCGTTCTACAAAAACCACGAGGACATGCGCAGAAAGTAATATTTGCGGCAAAATCGGCTATAATAAAAGACATGAGCACACGAAAGCTGCCGATTGGCATTCAGGATTTTTCTTACTTGAGAGAAGAAGGCTACATTTATGTGGACAAAACAGCCTTCATATACGACCTCGTGACAAACGGAAAGCCCTATTTCTTGAGCCGCCCGCGCAGGTTCGGAAAGAGTCTCCTAATCACGACGCTCGAAGCGTATTTCATGGGCAAAAAGGAACTTTTCCACGGTCTCGCAATCGAAAAGCTCGAAAAGGACTGGATTGAATACCCCGTCTTGAAATTTTCGCTTGCTGGCGGCGAGTTCACTACGGAAAACGGACTGAAAGATGCCCTTCGCAGTTGTCTTTTTGATTTTGAAGAAAAATACGATTTGCCGCACGACGACTCGACGCTTCCAGTCCGTTTCAAGAATGCGCTCAAAAATGCGAACGAGAGGACCAGGCGCAGGGTCGCGGTCCTTGTGGACGAGTACGACAATCCGCTTTTGAAGAACATCGGCGGGAGCGCGGAGCAGGACGAAGAGAACCGCGCGCTCTACAAGGGCTTCTTCGCCGTGCTCAAGGACTGCGACGCATACTTGCGGTTCGTGCTTTTCACGGGAGTGACGAAGTTCAGCAAGGTGTCGATATTCAGCGACCTGAACCAACTGCAGGACATCTCCATGCACCCGAAATACGCCGAAATCTGCGGCATCACGCAAAGCGAGCTTGAAACGACTTTTTCGCCCGAAATCGACGAGATGGCGGAGGCGAACAAGATGACGCGCGAAGAATGTCTGGAAAAACTCAAGAGATTCTACGACGGCTACAAGTTCTGCGCCGAGTGCGAAAACATCTACAACCCATTCAGCCTCATCAACGCGTTCAGCTCGAAAAAATTCGGAAAGTTCTGGTTCGGAACCGGCACGCCGACATTTTTGGTGAAACGCTTGAACGAGATGGGCTTCAATCCTCAACAGTTCAGCGACGGCTCCCTGTACGCGAGCGAGGACGAAATCACCGACTACCGCCCGGACAATCCCGACATCGTGCCGCTTTTGTACCAGTCGGGCTATCTCACGCTCAAAGAGTACGACGAGGATTTCGAAAGCTTCACGCTCGCATATCCGAACGAGGAAGTGAAATACGGATTCACGCAGAGCCTTACGCCGGTCTATCTAAACTGCGACAAGCCGCTCGATGTCCGAAACTTCGGTCGCGACATAAAAACAGCGAACACCGACAGCCTCCGAAACCGCTTCACCGCGCTTTTCGCGAATCTTCCGTATCCGGCAAAGCCGAGCGACTCTGTTCTTGAACGCGACTTCCAGAACGTCGTTTATCTTGTGTTCCTGCTTCTCGGGCAGTTCGTGAAGGTGGAGCAGCACAGCGCGAAAGGACGTGCCGACTGCATCGTGGAAACGGAAGAGTACGTCTACGTCTTCGAGTTCAAGCGCGACGGCACGGTGGAAGACGCCCTTTCGCAGATTGACGCGCAGGGCTACGCAAAGCCGTACGAGGCTGACGAGCGAAAGCTCATCAAAATCGGAGCTGTTTTTTCAAGCGAAGAACGCACGCTCAGCGACTGGCTGGTGGGAGAATGAAAGGCGAATGATTCAATTCAAACTACATTCGCTCCCATGCTCTCTTGTACAACTCCTGCCAGGGAAACATTTTTTCGTATGCCCGGCTCGCCTGGAAAAGAAGCAGGTCATTGTGCCGTGGGGCAATAATCTGCATTCCGATTGGCACTCCGTTTTTGGAAAGAGCCGCCGGAATTGAAGCCGCGGGATTTCCAGTGAAGTTCGCGAGGAAGGTCTGGGTCCAGCCAATCAACGACTCGACTCTCTTTCCGTTCACGAAGTCCGGCCCTTTCGTGTTCCTGTCGGAAGCGTTCAATATGGAAGAGACACAGCTCACCGGAGAAACTATCAGGTCGTATCCAGAAAACGCATTCTCGAACTGGTCGAGGACATCGGTTCTGGCAAGGTTGAATTCGTACAAATCCTCGATTCCAAGTCCGTCGACGATTTTCTTCCAATAGATGAATTCCTGTGGGAAGTCCTTTTCGTGGTCTTTCAAGAGGTCGATTCCCTGGTCTTTGAGATGGTTCAGCTCAAGCGCGCAGTCAACCGTGATTCCCTTGCACCAAAGGTCGGAAAGAGTCGCCGCATCGTGCTTGAAACTGAATTTATGCTCATCGACAGAAAATCCAAGCTCACGGAATTTCATAGCGGCATTTCTCACGGAAGAGCGAACTTCATCCTCGACCTCGAAAAGCCCGAAATCCTCGGTGAACGCGATTTTCAGATTCTTTGGAAGATTCTCAAGTTCCTTATAAAAACCACAAGTCTTCGGCAGGCTGAACGGGTCGCGCTTGTCCTCGTAGTTCATGTAGTCCATCAGAATCGCGGAGTCCGTCACAGTCTTTGTCAGTCCGCCGTTGAAGCAGAGCGGATGAGTCGCCGACCATGCGTCAGGGCGGCAGACAGAAGGCACCGTCCCCACCCCGGCCTTGAATCCGTAGAGATTGCAGAAGCAGGCCGGAATCCTGATTGAGCCGCCGGCATCCCCGCCCTCGGCAATCGGAACGAGACCGTCGGCAACGGCTGCCGCGCTCCCTCCGCTTGAACCGCCGGAATTGCATTTCGTGTTGAACGGAGTCGATGTCGGCCCGTACATGAGATTGTCAGTAGTGCCGCGGAAACCGTAGGCGGGCGCATTCGTCTTTCCGATTGCGATTCCGCCCGCTTTTTCCATGGCGGCGCAGAAAACAGAGTCGCATTCATCGGTTGCGACAAGGCATTCGACGCCGCCGTGCGAAGACTGCCAGCCTTTTTTGTTCGGAAGGAAATCCTTGAGCGCGAAGGGAACGCCCGCGAAAGGCCCGCACTCCTCACCTCGTTCAAGTCTCGCTTCAAGCTCGCGGGCTTTTTCAATGGCATAATCCGCCTTCACATAGACAAAGGCGTTCACGGATTCGTTCCTCTTTTCGATTCGGTCGAGGAAGTATTCGACGACCTCGACAGGACTGATTTTTCTTTCGTTCACGAGACTGCCGATTTCAAAGGCGGACAATTCTTCCAGTTTCATCGAGGTTCCTTCCTGTATTCAAAACGCGCCGAGTCGTCGCTCAATTCCATCTTCTTGCAGTATTCGAAATAGTCGCGTCCGACTCCTTCCTGCTGCCATTTCCTGCATTTGTGATAGGCAATCGGAGAGAAGACGACCTCGAAGAAAAGCTCCACGAGCGCGCCGAGCGAGGCGATTCCCGTAATCGTGAGGATTCCGTAATAATGTGCAAAGAAAGAGAAAGCCAGAGATGCGAAGACGAAATTGTCCACGAACTGGCCGAGCATTGTGCTGACGTAAGAGCGGGTGATGAAGGCGATTTTTCCGTCAGGATTTTTGACGAAGCGGCGTCCAATCAAGACATTCGCTATCGCGTTCACGATTCCAGAAAGGACATAGGCGATTGTTGAAGAGACGAGAATCTGCCAAGGCTGAACGCCCTGCCCCGTAAAGCCGAAAACGATGTCGAAGGATGCGCTCGCTCCTGGGAAAGGATAATCGGAAGGAATCGACGCCATGATTCCCAAGAAGACGACCGCCACGGCGTTTATGACGGCTCCGAAGAAATTCAGCTTGATTGCCGCCTTGCCGCCGAAAGTCTTGGTGACCATGTCCATAATCAGGAAGACGGCCCACGAAAGGAACAGACCGGCCGTCACGGAAATAAAATAGGTGTCGCCGATTTTAAGCCCGCTCCATACGATTTTGTTCGCCGCAAGGTTCATCGTGACCGTGCAGACAACAAACAAAGCAACCACGACTGCGGGAATCGACCGCAAGAGCATCTTCCAGTCTTGCATGTCAAAAAACCACTCCGCAGTGTCCATAATCCATGCGAATAATTTTTTCACTTAGATAACCTCGAATTTTGATTTTCTAATGCCCTAGTTTAGTTTAGAGACAGGATGGGTTCCGAACTGTCTTTGAATTATGCGGAAAGCAATATACAAAAAATCAAACACAAATGACAAGAGGGATTCGACATGGCGGAGGAAGGGCAAAAACACAATATACTTTTCAAAAGATTCAGAATAGAATGAAAGGCAAACAACCGGTCGCCACTAAACGACCAAAAAATCTTTTTTTGGAGACGAAAATGAAAAAATTCATGGACGAGAATTTCCTTCTCGACACACCGACAGCTCAGAAACTGTTCGCCGCTTGCAAAGACGAGCCGCTTTGGGACTACCACTGCCATCTTCCGCCGGAGCAGATTGCGAACAACAAGCAGTTCAAGAACCTCACTGAAATCTGGCTCGGAGGCGACCACTACAAGTGGAGACAGATGAGAACCTACGGAATCACAGAGGACTACATCACAGGCGACAAGCCGGACTACGAGAAGTTCCTCAAGTGGGCGGAGACAATCGAGCACCTCATCGGAAACCCGCTCTACCACTGGACGCACCTTGAGCTCCAGAGATACTTCGGAATCACGGAGCCTCTCACTGTCGAGTCTGCCCCACGCATCTGGGAAAAGGCTAACGCGCTTCTCCAGACAGAGGATTTGAGCGTGAAGGGAATCTTCAAGAATTTCCACGTCTACGCAGTCGGAACCACGGACGACCCTATCGACTCGCTCGAATACCACAAGGCAATCGCCGCTGGAACCGCCCCAATCGGCAAAATCGAGACGAAGGTGCGCCCGTCGTACAGACCTGACAAGGCAATCAACATCAACCTCCCTACATACAAGGACTACATCAAGAAGCTCTCTGAAGTCAGCGGAATCGACATCAAGACATCGGACGACGTAATCAAAGCCCTCATCAAGAGGCTCGACTTCTTCATCGAGAACGGCTGCAAGGCTTCAGACCACGCGCTTGAGTATCCGCCGTGCAAGGTCGACACGGACGCGAACATCGACGCTGTCGTCGCGCGCGCGTTGAAAGGCGAGGTGATTTCGGAAGCCGAAGCCGAAGCCTACAAGACGAAGGTTCTCGTCGCTCTCGGACGCGCATACGCAGAGCGCGGAATCGTGCAGCAGTGGCACATGAACGCAATCCGCGACAACAACAAGGCCATGTTCAAGAAGCTCGGCCCTGACACTGGATTCGACGGAAGCCACGACAAGCCGATGGCTGAGAACCTCGCGGGCCTCCTCTCGCTCATCGAGGCTGCGGGCGGCACACCGAAGACGATTCTCTACACATTGAACCCGAAAGACTACTACTCAATCGGAACAATCATGGGCTGCTTCCAGGGCGGCGGAATCAAGGGCAAAATCCAGATGGGTTCAGGCTGGTGGTTCTGCGACCACAAGGACGGAATGGAGCAGCAGATAAAGGTTCTCGGAAACCTCGGCATGATTCCGGCTTTCGTCGGAATGCTAACGGACTCCCGCTCATTCCTCTCATACTCAAGGCACGAGTACTTCAGGAGAATCCTCTGCAACATCATCGGAACTTGGGTCGAGAACGGCGAATACCCGAACGACGAAAAGATGCTCACGAAAATCGTGAAGGACATCTCTTTCGGAAACGCGCTCTCATACTTCGGCGCATAACCGATTGATTTGAACTGATAGGAAGACGGGACATCCATTTTTTTGGGGTGTCCCGTTTGTTTTTAATCAACAGGAAGCGAGGAGCGTGGCGACGAAGCAATCTATTCGCCACAAGGATGTGGCGGAAACCAAAGCGACTTTTGGAACAAAAGTCGTCCACTTTTTGCGACGACAGGAAGTCGGAGCATAAAAGTGCGATTGCTTCGCTGCGCTCGCAATGACGGTATTGAGCCTCACAATCCCATAATGGTCTAAACGCGCAAGCGTTTAGAATCAAGTTGCATACACAAACCAACGATTAGGACGAATGAACAAACAGCAACTTGTAGTTTCAATGAACTCAACCACCGTGGCGAGCGCGATCTCCCCGTGTTTCCTGCAACCACGCGCGCCGCGTTTTTATTTTTTCATCAGTTCGTAGGACGTGTGGAATTTTATTATCGTATTCCGGAGCGATTCCCGCAAAGGCGCAGGGAAATCTTCCATAACGGAAATAATGTCCTGATATTTTTTATACAAATGAACCGCGTCTGATTTTTCCCCGGGCAGCGCGGCGGCATTCTGGCTCTTCATTATCCCAAGGAGCGAGTCCAGCGGCTTGTGAAGGGCGTCTGCAATCTTCCGCGCCGTTTCCATTTCCGGAATGCTGTTTTCGCGGTTTCTGCCGTTCGTAATCGTGGGGTACGGCACGCCGGAAACCTTCGCCAGCGTTTTTAAATTCATATTGAGATATTTTATTTCTTCGTCAACATTTTTCCAAAACGGACTCATGCTGTAATTATTTACTCTGTGAAGTAAATTTTATAGACAAAATTACCTTACAAGGTTAGGATAATCCCCAACGGTATCAGAATTTACTTGTTAAGGTAAATTAAGGAGTTTTAAATGGCAAAAAAAGTTGAGATTGTTCTCAAAAAGACGGGTTCCGAGGATATTACGGTAAAATGTCCCCGGAAAGTAAAACTGAGCGTTCCGGCCGCGCTGTTCGCAATCAGATTCGGGCTTCCGCCCGCGGACATAAAGCCCGTGCAAGGAAAAGACGTCTTAAAGTGCATCGTCCTTTTCCTTTTGATTTTTGTGGCGGCATTTCTTTTTGTAATTCCGCCTTTGGGAGTCGTCGCGCTCGCAGCCGTGCTTGCCCTTAACATCGTTTACAACAAAAATTATTTCTTCAACTTCATTAAAAAGCGCCTCGCAGAGGGCTACAGTGTGGAAGATGAAGAAAGCCGGCAGATTTTGAAAGACGCGGGGCTTTGGAGTGAGTCACAGTCGTTCACGCCACAACCCGCGCCGTTGCCAGGAAAACCGTCGCAGGGAGATGTCACGGCGCAGCTTGAAAAGCTCGCGTCGCTCAAAGAAAAAGGAATTTTGAGCGACGCGGAATTTGCCGCGCAAAAGGCGAAAATACTTGGATTGTAGGGAACAAAAATGAATTTTAATGTGAGCAGAAGATTCCAGACAAAATCATCGGCGGAGGAAATCACGAGATTTCTTGAAGATTCCTTCCGAAAATCTGCGGAAGGAATTGAGAACAACAGGGGAACGCTCACGGTCGAATCCGTGAACGCGACGTTCGGCTCAATCAACAGGAGCGACAAAACGGTTGTCGAAACCAAGGCGCGGGACGACGAAATGCTTTTGGTCGCGACGGTCGAATACAAGCCGTCCGGCTGGTTCTGGATTTTTCTGATTGTCGGTCTTTTCACAACAATCGGCTGGCTTATCCCGATTGCGTTCTACCTGTATCAGAAAGACACGGTCAAGAGCGGAATCGAGGAAGTTTTCAACCGCGCGGAAAATGAATTCCGGGGAAGCAGAACGCAGAGCGCGGGAACGAAAAGCCTTCCCGCGGAAGACGCGACCGCCCAGCTTGAAAAACTAGCCGCGCTCAAGGAAAAAGGAATTTTGAGCGACGAGGAATTCGCCGCGCAGAAAGCGAAAATCTTGGGGAATATGTAGGAGAAAATAAAATGAAAAGACTTGGAATCGCACTGCTCGCAACGTTCGCGATTTTGCTCTCGTCGTGCGGCAGCAAATCGTATGAGCTTTCGGGCAAAGAGCCGGACTTTACGGCGCGCGTTGTGGAAGAAAAAAATGCGGACGGAAAAACCGTGCCGTATTTTGCCCTGAACGATTACCGGCTCGCGTTTGACAGCAAGAAAGCCGCCGTCAAATATTTTGACGATTTCAAAAAAAACTATGAGACCGCCCAAAAGGATGAAACGGGCGGCTCGTTTATAATAAGCCAGATGGACGGTCTTGAACTGCACACGGTACGCACGGCAGGCGCCATCTGCTATGTGGACCTTGACGCCGATCCCAATTACGCGGAAACCGGCCCCGCATACTCAAGCATGGGCACGAACGAGCTTTTGGACGAATACGAAAAAATATGCTGGAACGCACTTTCCGTCATGACGGAGCTTTCAAACCGAAAACTGAATTCCCGCCAAGAACAGCGGCTTTTGCAGATGGCAGAGCAGTTTGCGAACGAATTTGAGGGCGAATTCTAAAAATAAAAATCCCGCAGATTCACTTTGAATTTGCGGGATTTTTTATGGCGAAAACTGCGACTTCATGTCCGTCTCAAGCGAGAAAGTCGAAATAGATGCTGATGGCGAGACTCTTACGGTTCCAGCCTCTGTCACATACTACGCGCATTTTGAAAAAGACTCTGACGGAAATTACCCGACTCTCGACAAGTATGCGAAAATCACCTGCTATCCGGTTTATACAAAGTACAGCCCTGAATCCGGCTCTGAAATTTCAAGGGTCGTCTACAAAGTCACGGAAAAGTCCATCGAGGATTATTTATCTGCTTTGAAAGCAGTCTTTTCCACGCTTTCAAAAGAGTGACAGAGTGAAAAACTGCCCACTGTAGTAAACGCAAAAAAATGGATTATCCCGCAAAGCACTGTTCCACGCATTGTTTTGCGGGATTTTTTGTTTTCCTTTAATCACTGCGTATTCCGGAAGTATCACTCATGCCTCAATTCTACCGTATTCCATTCGGATATCGCAAACATGGCGGTTCGTAAATTCGACTTCTATATTATTAATTGAACGGCCCGCAGACAGAACCGGGCAAAAGGAGGTCTCATGGATTGTTTTGGGTACGGAGAGGAAAACGAAAAAATGTTTTCGGAGGGGAAAATCCTATGTTTGTCCTGAAAATCATACTTTTCATAGCCGCACTACTATTCTTTTTTATAGGTATCACTTTCTTCAGCAGCTCGGACGAGGAAATCGGCACGCCTTTCATAATCCTGGGGGCGGCCGCGCTCATCGTGGCGATACTTCTCTGCTTCAAGCTGTACCTCGCGTCGAAGATAACGCTGGCGGCGGCGGCAGGGCTGCTTTTGCTTCTTGGAATCGGAAACATGGGCGACAGCGAAGAGACGGCGGGCTGGTTCTGCATAATCGCGGCGGCGATTATGGCTCTGCTTTCGTTCGCATGGTTCATGAACTGGATTGAGGGAACAAAACGAACGGACGAGGACGCGGCAGTGACAAAAGCGCAGGAATCGAGGAGCAGCGTACAGTACGTCGGAGTGACGGGAGCGGCGGAGAACGAAGACGCGCCAAAAAGAAGGAACGCACAGTGGCTCTTCATGAAAGAGGAATAGGAGGACAAAGTGGCAGACAACGAGAGCGGAATCGACTTTGAAGTCGCGCTCGGTGGAGACATCGGCGGACAGGCGGAGGCGGATGCTCAGAAGGAAAAGAACAGGAACGGAGACAACGCGAATTCTGACGAGCCGATTTCCGAATCAAAAAACGAGGGCAGAGTCGGAGTAAGGGAATTCTACGAAAAAATCGTGGAGCCTGTTGTCGGAAGCATAACCGGACAGGGACAGGAGTTCGCCATACAGTTCGCCGAGAAGCTGAAGAACGGGAAGGTTCCCGCCGTGGACATCTACAATGTCGCCGGCATGAAGGTCTACAGCCTGAGCACGGAAGACGACAGGAAGAGAATCTCGTCATGGTGCGACGAGTGGACGAAGGAAGCGCAGAAGCTCGGCAACAAGGAACAGGAGAAGAGGGAGAATCTTTCATTCGCGATTCCTGAATTCAGGAACCTTTTCATGCACCAGTCCCTGTGCGAGGACCTGAGAAATTCACTTCTGGACATCGCATGGAGCAAGCTTGACGCACTCATAAACGCGACCTGCAGCGACAAAATCGTCGAACTTGAGGAAGTGTGCAGCATACAGGACGCGGCTGTGGAGCTTGGACTTTTGGACCTTTCGAGCGGGGAATCGAGGAGGGACTTCAAGGAACGTTTGGCCGAGAAAACAAAGGAACTGGGAGCCGAAATCGACACGATAGAGGAGGCGTTCAAGAGGTTCTACAACGAGAAGAAAGAGAAGGATCCGACAATCACAATCGACACGAATTTCTCAAAGACGGAGCTTGTCGTGGAATTCCAGCAGCTCAAAAAGTTTCACGTGAAACTTTTCCCGGAGGATTCCGACAAGTTCAACGACCTTGAAGAATTCATGAACAGCTGCGGAATAGTGCTGAAGGACAAAATCCAGTATTTCGAGGAAGACTACTTCGACGACTTCAAGAAGCACGTGAAGCTTTCGCAGCTCCAGCAGTCAATATACAAGGGTACGAAGAAGCTTGCGATGTGCAAGGAATATGGCTTCAGCGAGACCGACTGGGAGAAATTCGAGAAGAAGCACCACATAAAGCCGATTTCCGACGAAGAGCTGATGAGGATGAACCAGAGGAACGGAATCATCAAGAACAGCCTCAAAGTCGGTGGTGTCGTCCTTGGGCTTGTCGTCATGTTCATCGCGTTCAGGGGCTGCTTCCCGAACCAGTACACGTACATCGTGTCGCAGATTGCTCCTGACGAAGAGCAGAAGGCGCTGAACATTGCTCGGCAAACTGCGAAGGCGGAGCTTGAAAGGAAAATCGCGCAAGAGAAGGCCGAAAGGGAAATGGCTTTGGCGGAAGAAAGGGCCGCGCGCGAACGGGAAAAATACGAGGAGGAGAAGCGAAGGGAAGAGGAAATCCGCAACAGCCAGCCGAAGACCTACACGGTCGGAATCGGAAGCGGATACGACTTCCACAACCTGCAGGAGGCGGTCGACGCGTCGAAGGACACGGACACGATAATCCTCTCCCCTGGAGTGTACAAGAGCACGGCGAACATCGGAAAGCGCATAACGATAACGAGCGGGCAGGGAACGGTGGCGGCCATAAAGAGCAAGTACTTCGCGTCCAAGGATGTGCCTGTGATTGTGCTCGACAGCGGGAAGCAGTCGAAAATCACGGCGAACGTGAAAATATCGGGCGTGTTTTTCACGGGAAACAAGTCGCTGTCGTTCACATCGTTCACGGGCTATCAGGAAAATTCAGCGACATACGACAGACGGTACAGCGCGAACGTCGCGAAAAGCGGACTCAAATGGACGAAATTCTCGGAAGACCCGATGTCGTCCTCGTACAAGTCGCTCCTGAGCGTATCCGCGAACGTGGACTTCGAGGGTGTCGCATTCGTGGATTCTTCACACGACGGAGTGACGCTCATAACAGGAAACCACAGGTTCGACGGCTGCCATTTCGCGAACATTATGAACAACGCCGTCCTAGTTCTCGGAAAATCGTTCGCGAAATTCGATTCGCCCACGATATGCTACACTGTCTGCGGCTCCGGCATAAAGGCGAAAGAGAATTCCACAATCGAAATTTCGAACGCGGAATTCATGAAATGCCACAACGGAATATACACAGCCGGGAACTCGAAGGGAACGGCGGCTTCAATATCGCTCGCATCGTCGACAATCGCGGCCATACGTTCCAGCGGAAACTCGGCAATCAACTACACGGGCGTCAAAATAACAGAGAGCAGACTGAGCGGAGCGGCTGGAATAGCGATAGACGGAGCATCGGCATCCACTTTCACGGATGTAGATGTGCAAAAGACGTTCGCGGGGGCGGTCGTGGCAGGAAAGTCCAATCCATCGTTCGAAAACTGCAAGTTCCTTGAGACATCGAAATACGGCATAGTCTTCACGGAAAACGCGGGAGGCGCGCTGAAAAACGCGGACATAACAGGAAGCGTGAGGGGAATAATCGTGGAGAAGAAGGCGGCACCGCTCATAACGAACACGAAAGTGCACCACAACGAAGAAGCGGGCGTCACGTTCTACGGAGAGGCGAAAGGGCATCTGGAAAACGTGGAATCGTACTCGAACACGACAGGATTCTCGATAAACGACAGCACATATCCTGTGATAACCCACTCCAAAGCGTACTCGAACAACACCGGATTCCTCTCCTCGGAGAACAACAAGGCGGTAATCGCCGACTGCGACTCGTTCAGGAACAACGCGTCAGGGTTCGCGGTTTACGAAGACGGAAGCGCGGCATTCAAAGCCCAGAACATCATCGACGGATGCAGGTTCTACGAGAACAAGTGGGACGGAATATCGATTCGTGGAGCGGTCTCTGTCGCAATAACCAACACGGAGTCCCAGGGGAACCAATTCGCGGCGGGATTGTCCGCGACGGAGACCGCGGCAGTGAGCGTAAAGAACTCGCGTTTCACGGGAAACAAATTCGGAGCGAAAATCGGAGGAAGGGTCTCGCTAAGCGCGTCCGACTCCTCATTCGACAAAAACTCAGATTCAGGAGCGTTCTTGGACGGAAACTCAAAGGTGAGCTTCGAGCGATGCACGTTCGACAACAACCTCGACGGCTTCTATTCGGCGGCGAACGCCTACATCACGGCGAGCGACTGTTCCATGTCGAAGAACAGCAACATCGGACTGTCGATACGAGACACGTCGACAGGAGAGTTCAAGGACTGCCTGAACAGGGGCAACGAAAAGAAGAACATGGACAACAAATCAAAGGCGGGCAAGAAACCGCAGTTCGACAACAGTTTCTCGATATCGTTGAAGAACCTGTTCTGAAACTAAAATTTCCGAGAGGCTTCAATGTTTCACATGAAACACATTTTTCCATCGAGATTGTTTCATGTGAAACAGCACTGTTTCACAAAAATGCAAAAAAAAAGGACGGGCAAGCGGAAAGCTCCAAAACGGAATTTTCACGCTTGCCCGTCCTTTTTTTCTGAGAGAGTCTTACGACACTCCATCAAAGGCTATTTGTCCTCGTCCTGACCTTGCGAAACCTTGTCGAATCCGACAACGGAATCCTGCTCGTCGCTGTGGATTATGCGGGTACCAGACGCGCTCCGCCCCTGCAATGAGATATCGGAAACATTCACGCGGATTGTCTTTCCGCGCGTTGTGATGCAGACGATTTCGTCCGAATCGGCGACCGCCATCGCACCGACGACGCCGCCCTTTCCGTCCACGTTTCCAAAAATGCGCTGGCCGCCGGTTCCCCTGCTGTGCGAGTTGAACTCCTGGAAGTCCACGCGCTTTCCATATCCACGCTCGGTTATGACGAGCGCATTCGTGTCAGGCTGGACGCAAATCGCGGCGGCGAGAGAATCCCCCTCGTAAAGCTTTATTCCGCGGACACCGATGCTGCTTCTTCCCATAGACCGCACAGAAGACTCGTCGATGAGAAGGGCCTGGCCTTTCTTTGTCACAAGCATTATCTGGTTGTCGCCACCGGTCAAGATAGCCGAAACAAGCCTGTCGCCTTCGTTCAACTTTATGGCGATGATGCCCTTCGTCCTCGCGTTGGCGAATTCCGTGACAGGGGATTTCTTCACGACTCCATCCTTTGTCGCCATGAAAATGTACTGGTTGGCGACAAGCTCCCTCATGACGACAATAGTCGCGACTTCCTCGTTCTCGATTAACTGGAGAAGAGACTTGATGTTCGTTCCCCTGCTCGACCGGCTAGCCTCTGGAATCTCGTGGACTTTCAGCCAATAGGCCCTTCCCTCTGTCGTTATGAACGTGATATACGAATGTGTAGTGGCGGTGAATATCTGGGAGATATAGTCGTCCTCGACAAGGCTTGAGCTTGAGCCGGAGCCTTTTCCACCACGAGCCTGCGCCTTGTACAGGGCAAGAGGAAGCCGCTTTATGTAGCCGAACTTCGAGACGGTCACAATCACGTCCTCCTCTTTTATCATGTCCTCGACGTGAAGCTCCTCGGCTTCCTGCATCGTAATCTCGGTCTTTCTGTCGTCTCCGTACTTCTCGGCGAGCTCGTTCGTCTCGGTCTTCACGAGCGCGAAAATCTTCTCCTCGTGGGCGAGCAAATCCTGATAGTAGGCTATGAGAGTCTCAAGCTCGGCGATTTCCTTGCGGAGTTCCTCAATCTGGAGATTCGTGAGGCGGCGGAGCTGCATGTCGACAATTGCGGTCGACTGTACGTCATCGAATCCGAACCTTGCTTCGAGCGAGGATTTCGCCTGCTGGACGTCCCGGCTTGAGCGGATAATCTTGATGACTTCATCGATTGCGTCCACGGCGATTATGAGAGCGTCCAAAATGTGCTTTCTCGCGAGCGCCTTGTTCAACTCGAATTTCGTGCGCCTCGTTATGACGCTCACCCGGTGGTCCACGAAATACTCGATGAGCTGCTTGAGGTTCAGAATCTGCGGCTTCAAATTCTGCCCGTTTCCAGAAGACTTGTCGGGGACGAGCGCGAGATTTATGACTCCAAAATTCGCCTGAAGCTCCGTCTTCGCGAAAAGCTGGTTCAGGACGAGCTTCGTGATTGCGCCCCTCTTCAACTCCACCACAAGGCGGAGACCAGTCCTGTCGGAAGACTCGTCGTTCGCGCTCGATATCCCCTCGATGACGCGCTCGCGGGCCAAATCCTTTATCTTCTTGATGACGTTCGTGGTGTTCACACCGTATGGAACTTCGGTGAAGACAATAGACTCCCTTCCGCTCTTTCCAGTCTCGATTTCGAATTTCGAGCGGATTACGATTTTTCCGCGTCCTGTGCGGTACGCCTTCCTGAACCCTTCCCTTCCGTAGATGACGCCTCCGGTCGGAAAATCAGGTCCCTTTATGTACTTCATCAACTCGTCGATTGAAATGTTCCTGTTGTCGATGTATGCGGAGATTGCGGCCGCGACCTCGCGGAGATTGTGAGACGGCATGTTCGTCGCCATTCCGACCGCGATTCCTGTCGTTCCGTTGCAGAGGAGGTACGGGAACTGTGCCGGAAGAACGGTCGGCTCCTTCGTCGACTGGTCGAAGTTGTCGATCATGTCGATTGTGTCCTTGTCGATGTCCTTGACCATCTCCTCGGCGATTTTAGCCATCTTGGCCTCTGTGTAGCGGTAGGCGGCGGCGGGGAAGCCGCCGATTGTACCGAAGTTTCCCTTCGGGGTGACGGTCGTGTACCTCTGAGAGAAATCCTGCCCCAGGCGGACGAGCGCGTCGTAGACCGAAGCGTCTCCGTGAGGGTGGTAGTGTCCGAGAACCTCGCCGACAATCTGGGCGCACTTCCTCGTTGGTCCGTTGCTCGCCAAATTCAATTTGTCCATCGCGTAGAGGATGCGCCTGTGGACAGGCTTGAGTCCGTCCCTCACATCCGGGAGCGCGCGCTGGATGATGACCGACATCGAATAGTCGATGTAGGCCTGCTTCACTTCGTTCTCAATCGGAATCTGTATTATGGTACCGCCCTCGGGCGTCTTTATCTCTTCCATTTAGCTTTTCCTTTCTTTGCTCGTTAACTAGAAATCCAAATTCGCCATGTGGGCGTTCTCGTCGATGAATTTGCGCCTAGGCTCGACTTCCTCACCCATGCAGACAGAGAAAATCGCGTCGGCGGCCTCGGCATCGGGAATCGTCACGACCTTCATCTTGCGCTTCGACGGATCCATCGTCGTCTCCCAAAGCTCGTCGCCGTCCATCTCACCGAGACCCTTGAAACGCTGAATCGTGTATTTCGCGCTGTCGCCAAGTTTCGCTATCTCGGCGTTCTTCTCCTCGTCGGTGTAGACGTATGTGATGTTCTTCCCGGACTTTATTCCGTAGAGCGGAGGCATGGCCAGATAGACGTACCCCCTCTCGATGAGCTCCCTCATGTACCTGAAGAAGAACGTCAAAAGAAGAGTCCTGATGTGCGAACCATCGACATCGGCATCGGCCATGATGATTATCTTGTGGTAGCGGAGCTTGTCGATGTTGAAGTCATCCCCGAACCCGGCTCCGAGAGACGCAATGACCGGCTGGAGCTTGTCGTTGTTCACGACCTTCTTAGCGTCGACCTTCTCGACGTTGAGCATCTTTCCCCAAAGAGAGAGAATCGCCTGGGTCTTGGGATCGCGGCCCTTCACGCAGGAACCGCCAGCAGAATCTCCCTCAACAAGGAAGACCTCGGTAAGCTCCGGGTCCTTCAGCGAACAGTCGGAAAGCTTCTCAGGAAGAGAGAACGAATCGGCGATGGTCTTTCGACGGGTGTTCTCCTTCGCCTTTCTCGCAGCGATTCTGGCGGCGGCCTCTCCAACTGCCTTCTCAAGAATCTTTTCGAGAATCGCGGGATTCATCTCGAAGAATATCGTGAGTTTCTCCTGCACGAGGGCGTTGACTATCGAGCGGACTTCCGTGTTTCCGAGCTTTTCCTTCGTCTGCCCCTCGAATTCAGGCTCAGGCACCTTCATCGAAAGAACCACGACGATACCCGCGCGCACGTCGTCTCCGGTCAGTCGCTCGTCCTTGTCGAGCTTCCTCTTGAGCTTCTCGTTCGCGTCCAACGACTTGTTCAGGACGAAGGTCAACGCGTTCTTGAAGCCGTCCAGATGGGTTCCTCCGTCGCGGGTGTTGATGTCGTTCACGAACGTCCTTATCCTCTCCTCGTAGCCGGAGTTGTACTGGAACGCAAGCTCGGTCACGACGTTGTCCTTCTCTCCGGTTATGTAGATAGGCTCCTCGGGATAGAAGAACTTTGAATTCTTCACGCCGGAATTGATTTCTGAGACATACTGCTTGATTCCGCCCTCGAACTGGAACACTTCCTCGACAGGGGACTCCACAGTGTCCCCCACCCTCTCGTCGCGGAAGATGATTTTGATTCCGTTGTTCAGGAACGCAAGCTCCTTGAGCCTGTCCTTTAGAGTTCCGTAGTCGTAATGGGTCGTCTCGGTGAAAATCGTTGAATCGGCCTTCCAGCGGATGACGGTTCCGTGCTTGTCCGTGTCGCCGACTGTCTTAACAGGTCCGGTCGGAACACCTGTCTCGTACCTCTGCTGATAGACGTGCCCGTCCCTGGAAACAGTCGCCTCAAGCCAAAACGAAAGGGCGTTCACGCACGAAACGCCGACTCCGTGGAGACCGCCGGAAACCTTGTACGAGCCTTTGTCGAATTTTCCGCCCGCATGGAGCCTCGTCAGCACAAGCTCCAACGCGGAGACGTGTTCGGTAGGATGCATGTCGACAGGGATTCCTCGTCCGTCGTCCTCCACGCGAACTATGTCGTCCGGCTCAAGGGCGACCGTTATGTTCTTGCAAAAACCAGCCATCGCCTCGTCGATGCAGTTGTCGACGGTTTCATAGACAAGATGGTGGAGACCGCGAGGACCTGTGGAACCGATGTACATTCCAGGTCGTTTTCTTACAGGCTCAAGTCCTTTCAAAACTTGGATGTTACCCGCAGAGTATGTTGATTCCATAAAAAATCCCTATAAATCCTTTGAATTTCTTGTAAAATGATAAGTGAAATAGATTAAATATACTTGTATTGTCAAGAAAAGTAAAGTTGCGCTAATATATCGGTATGTCTGAGCAGTTTTATAAGGATTTTTTTGAAGAAGCGATGCGACAAATTCGGGAAGAGTACATCGCAAACGGAAAAGAGCGCGATTTCAAGTTCTACTTCAACATCGAATACATAGAGGACACCTTCGACACGATAACAGTCTTCGTATCGTCTGAAATGATGTGGAAACAGATGGAGAAGAACGGAAGCGCGGAAAAAATCCAGGAAAAGATAAACGAGCTCACCGCGCAGGAGATAACGCTCCTGCCCATCGCAAAAAACACCCACAAGATGATAGGCCAGTCCGCCGCGCAGGCTAATCCCGCTCCGTCGTTTTCTCAGGCTCAGCAAACGGCGAAAAAAGCGCAGGAGTCCGCGTTCGGCATCGAGATTGAGAAGGACAAAAAAGAGTCCGCATTCACATTGAATTTCACGCCTCCAGTCCAGATGCAGAGCCAAGGAGCAGAGCATCGCACGCAACAGCCGCCAGAGGTGCTCGCGCGGTTCAACCAGTCGATGGCATCGCTCAACAAGCTGATAGAGACGGAAAAAGAGAAAGAGAGAATCCAGAAAAGCGCATTGCCGCAGATGCAGGACGCACAGGCGCAATTCAGCCAGCCTTTCAACAACCAGCAGCCGCAGAAGCCGGAGCCAGTCCAGCAGCCGGCGAAAATAGACTACAACGACGACTATCAGGAGTACCTCAAGCAGGAAGTCCAGAAGATGAACCAGAATTCCATCCAGAAGAACCTTCCGCAGCTGAGGGACGACTACACGTTCGAGAATTTCATCCCCGGAGCGAGCACGCAATACGCCTACAGCGCGGCGAAGATGGCGGCGGAGGCGCCGGGCAAGGACTACAACCCGATGCTCATCTACGGGGGGGTCGGACTTGGAAAGACGCACCTCATGCAGGCGATCGGGCACTACATATTCGAGCACAATCCGTCCTCGAAAATCTGCTACATAAGCGCGGAGTCGTTCACGAACGAATTCATCGCGTCCACGCAGAGGAAGACTACGGAGGAATTCAAGAAGAAGTACAGGAATTTGGACGTGCTTCTCCTCGACGACATCCAGTTCCTCGAAGGCAAGGAGGCCACGCAGGAGGAGCTTTTCCACACCTTCAACGCAATCTACGACAGGAAGGGGCAGCTCGTCTTCACCTGCGACCGTCCGATATCGGAAATCAGCGGGATAACGAACAGGCTCAGCACGAGGTTCTCCAGGGGGATGAACCTGGACCTCCAGCCGCCTGACTACGAGACGAGGAGGGCAATCCTCGAACAGAAGATGACGAGCCGGGGGAAGAAAGTGCAGTCGGAGATAATCGACTACATAGCGCAGAACGTGCAGTCGAACGTGAGGGACCTCGAATCGTGCATGAAGAAAATCATCGGCTACAGCGAACTCATGGAGGAGGAGCTGACGCTGAACATCGCGAAGGAGCTTTTGAAGGACAGAATCGACTCGAATTCGGACATCGGAAGCGTGACGGTGGAGTCGATACAGCAGGCCGTGGCGAAGAAGTACAACCTGAAGCTCGCGGACCTCATCGGAAAGAAGAAGAGCAAGCAGTATGTCCTTCCGAGGCAGATAGCGATATTCATCTCAAGGAAGCTGATGAGCGAGTATTCATTGAAGGACATCGGAAGCGAATTCGGAGGAAGGGACCACTCCACAATCGTAAAAGCGATAGAGAAGGTCGAGGCACTGGTGAAGACGAAACCGGAGATAGCCGCAATCGTGAAGCAGCTTGAGAAGGACTCGCACGTGCAGCAGCACTAGGGGCAAGGAACAGCGGAAGCAACAGGAAATCCACAGAATTCAGGCACCGGAACACAGGAAACCCACAGGAAATCCACGAAAGAACGACATTACACTCTTTCGTGGATTTTTTTTCGGAAAGCGCGCAAATTCGGCGAATTCAGGAGAAAAAACGGTAGAAGGACTCCGCCACAGCCGAAGAAATCCACATGAAATTCACCGAATTTTGGAACAGAAATTTAGTCTTTCCTCAAATTTAGAAATTCGGTGTCTAGTAAATTCTAAATTCGCATAAGGCTGTGGAGTGAATTTGAATTTGACAAAAATTTACTAAATTTCGCTCGAATTTAGTAAATTTCTATCCAACGGGGATGTGGAAAAACCGTGAATTTCGGTGGAAATCCTGTCGTCCCAGTGTGGAGAAAACGGGAGACGATGTGGAGAGTGTGCGTTTGTTGCCTCGGTGTGGAACGAATTTTTAAAGTTGTCCACCGCCCCGAAAAGCCACCATCAAGGGCGGAGGGGACTTTTTCACATATGCACAGGCCTTATTACTATTATTATTAAATTTATAAATTTATAATAAATAAGGAATGGGGAACGAATCGGAGAATCCGAAATCAGATGCCTCAATCTGAAAAATTCCAACTATGAAAATCTGAAAAAACACTCTACACTTCAACACAGAAAAAAATAGGAGCGAATCTTTATGAAATTCTCATTCAACAGAAACGCATTGATAAACGAAATTTCAATCGCGCAGGAAATCATCTCTACAAAAAACGCAGACACGATAACATCGTTCGTCTCCTTGGCCACATCGAACAACATGCTCACGATAAAAGCTGTCGATCCGAACATGAATTTCCAGGCGAACATTCCTGTCGAGACGGAAATCGACGGAATAGCAATCGTCTTCTGTCCGAAACTTATGAGCATTCTCTCCCTCATTCCCGAAGGCGACGTCTCGTTCGAAATCGAGCAGAAGGAAAGCATCCAGATTGCCGTCATAAAACACTCGACGAAGAAAATCAGGTTCACGCTGCGTTGCGGCGACGTCGCGAAATTCCCGCAGATAGAGAATTTCGGCGACGTGGAATTTTTCGACATTCCGGCGAAGGACTTGAAGGAGATGATAACCCACACGATTTTCGCGGTCGGAACCGACATGGAAAGGCTCATGCTCACGGGCGTGCATTTCGAAAAGAGCGGAAACGATTTGGTGCTCGTCGCGACTGACAGGGGACGCGTCGCCTACGAAGCCCGACCGCTCCTCGCCGACGTGCCTGAGTTGAAGCCGATAATCGTCCCTCCGAAAGTCCTCAACATAGTCGCCAAGCACGCTTCCGACGAAGGCCCCGTCTCTCTCGCAATCACAGAGAAGTGCATAATCTTCAAATTCTCGAACTACGTCATATCGTCGAACCTCATCGATGCCGTCTACCCGAATTTCAGGCGCATCTTCCCGGAGAATTCGCCATTCAAGTTCATCGTGCAGCTCGACGAATTCCAGGCGGCCGTAAAGCGCATCTCGGTCATGAGCGAGGACAAGGACAGGGACAAGGTTCGCATCTTCTTCGACATCGTGCCGGGAGTGCTTAGCATCCACGCCGCGAGCGACCTCGGAGAGGCCCGCGAGGAGATTCCGTGCCAATACGCCGGGGAGAATGTCTCTCTGGCCTTCAAGACGAAGCACATCGAGGACGCGATAAAGAACATGGACAGCGAATCCGCCGCGTTCGAGTTCTCCGAGGCGGGAAAGGGCGTAATCCTCAGGACGGAGCCAGCCTCCACCTGCTTGAACCTCATCGTCTCCATAAAGACTATAGGCTGACGTTTTTTTCGGAGTTTTTGAAAATTGCCACTGCTTTCGATTTCCTATGTGAATTTCAGGAACATTCAGAACGAGACCTTGGACTTGAACTCCAGGGAGGTCTTCTTCGTCGGCGAGAACGGCCAGGGGAAGAGCAACCTTCTGGAGTCGGTCTACTATCTGGCCTACGGCTCTTCGTTCAGGACCCGCTCTGACGCGGAGATAATCAGGAGCGGGGAGTCCGCCTTCAGCCTGAGGACGCTCTTCAGGAAGGGGGAGGACGACGCGGATTCCGTGTTCATCTCACTGGAGTCGTCGGGCGCGGCGACGAAGAAGAAAATCGTGAAGAACGGGAAATCGATAAAGGACAGGAAGGAGCTTGTCAGCACGATGCCGTGCGTCCTCTTCTGCCACGACGACCTGGAATTCGCCGTGGGGGAGCCGGAAAGGCGGCGTTTCTTCGTTGACCAGTGCCTTTCGATGTTCGACATGTACTACATAGACCTGAGCCGGAACTACAGGAAGGTGCTCAAGAGCCGAAACCTGTCGCTCAAGCAGCAGCAGTACGGAATGCTCGACGTGTACGATCTGCAGCTTTGCGAATTCGGACTTCAGATACAGAAGAAGAGGAACGACGCGATTTTCAGGTTCAACCAGATTTTCGCCACGCTCTACGAGAGAATAACGGGGATAGACAACGTTTCCATACGCTACGCGCCGTCGTGGAGGACGGATTCCGCGGCGATTCCGCAGAAGGAAGAGGTGATGGAAATCCTGGCCGGGAAGCGGGAGGCCGACCGGGCAATGGCCACCACCATGAGCGGACCGCACAGGGACAGGATAAAGTTCGTCAGGAACGGGGCCGATTTCGTCGCTACCGCGTCCACCGGGCAGAGGAGGCTTCTCGCAATACTCCTGCGCGTTTCGCAGTCGATATTCTACAAGCAGGCAACCGGCAAGAATCCGATACTGCTGATGGACGACGTTCTCCTTGAGCTCGATCCGGAAAAGAGACAGCATGTGACGGCTCTCCTTCCCGACTACGATCAGCTGTTCTGCACTTTTCTTCCCGGAGAGCCATACGAGCGGTACGCGAAGAGTTCGACAAGAGTCTACAAAATTGAAAACGGGGGATGGAATGAAATTCAGAAGCGACAGTGACGTACGCTCTCATGACGTTTTCGACAGCAGCGTCGAGTCTGCCGCGGAACGCGACATGAAGACAGGAATGATGGATGCGACGGAGCTTGTTTTGAGGGTCATAGAAGGTATGGACCAAGGCTCCATTTCGGAGGGGAACAAAATTCTTTCGTCGTGGCGCGCCATCGTCGAGTCCATAAAGCCGAATTCCAGGACGACGAAGAACGCGGACAATTTCGGGAAGAACCTCGCGTCGCACTCGAAGATTGTCGACTTCAAGAACGGGATTCTTCTTGTCGAGGCCGACCACTCAAGCTGGATGCAGATGCTGCAGCTGCACCAGAAGTACATTCTCGGCTGCATAAGGCGGCGGTTCCCGGATTTGGAGGTCTCGACTCTGGCGTTCAGGCTCCGCGGCAGCAATGTGGGGTTGTCCTCGACATACGAGGAGAGCCTGCGCCTTGAGAGGGAGCGGCTCGCCCAGAAATACGAGAGCGAGGAGAAATTCCTTGAGGAGCGCGGTTTCGGTGTGAAAGTCGACAGCGCAAGCGTGCCTGAGCTTCCCCCGGAACTGAAGGCCCTTTTCGACAAGATGAAAGAATCCATATTGACCAAAGAAAAGGGAATTTGATAAACTTTCCATCACTATCTTTTAGAGTTTTAGGAAGAAACTCACTGCTCAAACAAAAATCATTTTATTAAGGAGACTTGTTCTTATGTTACGCACATATCAACCAAGCAAAGTTAAGAGAAATAGAAAATTTGGTTTCCGCGCCCGCATGGCTACACGCGGTGGACGCATGGTTCTCGCCCGCAGACGCGCCAAGGGCCGCAAAAAGCTTTCAGTTTGCAGCGAAGGCAAAAAATACTAATCAAAATTTTTAAACTTTGGATTTCGGAGCGCGACAATGACAAGACGATTCACACGTATTGAGCATATGAAAAGCGCGCCCGAAATCAAGAATCTGTTCAAGAACGGGAAAAAGGTGAGCATGTACGGCGCGAAGCTGTTTTTCATGCCGAACGGACTTGGATTCAACAGAATCGGTTTCCCCCTTCCCCGTGGCTACGGCAATGCGGTGCAAAGAAATCGCTCAAAGCGGTTCAGCCGTGAAGCCTTTCGTATCTTAAAAACACACCTGAACACCGGATTCGATATGCTTCTTCTAGTGTATCCGACATCCGAAAAAGACTCGTTCCGCACGCGGTGTGTTCAACTTCGTACATTGTGTGAAAAAGCTGAATTGATTGAATCTGATTTGGAATTGCCAGTGGAATTCCTTCCCGCCAACTCCTAGTCGTGAATTGAATAGCCATGAAAAAAGTTTTGACAAAAATCTGCTGCTTTTTGATTCGCTTCTATCAGATTTGTATTTCTCCGTTGTTTCCTGCCTGCTGCAGATTCTATCCGACTTGCTCCCATTATGCATTGGACGCTTTCCAGAAATACGGCCCGTTCAAAGGCTTTTTCCTGACGTCCAAGAGGATATTGAGGTGCAATCCCTTCTGCGAGGGCGGATACGATCCTGTTCCATGACATTCTGAACATTTTCTTTTCAACACTTTCCGAACTTTGGGAGATAAAGCAATGGAAAAAAACACTATATGGGCGATTTCTCTGTCCACAGTCGTCCTTGTCGCCTTCTTCGCCGTACAGACATTCCTGTTTCCGAAAACGGCGCAGCCGTCCAATGGTGCGGAATCCGCATCCGCGCAGAAAACGGAGAGCCAGCCGCAGGAAAATGCCGCCCAGGCTTCTTCCCCGGACTCTTTCCTGGGGGAAGCGTCTGACGGTTCCGCTGAAATCGTCGAGCCTGCCGAGGAGAATTTCGTAATCGAGACGAACAAGGTGAAGGCCACCTTCACGAACAGGGGTGGCGACATAATCGGATTCGAGTTGAAGGAGCACTTCGACAGGGATACTGGAAAGGGCGTGGAGATGATAAACAATGTCTCCGGCACGAACAGGGCGTTCGCGCTTTCGCTCGGAGGTGTCGATTCCCAGATTGTAAACAAGGTTTTCGATGTGAAAGTCGACGAGGCGAACAAGAAAATCGGGTTCTCAAGGGATTTCGGAGACTTCAAGTTGTACAAGGTCTACACTTTCACGGACGACGAATATCTCTTCAAGCTCGACATCGACATAGAGGCGAAAGAGGGCTTCTCTGGACTGAACCAGAACGGGGCCGCCTATTCCCTCAGGACTTCCCCACAGATTGGTCCGAGGTTCAACCCGAAAGACAGGTACGATGTCCGTGAATTCGTGGCGTACGACGTGGCGAACGAGAAGAAATTCACGCCGAAAGCGAAGAACGAGAAGAACTGGTCTTGGGTCAGCGTGGCCGGAAAATATTTCGAGATTCTCATAGAGCCTGCCGATTCAGTCGAGACTCTCGCAAATCTCAAGCTCGTGGCCCCGAACAAGAACGACGAACGCTCGAACACACAGCTCGTGTTCTCCCGCGCCGCGGGGTCCCCTTCCCTCAAGGATTCGTACAACATCTATGTGGGACCGAGGAACGAAGCCGACCTCAAAATCTACGCAGCCGCGGACAAGAACAAGTGGGGGCTTGACGGAAAATCGTACACCGAGAGCCTTCCGACCTCCGGAATCCTCAACTGGCTTGAGATAATCCTCCGCTTCGTCATGAAGCTCATCTACAAGGTCATTCCGAACTGGGGCGTCTCCATCATCATAATGACGATACTCTTGAAGCTCGCCCTCTTCCCGCTCACGAAAAAGAGCCTTGAGGGAACGCAGAAGCTCCAGGAAGTGCAGCCGAAACTGCAGGCCATACAGGCGAAGTACAAGAACGACCCGCAGAGAATGCAGCAGGAGCAGATGAAGCTCTACAAGGAAGTCGGCTACAACCCGATGTCGGGCTGCCTTCCGCTCCTCATCCAGTTCGTTGTCCTTTGGGCGATGTACCATCTTTTCAACAACTATTTCGAATTCCGGGGCGCGTCATTCATCTCCGGGTGGATTTCCGATCTTTCGTCGACGGACAATGTGATGACTCTCGGATTCAACATTCCGTGGCTTGGAAACGAGCTTCACATACTTCCGATAATCTATCTCGTCTCGCAGCTCCTCTACGGAAAGATTACGCAGAACGGCGGAACATCCGTCGGCCAGAGCGCGACTCAGATGAAAATCATGATGTACGCGATGCCCATCGTGTTCTTCTTCCTGTTCTACAACGCTCCGTCTGGACTTCTGCTCTATTGGACTGTCAGCAACGTCTTCCAGCTTTTCCAGCAGCTTTTTGTGAACAGGATGATGAGGAACCGTAAAGTCGCTCCGAAGAACGCGAAAGCCGCGACGGTTTTCAACAACAAGAAAAACAAAAAATAAGGAGTTCATAAATGACTTACGAATTTGAAGGAAAAACAGAAAAGGACGCCATCGAGAAGGCCGTGGAAGAACTGAAACTCAACGCCGACCAGTTCGACGTGGAGATTCTTGAGACACAGAAAAAGACTCTCTTCAAAAGCGGACACGTGAAAATCAGGGTCATAGTCGAGGACGAGGCCCCTGCCGCTCCTGAGTCTACGGGAAACGCCCACGCGAGGAAGCCTGCCGGGAATTTGATTCCGCAGGGTGAATTCGAGCAGAAGCTTGTCGATTTCGTCAGGTCCGTCATAGAGAAGATGGGCTACACGGCTTCGGTGGACGTGTTCTTCCGCGAGGAGAAGAAAATCGGAATCAGGCTCGATTCCGAAAGCTCCTCAATCCTCATCGGAAGGAAGGGCAAGAATTTGGACGCGCTCCAGCTTTTGGCGAACGTGTACGCCGGACACTTGGGGCGCGAGGACGTCCGCGTCATCCTCGACACCGAGAACTACCGCGTGCGCAGGGAGGAGAACCTCGTGCACCTCGCGTACACGACCGCCGACAAGGTTAGGAGCACCCGCCTCTCTGTCCTCCTTGAGCCTATGAACCCTTACGACAGGAGAATCATCCACACCACTCTCAACGACATCTCCGACATCGAGACGAAGAGCGAGGGCGAGGGCTTGTTCAAGCAGGTCCGCATAATGCTCAAGAATTTTTAACCAAAATTGGCATCGATTGTTAATCGGTGAAAACAATCTTTAGGAGAGGTGAAAAATGAATTTGAGAAAAACATGTTTGACACTTTCGTTGATTTTTTCATCGGTTTGCGCGGCATTTTCAGAGGTCATTTCCGAGTCCGTTATGGAAGAGCTGCTCGCTTCCCCGAACAGGTGCCTGCAGAACACTTTCATGAACAGCGACGAGGTGAGGCTCTCCCTCACTCCTGACACGGAGCTGGCTTCGATGGCCGTGCGCGGTTGGACGCTGGACGCTAAGCCTCGCTTCACCACTGAGAAGCTTTTCTACTTGAAGAAGGCCACAATGGTAGCGAACAGCGATGCCCCGGAGAAGTGCGACACGTCGATAAACGGGGTCTCGAAGGTCGTAAGGTCGATTTCAAAGATGAAGGGCGTCCAGTATTATTCCAACGGCGACAAGAAATGGGAGACTTTGTACCACAAGTCGAACCTCATCGACTCGCTCAAGGACAAGAATGCCATCCCTGACGACTTGGAGGGCAGCGCGGACGGAAAAAGCTTCTACTGCATACAGGAGGACAACTCTTTCGGAACCTGCGTCTACAAGCTCGACTATTCGCAGCGGGACAAGGAAATCCCCAACGAGGTCTCCGTCTGCTTCACCAACGCCGAAAGCCTGAAATACGGCCCCATAACGGCGGTGAAACCCGGAAACATGAAGATAAACCTTGTCGTGACGGAGCAGGACACTTTTTACCTCGTCTACATGCTCGTGCAGGTGAAGTATCCGAGCGTTCCGTTCCTTGAGAGCAGGCTGAACCGCTCTTTCAACGCCCGCGTCGATGCGATTTACAAGTGGTTCTCTATGAGTTTTTAGTTTTGGAGAAAGATTTATGAAAAAGTTATTGGCGATTTTGACTTTGGGATGCGCTCTGATTTCTGTCGGATGCAGCAAAACAAAAAAGAATACAACAGGAGCTAACATGAGCGTTTTGAACGGAAAAGAAGGCGTTTTCGCCGTGATGGAAACGTCCAAGGGCACAATCTACTTGGACCTTTTCTACAAGAAGACTCCGCTGACTGTCACGAATTTCGTCGGTTTGGCGGAGGGGACTTTGGATGCCCACAAGGGCAAGAATTTCTACGACGGACTCACCTTCCACCGCGTCATCGCGGACTTCATGATTCAGGGGGGAGACCCGGAGGGAACCGGCCGCGGCGGTCCTGGCTACAAGTTCACGGACGAGTTCCTCGACGACTTGAAGTTCGACAAGCCGGGCTATCTTGCGATGGCGAATTCCGGCCCGGAGACGAACGGAAGCCAGTTCTTCATCACCCATGTCCCGACAGACTGGCTCAACGGAAAGCACACGATTTTCGGACAGGTCGTGGATTCCGCTTCCCAGGACGTGGTGAACAAGGTAGCTCAGGGCGACAAAATCGTGAGCGTGAAGATTGTCCGCCAGGGTGCCGATGCTGAGAAGTTCACTGCGACCCAGGCCGACTTCAACGCGCGCGAGGTCGAGGCGAAGAAGGCTTCCCAGGCCGCGAAGGCGAAGGAGCGCGAGGCTTACGAGAAGGCTCTCGCCGAATTCAAGGCCGAGCAGGAGAAGGAACTCAAGGCGTTCGCTGCGGATGCCGAGAAGACTCCGAACGGAATCTACTACAAGGTCTTGGGCGAAGGTTCAGGCTCAAAAGTCGGCAAGGGAAAGAAAGTCTTCGTCGAGTACAAGGGCTACCTCCTCAACGGAAACGTCTTCGACGGCTCCAAGGGCATGGTCGAGGGCGGCCACGAGGGGCTTGATTTCACCACGAACGGCGGAGAGATGATTCCGGGATTCGATTTGATGGTGCAGGACATGAAGGTCGGCGAGACCCGCAAGATGGTTCTTCCGCCAGCCCTCTCATACGCGAGCGGAATCCCGCAGCTCGGAATACCGGCTGGAACGTACTTCTGCTTCGACGTGAAGGTCGTTTCGGCGAAATAAGACAGATTCAATTTCCAGAAAATTTTGGCGCGTCCGTTTCGGGCGCGTTTTTTTTGCGCGGCTAGGGAGACATGCGCCGCGTTCGTGCTAGAATGGTTCCATGCTGTACAAAAATCCTGTAATTCTTTGCGACTATTCCGACCCCGATGTCATCCGCGTGGGGGACGTCTACTACATGGTCGCTTCAAGCTTCAACTTCATGCCGGGGCTTCCGATTCTCACTTCCACGAATCTTGTCGATTGGAAGCTCGTCAACTACGCGTGCGAGCGCATTCCCTTTCCGTGGTACGACGAGCCGCAGAACGCGAAAGGAATCTGGGCACCGTCCATACGGTTCCACGGCGGAAAATTCTACATCTTCGTCGGTATGCCTGACGAGGGAATTTTCTTCACGGAAGCGGACGACCCGCTCGGAAAATGGAGCGAGCTTTCGTGCGTATGGAGCGGCAGGGGCTTTGAGGATCCCTGCCCGATTTGGGACACCGACGAGTCCGGCACTGAGCGGCTTTACCTCGTCCACGGATACGTCAAGAGCAGGATAGGGTTCAACTCGAAGCTGGGGCTGCTTGAACTGGACTTGGAGTCGAAAAAGGCTCTGGGCGAGGACAGAATCATATTCGACGGCACGAAGACCCAGCCCACCATAGAGGGGCCGAAATTCTACAAGAGAAACGGATTCTACTACATATTCGCCCCCGCCGGAGGTGTCACGGAAGGCTGGCAGACCGTGCTCCGCTCCAGTCGGATTGACGGCGGCTACGAGGAGAGGATTGTGCTTTCCCAAAAGAATTCCATGACGAACGGACCTCATCAGGGCGCGTGGGTGCAGACCCCGGAAAAGAACAGCGCGGGTGTGTCGGATTGGTTCGTCCATTTTCAGGAGAGGGGCGTTTTCGGGCGGATTGTCCATTTGGAGCCGATGTGGTGGACGGACGACGGCTGGTGCGTCATCGGAAACGGCGGAGAGCCTGTCGGCGAGTTCGAGATGCCGTTTTCGAAAGTCTCCGCTCCCGATTTTTCCAGCCGCGAATGGTATGAGTTCCAGTTCTCCGCTAACCCGAAGTGCGGCTACGCAGAAGTGCACGGCGGAACCCTCAGCCTTGCCTTCGTCCCAGATTGCGGCAGGACTCTCTGGAAGATGCCGAACGTGCTCACGAAGAAGATAGACTCTGAGAATTTCGATTTCGAGTGCAGTGCCCGCATCGGCGAGATGAAGGACGGATGCAGGTTCGGAGTCGTCTTCATGGGCGACGAGTACAAGGCTCTGGAGGTTTCGAGGAAGGACGGAAGGTTCATCCTCTCGGTAGTCGAGTCGCAGGGAGCGGAGAGCGGTGACGACGAACGCGAGGAGAAGAGGGTGCAGGCTCCTGTTGTCGTTGAGGAAGACGCTTCGACCGCGGATTTCAAGGTCTCGTTCAGGAAGACTGACGAACGGTCGGGTGCCGTGACTATCCACTGCTCGCTCGGCGGCGGATTCTCTGTTCCTGAGTTCAGCGTGGAGAAAGCGCACTGGGTCGGAGGCAGGTTCGGATTCTATGCTTCCTCGTCCGGTGAATCCGCTTCTGTCGGTTCGATAAGCGTCGAGAAGAAAAAATCTGTTCTAGATTTCTAAAAATTCTGTGATAAAATTATCACTAATCTTGCAAATAGGAGAAACGAAATGGCTGAAGAAACAACAGAACTTTCAGAACCACAGAAGGAAATCAATGCGCTCGTGGCCAAGGCACAGAAGGCTTTGGAGGCGTACGCGAACTACGATCAGGAAAAAATCGACTACATCGTAGCCAAGGCCAGCGTCGCGGCTTTGGACCAGCACGGGCAGCTCGCAAAGCTCGCCGTTGAAGAGACTAAACGCGGCGTTTTCGAGGACAAAGCGACAAAGAACCTTTTCGCGTGTGAATATGTCGTGAACCACATGCGCCACTTGAAGACCGTCGGAGTCATCGAGGACGACGACGTTACCGGCATCGTGAAAATCGCCGAGCCAGTCGGTGTCGTAGCCGGCCTCACACCTGTAACGAATCCGACTTCGACAGCCATATTCAAATCGCTCATCTGTTTGAAGACGAGGAACCCTATAATCTTCTCGTTCCATCCGAGCGCGATAAAGTGCTCCATAGCGGCCGCCAAGGTCGTCTACGATGCCGCCGTGGCTGCCGGCGCGCCGAAGGACTGCATCCAGTGGATTGAAGAGCCTTCAATGGAAAAGACGAACCTCCTCATCGGACACGAGGGAGTCGCGACAATCCTCGCGACTGGTGGAAACGCGATGGTGAGAAACGCCTACTCGCAGGGAAAACCGGCTCTCGGTGTCGGTGCAGGAAACGTTCCTGCATACGTCGAGAAGACTTGCAATTTGAAGCAGGCCGTGAACGACATCGTTATGTCGAAGTCTTTCGACAACGGAATGATTTGCGCTTCGGAGCAGACGGCAATCATCGACAAGGAAATCTACAACGACGCAATCTCCATGTTCAAGGAGTACAGGGCCTACCTCTGCAACGCAAAAGAGAAGAAGATGCTTGAGAAGTACATGTTCGGAGTCGACGGAGACCCGAGCGTCGCCAAGCTCCGTGGAGAGGTTCCAGGCATGGCTCCATGCGTGCTCGCGAAGAACGCCGGCTTCGAGATACCTGAGCGCACTAGCATCATCTTGGCGGAGTGCAAGGACATCGGGCCTGAGGAATGCCTCACACGCGAGAAGCTCGCTCCTGTCCTCGCCGTCGTAAAGGCGAATTCAACAGAGGACGGTCTCAAGAAGGCCGAGGCTTCTGTCCGCTTCAACGGTCTTGGACATTCGGCGGCAATCCACACGAGCAGCAAGGAACTCGCCGAGAAATTCGGAGACCTCGTTCCCGCAATCCGCGTGATTTGGAACCAGCCTTCCACATTCGGTGGAATCGGAAACGTCTACAACTCGTTCATCCCTTCTTTGACTCTCGGTTGCGGTTCATACGGACACAACTCTACAGACGACAACGTAAGCGCAATCAATCTTTTGAACGTAAAGAAATTGGGAAGGAGACGAAACAATATGCAGTGGTTCAAGGTTCCATCAAAAATCTTCTTTGAGCGTGACTCAATCGAATACCTCCATCAGATGAAGGGAATCCACAAGGCCATCATCGTCACCGACCGCTCTATGGTCCAGCTCGGCTTCGTCGACAAAATCACCGACCAGCTCAAGTTGAGGCGTGACCCTGTCCAGTACGAGCTCTTCTGCGATGTCGAGCCGGATCCTTCTATCCAGACTGTCCGCGAGGGTGTGGAACTCATGCGCTCGTTCGAGCCTGACACAATCATCGCTCTCGGCGGCGGTTCCTCAATGGACTGCGCTAAGGGAATGTGGCTCTTCTACGAGAACCCTGACGTCGACTTCAACGACCTCAAGCAGAAGTTCATGGACATCAGAAAGAGGGCTTTCCGCTATCCGAACCTCGGACAGAAGGCTCAGCTCGTCTGCGTCCCGACTACTTCTGGAACTGGCTCCGAGGTGACTCCGTTCGCGGTCATCACCGACAAGGTGGAGCACAAGAAGTATCCTCTCACGGACTACGCCCTCACACCGACAATCGCAATCATCGACCCGACGTTCACATACAGCCTGCCGCCGAAAATCATCGCCGACACTGGAATGGATGTTCTCACGCACGCGACAGAGGCTTTCGTTTCCACACTCGCCAACGATTTCACGGACGGAATCTGTATTCAGGCGATAAAGATGGTGTTCACATACCTCGAACGCTCTTACAAGGCCGGATTCAAGGGCGCGGAGAGGGACGACGAGGCGAAGGAGAAGATGCACAACGCTTCTTGTCTCGCTGGTATGGCGTTCGCGAACTCGTTCCTCGGAATGAACCACTCGATGGCCCACAAAGTCGGCGGCGAATTCCACGTCCCACACGGAAGGGCGAACGCGATTCTTCTGCCGTTCACAATCCGCTACAACGGAACACAGCCAGACAAGCTCTCTACATGGCCGAAGTACAACTACTACAAGGCCGCCGAAAGGTACGCGGAGCTTGCCCGTATGCTCGGACTTCCTGCCAGCACGACTGCCGAGGGCGTCGAGTCTTACGCGAAGGCCTGCGGTGAGCTTGGAAAGAGGCTTGGAATCGCAATGAACTTCCAGTCGCAGGGCTTGGACGAGAAGGAGTGGCTCGACAACCTCGACAAACTCGCCTTCCTCGCCTACGAGGACCAGTGCTCTCCTGCTAACCCGCGTGTTCCGCTCGTTGAGGACATGAAGCAGATTCTCAAGGAAGCCTACTACACGAAGGAATTCTTGGCAGAATAGCCTGAGCTCTTGAGCTGAAAATCCGCCCGGACTCTGATGGACTTTTTGTTCGTCATTGTCCGGGCGTTTTTTATGCTTGAGGTTTTCATTTCGGTGCCCTGAACCCGCTTTTTCTTTATAATGGCGTACATGAATATCGTAAAACCTTCAGTAAAAGAAATTGTGAACAAGACTCCGGGAAAGAAGATGGAGTTCTGCGGTCGGGTCTGCTACAAGTCCGACTCGAAAATCAACGACGATTCGTATGTGAAATTCTTGAGGAACATCGCGAAATCCGGGCACACATCGGTTCTTGAGCACGAGCGCGTGTGTTTCGAGGTCTCTTCTGATGTGGATTTGGCTTCTTTCGCCAAGAGCATGAAATTCTTCGCGGTCGGGGAGGTCTCGGGGAAGAGGTTTGTCTCCGCAAATGTCCGTGCCTGGCTTGAGAATGTCGGTTCGGAATCGGCTTTCTATCCGCATCTCAAATCGCTTTATCCGTTCCTTTTTGAGGACGAGTGCGCCGTTGACGGTTCTTCCGTGAAAATCGTCGATGAAAACTACCTTTCGTCAGTTTCCGCCGATGAGAGAAAATCGATTGAATACGCTCATTCTGCCCGCACCTTCCAAATAACCTGCAGCCGCGCCTGCACGCACCAGCTTGTTCGCCACCGCTCGTTCTCGTTCTCGCAGCAGTCGCAGAGGTACTGCAATTTCTCAGGCGAAAAATTCGGGCACTCAATCGACTTCATCATGCCGGTCTTCGACGACGTGAAGGAGTTTTCGGCCGAGGAAAAGTCGAAAATCGAGGCGAGATTCAAGGAGAGCCTTGAAAGAATCGAGAGCGACTACTTCGACTTGGTGGACAACCTGAAGCTTCGGGCGGAGGATGCGAGGGCGATTTTGCCGAACGCGGCCGCTTCCGTAATCGTCATGACAGGCAGACCGTGCGACTGGGAGGGATTCTTCGCCCTCAGATGCGACGCGCACGCTCAAAGGGAAATTCGGGACGTGGCTTTCGTGATACGCGACTTGCTCTCAAAATAGATTCTGAATTTTTCAATCGCTGTCGTCCGCTGTCCTGTAGTCCCAGTTGTGCTTGGGGTAGCGGCCCTTCATCTCCTTGCATATCTCTATCCAGGCTCCCGTCCAGAAATGCTCCAAATCCTCGGTTATCTGGAGAGGACGGCGGGCCGGCGAGAGCAGCCTGAGCAGCACGGGGACTCCGAGCAGTTTCGGGGTCTCGAAGCAGCCGAAAATCTGCTGGATTATTATCTCAAGAACTGGTCTTATCCTCCCCTCCCCTCCTTCGCTGTTCGTCGCTATCCCCTCGTACACGATTCTTCGTTTCCTACCGTTCGTTAGTTTGATTTCCGTTGGGGCTTCGCTGTCAATTCTTCCGCCGTCCAAATGGTAGCGGAGCGCGTCGAGCACCGTCTTTTCGTCGAGCTTCGTGGATGTGAGGAACGGCTTTAGCCATTCGTCCGCATTCTCCGCCAGACTTTCGATTTTTTTTGAAAGAGTGGAGTCGGGTTTGTTTTTTGCGTAGAATTTCGCCCTCAGAAGAAAGTCCTCTCCGTTTTTTCCAAGAGGAAGCCAGCCCAGGCCTTTTTCCTTGAGCGTCTGGCATACCGCGTCCGAAAAGTCGTCAGCCGTCGCGGAGATCTTCTTCTCTTTTATGACGATTTTTCCGTAATGCGTGATTTCCGCCTTCCGCATCTTCATGTCGCCGTCGAGCGTCGTGACCGTTTCGATGTCCGCCCTGTCTTGAATCCATTTTTCCGCGAAAGACGTGTCCAAATTTTCGTATTCGTAGATTTTGCCCGTCGTCTCGCCCGCGTCCACTTTCGGGGCAACAATCCATTCGCTGCCGTTCGTCAGTTTTATTGAAGCCTTCCTGCCGGACGGAAACTGGTATGTGGTGAAGTCCCCTTTGGATTCGACTTTGCGCGCGATTCTGTCGGGGAAGCCTGAAAGCAGAATCTCCTCGGTTCTCTTCCTCTCTCGTTTTCCCGTTCCTCTGCATTCTGTTCTTGAGAGCCGCCTGCGAAGGTCTTCCTCGAACGCCCTCTGTCGTTGCGGAGGCGCGTCCCTGTACTCGCTGAATAGGACGACCGTGCCTATCGAGTTCTCCGCCGAGAGTGCCACGCATGCGAGCCTTGGGGGAAGTCCCAGCGTCAGGGCGTCCTCCCCTTTTTCCGTGATTTTTCCGTCCTTGTCCAGAAGCCCCAGTTCCAAAAGAAGGCTCCTTGCGGCTTGCCATGCGGAAGACGGCGGCGGCGTGAGCCATTCGAGCGATTCCGGCTCCCTCGCGCCCCATTTCGCGCATTCGAGGACGAGCTGGGCCAAGTCTGTCCTGAGGATTTCCGGCGGCGTGGAGTCTCTGAGCGTGTCGCTCCTGCTCCAGAGCCGTATGCACTTTCCCGCCATCGTTCTTCCCGCCCGTCCGGCCCGCTGTTCCGCGCTGAAAAGGCTTTCTCTTTCCGTCACGAGCCTTTCCATGCCGAGAGAGACGTCCATCCTGTTCAGCCGGCAAAGCCCTGAATCCACGACCGTGGAGACTCCAGGAACCGTGAGCGACGTTTCCGCGATTGCCGAGGAGAGTATGACCCTTCTAGGCTCGGAAATCGGGACTTCCGAAAGGATTTTCTTCTGTTCTGAAAGCGGTATCGAAGAGTGGAGTATGAGGATTTCGGCTTCCGTTCCTCCGAGTTTGCTTTCGATTGCCTCCTTCGCTTTCTGTATCTCCCTTATTCCTGGGAGAAAAACAAGAATCGTGTCTTTTCGGCAAGTATCGGCTTGGACTTTAGAAGAATTTTCAAAGTTATGCACATTCGTCCACAAGTTATCCACATTTTTGTGAATGGATTGTGGATAACCTAACGATTGGTTGTTAGTTAGGAGTGAGAGGACGCAGTTGTCCACATTTTCTACCCGGTATTCTTTCTCCACTGGGAACAATCTGCCTTGTATGTGCATCGTTTCCGCATCCAAAAAATCCGCTAACGAACGATAGTCTATTGTCGCGCTCATGATGACGACATACAAATCGTCCCTCAACTCCATCGCCTGCTTGAGGAATGCTAGAGCCAAATCCATGTTCACGGAGCGCTCGTGGAACTCGTCCAGGACTACGACATCCACGCCTTCGAGGAGCGGATCCGATTGCAGCCTGCGCGTCAGAATGGCCTCTGTAAGCACTTCCAGGCGTGTCAGGGCGGATTTCTTCGACTCCATGTGCAGCGTGTAGCCGACAGTTCCCCCGACTTCCTCCCCAATTATCTCCGAGACTCTCGTCGACACTGCGACCGCTGAAAGCCTCCTCGGCTCGGTCATGAGAATCTTTCCCGCGAAGTGCTTGAGGAGCGCGACGGGGAGCGCGGTCGACTTTCCGGCTCCTGTCTCGGCCGTAAGGACGAGGAATCGGCTTTTTGAGGACTTGAGTTGTGCACAAATTTCGTCCAAGTGCATAACTATCGATAGTTTGTGGATAGATTGTGGATAACTCATGTGGATAACTCTCTCCTTGTGAATTTCTCTGTTTGCATGTGCTCAATTCTCGTTGGAAATCGTTTTTTTGAACAGTGAAAACGTGCTAGACTTTCATTTATGTGCACGAAAAATCAGAAACTTGACGTGAAGCTCATCGCCCTTGATTTGGACGATACTCTGTTGGACAGAAAAGCTGAAATCTCGGACGAGAATGTGGCGGCATTGAGGAAATGCGCCGAGCGCGGAATCTACGTTGTCCTCTGCTCCGGCCGTCTTGAGGCGGGCATTGCTCCCTTTGTCCGCCGCCTGCAGATTGCGGGGAGCGAGTTCGGCCGCTTCGTCATAGCCATAAACGGCTGCAGCGTGTTCGACATGCACGAGAGGCGGCAGATTCTCTGCAACAAAGTTCCGGGCGACATCCTCTTGAAGGCTGACGAACTCGCCCGGGAAGAGGGGCTGCAGTCCCAAATCTACTCGACCGACACAATCTATTACGGAACCCTCACGCCTTGGATTCAGATGGACATCGACTTGTGCAAGGTGAAGGGCGCGAAGGCGGACGACTACCCCTCCATGCTCTCGAAAGGCTCCCCGAAGATGCTCGTTCCCTGCAATCCTGAGACACCGGAAGTCGTCAATGCTCTCATGGAGCGCATGAGAAAAGAATTCGGCGAGAGGGCGGTTGTCTTCACGAGCAAGCCGTTCTTCCTTGAGCTTTTGCCGAGCGGCTGCGGAAAGGGCGAGGCTGTGGAGTGGCTTTGCGAGAGGCTCGGTTTTCCGGTGTCCAAGGCGATGGCGTTCGGCGACGGAATGAACGACGAGTCGATGATTGCAAAGTGCGGGTACGGTGTCGCCATGAAGAACGCGAACGAGCACATAAAGTCGGTCGCCGATTTCGTGACGGAATTCGACAACGACAACAGCGGTGTCGGAAGGTTTTTGGAGAAGTTCGTCCTATGAAGATTTTCATAATAGGAGCGGGGTTCACAGGAATCCAGCTCGCCAAGAGGTTCGTGGACGGAAAGAACGATGTCGTCCTCATAGACAACAACAAGGACGCGGTTTCGTACGCTGAGAACAGACTGGACTGCGGAGCGATTCTCGCAGACGGAAACAACCTCGCCGTACTGGAGGAGGCCGGGATTGCCGATGCGGACGCCCTTGTCTGCGTGACCGCGGACGACGAGGTGAACATGATAACATGCTCGCTCGTCGATTCGGTCTACCCCAAAATATTGAAGATAGCGCGCGTCAGGAACTACGCCTACTATGTGAACACAGCCGAGGCCGCGAAAAAGCACTCGGACGACACGAAGAACAACAGGCCGCTCTACGGAATCGATTTCATGGTCAATCCGGATTTCGAGGCCGCGCAGGCGATAGTCAACTCGATAGAAAAGAATTCGATAATCGATTCGCTCAAATTCGACAATTCCCCATACGAAATTTTGCGGATAACCGTGGAGGAGGGCAGCCCCTTCGACGGAATCGCCTTGAAGGACTTGTGGAGGCTCACCAGCAGCAAATTCTTCGTGGCCTACATGGAGCGTGACGGAGTCGCTTCCCTTCCGTACGGAGCCACGACCGTGAAGGCCGGCGATGTCCTTGGGCTTTTGCTTGAGAGGAGCCACCTGGCGGAATTTTTGAAGCTCTGCGGCTCCAAGATAATGAACATCCAGAAAATCGCGCTTGTGGGCGCGGGGCGCATCGGGACTCTCATCGCGGAGCGGCTCGGCGAGAAGCAGAAGGGCGAGCGGAAATTCTTCAGGCGGCAGAGGGCGCAGTTCGTCATAATCGAGAGCGACGCGGAGAGGGCGAGCGCGGCGGAGGAGAGGTTCGCGGGCATAGCGAAGGTGTTCAACGCGGACGTGACGGAGGAGGGCTTTTTGGAGGAGGAGAAGATAAACAACTTCGACCTTCTCATCTGCTCGACTTCCAACTACGAGATGAACATCGTCACGGCGGCGTACGTCGAGTCTCTCGGCGTGCAGAACAGCGTCGTTCTCGTCGCGTCGGACGCTTACGGAGCCATCGCCCGCAGGCTTGGAATCGAAGTTGCCGTTCCTGTACGCGACACCGTGGTCGACTCGATAATGAGCCACCTGCGGGGCGACACCGTTTCTGGAATCCATTCCGTGAACGGAGGTTTTTTGGAGATTCTTGAGGTGAACGTGGCGGAAGGAGCGTCCGTCGACGGAAAGAAGCTGATGGAGATTTCAGACCCCGGAAAATTCCTCGTGCTCATGGCTTTGAAAAAAGGCGGGGAGTCGTACCGCATATTGAAAGGCGACTCGGTGCTCGAAGCCGGCGACAAGCTCGTCATAATCGCCACGAAGGCCGACAGCCAGCACGTCTTGGAGAGGTTCGCCAAATGAACGCGTTTGCATTCTTCAGGCTCATTTTCATCGTCCTCTCTGTCGTTGGGATTTCACTGTCGCTTCCGATAGGAGTCGCCCTGTACTGCGGAGAGGATTCCGTCGTCCCTTCGTTCCTCGTTCCCATGGTCGTCTCCGTGTTTTTGGGAGTGTGCTTCTTCCTCCTCGGCAGGAAAAAGTCCGTGAAATTCTCGATAAGGTCGGTATTCCTGTTCGTCGCTTCGGCGTGGCTGGCGATTTCGTTTTTCGGAACTCTGCCGCTGCTCTTTTCTGGTTCCGTAAAATCGTTTGTCGACGCGTTCTTCGAGAGCTGCTCCGGTTTCTCCACGACTGGCTGCACGATTCTTTCCGAGGTGGAGAGCCTTCCGAGAAGCGTGAATTTCTGGCGGTGCGAGATGCACTGGCTTGGGGGAATGGGAATCATCGCGCTCACGGTCGCTCTACTGCCGCTCCTTGGCGTGGGAGGATTCAACCTCATAAAGGCGGAGTCCACGGGGCCTGAGAAGGGAAAAATCACCCCAAAAATGGCGAACACCGCCGAGATGCTCTGGGCTTTGTACGGCGGGCTGACGCTCTTGCACGCCATCGCATTGCGGATTTGCGGTCTTGATTGGATTGACTCGTTTTCATACGCTTTTTCGACGCTCGGAACGGGCGGTTTCGCTACGATGAATTCCAGTGTCGGAAGCTACGGCTCTCTTTCGATAGAGATTGTCTGCTTCGTCTTCATGTTCCTGGCTGGAATCAACTTCAGCCTCTATTATTATCTCTTGACGGGAAAATTCAGCGAAATCAGGAAGAACACGGAATTGAAGGCGTACATTCTGATCTTTTTCGGCTCGATTCTGCTTTCCGCAATCTTTTTGGTCCCATACTATTCGAATTTCTTCACGGCCCTGCGCTATTCTAGTTTCCAGGTCGCAGCGGTGATGACGACGACCGGATACATGACCTCCGATTATCTCTTGTGGCCTCCGGCCGCACAGTTCTTCATTTTCATGCTCTTCTTCATAGGCGGCTCGGCTGGCTCTACAGCAGGAGGTGTGAAAGTGGTGAGGATTTGCGTTCTGTTCCGCCACGCGAAGAACGAGATGATGAGGATGCTCCATCCGCACGGTGTCTACTCCGTCCGCTTGAACGGCAGTTCCGGCAAGAACGACCTTGTGTTCAATGTTTGCTCTTTCGTGTTCGTTTATTTCGCGCTCGCCGCTTTGACGACATTCTTTGGAACGGCCGCCGGACTTGACTTGATGACGGCTTTCTCGGCTTCGCTTTCGATGGTGGGAAACGTGGGGCCTGCGTTCGGCGAACTCGGCCCCACGTCGAATTACGGGGTTCTTCCGGATACCCTGAAAATCTGGTACTGCTTCGTGATGATAGCCGGTCGTCTGGAACTGTACAACCTCCTGATTTTCTTTCTTCCTGATTATTGGAAGAAGTGACATCCGGTCCTGCCTTTTTTTCGGCTTATTTCGACTGCATCGCGCACATGATGAGGACGACGATGCTTCCGATTCCAGTGAGGCAGAGGAAAATCCACGCCCAATGGAAACCCGCGTCGCGGAGCCTTCTTATTGTGACAGAGAGTGAAGGTATGAGTATTGCGAGCGAGAAAATCGAGCCGAGAATCGGAAGTCCGACTACAGTCCCGACTATTGTGATTACAGCCGACACGATGATGTTGCAGAGGCAAGACCACCAGAACTCTGGTCTGCCTGCTTTGCCGGAAAAATTCACGTAGTTTTTCCAGAACGCTTTGTAAGATTCAATCATGAAATTACCTCCTGTCTTGATTGAAAGAGAATTCGCCCGCCTGAGCTTCGATTTTGCCAAGCGAACTGTATTTTAACATACGGGATTTGTGTTTGTGTTGCAATAGGTCTTTCTCGTCGGAGAGCGCATAAAATGTCCGCATTTCGCGGAATTTGCGAAGATTTTACCGACAACAAGCGGGATTTTTACAATTGCCTTTTCGGTCGAATGTCGAGTTTCTGCATATCGTAGTTGCAGAAACAAGCTCCCAGCGGGAACCCGTCCATCAAAACGGCAGTACCGCTTCGCGGTGGCTGAGTGTTTTGATGGACGGAACCCCGCTTCCGCTCGTTTCTGCCATTG
>JAGBIY010000011.1 GCA_017934745.1 Treponema sp. | reverse complement strand
TGGCAGAAACGAGCGGAAGCGGGGTTCCGTCCATCAAAACACTCAGCCACCGCGAAGCGGTACTGCCGTTTTGATGGACGGGTTCCCGCTGGGAGCTTGTTTCTGCAACTACGATATGCAGAAACTCGACATTCGACCTAGTATTCAGAGTCTATGGTGGAATCATGCGAATGAGAAAAAAAAATCGCCGCCGCCCGCAAAGTTCGTTCGCGGGCGGCGGCGATTTTAGTGATTCATCTGATGCCTGTTTTTTTTAGTAGTCCATTCCTCCCATGCCTGGCTGCGCTGGCTGTGGTGCCGGTGGTTCCGGGATGTCGGTGATTGCGCACTCTGTCGTGAGGAGCATTCCGGCGACAGAAGCCGCATTCTGCAAAGCTGAGCGTGTGACTTTGGCAGGGTCGATGACGCCCGCTTCCATCATGTCCACCCACTCGCCTGTGTAGGCGTTGTAGCCTGTTCCCTTCGCAGCGGACTTTGCCTTGTCGGCGATTACGGCACCGTCGACTCCCGCGTTGTCAGCAATCTGGCGGATTGGCTCTTCCAACGCCCTCTTGACGATTCTGAATCCGGCCTTCTCGTCCTCGGAGAGCGATGAGGCGACCTCGTCCGTCAAGGCCTTTGAAGCCTCAATCAAAGCGATTCCGCCGCCCGGTACGATTCCTTCCTCAAGAGCCGCGCGTGTCGCCGCGAGAGTGTCCTCCACGCGGAACTTCTTCTCTTTCATCTCGGTCTCTGTGATGGCTCCGATGTTGATGACCGCGACTCCGCCAGAGAGTTTCGCCAAGCGTTCCTTGAGCTTCTCCTTGTCGTAGTCTGATGTCGCCTTCTCAATCTGAGCCTTGATTTCTGTGATGCGGTTAGCGATTGCTGTCTTTTCGCCGGCGCCGTCGACGAGAACTGTGTTGTCCTTGTCGATTTTTGCGGATTTGACCTGTCCGAGCTGGCTCAACTCTGTAGTCTCAAGCTTGAGTCCAAGCTCCTCTGTGATGACCTGGCCGCCTGTGAGGATTGCGATGTCCTGGAGCATCTCCTTTCTTCTGTCGCCGAAGCCCGGTGCCTTCACGGCAACGACCTTGAGCGTTCCGCGGATTGAGTTCAGGACGAGTGTCGCCAAAGCCTCTCCGTCCATGTCCTCGCAGATGATGACGAGCGGCTTTCCTGTCTGCGCGACTTTCTCGAGCAACGGAAGAAGGTCTTTCATCGTGGAAATCTTCTTGTCGTGGATGAGGACGTATGCGTCGTTGTAGTTGACTTCCATTCTCTCGCGATCTGTAACGAAGTATGAAGAGATGTATCCTCTGTCGAACTGCATTCCTTCAACAGTCTTGACAGTCGTGTCCATGTTCTTTGACTCTTCGACTGTGATGACTCCGTCCTTTCCGACCTTCTCGATTGCGTCAGCGAGGATTTTACCGATTTCTGGGTCGTTGTTCGCGGAGATTGTAGCGACGTGCGTGATGTCCTCCGAGCCTTTGACGGCGCGCGAGTTCTTCTTGATTGAGTCGACCGCGATTGCGACAGCCTTGTCGATTCCGCGCTTGATTTCGATTGGTGTCATTCCTGCCGAGACAGCCTTGAGTCCCTCGCGGACGATTGCGTATGCCAAAACTGTTGCTGTTGTCGTTCCGTCTCCAGCGACGTCGTTCGTCTTTGAAGAAACTTCCTTTACAAGCTGCGCGCCCATGTTCTCGAATGGGTCCTTCAATTCAACTTCTTTCGCTACTGAAACTCCGTCCTTCGTGATTGTCGGCGCTCCGAATTTCTTGTCGAGCATTACGAGCCTTCCGCAAGGTCCGAGTGTGACTTTCACTGCGCGCGCAATCTGCTCGACGCCTGAAAGCATCTTTTTTCTAGCTTCTTCATTGAAAACCAACTGTTTAGCCATTTTTTTGTTCTCCTGATGCGAAAATTCGCAGTTATTTTTTGCTTCTGAAAATGAAATTAATAACGAACGCTTGAATCGGCAAGAAATTTTTCACTCGAACTTCGCTATCTCTTCCTGGCAGAGTTGGTCGCACCTCTCGTTGAACTCGACTCCCGCGTGTCCCTTCACCCATTTCCACAGCGGTTTCACGGACGTGTTCAGTTCGTCGAGCTTTTCCCAGAGGTCCTTGTTCAGAACGTCTTTTTTCGCCGATGTCTTCCAGCCGTTTTTTTTCCAACCGGCGACCCAGCCCGTGATGCCGTTCTTCACATATTGGCTGTCGGTGTTGATTTCGATTTTGCGGCCGCTGAAAGAAGGCGTGTTGGCGACGATTGAGAGCGCGGTGATTGCCGCTGTGAGCTCCATGCGGTTGTTCGTCGTCAATTTTTCGCCGCCGCTCGCTTCCTTCGCTTCTCCGTCCGCGATTACGACGACCCCCCAGCCGCCGGGGCCCGGGTTTCCGTGGCAGCCGCCGTCCGTGTAGATTACGACGTTCTCGCTTTTATCGACGCTCTTCTTTGCGTCGTCTTTTTTCGGGAGCTTTGAGGAAAGGTAGGCTATGACTTTCTTGACATCCGCTTCGCTTGATTTTTCGATTAAGTCGTGGGCTTCTTCCTTGAGTGTCATTTTCACTTCTCCTTTATTTTTACGAAATAGGTCTGGCTTTCCTTTTCGGCGTATTCTTCTTCGATTTCGTAGTCGATTTTTCTCTCCGACATGATTTCTATCAATTCCATCAGGCTTCGTGTGTCGCCGTCGAGTTTTGAAATGCTTTCCGACTTCACGGAAAGTGCCTTGTGGCTGGAGATTTTCGAGAGTGCCGTGGTCAGCGCGATGTTTTTCGCGACGCTTTTTCCCCTTGCCGACGCGTGGGCGCATGAAACGAGTTTTCCGCTCCGTTCCTCGACTTCGTTTTTGTACCATGGGGGAAAATTCGGTTTCTGGAGATTCGTCTTCTCCTGCGTTGATGTTTTTTTCTCTGCCGAAGAAGTTGCCGAGTCCGCAGTCCCTTCGTCGCTCACGTTTTCCTCTGCCGATGTCGCGACTTTCTCTCCGGTGAAGGAGAGCGTTCCGTTTTCGTTTGAGGAATCAGCCGAATCGACAGCGGATGAAGTTCCCGCGTACATCTTGTAAGTCACTTTTCCGTCAGAATCGATTTTTCCGTAGCTTGCGACATCCAGAATCGTGTTCGCCTGGGATTCACCTCCAAGCTTCTGCACGATTTTCATGCTGTTCCTGCTTCTGAACTCTCCGTTCTTGTCGACGATGAATTTTGAGACGTCCGATTCTGCGATTCCGTTTTTGAGCGTGAACTCAAGTTCCCCGAACCTCCTGTCGAGATTCACCTTGTACTTTCCGTTGAGTTTCGAGGGGGCGAGCGATGTTTCGTAGACTCTGCTGAGGTATGCGTATTCAGTCACGAACACCTTCTGGCCGTGCTCTTCCACGACTCCGCTCCAGAAAATCCTGCCGTCCGCGTAGGCTTTTCCGCTCACGCTTTCGTTCTGCTCCGAAAAAATCGTTCCGTCTGCGTCTATCGAGAGCTCAAGCCCGGAAAGCCTGCCCTCGTCGTCGTAGAATCCGCCCTGTGTGAATTTCCTGCCGGACATTTCGACCGCCGTTCCGCTCATCGTGCCGCTCTGCCAAAGAGAGTAGTCCATGCCGGAATTCAGATAGAGGCTTTCTGTCTGCACGTTCTCCGTGACCCGCTCGTAGCTGCACGAGTAGATTCCGTCCTCGAACGCCGAATCCGAAAGGAGCGCGTCGTTCGTCGCGCACGAGAAAAGGATTGAGGCGGCGCACAGCAAAAGCCCCCACAAAGAAACAATCCGCACGAATGTCGAGTTTGAGCATATCGTAGTTGCTGAGTCTAGCTCCCAGCGGGAACCCACAGTCGAATACGGCAGTACCGCTTTGCGGTGGCTGAGTGTATTCGACTGTGGAACCCCGCTTCCGCTAGCTTCAGCCATTGCTCTGTGAAAACTTGACTTTCGACCAATTCTTCTGCTATTCAATTTTTCAACTCTCAATTTAAAATTCCCAACTCTCTATTATCAACTCTCATTTTTCCAAAGGTCTATGAATTCGAGCATGAACTGCTGCACGTCGTTGAAGTACTTCTTCTGCAGTTTGCACGCCTCCACGCCGATGTACCTGAAGTGCCAGCTCTCCCACATGAAGCCCGTGTCCGGTTCGTAGCCCTTCGGAAAGCTCAGGCTGAAGCCGTGCTCCCACGCGTGCTCGTACATCCACTTGCCCTGCTTGGTCTCTGCGAACTCGTTCGTTATCGAGCCGAAGTCCATCGCAGTTCCGAGCTGGTGCTGGCTCGTTCCCGGGCGCGCGCTGTAACGCTCCGCCTCCTCAAGTCCGTCCTGTTCTACATAGCGGTTGAATAGCCCGTTCTGGTACGAGTACGAGCGGTACGCGGAACTGACCACGAACAAGGCCGCCCCCGTGTCTTTGTCGTACGCCCTCACCATCTCCTCAAGCTTCTCCTTCACGTCCTTTCGAATCTGCATTCCGGCCTTGTTGACTTTGTAGAGCTTCCTGTTCTCCACCGCGACGAGGTTTTTCGGAACGTAGCTTGAAGAGAGGTGCCCGTTTTTCTTGTCCAGAAGGTAGAGAAGCCCCAAATCCCCGCTTTCTGCCGTTGTCTTTTTCTCGAAGGCCAGAACCTTGTTCAAGTCGGAGATGAATTCTGCCTTGTTCGTTATGCTTATTTCCTGCCGCGCTCTTGGCGACATTTTTGAAAGAACCGAGTCGATTTTTGCCTCGTCCGTCGAAGCGAAGCATGAAACGCAAGCGAGTGCCGCTGAAAAGACGGCCATCAATTTCTTCATTTTGTTTGTCTCCTTAAAAAAAGTGAATTCGTTGAGTATGTTATAACTGAATTATCTACTCAAATAGAATGAAAATTTACCGAAATTTTAGGAATGAAAGTCATCAGCAAAAATTCGAGCGTGTTGAAATCCGTATTCACCACAATATCGGCAATATCGATTATATCCTCTTTTTCTTTTGTATCTATCGGATGCAAGAATGACGGAAAAGGCGGTTCATCTTCGGACTCTGCCTCCTCTGTTTCCGTCAGACAGCTCCCGGACAAGTCGAACGACCACTATTGGTATGCGTTCAAGAACGATTCGTTCGTTCCTGTGGAGCTTCCGCAGAAGGCTCCGTACCAGTCGGACTCTCCGTGGACCGAGTGTATGCGCATCGCCGATTCCGACACCGGGCTTGACGGCAACGGATATTTCCTCGTGAACAGGCTTGGCGCGCTCGTGTTCGAGAAGAAAGACACGCCTACGCTCATAGAGGACAAGATGTACCTTTCCAAGTCGACGATATCGAATCTGATATTCAGCGAGGGTGTCCCTTACTTTACGCTCTCCAAGAACATTCGCTTCAACAAAAGCCTTGACGAATTTTCGGAGGCGCAGGACAGCGAATTCTTGGCGAGGCCGTACCTCATGAGGATAGACACGAAGAGCAGGCTCCTTCTTCCGTGCGTCACATACGCGGATTTGATGATAGAGCGCGGAAAGGAGATTTCCGGCTCCTACTTCAATGGTGTCGATTGGATTTCCCTAATCAGGCGCATAGAGACGACGCCGTTCGACGAGGATTTCGGAAATTCGAATGTGGAATACAAAAAATGGAGGGCGAATTTGAGCTACTCGGCACTCTCCGCCGCCGCTTCCGAAGGAAAATTGTCCGTCGAGACCGTCACGTCCGACTCGTACAGCGCGTCGTACAGACCGTATTCTTTCGACACTGCTCCTGAGGGGCTTCGCGAGCTTTTGTCGCCGCTCCCCGATTCGTTCTCGTTCTCCGTCGTCCACAGGAACGCGGGCGGCGGTTCCCCGAAATTCTTCTTCCGGCTTGGAGACGGCGGCTCCTCGGATGGAACAGCCATCACGGGCGAAACATGGAACTGCGCCGTCTTCGAGGACGGAACGACCTATTTCGCGGGCGCGATAGAGGGCAGGGGGCTTGTGAACGAAGGCAAAACGGTCGCGTTCAGGCTTCCGAAGCTTCCGAAGAATTTCCTTTACACGAATTTCTGCGTTTCGGGCGACTATCTCGTCGTCGGCTGGGAAGAGTGCGACGACAAGGAATTCTTCAAGATAAAGAGAAGCGGATTCCTCACCGTCGACATGGCGAAACTCTTCTATTAGATAAATATTCAATATAAATAAAATGGATGCTGATGCGCATTGTGAGTTTTGTTCGGACTTTGGCTGTGGCGAGAAGATTTTTGCTGTTGATTTCGATTCTTCTTTTCTCATTTCATTCGCTCCATGCGGAGGAAGACGTTTCTTCCCCGGTCGGCGGGCCGCAGCTGGATTCGTTCGTCCTTCGTGAGAGCGCGTTCTTCGTCACCGCAGGCCCGATGCTCATGGTCAACACCGACGACGGCACGGATTCCGCCCCAAGCCCTGTCATGTTCTCGCTTGGATTCGGGTACGACTTTTTCCAGGACAGAAACGTTTTCGGGGAAGTCCGGGGCAGTTTCTTCACGAACTATTACTTGTGGGACGGAGAGAGCGCGCAGCCGGCGGAGATAGAGAACAGGACTGCCGTAGCCCTTTCTTTGATGCTCGACATGACGTGCGGGCACGTATGGGTGCGTGGTCTGAACCAGTTCTCGCTGTCTGGCGGATTGGGCGTTCTCGTCCGCGTGGGCCTTCTCGCTTCCGGTGTCGATTCCGATGATCAGGGAGGCGAGTATGACGGAACATCCTACTCCACTGCCGGAGACGACGTTTCTTCTATAAATTCGTGGTTCTATTCGAAGGCGAACTTCCTTTATCCTGAGATATCGTTCTCTTACCTCCGTTCAATTCCCTCTTTTCTTGGAACATGCATGATTGGCGGGGAATTCAGGACTTATTTCTCAGTCGGCTCCGCAATCTCCGGGGATTTCTTTGACGGAATGATTTTCGATTTGGCCGTCAAAGTCCAGTTTTGATTTTTTTCAAACTGTTCTACAATAGATTTGTTTTTCGGTTCGAGTTTATCAGACACACATCTAGGAGATTTTCCATGAAGAAAATTATGAAAAAAGCGGGTGCGGCATTCTTGTGCGCGTCGCTTTCGCTGCTCTTCTCTTGCTCCGCTGACAAAAACGACGGACTTGTCGATCTTGAAATTTGGTACAGCCCATACACCAGCGCGGACGCTCCTTTGCCGGACGATTGGCCCGGGTACAAAATAATAGAGGACCAGCTCGGAATAAGGCTCAAGACAAAGCCGCTTCCGTCTAAGACTGACGAGCAGGCGGAGGTCATCACTCAGGCTTCCAAGGCGAACGCCCTCCCGGACTTCTTCATGTGCAACAGGGAGACTCTCGTGAAACTCGTGAAAGAGGACAAGGTCGCCCGTGTAGACCGCATGTTCGAGTTGATGCCACGCCGCTCTTCGACGATATACGACGAGAGCGCGCGCAAGGCCGGACAGTTCGACGGATTGACATACGGCCTTTGTCAGCTCGGTTCCATAGACAGGAATGAGGGTGTCCTCATCAGGAAGGACTGGCTGGACAAGCTTGGACTCCAGCCGCCGAAGACTGTGGACGAGTATCTTTCAGTCATGCACGCTTTCACCTACAACGATCCTGACGGAAATGGAAAGAACGACACTTACGGATTGGGCGCGTTCATCGAAATCAACAACCATGAAGGCGGGCTTGGACGCAGATTCTCTCCTTTCTTCGGAGCTTACGGTGTGGCAGGCACTTTCAACGCGTCGAAGAGCGACATCGGCTTGAACGTGCACAAACCTGGGTTCTACGACGCCATGACGCTTGTCAGGAAAATCGTCGCCGACAAACTCATCGATCCGAACTGGGAGGCGTACAAGAAGGACGACTTTAGGGAAGCGTGGAAGAGCGGTCGTTTCGGAATCATGCGCGAGCAGAACGCCGCGCTGGCTCTAGAATCGAACTACAAGCCTTTCGACGAAAATTTCCCGAACGGAGAGTGGATGCTCATCGATCCGCCCGTGGGACCCGACGGAAAATCCGCGGTCGGCTGCTACACCCAGTCGTACAGGACGTTCGCCGTGTCCAGACGCGCTTCCGAGCTTGGCAAGATGGAGCACATCGCGCGATTGCTTGAATGGATGAGCACTGACGGATACAACGTCATCGCCTATGGTCTCAAGGATGTGAACTACACGATAGACGGCGACGGAAACATTTCGACGAAGAATCTCCTCAATCCTGATTTTGCCTACACAAAAAAGGAAATGGCTCCGATGCTCCAGCTCCGCAATCTCGTTTTCTACGGAAGCGATGCCGAGCTTGCCGCCCGCTATCCGACATGGTACACAAAGATGGGCAGGCAGATGAGCGCGCTCACCCTTCTCCGTGCTATGCAGAAGAAGCCGTGGGCGAAGTCTGTCGGAGTTCCTTCGATTCCAGCCGATTTGAAGAAATTCTACGAGTCCAGCCTCATGGAATTCGCTGTCGGAAAACGCAACCTCACACGCGACAACTGGAATTCTTGGCTTTCAGAGTTCGACAGGCTCGGCGGCTTGGAGTGGGAGAAGGCTTGCGTAACCCAGGTCGAAGAGTCGAATTCGTTCGTGGAGTAGACCTGTGGCGGAAAATTTGATTTTCCGGAGCGCATCTGCCGTTTTTTATCAACAATGGCTGAAAAACTGCAAATTCAATTGAAAACAATGTAAAAATATGCCATGTTTTCCTCATTATGAGAAAAACGTTGAATATTTTGAAAATGTTGCAATTTGTCGCATTTCTTGCAGTTTTTTGCATCAGCGCATCGCTCGTTTCGTGCGATGACTCTGATTCGGAATTGACGACGGTCGAGGTGTGGTACAACCCAAGCTTTTCTGAAGCCGGTCCGCCACCCTCCGATTGGGTCGTCTTCAACAAGGTCAAGAAAGAGCTTGGCATAAATCTGAAGTTGACTCCACTTCCGGCGAAATCCGCCGACCAGACGAAGCTCATCCTCGACGCGGCTTCGTCCGGAAAACTTCCCGACCTCTTTTCCACCACGGGCGAGGCACTTTCTAAGATGATACAGAGCGAAGATGTCGCGCCTGTGGAGTCCATGTTCGACATGATGCCGAACAGGACCGCCAAGATGTACGACGAATATTCGAGAAACGTCTACAACACGAAGGGGCATTCATACGCGCTTGCTCAGCAAAGTTCTGTAGCCCAGAACGAAGGTCTCCTCATCAGGAAGGATTGGCTCGACAAACTTTCTCTGAAAGTTCCTGTGACAATCGATGAATTCTTCGATGTGATGAGGGACTTCACGTTCAGGGACCCTGACGGAAACGGAAAGGATGACACATTCGGTTTCGGCGCGTTCCTTGAGGTTCGCAAGGAGGAGGACGGATTGGGGCGAAAATTCCAGCCGTTCTTCGGAGCTTTCGGCGTTCCGGGGACTTTCTGCCTTGAAAAAGACAGGGCAGGACTTTCGATATACAAACCGGAATATTACGACGCGCTTGAATTCATCAGAAAAATAATCGAGGCGAAAGTCATCGACCCGAACTGGGACGCTTACGGAAAAGACGATTTCAGGAACGCGTGGAAGAGCGGCCGCTTCGGAATCATGCGCGAGCAGAACGCGGCTTTCGCACTTGAGGCAAACTACAAGCCGTTCGACGATGCGTACCCGGAAGGTGAGTGGATTGTCATCGACGCGCCCGTGGGTCCTGGCGGAAAGAAGTCTGTCGGAATCTTCACCGAGACAGGCCACCGTCTCCTCGCCGTCTCCAAGAAGGCCGAGCCGAAACTCGCGAAAATCGCCGAGCTTCTGGAATGGATGAGCAGCGACGAGGGCTACCATCTGCTCGGCTACGGAATCGAGGGCGAAAACTACACCCGCGACGCTGCCGGAAAAATCAGCGTTGAAAACCTCCCCGATCCATTGAAGGCTTACTCGAAGCCGGAGATGATGCCGTACCTGCAGCTTCGGAACCTCGTCCTCTACAATTCTGACGAGGAGCTTGAAGCCCGATATCCAGAGTGGACGACGAACAACGGAAAGAAGATGAGCGCGTACAAAGTTCTTGAAGAGATGCGGGGAATGACTTGGACGAACGGAGTAGGTGCGGATCAGCTTCCTGCCTCCAGCGCGGATTTGAAGAAATTCGTGGAGACAAGCCTTGTGGATTTCGTGCGCGGAAAGCGCAATTTGACTCCTGACAACTGGAAGGATTGGCTTTCCGATTTCGACAATAAGGGCGGACGCGAGTGGAACGAAAAGTGCTTGGAGTTCGCCCAGAAGAACAATCTGCTGAAATAGGCTGAATGTCCGTTTGACAAAACAGTCTGTTTGTACTATATTCATTTTTGTAATGATTACAAACTGACTCCAGGAGAGTCTGAAGTCAGTTTGTAAAAAATCGGGTGTGTTCAAAAATCAAATTGAAACACAAGTTGATTTTTGAATATACTAAAGACAGAATAAACAGTGGGATGGTGAACGCCATCCCGTAGTTATCAATTAATTTGCTTGCATAAATACGAGCCTTGTTGAAACTATGTTGCTGCATCCAAAAGGATTTTGGGTCGTTCTCTCGGCTCAAGCCTCTTCCATCTTCAAATTTCCCGTGGGTTTCCATCGTAGTATGGAGTCCACGCGGTCTTATGCGGACGGAATCGATGTCGACAATGCTTTGCCAAGGCTCCGAAAAATGCAGGAAGGAGTATTTTTATGGCAGAAGCTTGGGACGGATTCAAAGGACGCCTTTGGAAAGAAGAAATCAACGTTCGCGACTTTATCCAGAACAACTACACACCTTACGATGGAGACGAGAAGTTCCTCGCAGGTCCGACAGACGCGACCAACAAACTTTTCGACAAGTTGCAGGAGTTGCAGAAGGCCGAGCACAACAAGAAGTCAATCGGAAAAGACGGAAAAGAGAGAATCGGTGTCCTCGACATGGACACTTCAATTGTCACAGGCCTCACAGCCCACGCTGCCGGATACATCGACCCGGCTTTGAAGGACTTGGAGCAGGTCGTCGGTCTCCAGACTGACAAGCCTTTGAAGAGGGCTTTCATGCCGTTCGGTGGAATCAGGATGGCCGAGCAGTCTTGCGAGCAGTACGGATACACTCCTGATCCAGAACTCCACAAGATTTTCACTGTCTACCACAAGACACACTCTGACGCGGTTTTCGATGTCTACACTCCGGAAATCCGCGCTGTCCGCAACTCACACATCTTGACAGGTTTGCCTGACACATACGGACGCGGACGCATCGTCGGAGACTACCGCCGCGTTGCTCTTTACGGTATCGACGCTCTTATCAAAGCCAAGGAAGCCGACAAGGCCAACATCGGCGACGGAACAATGACAGAGGAAGTCATCCGTCTCAAGGAAGAGGTCGCTGAGCAGATCAAGGCTCTCAAGGGACTCAAAGAGATGGCCAAAATCTACGGATTCGACATCTCCAAGCCTGCCACGACTGCGAAAGAGGCTGTCCAGTGGTTGTACTTCGGATACCTCGGAGCCATCAAGACTCAGAACGGTGCCGCCATGTCTATCGGACGTGTCTCTACGTTCCTCGACATCTACATCGAGCGCGACTTGAAGGCTGGAAAAATCACTGAGGCGCAGGCCCAGGAGCTCATCGACCACCTCGTCATGAAGGCCCGCATGGTCCGCTTCGCACGCATCGAGTCTTACAACAACCTCTTCTCTGGAGACCCGGTTTGGGCGACCCTCGAAGTCGGCGGTCTCGGACAGGACGGACGCTCAATGGTCACGAAGAACGACTTCCGCTTCCTCCACACATTGGAGAACATGGGACCATCTCCAGAGCCGAACATGACAGTCCTCTACTCAAAGAGGTTGCCTGAGTCTTTCCGCCGCTACTGCGCGAAGATTTCCATCGACACTTCTTCAATCCAGTACGAGAACGACGATGTAATGCGCCCGGTTTGGGGTGACGACTACTCAATCTGCTGCTGCGTTTCCGCTACACAGACTGGAAAAGAGATGCAGTTCTTCGGTGCCCGCGCCAACCTCGCGAAGGCTTTGCTCTACGCAATCAACGGTGGACGCGACGAGAAGGGCGGATTGGCGGAAGGAAAACAGGTCGGACCTGCATACCAGCCAATCACTGCCGATGTCCTCGACGCTTCAAACTACAAGGAAGTCGAGAAGAAGTACGTCGCAATGCTCGAATGGCTCGCTGACATCTACGTCAACTCTTTGAACGCCATCCACTACATGCACGACAAATACTACTACGAGGCCGAGGAGCTCGCTCTCGAGGACACAAATGTCAAGAGAACGTTCGCTACCGGTATCGCTGGATTCTCACACGTCGTCGACTCTCTCTCTGCTATCAAGTACGCGAAGGTCAAGGTCATCCGCGGCGATGTCGAAGTCAAGCAGAAGGACAAGAAGACTGGAGAGGTGAAGGTCGTTGAGGTCGCCAAGAACCAGGCCATCGACTACGTTGTCGAGGGAGACTTCCCTCGCTACGGACAGGACGACGACCGCGCCGATGAAATCGCAGTCTGGCTCCTCCGCACGTTCATGGGAATGATCAGGAAGCACCCGACATACCGCAATGCCGAGCCTTCTACATCAATCCTCACAATCACTTCGAACGTCGTCTACGGAAAGGCTACAGGCGCTATGCCTGACGGAAGAAAGGCCCACGAGCCATTCTCACCGGGAGCCAACCCGTCATACGGTGCCGAGACAAAGGGTCTCGTGAAGTCTTTGAACTCTGTCGCGAAACTTCCATACGAGGAAGCTTTGGACGGAATCTCAAACACTCAGACAATCAACCCGTCAGCTCTCGGACACGAGAAGAGCGAGCAGATCGACAACTTGGTGAACGTCCTCGACGGATACTTCGATGTTGGACCTGAGTCTGGACACGCCGGTGCCCACCACTTGAACGTCAACGTCTTCGGCGTTGAGAAGCTCAAGGACTGCCAGGCCCACCCAGAGAAGCCGGAGTACGCCAACTTCACAGTCCGCGTTTCTGGATACGCTGTGCGCTTCATCAACCTTACAAAAGAGCAGCAGGACGACGTCATCGCTCGTACTTGCCACGCAGCTTTGTAATTGATTGATTCCCACTTTTGGGAAAAATAGGTCGAATGTCGAGTTTCTGCATATCGTAGTTGCAGAAACGCGCTCCCAGCGGGAACCCGCCCATCAAAACGGCAGTACCGCTTCGCGGTGGCTGAGTGTTTTGATGGACGGAACCCCGCTTCCGCTCGTTTCTGCCATTGCTCTGTGAAAACTCGACTTTCGCCCAAATAAAAATCGGCAGTCAGCTTTGATTGCCGATGAAAAAGCCCCCGGATGAATCGTGCTGGATTTGTCCGGGGGCTTTTGTCGTTTTTGAAGATGTCTAGAGTTGAAGGCTTAGATTGTCCTCACGATGTCCTCAAGCTTTCTTTTTGGGACGATGTAGTTTTTCTTGTCGTCCAGGTGGTAGGCGGTCTCTCCGTTGAAGTCCTCGATTGTGGATTCGTGCGATGGATAGCCGAACGCAACGAGCGTGTGTATTTTCTTCGTCTCCGGCAGCGCGAACATTTCCGAGAGTTTCGGCCTGTCGATGGCTCCGAGGATGCAGCGTCCGATTCCCTTGTCCATCGCGGCGAGCGACATCGACTGGAGCGCGAGACCCGCGTCAGTGTCGGCGTTCTTGTTGATTTCCGTGTTGATTATGACCGCGATGTAGAGCACCGGCCTCTCGCCCTCTTTCGGCGTTCCAAGCTCCGGCGGCAAGGCTCCCGCCCATTTCGTGAGCGGAAAAATTTTCTCCACCGCCTCCTTCGATTTCGCCACGATGAATTCCAACGGCTGTGCGTTTCTTCCGCTTGCCGTGTACCGCGCAGCCTCCAGAATCTCGTTGATTGCCTCGTCGGAAATCGCCTTCTGCTCGAATCTCCTGTACGTCCTGCACTTTTTTATCAAGTCGAGTGTCGTCATTTTTGCCTCCAAGAAATATTTACCAGATTTTATATGATAAAATTTCACTGTTCTACCCTAAAAAAAATGGGCGGAATATCCGCCCTTTTTCGTTCCCTTTTCTGGCTGGGAAACACCGCTTTTTTCGTTCCCATTTTTGGCTGGGAAACACCGCTTTCATATAATCTATCGTCAGGCCTGCTTCGGGTCAACAGTCCATTTGGAATTTGCAAAAAAAATAAATTCGCCAAATGAGAAAATATGAATTTGACAAAATCCTAACATTTTTGATATGTTTTTCTTGTTTTTGCAAACGGATGCGAAAAAACGCACCCTTTGCGAAATTTTCTAAGAAAACACTTATGTTTTAATAGGAGAAAAACATGAAAAAAATCGTTTTCGCGGCCCTCGCAGCCGCAGCGCTTTCTTCAGCCGCTTTCGCAGCCGACAAGAAAAAGCAGATCGAGTTCACGAATGAATTGTCGTCAGACATTGTTCATCACATCGCGCCAAAAGACAGCGACAAAGATTCTCACACAGCCTTTGCAGGAATCGATGAGAACGTCACTGCCGACTATGATGGCGACATTGTAAAAGTTGGAGTTGATGCAACGCTTTCACTTACTGACCCGAACGGAACTTGGAACGACGACGACGATGAGCCGTTCATCATCAGCGAGTGGGATGCCGACTGGTATGTTGAATTCAATCCTTTTAAGGTTGTTGGATTCGGATTCTCTGATGAACTTTACACAGAGGGTTCTTATCTCCCAGTTCTCGATGACAATATCAACGCTGGTAACTACAGCACAAACGGTTTCGCCGTTCTTATCCGCCCTGTTGAAGGTCTTTCTTTCGGAGCTGGATTTGATGTTCCAGCCCGTTGGTTTAGCGACAATGACACAGACGCTTACGAAATCGCACTCGGTGTCGACTACACTTCTGACCCGTTCGCGATTGGTGGTTCTATCCGCCACATCGGAACAGATGACCACTTGCAGGTTGGTGTCTATGCTTCTATCAAGGCCATCGACAAGCTCGTAATCAATGTTGGATTCACTCACTCTGATGACGGAGACGCAGGACTTGGAAACGTGACATTCGTTTCTCCTTATAGCTATTGGGATGGTGAAAATGAAGATTGGGTTTCGTTCTTGCCTGCTGAGGGAATCTATGGAAAAAACATCCTTTCAGCTGGTGTAACTTATGATGCGGGAAGTTTCACTATTGGAGCTGATGCTGCCTTCAATCTTGATGCAGATTATAAATATGCCGACAGTTGGTATAAGGGAGTTCACATTGGACAGGGTGCATACGACTTCTACACTGCTGTAGACTTCGCTCTTGGACTCACAGACAAGCTCACATTGGACATCAAGGGCTTGGCACTCTTCGACTTTGGCGACGAGACTGTATGGAATGCTTCAAAAGCAAAGTGGCGTGACCTCGACCCGACATTCGGAATCTATCCGAAGATTGTGTTCGCTTTGAACGACCACCACACTCTCGCTGGCGGTCTCATTCTCCAGTCTTGCACGGACTCAGACTACGGATACACAGAGTTCGCTCTCCCGGTTTCTTGGAAGTACACATACTAGTCTTGCTTTCCTCTGATTGAAGTGGCGGATGGAAAAGGGCGGTCGAAGAATTTTTGACCGCCCTTTTTTTGCGCGTGGGTCATTTCTTGTATTCGTCCATGAGCGTTTGCAAATATGCCTGATCGCTTGTCGCCCTCCGCACGTCGTCCGCTCTGCCCTCCGCATACAACGCCGCGAACAACGAAAGAAGCGATGTGCGCTCTTCGTTTCGACCGAGAGCGATGCCTTCGTTTCGGCCGAGAGCGATGCCTTCGTCTTTTACTGCCCGAAATACGTCGTACATTTTTATGCCTCCTTTCTCTTTTTTCGTGTTCAAAATCTCATTTTCTATCGTCTTGAATGACTCATCACCTGAAATTGCTCGGAACAACTCTAGCATTTCCGTGATGTGCTGAAGCTCGCGCTCCGACCCTTCATATCTGGTGTGCATGCGGCACGAGCGCAGGTATTCGACAACTTCTCGGAAATCACTTTTAAATGCGGATATCTGTTCATTCGAAAGCCACGCAAGCTCGAATAGATTCATCTTGTAGTCGCTGACGAACGGCAGGAGTCTGTCGTTTATTGAAAGTCGTTCGTGAAGCGACTTTGCCGCGCTCCAGCGGTGTTCTGTGCCGAAATACAGGACGAGTGTCACTACAGGGTAGCGAACCGTCTCTCCTGACTTGTTCTTGTTCTGCGGTTTTTCGGAAAGCTGAGAGCGGTATGCGGCTCCATCGTAGCTTATTACCCGCAGTGCCATATCCCTGTCCTGGGCTGTTTGGTTCTCGATTCCGCAGAAGCCTATTCGTATGCAGTCCTCGTTCCAGTATTTCGCGACATCTCTTTCCTGCAGCCTTGTGTCGCCGGTCGCTTTGAACGAAGAGAAAGGCTGGGCGTCTGTTAAAGAATCTTCTTTCACAATCTGTTCTCCACCAAACAAAAGAGCATTCACGATATCCGCAAACACGTCGTTGTGCGCTTCAAGTAGCTTTTCTGCCGAATCCTTTTTACCCATGGTCAAAATATAAATGCTTTTTTTTGAAAGGACAATTGCAATTTTGTGTGTGCGCTTTTTCCTCCTGTTCCTGCTCAAGTTCAAAATCCGCTTTTATGGTAGAATACAACGCGAGGTACAGATATGAAAGGATATATTCACCAACTTGAGTCGTTCGGGTGCGCGGATGGACCGGGAAGCCGCTTCATCGTTTTCACGACGGGATGCCGTTTGCGTTGCAAGTACTGCCACAATCCAGACACGTGGGATTTGATGAAGGGCAAGCAGATGGAGACGGACGAGATATTGAACGAGGCCCTTGCCTGCAAGTCCTATTGGGGGAAGAAGGGCGGAATAACAGTCTCCGGTGGCGAGCCGCTTGTGCAGATTGATTTTTTGATTGAGTTATTCGAGAAGGCTAAGGAGAAGGGGATAAACACCTGCATCGACACTGCCGGCGAGCCGTTCACAAGGGAAGGCGAGTGGTTCGAGAAATTCCAGAGGCTCATGAAGGTGACCGACATTCTTCTGGTCGACATCAAGCACATCGACGAGGAGGAGCACAAGAAACTCACGGGCAGGAGCGGAAAGAACATAATCGACATGTTCCGCTATCTCGACGAAATAAAAAAGCCGATTTGGATTCGCCATGTCCTCGTTCCCGGCATCACCGACAACGACGAGTACCTGGAGAAGACGCGCGACTTCATCAGGACGCTCCACAATGTCCAGCGCGTGGAGATTCTGCCTTACCACGGGCTTGCGATAACGAAATACAAGGATTTGGGAATCGATTACGCCCTCAAGGATGTCGAGTCGCCTTCCGAGGAGCGAGTCGCGAACGCGCGGAAGATACTTGAGTGCGAAAAATACGATGGGTGGAGGTAGTTTCGCGAAACTGGTTGGAAAAAAAATATTGCGATTGTAGCGAAACTACTCAGAACGCTGCGCGTTCTGAACACGGAGTTTCGCGACACTGGTTGAAGAAGCTTTGCGATTGTGGCGAAACTACTCAGAACGCGCAGCGTTCTGAACACGGAGTCTGTCTTTTTTTAGTTTGTCAGCATGGCGAGGGCTTTTGTGCGGGCGTCTGTGCTGTAGAATGCGAGGACTTCCGTGGAGAATTGGCTGTCCAGGCTTTTCTTGTAGCGCGAGATTTTCGCGACGTACTTGAGAGTCTGCTCCGGTGTGTTGTTCGTCTTGACCCGGTAGGTTCCGGCGTTGTAGATTGCGAGCGCGGTCAGTTCGTTGCCGGCAATGTCGAGGCAGTAGCGCAGGTGCTTCATGCCGTATTTCGCGCTTGTCCTCGGATTGAAGAAGTCCGATTCGGTCAGCTTCGGGAAGGTCTTGCTGTTCAGCTGGAAAAGCCCCCTGTCGACAGATTCGTTCGCGTTGTGGTTCACGGCCGTGGCCTTGTAGCGGCTTTCGACGTATGCGAGCGCGAAGGCGAGGGTGGGCGATATTCCGTTCTTGTCGGCGTTCTCAAGGATTGCCTGGGCGACTTCCCTGTTGTTCGTTATGTGCGAGAAGAACCATTCCACTGCCGGGCGCGACTGCTGCTGCCTGTAAAGTGCCAGGCAGCTGTCCTCGACCGGCGAGTAGTCCTCGTTGTAGCCTGCCTTGTTGTCGACTTTCGCGTTCGAATATGCAAGTTCGAAGCTTGCCGAATTGAAAATCTGCGTGCCCGGCATTCCGAGCGTTTCAGCAAAGGCTGTGGCGGAAAGCGAATTCTGCGCGAGCGAAAGTGTGCTGAAGTCTTCTTTCTTTTTCTTTTGCGGCGCCGCCTTTTTCGCGGGCTGTTCAATCTGCTCGTCCCTGCTTTCCGTCAGGAGCGCGGCCAGACCGTCTTTGAATTCTGGCGTCTGCAGCATCGAAAGAAAATCCGGTTCCGGCTCTTCTTCGCCCAAGTCGATGGCGATTTCGATTTTTTCGTCGGCTTTTTTTTCAGCCTCGTCTTTTTCAATTTCGGTTGCAGACACCTGCCTCTTCTCGTCCAAGAATTTTTGGGTGAGGAAGAGCCTGGGGTTCTCAAGTTTTGAATGCAAAGATTTGAATTCCGCCTGTTCCGAACAAATCTTCGCTGAGTCTGTTTTTCCCGGAACGTACTTTATGACGATGTAGCAGAGGGCAAGGAAAAGCCCGCAAAAGAACAACGTCCCGAGAAGGGATTTCAGTTTGTAAGAGTTCATGCCACAATCATTTCACAAATGAGAACTTTGTTCAACAAATCTTTGAATATAATGAAGTTTTATTGAAACCTTTGCGTTATTTCGCAAAATCTCCATAATCTCCATTTTTGTTAAAACGACTAATACACGGCGATGTCGCTTCCGAGAGCCTTCTTTGAGAAGAAGCAATAATGCTTGTGCTTCGCGCTCATCTCTTCAATATAAAACGCCCTTTCGCTTTCTCCCGAAATTTCCTCCGGTATGGCGAATCCGATTACCGAAACGCAGTCCTTTATGCGCCTTGCGGTGTGCTTCATCGCCGCCGTGAACTGCTGCGCGTCCGCGCTTTTGTCGAAGAGCGGCTCAATCAAGACGAAGCCGCCCTTTTCCTCCAGTGCTTTCAGCTCGTCCCTCAGCTTGGCGAGAAATTCCTCGTTGTATTCCTCCGGGTTGCCTTCCACGTCGCTCCACTTGACGGCGCGCACTTCCGGCTTGTATTCGGCATTCTCCCCGATTTTGTAGAGTTTCGAGTCCTTGACTTCAAAAAGTCTTTCAAGTTTCATTTGTTCTTCCTTGTGTGTCTTTAAAATCAAAAAACCCCTGCTTTGTATGAAGTGCAGAGGTTTTCCAAAATTGACGGAAATCGCAAGCCTATTCTGTCAATATCTTGATTACTTCGGCTTTGTCCTGCGTGTTCAAAATCTGCGCCCGTTTTTCCGCGCTCTTGAAGAGAAGGGAAACTTCTGCCAAGAACTGGAGATGAGGCCCAGTTTTGTTGATAGGCGAAAGCGTCATGATGAAAATGCGGCAAGGCTCCTGATCAAGCGAGTCGAAAGAGACCGGGTTGTCAGAGATACCAATACATGCAACCAAATCTGCGACAGTGTCTGTTTTTCCGTGAGGAATTGCGATGCCGTGCTTCATACCAGTTGACATCTTTCTCTCGCGATCCAGCACACACTCACGCGCTATAGCTTTGTCAGCTACTTTTCCAGCCTTGATAAGGATATCCAACATCTCATCGATAATTTCTTCTTTTGTCTTACCTTTGAGATGAAGCTCAACAGTATCAGGTGTTAAAACAGTTTTTAAGTCCATAATGAGAAGTATAAATTCACTCAAAACAGAAGTCAAGGAAAAAACTTCTAGAAAGGTTGTCCGATTTTTGAAAAAAAATGTCGATTATTTTGTAGTAGTGATAGAATGAAAACGCTCGGAAGTCTGTATTTTCGGGATTTTCTCGTTTTCAAATGTAAAAACAGGTGGGTTATGAAAAAGAAGAGTTTGGTTTTCAGCCTCAGTTGGAAAATTGGAGTCGTAATCGCGCTGCTCGTTTCTGTGTCGGCGTTGTTCTGTGTGAACAATTTGAGGAAGGACTCCTACGCCATGGTCGTGAAGGACGCGAAGGAGCTGTTGAAGCAGATTGTCGTCGCTACGCAGTACAGGAACAACATCCAGATGCAGCAGCTTCGCAGCTACACGATGCTCGACGATGTGGGGCTGAATTCCAGGGACCCTTCTGAAATCCAGGCCATGCTCATGAAGAGGGCGAAGAACAGGCAGAAGAATTTCAGGAACGTCGCGTATGTCGACTACGGGACGGCCCTCTGCTACTACGACGACGGAAGGGTGGAGAGCATCGCCGAAGAGAATTATTTCAAGCGCATGAAGGGCGAGAATCTGTCCCAGCTTTATTCGGATCCGGAGGGTACGAATTTCGAGAACGGAATCGTTCCAATCTGCAAGGCCTCCGAGCCGAAAATGGATGACGGAAAGACGCATATCGGTTGTTTCGTGGGGTTCACTCCTGTCAGCTACGTCAACGATGGAATCAAGGGCATAAAGGGCGGAGCCGAGGATTCCCCGGAAGGCTACGCGGTCCTGCTCACGAAGGACAGGCTCTACATATGCGCTCCTGAGATTTCCTACAGCCTTTCAAAGAGAATCGAGGACACGCCTGGAATGTCGGTGCCGGAAAAATTCAGGGAGGTTCTGAGCGGGGAGAAGGAGGGGGGCGGCCGAGTGAAGCTCAATGGAAAACCGTACGAGGTCTTCTTCAAGCAGGTTTCGGGGACTTCTTGGAATCTTGCCGTGCTCGTTCCTCTTTCCACGATAAATTCTTCAGCTTCGGGACTCGTCCGTTCGCTTCTCGTGTCGAATTTCCTAGCTTTGGCCCTAATTATCGCAGTGACGGTCCTCCTCCTCGTGGTGAGCTTCAGGCCGCTCAAGGCGTTGAACAAGGAATTCCACAGGATTTCCACAGGAAACGCTGATTTGACGGTGCGGCTTGAGGAAGTGAAGAACAACGAAATTGGGCAGATTACGAGAAGCTTCAACCTTTTCATTCAGAATTTGCAGTCGCTCATAAAGGACATCGCCGGTTCCAAGGACGCGATGACGCAGACTTCATCGAACCTCAGGGCAAGCGTGGATTCGACCGACCGCGCGATTTCCGCTCTCACCGGGGACATCGATGCGGTGACAAGCCAGATGCGGCAGCAGGAAGCGAGCGTGGAGGAGACTTCCGGCTCTATCGAGAAGATTTCGATGTCGATAGAGAACCTGGAGCGTCTGGTGGAGAGGCAGTCCGCCGCCTCTGCCGAGGCTTCTTCCGCCGTCGAGCAGATGATTGGCAACATTCGTTCCGTGACGAAATCAAGCGAGAACATGTCGGACGCGTTCGACAAACTCAAGGACAACACTCAGAAGGGAATCGAGACTAGCGGCGAGGTTTCAAGGAAAATAGCTGATGTCGAGCAGCAGTCGCAGAGCTTGGACGAAGCGAACATGATAATCTCCAACATCGCCGAGCAGACGAACCTTTTGGCCATGAACGCCGCGATAGAGGCCGCCCACGCCGGGGAGGCTGGAAAGGGGTTCGCCGTTGTCGCCGACGAAATCAGGAAACTGGCCGAGGATTCGTCCGTCCAGTCCAACAGCATAAAATCCCAAATCGAGAACATCAGGAATTTGATTGTTTCGATTGTCTCTTCCTCCGCCGTTGCCGATTCAGTCTATGCCGAGACCGGAAAGATGATGGATGAGACTGCCCAGCTCGTCGTTTCGATAAAGAACGCCATGGCGGAGCAGTCGTCCGGGTCGCAGCAAATCATCGAGGCCCTTCGCTCGCTTGCGGACACGACATCGGAAGTCAAATCCGCTTCGGTGCAGATGCAGGAGGGGAACAAGGCGATTCTGCGGGAAGTGCGCTCTCTCAACGAGCAGACCGCCAGCACGAAGGAGTCGCTTTCCAAGGCCCTTGAAGTCACGAGGACTGTCCTCGACATCAAGAACGACCTTTTGGACACGTCCGACGAGACAGCCGAAGCCGTTCAGAACATCGCGAGCAAAATCGACGGATTCAAGTTCTAGGTCCAAAATTCCATAAACCTTATGTTTGCTCTATAATCTTTTCCATGACTACTATCGAGAAATTTTATTCGGACATTCAGAAGGCTATCAAATACGACCGCGCGAACAACGGCGGCCACTACGACGGAAGAAGGGCGTGCGAGTCAATCTGCAAGCTCTTCGAGACCTACAACCGTGATGTGCCGGGTGTCGCCCGCCAGATTAGCGAGTATTGGTTCAACACATACGTCCTCGAAAGCGAGGATTTGGCGAACGAGCCGAGCGAGGCGAACCTGGACAAAATCAAGGCGTTCCACTCGTTCGTCAACAACGACGTTTCGGAGACGCTCGACGTTTTGACCGCCGACGACTGGGAAAACCTCCGCGACTTCGTGAATTTCGAGGCGGAGACAATCGACTTGAACGCTTTGCAGAACATGATGAGCGTGATTCTTGAGAAAGGCGCGTTGTAACCGAGTCCGAAATTGAAAAACGATATCTATTCAAACTGCCGCCTGTGTCCGAGAAACTGCGGAGTGGAGCGGAGCGGCTGGGATTCTTCCACGCCTCTTTCCGAGAGAAAATTCGGTTTTTGCATGGAGCCGAGCGGAATCCGTGTCGCCGTGGCCTGCCTGCACTTCGGCGAGGAGCCTCTTTTGACGGTGAACGGGGGCAGCGGCACGATTTTCTTGACTGGCTGCAATCTCCGCTGCGCGTTCTGCCAGAACTACCAGATTTCACAGCAGGGCATGGGAAAGACCGTATCAATAGAAGAATTCGCCGACATCTGCCTGAAACTTGAGGCGATTGGCGCGGAGAACATCAACATCGTGACGGGAAGCCACCATGTGCCGGCCGTAGCGGAGGGGCTTTCCCTTGCGAAAAAGCGCGGTCTTTCCATTCCCGTGTGCTGGAATTCCAGCGGCTACGATTCCGTGGAGAGCCTCAAAATGCTCGAAGGGCTTGTTTCTATTTATCTTCCAGACCTCAAGACTCTCTCTTCCGAGCTTTCAAAAAGCCTCTGCGCCGCTTCCGACTATCCAGATGTCGCCAAAAAAGCGATTGAGTACATGATTTCCAAAAATCCTCTCAAAATAGTGGAAGTGGCTGATTCTGCAAATCCTTCCGCCAAGAAAGAGAAAATCGAGAACGGCGTGATTGTCCGGCACCTTTTCCTTCCTGGAAAATTCTTCGAGACCGCCGACGTGCTTGACTGGCTGCATGAGAAAGTCGACGGAAAGGCGATAATCTCGCTCATGTCGCAGTACACGCCGGTTCCGTTCAAGGGGACGGAGGAGGAGCTTGAACGGCGCAAAAAGGCCCTCTCCGTGATTGAGAACAGGCTCGTGAACGAGAGCGAGGACGCTGACTTGAAGGATTTGATTGAGGCATACGACTTCGACTATCTTTTCTACCAGGACTTGTGTCCCGACACGGAGTGGCTTCCGGACTTCGAGCGTGTCCAGCCGTTCTCGTACAAACTCGCGAAGCCCGTCTGGCACTGGTCGAGGGGCTTTGTGGAGAATTGATAAAAAAGGCATTTTTTTTAAACGGATTTGTCCAAGAATGTTTCAAACTGGACAAATCCGTTTTTTTTGTTTGCAAAAAAGTTGCTTACGGTGTTACTATATGTAAAAAGGATTTTTTTTATGAAATTTTTAAGAAAAAAGTCAGTTTCATTTATTGTTTCACTCCTCGCGATTGGATTTTCTTTTCTTGCCTGCGATGACGACACCGAAATCGATGAATACGAGTCGCTTCGGGGGATAAGATTTCCTGATTATGAACTTTTCACGGAGAAGAAAAACGCATGGAATGAGCCTGCGTCTTATTCTTTTTCGTACAGGTTCGGTCTGGGAGATTCGATGGCGCCCATTGTGGCCCATGTTTCAAACGGAGATGTCACGGTGGAGGACGAAGAGTCCAATGCTGCTGAGACTTCCACAACTGGAAGGTTTTCTTCGATTGCTGAAATCTATGAATATTTTGAAAACTGCTATGAGAACCACAGTACGCTTGATGATTTTCTGATAGGAATAACTTATTCCGCAACTTTTCTTGAAAACAGCTCATACCCGACTTCGCTAAGTGTTGAAAATCATTATGTCAACAGTGGTGATATTGATGGGCATGGTGGTGTTGATATAAAAATCTTTGATGTGAAAATAGAGTGATTTCCAAAACGGATTTGTCCAAGAATGTTCAAAAGTGGGCAAATCCGTTTTTTTTGTTTAATTGGTCAAATATCGAGTTTTACGAATGCAAGGTGGAAGCTTGTTTCCACATTTGCAATTTTCATCAACTCGACATTCAACCTACTCCTCGAACTTCTTGATTACGACGCAGCCGTTGTGGCCGCCGAATCCGAGGGATGCCGAGACCGCAGCCCTCACTTCCGCGCCCACGCCCTTGTTCGGCGTGTAGTCGAGGTCGCAGCCGCCTTCCGTGTCCGGGTTTTCAAGGTTGATTGTGGGCGGAATGAAGCTGTCGTTTATCGCTTTCACGCAGAAAAGGGCCTCGATTGCTCCTGCCGCTCCGACGAGGTGGCCGGTCATGGATTTCGTGGAAGAAATCTTGAGCTTTTTGGCGTGGTCGCCGAATACGAGTTTGAGCATGGCGGTCTCGCCGGAGTCGTTGGCGTGGGTCGATGTTCCGTGGGCGTTGTAGTACTGGACTTCCTCGCCCCTGATTCCGGCATCCTCCAGAGCCGCCTTCACGGCCTGCGCCGCTCCGCTTCCGTCCTTGAGTGGCGCGGTTATGTGGTATGCGTCGTTGCTCGTTCCGAATCCTGCAAGTTCAGCGTAGATTTTCGCGCCGCGCTTTTTCGCGTGCTCAAGTTCCTCAATCATGAACATCGCGCTGCCTTCCGCCATGACGAATCCGTCCCTGTCCTTGTCGAACGGGCGGGAAGCCTTTTCCGGACAGTCGTTGAACTTCGTGGCGAGGGCGTGGAGCTTTATGAAAGAGGCGATTGAGAATTCCGTTATCGCGGATTCAGTTCCTCCGGCAAGGCACATGTCCACGCGGCCGGAGCGAATCATGTCCAAGGCGAGTCCGAGCGCGTCCGAGCCTGATGCGCACGCCGTGTTCAAAGCCCAGCCGAAGCCCTTGATGCCGAACTGGATGCAGACGTTCGCCGCGGCTTCGTTCGTTATCATCATCGGGGTTGTGAGTGGCGGCATCCTGTCTGGGCCCGCGTTCGGGTCGTCCACTTTCGCGAACGCCTCCGCCATCACGTCGAGTCCGCCGAGACAGCAGCCGACCGCGACTCCGCATCTTTCGCCGCCGAGCTTCTCCGCTGAATAGCCTGAATCCGACACGGCCTGCGCCGACGCTCCAAGACAGAGCTGCGTGAATCTCGCCTTCTGCCTGAGCACCTTCTTCTCAAGCCCGTAGCGTTCAATGTCGAAATTTTTCACTTCTCCCGCAATCTTCACCGAAAGGCGGGAAGGGTCGAAAAGCGTTATCTTTGAGATTCCGCATTTTCCGCTCTTGACGCTCTCCCAAGTCTCCTCCACCGTGTTCCCCACAGGCGAGACAGCCCCCATTCCCGTGATGACGACTCTTCTTCTATTGTTAGAATTTTCCATTGCCATTTTCCTATTTGAATTTTTATTCGATTATCTCTCTCTTGTGAAGAAGAATCCCAAAAGCGCGACAATCCAGCCGACTACGATGAGGAGGACGCCGATTCCCGGTGTGGCTCCGGAAGCTTTTGCCGCGAATTTTGCGATTCCTTTTACGGCTCCGCTCTGGTTCAAATAGTTCACGAAGACGTAGAGTCCGCCAAGAATCGACACGACCAAAGCGATGAGCTTGTACATCTTGCCCTTGACGAACGTGAGCGCGACACCCGCCACGGCTCCGAGCATGGCGAGAATCGCTCCGACCCTCACGACTCCGCTGCCGCTGCCCTTCGTGATGATGCTGAACGCGCTTGAGCTGCTGCCGAGCCTTGTCGAGACGAGCGGAAGGAAGCAGCCGATTACGACCAGAGCCATTCCGATTGCATAAAGATAAGATTTTACATCGATTTTCTTTGCCATTTTTTTTCTCCTGTTTTTAGCATTGAATTGATTTTTGTAGATTAACACAATTCGCATTAAGTTCTAAGATTTCCTGCATGAAATTTATCAAACAGTTCTTTTTAATCGCATTGTTTTCGTTGATTGGCGAAGCGTTGAACTTTCTGATTCCGCTTCCGATTCCCGCTTCGATTTACGGGCTTGTGCTGATGTTCTTCGCGCTTCACTTCAAGATATGCCCGGTTTCCGCAGTGAAAGAGACCGGGGATTTTCTTCTTGGCGTCATGCCGATTTTCTTCATATCGCCGGCAATCGCCCTCCTCGCCAACATCGAGGTCTTGAAGTCGCACTGGCATTTCTTCCTCTTGCTTGGGGTGCTTTCGACGTTCGTGGTCATGGTCGTTTCCGGCTGGGCCACGCAGATAATAATCCGCCTGACGAGCAAAAAGAAAAATCCAGAAGAGGGGAGAATGTGAAAAATGGAAAGCGCAATGGAATCTGTGAAAGTGTTTTTTGAGTCGTCATCCTGTTTGGGAATTATCCTGACCTTGGTGACCTACGCATTCGGAGGCTTGCTGAAGAGAAAGTTCAAGCTTGCGATTTTCAATCCGATGCTCGTGGCGATAGTTTTATCCATAGCCTTCGTGGCATTCTTCAAAATCAACATAAAAAAATACGATGAAAGCACGAGAATCCTCTCGTTCTTCCTCACTCCCGTGACCGTCTGCCTGGCGATTCCGCTCTACGAGCAGTTCCAGAAGCTCAAGGACAACTGGCCGGCCATAATCGGAGGAATCTTCGTTGGCACTCTCGCGAACCTTTCGATGGTCTTCGTCTGCTGCCTCTGCTTCAAAATCTCGCACGTTGAATACGTCTCTCTTCTCCCAAAATCAATCACGACCGCGATTGGAATCGCTCTTTCGGACCAGTACGGCGGAATCGTCGGAATCACTGTCGGCTCGATTTGCGTGGCGGGAATCACGGGGAACACTTTCTGCGAGCAGATTCTGCGCCTTTTCCGGGTGACCGACCCGGTGGCGAAGGGTGTCGCCATCGGAACCTGCAGCCACGCTCTCGGCACGACCAAGGCGCTGCAGATAGGGGAAGTCGAGGGGGCGATGAGCGGACTTTCGATTGCCGTCTGCGGCTTGATGACCGTCGTCCTAATGTCCGTCTTCGCCAACCTCATTTAAATTCGTTTGGGGATAGAACTGTTTCACAACTGTTTCACAGAGTCCGATTATCTGATAAAGTAGACGGCATGGGAAAGATATACGTATTTGTCAATCAGAAGGGCGGTGTCGGAAAAACGACATCCGCCATAAACATAGGCGCGTACATGGCGCTTGCTGGAAAAAAAGTCCTTCTTGTCGATTTCGACTCCCAGGGGAACATGTCGAGCGGAATCGGTGTGACCAAGGACAAGCCGACAATCTACGAACTTCTCGCCGACTTGACTCCCGCGAACGAGTGCGTGAAGCACACCGCCGTGAAGAACCTCGACGCAATCTGCGCTTCGATTGATTTGTCCGGCGCCGCGATTGAGCTTGTCGACCAGGACAACAGGGAATTTTTCTTGAAGAACGCCCTCGACCCTTTCAGAAAAACATACGACTACATTTTGATAGACTGCCCGCCGTCTCTCGGTCTTTTGACGCTGAACGGACTCGCCGCGTCCGACGCGATTCTCGTGCCGATGCAGTGCGAGTATTTCGCGTTGGAAGGACTTTCCCTTCTCCTCCAGACTGTGGAGCAGGTCCAGAAATCTATAAACCCCAACCTCAAAATCGGGGGGATTTTCTTCACGATGTACGGAAAGACGACTCTCGCGAAGGATGTCGTGAAACTTGTAAAGGAAAAGTACGGAGAGGATGTCTTCAACACGATGATTCCGAGGAACGTCCGCCTTTCAGAGGCTCCGTCCTATGGCCAGGCGATATGCGACTACGACCCCAACTGCGTCGGCGCGAAAAGCTACAAGCAGCTTGCGATAGAGGTGATGAACCGTGGCTAAGAAACGTGGACTTGGTGGCGGCGGAGTCAACGCCCTTTACAGAAACGAGCAAAAATCACAGCCGAAAGTCGAGGCTCCTTCTTCGGTTCCCGCATCCGCTTTCCAGCCCGCGAGTCCTTCCGATTCCGTTTCGGACGCGCGGACCGAGGCGGAAAGCGTTTCATTCGACATAGTTTCCGAATCCGCATCCGCCCAGAAAAACGGGGTGGATGCTATGGAGGCGGCAGGTTCACCTCATTCGTTGAGTGCAAAATCGTCTGCGCTTCCCGCCGGCATCTCCTCTGACGAATTCGGGCAGCTTTTCGTGGACGTGGAGCTATTGAAGCCGAATCCTCAGCAGCCGAGGACGGAATTCGATGAGGAGAAGCTGAACGAGCTTGCCGAATCGATACGCGAGCACGGAATCCACCAGCCGATAGAGATTGAGGACGCGCATGACGGAAGCTTCTACATAATCTCGGGCGAGAGGAGGACCCGCGCGGCCAAAATCGTGGGATTGTCGAAAGTCCCTGTCCGAATCGGAAAATTCGAGAGCGACCAGGAAAAACTCGAAATCGCTCTCATCGAGAACATCCAGCGCGCGGACTTGAACGACATCGAGGAGGCGAAGGCCTACTACAAGCTCATGCAGATTTCCGGATTGAGTCAGGACCAGATAGCCGTGCGCGTCGGAAAGAACCGCTCGACCGTGGCGAACGCAATCCGCCTCTTGAAACTCCCGGAGGACATGCAGGACGCGCTTGTGGAGGGAAAGCTCACCGCAGGCCACGCCCGCGCCCTTCTCGCTGTGAAGGATTCTGCCGACCGCCGTGTGCTTTTCAACAAGATAATAGACACCGGAATGGTCGTCCGCAAAGCCGAGGAGATGGCCGCAGAGCTGAACAACGGAGGCGCGCGCAAATTCCAGCCGCAGAAAAACGCGGTGTCCGCCGCGAAGGATCCGACAATCGCCGAAATCGAGCAGAAATTCATCGAGGCTCTCGGCACCAAGGTCGTCCTGAACGGCTCTCTCGAAAAGGGAAAAATCGAAATCGACTATTTCTCCAAAGAGGACTTGGACAGGATTTATTCGCTGATAGTGAAGTGATTTTTGTTTAGAGGAGAGAGTATGATTCAATCTCTGTATTTAAAGAATTATGGTATACACAGCGAAATTCAATGGAAGAATTTAGGATTCATAAACCTTGTGATAGGTGAAAATGGATGTGGAAAGTCATTCATCTTGAAGTCTATTTATACTGCTATGAAAACGATAGAAGCTTTTGGAAGGGGAAAAGATAATAGAACTTCAGCACAGATATTGTTTGACAAGTTGTATTGGACGTTCCAGCCAAATGCTGTCGGTGATTTGGTGAAAAAATCTTCTACAGGCGGATTGGAATGCAAATTGGTGTTGGATGAGGGGGTGTTCTCATACGGTTTTGGCGACAGTACTGTAAAATCCATTTCGTCTGTTTCCAACTCCTGCGCTACGCGTGAAAGCAATTCTGTTTATATCCCTGAAAAGGAAGTTGTTTCGCTTTTCAATATAATACGCAAGAGCCGTGGGCAATATTCTGATTTTGGTTTTGACGATACGTATCTGGATCTCGTAAATGCAATCTCCATACCGACTATGAAGGGGAAGAATTACGCTCCTTTTGCTGAGAGTCGGAACATATTGAAGGATATAATAGGCGGCTCAATCGACTACAATGAAGGAGCCAATACATGGGTCTATACACAGGGAAAAGCGAAATTCTCCATAGGGCTTGCCGCAGAAGGCGTAAAAAAAATTGCAATTTTGGACAAGCTTCTTGGAAACAGATACCTTGACAATAAATCGGTCCTGATTTTTGACGAGCCAGAATCCGGAATCCATCCATCTGCCATAACAAAGTTGATGGATATATTATGGCTCCTCGCCAAATCGGGTATGCAGATATTTTTGGCAACCCATTCATATTTTGTTTTGAAAAAGCTTTATGTGCTGGCGATGAAGCAGAATGTTTCTGTGCCGTTGCTTTCTTTAGATAGAAGGCTTGACGCTCCCTCTTACTATGATTTGTTGGACGGGCTTCCAGAGAATCCTATCATCAACGAGTCTGTTAGGCTTTACGAGGAAGAAGTCGGGGAGGTTTTATGACCACCCCCGTCTATAGGGATGAGAAAGGTTCCTTTTTGCAATTCGGAGGATTTGAGCCCTCTTGTTATTACGACATAGAAAATTCTCCTGTTAGGGGACATTGTAACAAAAGTCGGAGCGTTGAATTTGTTCTTCAACTTAACGAGAAAATATTGTTTGTCGAGGCAAAAAAGACAAGTCCAAATTTATCTCCACAGGATGAAAAAAGTTTACGATCATATATAAAAGATGATTGTATTTCCGATTTTGAAAAGTTTATTTCCCACCGAAATCTTCGTTCCTCTTTTGTGGTAGAAATTGTTGAAAAATTCGTGTCATCCTTTTTTCTTTCGATGGGAATTGCTAATGGTTATCTGACTGATACCAGTATGCCAAAGCAAATGCTGGAATTTATGCGGAAAAAAGATTTGAAGGTCGTTTTTTTGCTTGTCATAACAGACAGCAAGCCTGATTGGGCCGAAAACATAAGCAGGAGATTGCAATCTGAGATGGGGAGAATTTTCCCTTCATCATTCATAAAAGTTCAAGCGATAACTGCGGAGATGGCCATGAAGAAAAAAATTGTCAACCAGATTTATCCGCATTAAAAACTATCCAGCGTGTGCTTCTTTGTGGGGGAGTCACTGGATTTTTCCAATCTCCATTATCATTTTTATTATCGCGCTTCGTGTCTTGGGGGATATTGATTCAAGCGACTTCACCACCTTGTTGTATTTGTGAAGCAACGGTAGTTCGTCGTCTTCCATGTTTGCCCCATTTGAATTTTTGCCTGTCACGAGATATTCCACCGTAACGTTCAGTACTTGCGCGATTTTGACGGCAGTTTCTGCAGACGGTGTGATTCCGAGCTTTATCCCCTTTCCGACATTTGACAAATTGAATTCCGCCAAATCAGACAGAGTTTTTCTGCTCATTCCCCTGTATTCAAGTTCTGCATCAACTATTTCCCAAAAATTCATCGAATGATTCTGTAGAAAAAAATTGAAATTATCTTTTAAACTTGATTATTACCGCAAAATAGTGAGAAAATGAAAATTACCTATTAGGCCGAATGTCGAGTTTATGCATACCGTAGTTGCCGAAACGCGCTCCCAGCGGGAACCCACAGCCGAATGCGGCAGTACCGCTTCGCGGTGGCTGAGTGCATTCGGCTATGGAACCCCGCTTCCGCTCGTTTCGGCCATTCCTCTGTAAAAACTCGACTTTTGACCTACCTATTAGGCCGAATGTCGAGTTTATGCATATCGTAGTTGCAGAAACAAGCTCCCGGCGGGAACCGCAGCCTGCTTGCGCAGTCTTGCCCAAAACGGCAGTACTGCCATTGCACTGTAAAACCTCGATTTTCGCCCTACTATATAAAAAAAAGTATACAATCAAGATAGGGCTCGGAAATGACAGCCGGAAAATCTATTTTGAAGCTATTGTGTTCCTTGAGCGCACAGAAAATCGCCTTCATCGAACTGCAAGTGTAGCGCTCTCCCCATAATCGAATTTGCAATCTCGCGAAACTGGATTTATCCTATTTTTTAACAGAGTTGTTAAAAAAAGGAGGTACTTATTTTGCAAAGATTTACTCTGCCTCGTGACTTGTATCACGGAAAGGGCGCGCTTGAGGCCCTCAAAAATCTCAAGGGAAAGAGGGCCGTCATCTGCGTTGGTGGCGGCTCGATGAAGATGTTCGGATTCCTCGACAAGGCCGAGAAATACCTGAAGGAAGCCGGAATGGAGGTCTCGATTATCGACGGAATCGAGCCTGACCCGTCGGTGACGACTGTGATGAACGGAGCCAAGAAGATGCTCGAATTCCAGCCGGACTGGATTGTGGCCATCGGCGGCGGCTCTCCAATCGACGCGGCCAAGGCAATGTGGATAAAGTACGAGTATCCCGACAGCACTTTCGAGGACATGTGCAAGGTTTTCGGAATCCCGGAACTCCGCAAAAAGGCCCATTTCTGCGCCGTCTCGTCAACTTCCGGCACAGCCACTGAAGTCACGGCGTTCTCAATCATCACCGACTACGACAAGGGAATCAAATATCCAATCGCCGACTTTGAAATCACGCCTGACGTGGCGATTGTGGACCCCGAACTCGCCGAGACGATGCCGCAGAAGCTCGTCGCCCACACAGGAATGGACGCAATCACGCACGCAATCGAGGCTTACGTTTCCACAGCGAACTGCAACTACACCGACCCGCTCGCATTGCATTCGATAAAGATGATTCAGGCGGATTTGGTCAAATCGTACAACGGCGACATGGGCGCGCGCGACAGGATGCACGACGCACAGTGCCTGGCCGGAATGGCGTTCTCGAACGCGCTTCTCGGCATCGTGCACTCCATGGCGCACAAGACCGGAGCTGCTTTCGAGGACGTGGGAGGCCTTCACGCGCACATCATACACGGTGCGGCGAACGCGATGTATCTTCCGAAAGTCATCGCCTTCAACGCGAAGGACCCGACCGCGGCGAAGCGATACGCCGTCATCGCCGACTTCATGGGCTTGGGCGGCTCGACCGAGAAAGAGAAAATCGCCGCTCTCATCAAATATCTCCGCGGCATGAACGACGACCTCAAGATTCCGCACTCAATCGGAACATACGGCGCCGACAGCTATCCGTGCGAGAAGGGCTTCGTCCCCGAGGACGTCTTCCTTGAACGGCTGCCTGAAATCGCCAAGAACGCGATTGCCGACGCCTGCACTGGAAGCAACCCGAGACAGCCGACCCAGGAAGAGATGGAGAAGCTCTTGAAGTGCTGCTACTACGACACCGAAGTCAATTTCTAGGAAGCTGAGTCCGCGTGATTGCCACACGGATTTCAGGATTCCAGACGGAATCTCTTTGAATGCGAAAGCCGCCCGGATTTTTGTTCGGGCGGCTTTTTGTGTTTTAGTGAGGGGAAATTGTTCTGTTCTCGTTATTTCATTGCCTCAAAAATCACGTCGAAGAGGAAAATCGCAGTTAGAATCTAGCGCCGCGCCTGAAACACTCTTCGCAAATCGGCTTTGAGAAAGTTATGTTAAAGAAATCTCCATTTTTTCTTCCGCATTCATGACAGAATCTTTCGGGATAATTTGGATTTTGAAATGTGTTCCAAATTTGGAAGCATTCGTAACAGAATGGACGCTCTCTGTCGAATCTTATTTTTGTTCCACAGTGAATGCAGAAACCTTTTTCGTTTTTTTGCTGTCTTAGTTCTTCTTTCTTTAATTCATGTTGACCTTTTCTTTGCTGTTCTGAGTTTTCTTTTTCTTCAAGTTCTCGGAAATAGCGTCCCTTGAGTATGCAGGGATTCCCTTGCAGGATATCGTCTTCAATGACTTGTTTTTTCAGGTTTTTGGCAGTTGCGATACCTTGAAGATAATAGCCTATTTCGTAGTTGTTATCCTTTGAAGATTCGTATAAGTTCATAGATGTAAGAAGTGCTTCTTTCTCGTTTAGGTACAATTTTGCGTGCAATCGTTCAACAAAAATCAAATCGAAATCATAGTCGTCGTTGAGATATGAAAATCTGTTTATTGAATCATTTTCATCACGAAAAATAAAAATGATTTTTTTGTTGTTTTTAGCAGCTTTTTCGAATTCCCTTTCAAGAATTGTCCATGGTTTGAAATATGGCGTGACCAAAAAACAGAAGTCGCTTGAATTTTTTATGATTTCAATTATTTTTTCAGGTATTTGGTGAATCAATAAAATATTTTTGTCCATGATTTTTATCTCTGTAAAATAATGTGTATGGGAATAAAAAAATATTTGATATCAAAAATATCTTCAAGATACATTTATGTGGTGCAAAACGAAAATCTGTGTGAAAGCCGTTCAGCATGACAATTAAAGTTTGGCGGAAGCCGCCCGGTCACTTCGACTTCGCTCAGTGACCATGCTTCTTCGTTATTTCATTGTCACCAGCAGCCGTGCAAAAAAGCACGCTGGCTTCGACTACGCTCAGCCACCGTGCTTTTTCGTTATTTCATCTTTCCCCCCGCTAGCCGCACAGGACGTGCGGCACACGGCGACACAACGCGTAGCGTTGTGTGCTTGTTTAAGTAAAACAGGATTTTTTACTTAAACAACGGCTTCATCGCAGTCATGGTACTTTGCTTGCGCAAAGTACCGAGTTTCCGCTTTCGCGAAAACTCGCAAAAACCTTATTTTACCAGCGGTTTCATTGCGGTCATGTAGGCTCTCAACTTGCGGCCAACAACCTCGATTGGGTGGTTGCGGATTTCGGCGTTTACGGCGACGAGCTCGGCGTTGTTCACGCCGTTGTCCTTCACGTTCAAGCCTTTTCCGATGACCTCTGTGGTGAGTTTCGGCATGAGGTCCTTGGCCATCTGTGGAGCGGCCACGTTCGCGAAGAGGTAGCAGCCGTACTCGGCGGTGTCGGAGATGACGCGGTTCATCTCATAGAGGCGCTTCCTGTCGATGAGGTTCGCGATGAGCGGAACTTCGTGGAGAGACTCGTAGTATGCGCTCTCTTCCTTGATTCCGGCGTCGACCATTGTCTCGAAAGCGAGTTCGCAGCCTGCCTTGACCATCGCGACGAGCAAGATTCCCTTGTCGAAGTATTCCTGCTCGGCGATCTCCTCAGAAGACTCTTCCTGTGACTCGAACGGAAGCTTTCCTGTAGCCTCTCTCCAAGTGAGGAGGTCGTGGTCCTTGTTCTTCCAGTCCTCCATCATCGTTGAAGAGAACTTTCCGGAGATGATGTCGTCCATGTGCTTCTGGTAGAGAGGAGCGAGGAGCTTCTTGATGTCCTTTGAAATCGCGTTCGCCTTGATTTTCGCGGGGTTCGAGAGGCGGTCCATCATTCCTGTGATTCCGCCCCATTTCAAAGCCTCGGAAACGACGTTCCAGCCGTGCATGAGGAACTTTGTGACCCATTTCGGATCCATTCCGTCGGCGACCATCTTGTCGTAGCAGACGATTGTTCCGGCCTGGAGCATACCGCAGAGGATTGTCTGCTCGCCCATGAGGTCGGATTTTACTTCAGCGACGAAAGAAGACTCGAGGACGCCCGCCTTGCTTCCGCCCATTCCGACAGCCAAAGCCTTCGCGATTGCCCAGCCCTTTCCTTCAGGGTCGTTCTCAGGGTGGACGGCGATGAGGTCAGGAACTCCGAATCCTCTGTGGAATTCGTTGTAGACTTCCGTGCCTGGTCCTTTTGGGGCGCACATGACGACCGTGATGTCCTTCCTTATCTGCATTCCTTCTTCAATCATGTTGAAGCCGTGAGAGTACCACAAAGCAGCTCCCTGCTTCATTCTCTTCTGGACTTCCGTGATTACAGGAGTGTGCTGCTTGTCTGGAGTCAAGTTTCCTACAAGGTCAGCGGTTGGAATCATTTCGTCGTACGTTCCGACTTTGAAGCCGTTCTCCGTCGCGTTCTTCCAAGACTGTCTCTTCTCTGCGATTGCGCTTTCGCGGAGAGCGTAAGATACATCGAGTCCTGAATCGCGGAGACACATACCCTGGTTCAAACCCTGAGCGCCGCATCCGACGATAACGATTTTCTTTCCTTTGAGAGCGTTCACTCCGTCAGCGAATTCTTCTTTTGCCATTGAGCGGCAGTGTCCGAGCTGGAGGCGAGCCTCGCGCCAAGGAATTGAATTGAAATAATTTTCACCCATTTTGGGAATCTCCTTTAGAGGGGACTCCGAAAAACTTTGGCTTCTTGAAGTCCCCGCTTTTTGAAATTTTCTTCCGAAGAAGGATTTGTTGACTCAAAATATATCAAAAATGGCGAGGTACTTAAAGACAGAGAAAGATTACATTTGCGGCTGGTGTTTTTTCGTTCGATAATAGAAGAATGAGAAAGTTACTCAAAAAAATTTCGTTTTCGCAGAATATGGGCTTTCTGGTTTTTATGCAGATTTGCATGGCCCTCGCATTGTTTTTGATTATTTCGTTCGCTTATTTTTCGTTTTACAAGGCATCGAAGTCGAACGTCTCCAAACATGGAAAAATCGTCCTCGACGATGTTTCCGGCAAGCTCGTTGCGTATTTCGTGCAGAGCGGGGAGATTTTGGACTCCGCGGCGGATTCCCTCAACTTCATGCTCAGAAATGGCGAGCCGCAGGGGAAAATCAAGGATTATCTGAGGGAAATCACTATTGCGAACAAAGAAAAATTCTCAAAAGAGTTCGAGGGCGTCTACGGCTACATAAACGGCGAATTCGTGGACGGCTCGGACTGGAAGCCGAACGAGGATTTCATTCCCACGATGAGGGACTGGTATGTGGACGCGCAGAAAAACGGGGGCAAGCTGACTTTCGTGCGCCCGTATGTGGACGTGAAGACTTCCACCGTCATCTTTTCCGTGGCGGAGCTTCTCGTGGACAAGAAAAGCGTCGTGTCGATAGACATTCCGATGCTTGAGATTCAGCACCTGATAAAGGACTCCAAGGTAGGGGAGGGTAGCACCAGCTTCATAATCGACTCCAGCTCATTCGTAGCCTCGCACACGGACATGAGCCAAATCGGGAACTACTACTTCGACAACGTGATGCGCCCTGAGAACAACGTGATGGCGAGGAAGATAATCGGAAACGAGGAGTGCGACTTCGAGCTTGTATACGAGGGAGTTCCCAGCAACGTCTTTGCCAAGCGTATTTTCGGCGACTGGCACTTCGTCATGGTCATTCCCACAAAATCCTTGATGATAGACATACAGCGGGATTTGCAGCTCACTCTGGTGGGTTTCCTCGTCGTTGTCTGCTTCATACTCTACCAGTTCTATTCGAATTTCAAGCAGAGGAACAAGGTCGCCCGCTACGCCCACAAGCTTGAAGTCTACAAGACGAAACTCGAAAAGCAGTACGTCGACCAGAGGAACATGCGGGTGCGCGCGGAGGCGGAGAACGCGAGGAACTTGAAGAAGCTTTCGGAGATGCAGGAGTGCGTCATCGAAGGAATGGCGACGATAATAGAGTACCGCGACATGAACACGGGCCACCACGTCCAGAACACGAAGCACTACGTCCTCATGCTCGCGAACTACCTCTACGAGCACGGTCTGCACAAAGAGGAGGTGGACGAGGAATTTTTGTCGATGGTAGGAAACGCGGCCGCCATGCACGACATCGGAAAAATCGCCATCCCCGACCAGATATTGAACAAGCCCGCAAAACTCACGGAGGTCGAATTCGCCACTATGCAGCAGCACACCGTCATGGGAGCGGGAATAGTCCGCGCCGTCTTCGGAGAGAGCATAGACAAGAGGATGCTTGAGATGTGCGTCCAGGTCGTCATGTACCACCACGAAAAATGGAACGGCAAGGGCTACCCGGTCGGGCTTGAGGGCGCGGACATCCCGCTTTGCGCGAGAATCATGGCGATAGCTGACGTGTTCGACGCGTGCGCGTCAAGGCGCGTGTACAAGGAAGCGTTCGATGTGGACGATGTGTTCGAGATAATCAGGAAGGACGCGGGAAGCCATTTCGACCCGGAACTCGCCGAGATTTTCATCGCATTGAAGGACGACGTGAAGGCGTACCTCAAGAAAAAATTCGACAAGAAGAGCCAGGTGGGCTTCGAGGATTCGATGGACGACGACAGCCTGAGAATCCTTGAGGAAATCTAGGCCGCCGTCTTTGCGTCAGACGAGCTGCAGCGCCTCCATCTCGGCCTCTATTTCCTTGAAGTCCCTGTTGAGCTTGAGGAACATGAAGAGAGCGATGAAGACCGAGATTATGTCGGCGATGGGCTGCGCGTAGACGATTCCGTAGATTCCGAAGAAGTGGTTCATTATGAAGAGCATGGGGAAGAAGACGAATCCCTGCCTGCTCACTGCGAGGATGAGCGACTGCACGCCCTTTCCAATCGCCTGGAACGTGAAGTTCAGGCAGAACATTATTCCGATGAACGGAACGGAAGTCATCAAGCCGAAAATCATGTTGCGGCCGATGTGGAGAACGATGTCCACGTTCGAGAATATCTGGATTATCTGCTTCGCGAAGATGCAGTAGAGCGCGGTCAGCACGACTCCCGCCACTACGTTCGCGGCGATGGAGAATTTCATCACGCCCTTCATGCGCTTGAAGTTCCTCGCTCCGTAGTTGTAGCCGATGAGCGGCGCGATTCCCATTCCGAGTCCGAGCTGCACGAAAATTGCGAGCATGTTCGCCTTCAACGCCGCGCCCATCGCTGAAACCGGAATGTCGCCGTAGACGGGCTTTCCGTCGGCGAACGTGGTCACGAGCTGAATCAGGCTCTCGGACACGACTTCCACGCCGTAGTAGCTTGCGAGGAGCTTGTTCGTGGCAATCGAACTCACAGACATGAGGATGTTCGTGAGCGACGCCGGAAGTCCTATGACGAGCACGCCTGAAAGAATGCCGCCTCCAATCTTGAATTTTTTGATGTTCAACGTGAGGACGGAATTTTTCGAGAGTATGTGGACTATGAACATGGCGAGCGAGACCGCGTTTCCTATGAGGGTCGCAATCGCCGCTCCCTTCACTCCCATTCCAAGAAGCTTGATTCCGAAAATCTCGTCCAAAATGAAAATCGGGTCGAGGATTATGTTCACGACAGTTCCGACCATCATTCCAATCATGGAATTCTTGGACGCGCCCTCGCCCCTGATGATGTTCGTGAACGCTGTGGAGACGACTATGAGCGGGCCTCCCATCGCGATAATCGAAAGGTATTCCCGCGCGAATCCTGCCGTTCCCGATGTCGTTCCAATCGCGCCGAGAATCGGCTCCATGAACGCTAGGATGATTGCCCCTCCCGCGATTCCAACCACGAGCGAGCCGTAGAAGCAGAACGAGGAGATGTTGCTCACTTTTTCGAAGTTCTTCTGACCGAGCGCGCGGCTCAAGAACGAGCTTCCGCCCATTCCGAAGATGTTTCCCGCCGCCATCAAAAACATGAAAACAGGGGTCGCGACATTCACCGCCGCGAACATGCTTGGGTCGTTCGTTTTTCCGACGAAGAACGCGTCCACCATGTTGTAGAGGACCGCGACAATCATGCTCAGGACCGTCGGAACCGCAAGCTTGAAAACCGCCTTTGGTATTGGGGCTTTCTCAAAAATATCGATGTTCTTAATCATGCAAAAATTCTATTGAATTGGGAAAAAATGTCAATAAACGACAAAAAATGTCAACGTTTGCAACAAAAAGTTATTTTTGATCTTGCCTGCGAAAACGGAGAAGTTCTGAAATGCGCGCTTTCGCAGAAACAAGGTTTTTTCCGCTTCTTTCCCTTCTACGCTTTTGTTTGAACTTTCTCCGCCAGTTTCTTGACTTCGCTCACGGGAAGCTTTACCCAAGCCGCAATCTGCTCTATGCTGCCAGCGTCGGATTCAATGAGATTCGCTATCAACTCAGCCTTGCCTTTTTCGATTCCTCGTTCGATTCCTTCTTCAATGCCTCGTTCGATTCCTTCGTTTACAAAACTTTGAACAATGTCGCACATGGTAACGCCTCCTTTTTTGCTTAAGATGCGGTCATTATAAATCGCTTCAAAATGGTTGTCACCGGTTAGTGTCGAGAACATTTTGAGCAGAGAATCGACGTGCTTGATTTCCTCATTTGTCGGAACGTATTTTTTGTTTTTCCGCTTTGTCTGGAAATACTTCGCTATGAATTTGAAATCGCTTTGGAACATTTCTGTGGTTTTGTCGCTGAGCCACGCTATGTTGAAAACATTTATCTTGTAATCGCTCACAAACGGCTTTAGCGTTTCTGGCACATCGAAGCATTCTAGCAGGTTCTTCGGTGCCGACCATTTCGAGTCTGTCCCGAAATATAGCACCAATGTCGCGACTGGGTAGTTCTTCCTGCTCTTCTTGTCCAAAAGTTGCTGCTTGTACGAAGCTCCGTCGTAGCTTATGACCCGAAGAGGCATTTTGTAGTCTTGGACTGTCTGGTTTTCAAATCCCAGAATCGATATTCGGATTTCCCCGTTCTTCCAAAATTTCGATACATCCCTTTCCTGTTCATGAACTCCGCCATCAGCTTTCAGCATGCTGTCTTTCGTGTCGTTTTCAAGCTCGTTTTCATGCACGATTCTCTTTCCCTTGAAAAGCAGAACGTTCACAATGTCCGCAAAGACATCGTTCCATGCTTCCAGGTTCTTTTCCGCAATGTCTTTCACACCCATGATTGCATGATAGGGGATATGGGGAAATTTGTATACAAAAACAGAAGTTTGCGAATGGAGGGGAGTGGTCAAGATTGAGTTTTGCTGGTGGAAAAATGATGAAGTTCGGAAATGCGCACAGTCTGTGCGAAAATTTTTCGCGGAGCGAGCTGTTAGTGTATACACTAACAGCCATTGACGGAATGGCTGTTAGCCGATTTTCTCGCATTCGCTTAAAATCGGCTAACCAAAGATGTCAATCAGCGGTCGTTGACTGTTGAAAAACATCGAACCAAAAAAGGAGGACATTATGGGATTGTTTGGAGCACTTTTCGACATTGCAAAGTCCGGTATGCCAGATAAATCGTATTGCTATGCAATTTGCCAATATTGTGGTATGTCGTGGCCTAATGGAGGTCGGTTTGAATACACCACCCCTCAGCAGTGTATACAGAATCTACAAAACTGCAATGGTGGCTGCGGACGAGATTGCCACACACCTCAAGTAGTTTTTAAGAGGTGATAATAGGGAACTGGGGGAAATGCAATTCCTCCAGTTCCCGATGAAAATTAATTGTTGGAGGAAAAAATGGCAATATCTATATTGCTAATAGGAGGCTCGTCAAATACGGGAAAATCAACGACAGCAGAATATATAGCGCAAGAGTTGATTAAGAACGGATACAACACAATAAAATCGCAGTCTACAGGGAATATATCTGTTGACAGGCTTTATCAACTTCGGGGAAACGATAATTCAGGAAGGCAAGTAGATATAGTTATAAACACTGCCGCAGATAATATCCCAACGATAAATAATTTTGATTCTTTTCTGAAGCAAGTTCCTTGTGACATTATTATCACCGCAATCCGAAGTTTTGGAAAAGAACGGGCAGATATTCAAAAAGTTATACAGAAATACAGAGTTAAAAACGGTTTTGAAATAGAAATTCCCCTTGCAAAAATCAATCAAAAAGCAAGTAATAAAAATGTAGCGATGAAGTGGTATAGCAACTGTGTTGAAACGTTGGCAAAGAATATTCTGAGCGTCGCGCCCTTTAATCTGAGAATTTAATGATGTGACTTACGCGCATGTGGACACGGAGGGAAATCCGGGGTATTTCACTGCGAAGAATTAGAGAGGGCTGCCCCATGGCGGTGTTTTTTGCGTGGGGCGGGCGGCTTTGAAAAGCATGTCGCCCGCTGCTCTATTCGATTATCAAATTTATGTTGTCCACGACAGAATTGATTTCCTCATCTGCTTCCTTTCCTATGCCTACTTTCTACGATGAGTTCCATTTTCCGCCGAAAACTTCCATGCCGTACTCAAGCGGACAGCGGATGTCTTCTTCCAGTTTTTTCTGATACATGCCCAAAAGAATATTGGAAACGTCATGCGGAAACAAGTTACTCTACTATAAGCGAGAGCATTGCGCCTTGGATTTTGTCCGGCTGCGCTCAAGAACTTGTATACGCTTTTCCGTTAAGATAAATCTCCATTCCTGAGTTGTCGCAGCACCAAGCAAAATCCTCCGCCTTGCATTTCGGGCAGATTGTGTGAAGCGACTTTCTGAAAAATCCGCGCTCCACAGTTTTGGGCTCCACGCGATATCCGCACTTTTTGCAATACGCCTGCTTCTTAAAATCTTCTGGCAGAGGTAAATCATAAAAAATCTTCCAGAGCTCAAAACGCCTCACTATATACGATTGTGCATTCGTCTTTGTCAGAGTAAGTCTTGGGTCAACAAGCACGCACTCGTCGTCCAAAGCTTCCAGCTGGTAAGAAAAATCCAGCCAGTCTTTAAAAATCTGCTTGTTTTCTTGAAAATACAAGTTTGCCAAATCGAAAACAGCGCCAAATGCGGAAACTTTTCCTGATTTAACGCAGTCGAGCAGATAGCATGCGTAAAAATAATCGGTCTTGCTCCCGTCGATTTCGATTTTAAGTGCATCGCAAACAAGTGCAAAATAATGGCGTGCATCGTAGCGGAAGGAAATATCGCTTTCGGAAAGCCCTGCCAGAATGAAAATGTCATCGCTTTCGATTTCGTTTTCCAAAAGATAGAACGCAAAGTTGACGTATTCTCTTGTATCGTCATCGATTTTGTCCGCTGCGGCGCATTTTTGTGCCTTTGTCCAGATTTCTTCTTTCGTCATTTCTTTTCCTCCCGTTTGTTGAATTTTACTTTTATGGCGCAAAAAGGAAAATATCAAATATGTTTGGAAAACTGCTGTTTCCGAATGAATTGTTGATTTTACTCAATCGCTGAGTAAATTCAATTTTTGGATAATGGAGCATTTCTGGTGCTGTCAAAAAACTGTTACAATTCATCCCATGTCAAAGTTTTCCCTGTACTGCATAACGATTTTTCTCTCACATGACCGCTTGAAAAATTCCGTCACGTCGCTTGAAACTTGTGGCGTACAAAACGAAAAGCGTAGCGTGGCTGACCAAACTGGCGAAATCTGTGCAGCTTGGCACGCAAATGCAGGCGGTGTTCCGCTTGTGCTTGCTCCTTGCAATGATTTTCACTACGACGGCGACTACGAAATCGGGCTTACTGTGAAAAGTCGCACTGATTGGGAACCTCTTTTGTCTGAGGCGGCATCTCTTGGGCTTGCCCTTGAGACAGGTACGGATGCTGACGGAGTTCGCTATGCGATTCCGAAGGCATCGCATGGACCGTTTTTTATTTTGGACGATGTGCATGATAATCACGACACAACTGCGCCCGCGCTTTTTTCGCTCAGAGCAACCATGACTGCTTCCGATGCGGAGCTCTACGAATCATGCATTCGTCCGCTATTAGAGCCTACTCTTTCTGATTCTCTGCATATCAGTATTGGCGAACGCTTTGAACTTCAGGAGTTGAGAGTAGAAAAATGGATTTTCCCATCATCTCCATTCGCTACAAAGCCGCAAACGTGATAATCTTTGTGCATGAACCAGATTCCTTCTCCTTCAAGAAAGCGGCTCGTGACCCTTTCGCAGATTCTTTCACAGCTTGAGGAAAATTCAAAGATAACTTCCGTAGAGATTTCGTCGCGCACCGGCTGGAGCGAGGCGACGATACGCAGGGACATCTCCCTTTTGAAGCTGCATTCGGGAAAGTCGAACGGATATCCGGCGGGGGAGCTACGCAGGGCGATTCGCGAGAGACTGAACCTTTCCGAGGAGGGGCGCAGGAACTGCTGCGTCGTCGGATTGGGGAAGCTCGGCGCCGCGCTCCTTGAGAATTCGGATTTCTCCGGGACGAATTTCCGAATCGCAGCCGGCTTCGACTCCAGCACAAACCGGATTGAGCTTCTGGAGTCCACGATTCCGCTTTTTTCGACATCGGATTTGGAGGGCGAGATTGGGGAGATGAAAATCGACTACGCCATTCTCTGCGTCGCCGACCGGGATGCCCAGAAAATCGCCGAGAGGCTCTCCGCAGCCGGGATAAAAGGCATCGTCAACTACACGAACACGATTCTGAAACTGCCGGCCGGCCTTGAAGTGGAGAATGTCTCGATGGCGTTCGCCCTGTCGAATCTGGCATCGAAGGCAAAATAGAAGGGCGAAAGTCGAGTTTTCACAGTGCAATGGCAGAAACGAGCGGAAGTGGGGTTCCATAGCCGAATGCACTAAACATCGCACGCGATGTTAACGCCACCGCGAAGCGGTACTGCCGCATTCGGCTATGGGTTCCCGCTGGGAGCGCGTTTCGGCAACTACGGTATGCATAAACTCGACATTCGCCCTGCTATATAAAAAAGTGAGGTTGCAAATGGGAAAATCAAAACTTTTCATGGCGATTGCTCTCGTGCTTTCGCTTGTTTCCTTCCGGGCGTTCTCCAAGGATGCCGGATATGAGATTTCCTCGTTCGATTTGAGCGGAAAACTCGCCGAGAACGACGTACTTTCCGTGAGCGAGACGCTCGATGTGGATTTCAAGGAGCCGTCTGACGAATTCTCGCGGAAAATCCCGAAGGAAATCTTCTACAGGAGCAAGGACGGTGTGAATATGAAGTATGTCCTTGAAGTGAGGGATTTCAAGGTCGACGGCTTTGACGAGGGCCTGGAGATTGATGATTCGTCTGTCTTCACCGCCACTGCAAAAAGCGGGGAAGCGAAGTTCTCCGGAAAGCGGAAGTTCAAAATCTCCTACGACATCGTTTTCCCCGACGACAGAATCAAGGATTACGATTTCTTCTATTATTCTGTCCTCTCGCCTGAAATCGGAGCGGCCGTCAAGTCCTTCAAGTTCAAGGTGGCGTTCGAAAAGAAGATAGAAAACCTCTCGGAATTCTCGGTCGTCAGCGGCGACAGGAAGGAGAAGTCGAACAAGCTGAACGTGGACGTGGATTTCGACAAGAGCCATTTTTCGGGGAGCGCGAAGGATGTTCCAGAGAACACTGCCGTCACCGTCTTCATGAGCCTGCCGGAGGGGTATTTCGTGGGCGGGAAGGGGACTTTCCTCTTCTCTCTGCTCGCGGTCGTTTCGTTCGTGTCGGCCTGCGCGGTGGCTGCCCTCATGCTTCTGCTCTCCCTTTTCCAGAAGTCGGAGAAGTTCGATGCCGAGCTGGAGTCGGAGCCGCCCGCCGGTGTCTCAAGCGCGGAGGTGGGCTTCATCGTGGATTCGTCGGCCGACATCGACGATATCTTTTCCCTCGTTCCGTATTGGGCTTCCAAGGGCATTGTGGGAATCGAAGAGTCGGAGCTTGACGGAAAGAAGAAGGTCGTTTTGAAGAGGCTTTCCGATTTGCCGGGCGACGCGCCTACATATGAAAGGAAATTTTTCGATTCGCTCTTCGCTTCTTCCGTGTCTTTGGATTTGTCGAATCTGCCGGAGCGCGTCGCGAAAGGTGTCCGCTCCTCAAGGAACAGCCTGTCGGAGGCGTTCAAGGGCGACCGGGAGCTTTTCACCGACAAAGGCTCGGTCTGGGTCTGCCTCGTCTCGTGCGTCTTTCTCTTCCTCTTTTTGAAGTTGAACACGAAGGTTGAATTTTTCGGCGGTTTCGGAGGATTTTCTGCGGTTTTGCTCTTCGTCTGCGGCCTTCTGGTCTCGTTCGGGAAAAAGCGGCTCATCTTCGGCGGAAATTCGTTCATCATGACGAGGCTCGTCACTCTTTTGGTCGCTTCCGTCTCGACCTTGGTGACTTTGGGCTTCACCCATTCTTCCGACATTGTTGTTCCGAAAATCCTGGTCATTGTTCCGTTCGCTTTGGTCACCGCCCTTGACTTGGTGGTCTCTCGTCTCCGCCGTCCGACCAAGTACAATCTGGAGGTTTCCGGCCGTCTTTTGGGCTTGAAGAAATTCATCGCGTCGGCTTCGGCTGACAGCGAGGAACTTCGGGCAAAGCAGGAAAGCGACGGCGGGTATTTCAAGCGGATTCTTCCGTACGCGGCCGTCTTCGGTCTTGCCGACAAGTGGGCTTCCGTGTTCGATTCAATCGATTCGTCAGCAGGAGAGCCTGCGTCCTCTCCTTCCGAGTACCACAAGTCGCTTTTGTCGTGCGTCTACAATCCAATCTACGAAAGCTATTCAAAGGCCTATTCCAAAGGCTGACAGAGTAAAAAACGGTTATTGAGCGAAGTCGAAATGACCGTTTTTTCATGGACGGAACCCCGCTTACGCTCGTTTCAGCTATTGCATTGTAAAAACTCGACTTTAGTCCTAATAAATATCGCTTTATTGTGAAAAAAATCACAGTAAATGACAGATTTTTCTTCAAAATTCTCAATAATCCTTGACCATATCGGTTCAAAATCATAAAATTGAAGCATGATTTTGTGAAAAAATTCACAGTGAAAAATAAATTGATACAAAGGGGTATTGAAAATGTCTAGAGTCTACAATTTCTCTGCTGGTCCTTCTTGCTTGCCGGAAGAGGTTTTGAACGAATGCGCCGCCGAAATGCTCGATTACAATGGAACCGGCCAGTCCGTAATGGAGATGAGCCACCGCTCGAAGGCGTACGAGCCTATCATCCAGGACGCGGAGGCGATGGTCCGCAAGTTGATGAACGTTCCTGAGAACTACAAGGTCATGTTCATCCAGGGCGGCGGCTCTACACAGTTCGCTATGGTCGCCGAGAACCTCGGTATCAAGAACAAGAAGGCCGCCTACATCGAGACAGGCGTTTGGGCGAAGAAAGCCGCCGCAGAGGCCAAGAAGCTCGGTGTGGCCGTAGACGTCATCGCCTCCTCGAAGGACAAGGGCTATTCATACATCCCACGCGTTGAGAAAGTCACAGGCGACTACGACTACGTCTACATCTGCTTGAACAACACAATCATGGGAACCCACTACGAGTACCTTCCTGACACTGGAAACATCCCGCTCGTGGCCGACATCTCTTCATGCGTTCTTTCAGAGCCTATCGACGTTTCTAAATTCGGTCTCCTCTTCGCTGGTGCGCAGAAGAACTTGGCTCCTGCCGGCGTCACTCTCGCAATCGTCCGCGAGGACTTGATTCCAGAGCCGGAGAACTGCCTGCCTGGAACACCGACAATGCTCGCATACAAGACACACGCGGACAACGGCTCAATGTACAACACTCCGCCATGCTACACAATCTACGTCCTCGGAAAAGTCTTGCACTGGATTGAGAAGAACGGAGGCGCAGAGGGAATGCTCAAGCGCAACAAGGAGAAGGCTGACTACCTCTACAACTACCTCGACTCAAGCGACTTCTACCGCGCGACTGCGGAGAAGGGCAGCCGCTCTTTGATGAACGTTCCGTTCCTCACGAAATACTCCAAGGGTGTCGCCGACGACCCGAAAGAGAAGGAAATCAACGACAAGTTCGTGAAGGAAGCCACGAAGGCCGGTCTTGTGAACCTCAAGGGACACCGCTTGGTCGGCGGAATGCGCGCTTCAATCTACAACGCCATGACGCTCGACGGAGTGAAGGCGCTCGTCGAATTCATGAAGAAATTCGCGGAAGAGAACAAATAGTTTTTTGAGAACCTGTTTGGAAGAATCGCTTTCCGGGCAGGTTCGTTCATCGATTGGAAAATAAATAAGGAAGAATAAAGATGTTCAAGATTCAGACATTGAATAAAATAAGCGTAATCGGTTTGGACAAGTTCCCACGCGACACTTACGAAGTCGCTTCTGAAATCAACAATCCTGACGCAATCCTCGTCCGCTCGGCGGATATGCACGAGATGGCCCTTTCTGAGAACGTGAAGGCCGTCGCCCGCGCCGGTGCCGGAACGAACAACATCCCTTGCGACAAACTCGCTGAAAAGGGAATCGTCGTTTTCAACACTCCCGGCGCGAACGCGAACGCCGTCAAAGAGCTTGTAATCCTCGCTCTTCTTCTCTCTTCCCGCCCAGCAATTGCGGCGAACAAGTGGGTCGAGTCCGAGTTGGCTGGAAAAGGAGACGAAATCGCGGCTCTCGCCGAGAAAGGAAAGTCGAAGTTCGTGGGACCGGAGCTTAAAGGAAAGACTTTGGGCGTCATCGGTCTCGGTGCTATTGGAAACATGGTCGCCAACACTGCAATCGCGCTCGGAATGAACGTCATCGGATACGACCCGTTCCTTTCTTTGAAGGCCGCCCTTGCCCTCGACCACAACGTGAAAATCGTCGAGACTTTGGACGGAATCTACACAAAGGCCGACTACATCACTGTCCACGTTCCTCAGACGAACGAGACCAAGGGAATGATAAACGCCCAGTCAATCAAGGTCATGAAGGACGGAGTGAGAATCATCAACTTGGCTCGCGGCGGTCTCGTGAACAACGCCGACATGCTCGCGGCCCTCAATTCCGGCAAGGTCGCCGCCCATGTGACAGACTTCGCCGACGAGGCTCTCTTGAACAATCCGAAAGTAATCTGTCTGCCGCACTTGGGAGCTTCTACTCCAGAGGCCGAGGACAACTGCGCCGTGATGGCCGTGAAAGAACTCCGCGACTTCCTTGAGACCGGAGCCATCGTCAATTCAGTGAACTTCCCGAAGGCTTCAATCGACTCCGCGATTCCTGCAGGCGGAACCCGCTTGTGCATTGCCCACAAGAACATCCCGAACATGATTGCGGGCTTCACTTCGGTTCTCGGAAACGCCAAACTCAACATCGGCGGAATGATTGACCAGAACAGGAACGAAATCGCCTACGCCTTGATAGACGTTGACGGAAAGGTGGACGACGATGCATTGGCGGCCTTGAAGGCGATCGAGGGCGTAATCAACGTCCGTCCGATTTATGCGTAGTTTTTTGAAAGACGGGAATTTGATATGAAAAAAGTTTTGAAGGCGTTTTTTGCCATTGTGTCTTCCGTTCTGCTTTTTTCCTGCTTGGAAAAGTCGGGAAAAGACAGAATCGGAATCGCCATGATTCAGCCTCATGCGGCGTTGGAAGCCGCGGAAATCGGAATCATGGACGTTCTGAAAGAGGAGGGCTTCGATGTGGAGTTCGACAGGCAGAACGCCAACAACGATGTCGGAACCGCCAACCAGATAGCCCTCAAGTACAGGGACGAAGGGGTGAAACTCGCTGTCGGTATTGGAACTCCGATTGCAGTCGCTCTGGCGAACTCGATTAAGGATGTTCCTGTCGTCTTCGCGGCCATCACCGATCCTGTCGGTTCTGAACTCGTCTCGACTCTTGAGCATGGCGAGGGCAATGTTACCGGAATGAGCGACGCCGTCCCTACCGGCGAGCACATAGCGATGTTCAAGAGCGTCACCGGAATCAAGACGCTCGGCTACATCTACACTTCCAACGAGTCGAATTCACAGACGAGCCTCCGTCTTGTGAAGGAAGCGTGCGAGAAGGAGGGGCTTGAGCTTGTCACTCAGGCGATTTCTTCCACGAACGAGGTCAAGCAGGCGGCCGAAGCGATTATCGACAGGGTTGACGGTTTGTACATCTCGACCGACAACACGATTTTCTCGGCAATCTCCAGCATCGTGCAGGTCTTCGGCGACGCCAAGAAGCCGATTTTCTCTGCGGATGTGACGGGCGCGATGTCGGGTGGATGCATGTTGGCTTTCGGTTTCAACTACTACAAGGCCGGCAGGGCTACGGGAAACATCATCGTGGACATTCTCAGAAACGGGAAAAGTCCAAGCGAGATTCCTGTGAAGTTCATGACCGATCCGAAAGATTCCGACTTCCTCGTTGATTTGGATGCCGCCAAAAACTGCGGAATTGAGATTCCGGCGGAAATCCTCGGCAAGGCGAACCTCATATTCGAGAACGGAAAGTTGACCTCGAAAGAGTAGGCTTGTGATTTTGCGGTTCTGTTTCCAGACCGTTTTCTGCGGATTCCTCATGCAGTGTGGAATCCGCATTTTTTTTGCGAATTGTGTTAATATTAGGTCGAATGTCGAGTTTATGCATACCGTAGTTGCAGAAACAAGCTCCCAGTGGGAACCCGCCCATCAAAACGGCAGTACCGCTTCGCGGTGGCTGAGTGTTTTGATGGACGGAACCCCGCTTCCGCTCGTTTCTGCCATTGCACTGTGAAAACTCGACTTTCGCCCTATTAGACCCATTCAGAAAAACAAACAGAGGAGTGTTTATGATAACAGGCAGTTTGATAGAAGGCCTGATTTACGGAATCATGGTCCTGGGCGTTTTCATGACGTTCAGGGTGTTGAACTTTTGCGACATGACGGTGGACGGAGCGTTTCCCATGGGGGCTTGCGTGCTTGCGACATGCCTTGTCCACGGACTCAGCCCGCAGCTCGCCCTTGTTTTCGCTTTCATAGGCGGATGCCTCGCCGGTTTTATTACGACTCTCATATACACGAAACTCCGCCTTCCAGATTTGCTCGCCGGAATACTCACCATGACGATGCTCTATTCCGTGAACATAAGGATAATGGAGAACCAGTCGAACGTTTCTTTGAGGAAGATTCCGACCGTGTTCTCCGGCATCAGGACTTTCATGGAGACATCTTTTCCGCAGGTCTCTTCCGATTGGGGAATAGTCGTTTTCCTCGTCGTTTTCGTCGGAATCCTCGTCGTTCTGCTGAACGTCTTCTTCTCGACCGACTTCGGCTTGACGATGGGCGCGCTCGGCTCGAACGAGCAGATGATAGTCTCCCAGGGTGTCGATCCGAAATTCGTGCGCGGGGTGGGTGTCTGCTTCGGTGACGGACTCGCGGCTTTGAGCGGAGCGATGTGCGCTATGTACTTGGGATTCGCCGACATCGGAAGCGGAACCGGAATCATCGTTTCGGGACTGGCCTCCCTCATGCTCGGAGAATTCATATTGAAGTCGAACAGGATTGCCGTCCAGACTCTGCGAGTGCTCATAGGCTCGTTCCTGTACCGTCTTCTCATGTTCGCCGCCCGCCGCTACGGATTCGTCATTGGAATGAACCCGAACGACTTGAAACTCATAAGCGGACTTTTGATAATCGTCTGCCTCATCGTCTCGAAAACCGATGTCGCCGGATATTTCAAGAAGCATCTTTCAAGGCCTGGCTCAGGGGCTGCTGCGAACGGGGGAAAATGAAATGCTCAGACTGGAAAACATCGGAATAACATTCAACGCGGGAACACCCGACGAGAACACTGCCTTGAGGGACGTGAACCTCCAGATAGAAAAGGGCGACTTCATAACAGTAATCGGCTCGAACGGTGCGGGAAAGTCGACGCTCTACAACATAATCGCCGGAACGCTGCGCGCCACGACCGGAAAAATCGAGCTTGAGACGGAGGATGGAAGCGTTCGGAACATAACGAACGACGCGGAATTCAAGCGCGCTCGCTACATCGGGCGTATTTTCCAGAATCCGCTTTTGGGCACCGCCGGCAAGATGAGTCTTGAGGACAACATGATAATATGCTCCAAAAAAGGCGCGAAGGGGTTGCGGATAAGCCTGAACAACAAAAAGCGGGAGGAGTTCAGGGAGCGGCTGAAGGTGCTGGGAATGAACCTTGAAAACAGGCTGAACGACAACGTTGACCAGTTCTCCGGTGGACAGAGGCAGGCACTCACACTGCTCATGGCCGTCATGTCCAAGCCGTCGATTCTCCTTTTGGACGAGCACACCGCAGCCCTCGACCCGTCGAACGCCGACATCGTGATGAACCTGACCAGAAAATTCGCCGAGGAGTACAATCTCACCGTCATGATGGTCACCCACAACATGCAGCACGCGCTCGACTATGGAAACAGGCTTTTGATGATGGACAAGGGGCGCATCATCTGGGACATCGGCGGAAAAGAGAAGGCGAATTTGACGATGGATGGAATCATCGACAAATTCCGCGAGATAAAAGTGAACAACGACGCTCTTCTTCTGAGGTGAAAATGATTCTCTCCGTCACTCTCTCGAAACCTGTAAAGAACATTTCCTCCATTCTCGGCGACGACTATGTGCGGGTGAAGATAAAGCGGAACGTCTCTTCCGGCGCGAAAGCGGACGAGGCGTATCTGGCCGAATTCTTCACCGAGAAGCAGGTCTTCCACAAGAAATTCTCCGAGGAGTCGCTTGGTGAATTTCTTGGAAGGAACGCTGGAATCTCGTTCAAAGTCTGCGTGGAGAGGACGGAGGATTCTGAAATCCAGATTCTCGCGAACAAGAAGGGAAAAATCTCTTGGCTTGAGAAGAAAATCGGAAAGCCGAATTCTGATTTGGGGGAGGTTGCCTCCGCTTTCAAGAACATAAAGATGAAGACCGGGAGCGGCTCGTCGAACCAGACGAAGAACCGCATACTTCCCGACGGAATCCCAGTCCCCTTCCTTGTGCGGCTTGGAATCCAGACAGCGGAGGGAAAGGTCATCGCCTCCAAGTACGACAAATTCCGCCAGATAAACCGCTTTCTGGAATTCGTGGACGACATCCTTCCCGACGTGACGAGAATCCGAACAGAACGCGGCGATTCTTCCCCGGTCCGCGTCGTCGATTTCGGTTCGGGAAAGTCGTATCTGACGTTTGCGGTCCACTATTTTCTGACGGAGGTGAGGAAAATCGACTGCGAGGTGTTCGGCCTGGACTTGAAGAAGGACGTGATTGAGTATTGCTCCAAGCTCTCTTCGGAACTCGGCTTGAAGAACCTGAATTTCGCCGTGGGCGACATAAGCGATTATTCAGGCGGAAAAAGTCCCGACATCGTGGTCACCCTGCACGCCTGCGACACCGCGACCGACTACGCATTGGACTACGCCGTGAAGAGCGGTGTCTCGGCGATTCTTTCGGTTCCATGCTGCCAGCACGAGCTCAACGCCCAGCTTTCAAAGTCGTCCGCGCCCAAGGATTCTCCGTTCGAGCCGTTCCTCCGCTACGGCCTCATAAAAGAGCGGTTCGCCGCCCTCGCCACCGACGCAATCCGAGCCGAGCTTCTGGAAAAAAGCGGCTACAAGGTGCAGATTCTCGAATTCATCGACAGCGGAAACACCCCGAAGAACCTCCTCATCCGCGCCGTGAAGTCAGGAAACAGGGAGTGCCCACTCGGTTTCGAGAGCCTGCTTTCCGCGCTCTCCTTGAATCAGACACTGCGGAAACTGATGGGGGAAAAATGAAGATTGAAGAATTCTCAATTCTCCGTTTTCATTGTCGGTTCGACTCCGCTCACCGACCGCATTTCGACTGCGCTCAATGACCGCGGTTCGGCTCCGCTCACCGACCACGGTTCGACTGCGCTCAATGAACAAGCCGGTTGCTGAGCGGAGTCGAAGCACGGTTGCTGAGCTGTTCCCTGAGCGAAGTCGAAGAGAGTCGAAGCACGGTTGCTGAGCGTAGCCGAAGCAAGCGATTTTGTAGCATTTTTGCATTCTGCCAATTCATGCAATTCTTCAAAATTTCCTGCCATTAACGCTTCTTTTTTCTTTCTCGACCAACCTTGTATTTGTTTTTCACGATAAAACGCATCTTCTATCTTCGAGAACTCTTCAACATAAACAAGTTCCACGGGCAAATGCTTCTTTGTGAATTTTGCACCTTCTCCGTTTTTATGTTGCTCCAAACGTCGTTCCAAATCAATTGTACTCCCCGTATAATAACTTCCATTTGCACATTTTAATATGTACATATAGCCTTTCATAGTCCGTTTCTCTCTCCGTATTTATTTTTATTTTGTTCATTTCGACTCCGCTCAATGACCGCATTTCGGCTCTGCTCATCGACCGCATTTCGACTCCGCTCAATGACCGCATTTCGACTTCGCTCAATGAACAAGCCGGTTGCTGGGCTGTTCCCTGAGCGAAGTCGAAGGGAGTCGAAGCACATCTTTCAATTCTCCATTCTTTGTCATGTTGAACTTGTTTCAACATCTACTTTAATTCAGCGGATTCCGAAACGAGTTCGGAATGACGGGGGCTAAAATTCAACGTCGCCGTCTGTGCATTTGACGCTCTTTGCGTTCACGTCCAAATTCCAGCCGTCTTCTTTTTCGATTGCCTTCCACTGCGCCATTGTTCCGCCGTATTTGATTGTGAAAAGGATTCTGCATTCTCTGAGCGCGCCGAAATCGATTGACACGACGCTTGCGGGAATAAACAGGCTCGTGATTGTCTTGCACGAACCTCCAAGAGAGCCGATATGCTTCACAAAGTCTTTGATGACGAAAGTCTCCTCACAAAGCAAGAGATTCCACTTGTTGAAGGCAACGTAGGCGAGCTTGTCGTCCTGCATCGCAAAGCCGTCTCTTATCGTAAAGTCCACGACTCTGCCTTTGTTTCTGATTTTTGCGGACTTGACGCGATACGTTTTTCCAAGATTGACAATCGCTGTGTCGTCAAAAATGAAATCTTCGATTTGTTCAATGGAATCAGGAATCGATACTTCCCTCAGGTTCGTGCAGCCCTCAAACGCGCCACTCCCGATTTTCTTGACGCCTTCACAAATCCTTGCGCGCTCCAAGGACTTGCAGTTCCGGAAAGCGAAGCTCGCGATTTCCTCGATGCCGCTTGGAACGACAAGTTCCTGGATATTTGTGGTTGCGTAAACAAGAGTCTTGTTCTCAACCGCGAGAGAGTCCTTTATTGTGAACTCTACGATATCGCCGTCATCGTTTTGGATGTGGATTGGAGCGCCGAGATTCGCGATGTTTGTGTCTTGGAATGCATTTCCACCGATTCTCTTTATCGCTTTTGGAATGTTAATAGAGGAAAGCGACGAGCAAAACTGGAAAGCATAAGCTGCTATCACCTCCACGCTTTCGGGCAGGGAAATCGACGTGAGAGAAGTGCATGCCGCAAAGGATGCGAAATCGATTACTCTCACGCCTTCAGGAATGGTGATTGACGACAGTTTTAGGCAACTCTGAAACGCTGTCGCCTCAATTTTTTCAAGCCCTGCACCAAGCACGACCGACGAAAATTCCCGAACGCAGGAGGAGGCGTTGTAGCCGATTGAGCGCGCTCCGAATATCGAAAAAGTGTTGCTTCCTGTGACCTTCAAAGCTCCTTTCAGCGTTCCTCTCATGAACAGATTGAAATTGCCAGAAGCGTCCGCGCTTGTGTAAACATATCCCGCCGAGGTCAACTCCGATAGGGTAAGTTTGCTCTCTTTCAGTTCCTTGTAAATCTCTGCGCCCTCTTTTTCTTGGTCGCCCAGGATTTCGATGATTTTCTGGATTTTTGAAAGCCATTTTGAACTGTCCGTGCCGAACCTGAACGAACCGCAGTTTTTTCCAATCTGAACGAGAACGACAATCGCTGTCTTTCGGGCGGACAAAATCTCATAAAACGAGCCTTCGACTTTTGAAAGCAAAGAAGAAAGAAGGGCGTCAATGCTTGCGCTTTGCACCTGCTTTATCTTTTCGCTTTTCGCGTATGACAGGGCGAGTGACCTGACGTGCGCTTTTAGCTTCATGCTTCGCTTGATTATCTTGAACGTTTCGCTTTTCTCATTGCAGATGAGTTCATACTGCTTTGGCAGGTCCTTGAACCAAGTCGCCTTCAAGTACGTCATGTCGTCGGCAAGGTGCACTTTCAAAAGCGATGCGCAGTTCGCGAACGCTCTCATTTTCACACGGAAAAGTCCGCTCGGAAGAAAAATCTCTTCAAGTTGGGTGCAAGAAGCGAACGCGTTTATGCCGATTGTGTGAACGCCGTCGGCAATGCGGGCGGTCTTCATGTTTTTGCTTTCAACTCCCAGAACTTCATTCATGTCGTCCGAATAAACAATTGAGTCGATTGTCTTCGCCATTTTCCCTCCTCCTTTTCAAAGCCCTATCACAGATTCCGAAACAAGTTCGGAATGACCGCATTTCGACTCCGCTCAATGACCGCATTTCGACTTCGCTCAATGACCGCATTTCGACTCCGCTCAATGACCGCATTTCGACTCCGCTCAATGAACAAGCCGGTTGCTGAGCGTAGCCGAAGCACCGTTTTCCTCACGAGAACGCCGAGCTGTAGACGCGTCTGACCTTGCTCGCCTGGCTTATGGAGAATGTCTTCATCACGCTCGTGCCGGTCATCTTCATGGTCACGGTCACGTCGTCGTCGGATTTTTCGGTGGAGACCGGGATTCCTGTAGCCAGAACGCCTTCCGGGTTTTCGCTCGACATGAACGTGATTTCTATCGTGCTCCTGTCCGCCACGGCCTGCTCGATTATGTGCACTTTGCCGGGAAAATCCATTCCGGTGGCCTCAAGCTTTGCGAATTTGACGCTCTCTTTCTTGAGCTGGGATTCGTCCAGGACGATTTTCCTGTTCACTCGGAAGAGGAGGCATTCGTACTCTTCCTGGGTCAGCTCCTCCCTCTCCCTCATCGACGAAAGCGCGCCCCTGAGTTTGTCGAAATGCGCTTTCCTTTCGTCGTCGGATGTCGGAACCAGAAATCCGCTTCCATCTCCGCCGTCTCCGTTTTCAGCGTCGTCTATCCTCAGAATCGGGAAGTCCTCCGAAGCCTTCTTCGGCTCCGCGCTCCTTATTTTCGCCACGAAGTCCTTTCCGCTCGATTCAAGTATTCTTTTGGCCTCTTCGTCGGTCGAAACGTCCAGAAGGAAAATTCCCGGCGCGAGAGTCTCGACTATGTGCTTCGCGAAATTCGGGTTTTTCTCGGAGAGGGCGGGGTTGTCGGATGCGACTTTCAGGATGTAGCCCTTGTATACCGCAACGGAGGAATAGCTTTTCTTCCAGTCGTCGATGGACACGAGGAGATTCTGCGGAAGGTCGTGGACGCAGTGCGCCTGAAGCGTGGAGACGACGCTTTTTTCGTCCATGCCGGAGTCGAATCCCCGCATGATGGACTTTTTGGTAAGCTCGAACGAAACTGCCGTGTCGAATTTCTTCAAGTCGAGGATTTCTGTCAGCGGAATGAGGCTCTCCAGCGGTAGTCCAGGAAAAAGCAGGACGTTGTAAGCCGCGTCTATGTTCAGGACTTTCCGCTCCTCCGCTCCCGAAAAATTCTGGAAAAGTCCTTCCCTTAGCCCTTCCCCGGCCTCAAGGACGTCGATTCCGCCTTTCTCTATCCCCTTTATGCGAAGAAGTCCGAGTTCCTGTGCAGAGTCGAGGAGCCTGTCCATCGTCGAAAAAATCGTGTCGTTGTCCTCTGTTGCCGTTTTCCTGCTTTCGTCCGCGTCCTCGGCTTCCCTCTCCTTCGCCCTCTGGAGTATGCTCGCGAACCGTCCGCGCGCTCCGAACGCCGACTCTCCCGTGTTGTCCTTTTTCTTCCCCGACTTTATGAACGCCGAGCGGAGGAGGTTCTCCCTCGTGTATCCGCTTTCCGGGATTGACAGAATCGTCTCGATTAGGAGTTTCGCCTGCTGGGTGAGGGAACCCCTTGAGAATCGCCCCTGGGACGCGACTGCGATGTACGCGTGCTGCACCGTTTCTGGAAGCCGCGAGAACGAGATGAATTTTGATTTGTCGATTGATGATTTTCCGTTTTCGTCCTCAACGAGAATCGACAGGTTCTCGAACGCCTGCTTCACGAGAAAGAGCGGGCCTGAGTTGTCGCCGAACATCTCTTCGAGCAGGGCCGCGGTCTTTTTCTTGAATGTTCCGTCGGCTTTGCACAGGCTCGGATTCCCCCCCACGAACGAGGCGAACGCCGCCAGAAGCTCCGGCGAGAGCCTGAAATACTGGCTCTTGTTCTCGTTGATGACGTTCGCCTTTTTCACCAGGATGGACTTTGTGATGATTTTGTCGAAAACTTCGTCCAAATGCGGGTTCACGCGTAGGTATTCCTTTCCGTCTTCATCGTGCCGGTAGAGTATGAGCCTCTCTTCAAGGTTGATGATTCTCTCGTAGAGCTTTGAGAACGTGAATGTCCCCCCGAAGAATGTCGTGACTTTTTTTGTCGTCGCGTTGCTTATGAATTTCACCGCGGCTATCACGCTCATGTCGGATTCGCTCAGGAGCTTTGCGATTTTTTCCTTGTTCTCTATCTTCCGCAAAAATACGCTTAGCTCTTCTATCAATTTGTGCTTGTTGAACGGAGTCTTCACTTCTCCTATGTACATGCGCATCAATTCGAAGAACTGGTTGTCAGGCATCTTCTCTATTGATTTTCTCCATTCGAGTATTCTCTGAGCGTTTTGCACTTGTTCCCTGTCCATTTTTTCTCCGTTTTTCCTAGTTCAGGCAGAATTTCTCTTCAAGTTCCTCGTCCAAGTCCGCCACTGTCTCGCACCTGGCGATTCTGTACGAGTAGCCCTGTTCCGCGAGGAATTTCTGCCTGTTCGAGCCGAATTCTTCCTCGACAGTGTTCCTCGTTATGAGCGTGAAGAATCTGGATTTCCTTTCTTTGGGGCGCAGAATCCTTCCGAGCCGCTGCGCCTCTTCCTGCCGGCTTCCGAACGTTCCGCTCACCTGTATCGCCATGCTCGCGTCCGGCAAATCGATTGCGAAATTGGCGACTTTCGAGACCACGAGGACTTTTATCTCGCTCGTCCTGAATTTCCTGTAGATTTCGTCCCTTTCTGAATTCGGGGTCTTTCCAGTGATTATGGGGCAGGAGAGCATCTTCGCTATCTGGTTGAGCTGTTCGATGTACTGTCCGATGACGAGAATCTTGTCGTCGGGGGATTTCTCCACGAGAGTCTTCACGAAATCAAGCTTCGCCGGGTTCTCGCTCGCAATTTTGTGCTTCTTCCTCTGTTCCGCCACTGCGTAGTCGATTTCCATGCTTTCCGGGAGGTTCACTTTGACTTCTATGCATTCCGCCGTCGCGATGAAGCCCGAATGCTCCAAATCCTTCCACGGCACGTCGTACCTTTTGGGGCCGACGAGCGAGAAGACGTGCCCCTCGCAGCCGTCCTCCCTCACGAGCGTGGCCGTCAAGCCGATTCGCCTGACCGCCTGTATTTCCGCCACGACGCGGAAGACCGGTGCCGGGAGCATGTGCACTTCATCGTAGACGATGAGCCCCCAGTTCCTTTCCTTGAAAATCGAGAAGTGCGGATACGGCCCTTCCTTTTCCGGTCTCCATGTGAGAATCTGGTAGGTCGCCACCGTGACGGGCTTTATCGTCTTCGATTCGCCCGTGTATTCGGCTATGTCGTCCCTCGTCAGGTTCGTCTTGTCCAGAAGCTCGTCTATCCACTGGTGAACCGCGCTGATGTTCGTCGTGATGACGAGGGTGTTCGTCTTCAAGAGGCTCATCGTGGTCATGCCGACAATCGTCTTTCCGGCTCCGCATGGAAGCACGATTGTGCCGAATCCGGTTCCGGGGCCTTTGTCGCCCACAATCGACTCGGCGGCCTCCTTCTGGTACTGCCTGATTGCGAACGGTTTTCCCGAAAGCGTCGTCTCGCGCAAATTTATCTCAAGCGGCTCTCCGTCGCCCATCGGAACGTCGTCCTTCACAGGCCAGCCCATCTGCAGAAGCTCCTGCTTTATGGTTCCCCTGAGTGTGAGCGGCAGACTGAAGCAGAATTTCCTCTCGTTCTCTGTGAGCGTCGTCTGCGGGTTTTCCGGTTCCTTGTATTCCGCCATCTGCAGATATTTTTTCCCGACTCTTGAAGCGTTGATTTCCCTGAAGACGTTTTGGCTGTCGGTCACCATGTAGAGATATTCTTCCTTGACTGTCTCCTCGCTCGGATTTCCGTCCTTGTCGAATTTCTTTGGCACTTCGATTGAATAGCCCTCGACCAGCCTGAGTTTCCCGAACCTGCCGGCCGTCTCCTGTATCCAGGCTTCGACCGACTGCGGCACGTCGTATTTCGAGTATTCGTTCAGGACGCTGATTGCGTCTTCCGGCGTGAATCCGGCTCCGGCCGCGTTCCACAGGGAGAGCGGGGTGAGTTTGTATGTGTGTAGGTGTTCCGGCGATTTTTCGAGTTCCGCGAAGGGTACGAGAGCCTGCCTGCACTCGCCAGCCCTTGGAGCGTGTACGTCGAGCAATATTGTCCTGTCGCTCTGTACTATCAATGGATTTTCAAATCTGTTTTGCATAAGAGAGACATTTTATATGAAAATCGATTTTGAATCAGTCCGTTATCGAAAATTCCGAAAGTTTTCCGACTTCTCCGAGTTCAGTTATCAGTTCTGAGAAGTCGTTTTTGCGTGGAGCCTTCACGGAGTAGTGGAGAATCATGATGTCGTTTGCGATTATCCTGCTCATGTTGAAGTCGGAGATGATGAAACCGTGTTTTTCGATGGCGGATTTTACCGCCTCCATGTCCAGTTTCTTCTCTCCGTCAAGCTCGAACGTCAGGTGGAGGGACTTCACGCGGACCGTCGGAAAGTGCCTGTCCTCGAAACGTTCGAGCGTCACGAGCGAAAGCACAGAGACCAGCAGACAGATGAGCGCGGGAATGTAGAATCCCATTCCGATGGAAAGCCCTATAGCGGCCGTTGCCCAGATGATTGCCGCGCTCGTCAATCCCTTTATGTTCAGCCCCTGCTTCATTATCGCGCCGCCGCCGAGGAATCCGATTCCGCTCACGACCTGCGCCGCGATTCGCTCCGCGTCTCCGGGCATGACGTTCGGGACGAAGAGAGAGAGCATTCCCAAAAGGGTTGCCGACTCGGAAATCAATATGAGCGTTCTAAGCCCTATGACCTGCTGCCTGAATTTCCTCTCAAGTCCGAGCACGGAGCCTGACATGAAGCTCAAGGCGATTCTGAAAACGCAAACAAAAACGAATCTGTAGTCTATCTCCATCTGGAACCTCTGTTTTTGGGGAAGCCGCCTTTTCGGCCGCCGACTTATCCGAAGAATCCGAACGCGCCCGGGCTTTTTGTTCCGGCTTTCGTCCATGTGAGCCGCTGCTTCACCGTGAGCGGCCTCTTGAGCGCGTCTACAGCGGCGATGTAGCTGAAAAGCCAAGACGAAAGCGCGTTGTCGTTGGTGTATAGCTCGTTCGATGGATCACAGTTCACGAGGAGGAAGTCCATGTCCTCGTTTTCGATGTTTGCCGCGGCGATGTTCTGGGCGTATGTCTTGAACGCCTGCGAAGCCGTGGAGATGAACGGAGTGGAAGGCTTCGCTGTCAGCTTGGACACGACGCATTCCGAAAGAGATGGCGAAGTCTTGTGCAGGAAGACGATTCTGAATTTTCTCTTGTCGGTCTCGGCCGATGTCGAAAAATCCATCTTGTTCTTCTTCAACGCCCTTGTGATTGCCTCCATCGTCATGTACTGGTAGCTTGAAATCAACTCCTCTATCACCCTGACGTTCTCCGCCGTTCCATCTGCGCTTCCGTACTTCTCGATGAAGAATTTCTCGTCGAATATGATGACGCACTCGTCAAGATGTCCGCACTCGTTCAACGCCTTCAATACGACAGAGCGCGCTGAAAGGGCGGACGGCCTGTTCCATGTCACGGCCGTAGTGCCGTTCGGAGCCGATGCCGACTCGTCTGTGTGGTTCCTCGTTATTATTGTCTTCCTTCCGCTCGCAACGGCGCCCGATGCAAAACTTTCTCCGTCTGGAAGTTCTTTGCCTGCTATCAACAGTGTTCTTTCCATGATTCATTGATTATACCACAAGTAAAAGCATATTTGATATAATTTGTGTCTATGAAAGTTTGGATAAAATATTTGATTGGCATCGCCCTCGGCATTGCCGCCTATTTCATTCTTCCGTTGAACACTCCTGTCGTGAACTACTTCATGACTTCGTTCTCGGAATTCTCTGTTCGCTTCGGACGTTATGCGTTGGCTCCGCTGCTTTTCTTCAGCGCGTCGTACGCGTTTTTCAGGCTGAAGGATTCCAAGACTTTTTTGAAGACCCTCTCCTGGTCTGTCGGGCTTCTCATCGTCTTCACTCTTGTTCTTCTCGTCCTCGGAGTGGCTTCCGCTTTGATTGTGGAGCTTCCAAGAATCCCGATAACGGGCGAGAAGATGACGGAGCTGCCGGACATTTCCATAAAAGAGCTTCTCATGCAGATTTTCCCGTTCTCCGGGTTCGACTCTCTCCGGGACGGCGTTTACCTGCTTCCTCTTTTCGTCTTCTCAGCGTTCGCCGGATTCGGATGCGCGGCCGAGAAGGAAATCGCCAAGCCGGTCGTGACGTTCCTGGAAGCCGCATCCAAAATATGCTATTCGATATTGAGCTTTGTGGTCGAATGGCTCTCTGTCGGAATGATAGCGATTGCCTGCAACTGGCTCATATCGACGAAGGCGTTTTTTGAGACGAAGATTTTCCTTCCGCTCACAGCCGTGGTCTTTGTGGATTTCGTGATTTTCGCGTGCATCCTCTGTCCGCTCCTCATCAGAATCCTCTGCAAGGACCCCCGCCCGTTCCATGTCCTCTACGCAAGCATCACGCCCATTCTCGCCGCATTCTTCTCCGGCGACACGAACCTTGCGATGCAGGTGAACATGAGGCACGGCCGCGAGAGCCTTGGAATACGCGACGAGACGAACAGCATGACGTTCCCTCTCTTCTCGATATTCAGCAGGGGAGGGACCGCGCTCGTGATGGCGATTTGCTTCGTGACGATTCTGCGCTCGTACTCGAAACTCGGAATAAAGGTGGACGACGTGGTGTGGCTCTTCACAAGCTCTTTCTTCATCTCGTTCATCTTGTGCGCGATTCCTTCCGGCGGCACTTTCGTGGCTCTCACGCTCCTCTGCACCATGTACGGAAGAGGCGTCGCCGCGGGATACCTGCTTCTCCGTCCCGCCGCGCCGGTGCTCTGCTCTTTCGCAGCGATATTCGACGTGACGAGCGCGATATACGCAAGCTACATAACGGCCGTGAAGATGAAGACAATCGACCACACGGACATAAGGCACTACATCTGATTCACCTGAAGACTATCTCGTAGTCGTCGAGGCTCGCTCCTATGTAGCCTTCAAGCTCCTTCGAGGCGAAAATCCTTCCGTCGGAGTCGACGATTACGATTTTGTTCTCAATCCTCCGCAGCTTTTCGCAAATCTCTTCGATTTTTTCCACCGAGGATTTGTCCCTTCTAGTCTCTCCGACCTTGTTGAGCAAGTCGAACACGTAGGAGCTGCAGGTGTCTGCGTATATGCTGTCGGAGCCTATGACCGTCACCGACGGATACTTTTTCCCGGTGCCAATCTCGTCCGCGAATTCCGCCTTCGTCATTATCGATGTGTCTGTGAGACCCGTTATTATCGCGATGGACATCCCGTTCGGGTTCGCGGGGTTCTTTATGCCGACTTTCCACGGTGTTTTGTCGCTTTTCTCTCCACGCAGAAGCACCTTTCCGTTCAGGTTCACGATGAGGCAGTCCGCATGCGACTTTTTCGCCATTCCCTTGATTTCCTCGATGGCGAAACCCTTCATCGATGTATATTTCTTTGATTCGTTGCCGACTTGGAAGACCCGGCTTGAAGCTTCCTTCGCCTTTTCGTCGGTGGAAAAAACTCTTTCGATTTCCTCAAGCCTGTTGAAAATTTCCTCGTAAAGTTTTTCCGTGCCGCTTTCGTAAAGGTTCACCATGCATATCGATCCGAAGACTTCCTTCGATTCCGGTTCAAGCTGCTTCTTCTCGCACGAGCCGAGCAAAAACGCCGCCACCGCCATTATGACTGCGGTTCCAGCCATTGAAAGCTTTCTAAAATTGCGCATAACATTCTCCAGTTTCTTATTTTATCATGGAAGTCTGTTCGTGTATAATTGGAATGTTATGGATACTGATATCAAAGGCAAGACTATATTTATATTGGACAGCTATGGGCTAATCTATAGGGAATATTTCGCTTTCATGAAGAGGCCTCTCACCAACAAGAACGGGGAGAATGTTTCCGCCGTCCACGGTTTTTTCAACAATCTGGCTTCCACCCTCAAGAACCTCAAACCCGACATGATGGTCGTCGCTCTGGATTCCAAGACACCGACGTTCCGCCACGAGAAATACGAGCAGTACAAGGCGAACCGCGCGGAGACCCCCGACGACTTGAAGGCGCAGTTCCCGTGGATAGAGGATGTGCTTTCCTCGCTCAAGATGCCGGCAATCCGCGCGGACGGATTCGAGGCGGACGACGTGATAGCGACACTCTCGAAGAAAGCCGCCGCCGACGGTCTCAAGGTCTTCGTCCTTTCGGGCGACAAGGACCTTCTGCAGCTTGTCGACGACAACGTGAAAATCCTGCGTCCGGGAAAAAAGGACAAGACAAAGATGTGGGAGGAGGTCGACTCCGACGGCGTTCTTGAGGAATGGGGCGTTCCTCCGTCTAAAATCTGCGACGTTCTGAGCCTCACTGGCGACACCGCCGACAATGTTCCGGGCGTGAAGGGAGTTGGCGACAAGACCGCCGTGAAATTCATAACCCAGTACGGCTCTGTCGAAGGACTCTACGAGCACGCTTCCGAAATCAAGGGCGCAATCGGCGAGAAAGTGCGCGCCGACAGGGAGAACGCGTTCTTCTCCAAGGAACTCATCAGCCTGCGCTACGACGCTCCTCTTGGAAAATTCGAGGACGGAGGAATCGACTACGAATCGTTTTTCGTGTCGGATTTCGACTACAAGGCCGCTTCGGACGAGCTGAAGTCTTTTTCCCTTCCGAAAGTGTCCGGCCTGTTCGCCGCTTTGGCCGACGACGCTTTCACTCTTTCTGAGGAGGAGTCCATCGTTCGGAACAAGGGGAACTACAAATGCGTGACAGACAGGGACGAGCTTTCTGCTTTCGTCGATTCCGCAATCGAAAAGGCGGTCGTGGCATTCGACACCGAGACCGACTCTTTGGAGACACGGACCGCTGGGCTGGTCGGTTTTTCATTGAGCTTTGAGAAGGGCAGCGGAATCTATGTGCCCCTCGTCGCGAACGGAAACGAGACTCCGCTCATCGGCAAAAAAGACGCTTTCGATTCTCTCAAAAAACTCTTCGACTTTCCTGTGACGATTGTCATGCACAACGCGAAATTCGATTTGGAGGTGCTCTACTACAACTGCTTCTGCGGTGGAAACGCGGATGCGAAAATCAAGGCGGGCGCGGGGAAAATCGACGACGAAATGGATTTGTTCGCGGAATTTGAAGATGATTCCGCTTGTGAAAAAGAGAATTGCGCGGGCTGCGTCGATTTCGGCTCGTTCGACTTCTTCTTTTCCTCAAAAGCGAAAATCTTCGACACGATGATTGCCGCATGGGTCCTGGAGCCAGACCGCTCGGAGAAGAACGCTTTCTCCTTGGAATTCCTCTCTGAAAAGAATCTCAAGCTCAAGGGCGTGGAATTCGCTGAAATCGTGGAGAAGGGGAAGACTTTCGCCGACGTTTCCCTCGACATCGCCGCGAACTACGGCGCGGAGGACGCTGACTTCACGCTCCAGCTTTACTCGGAACTTTCCGGGGAGCTTTCTGACAACAAACTGGATTCGGTTTTCCAAGGCGAGATGAAGGTGCTGCCGGTTCTTGCGAAAATGGAAATCGAGGGAATCCACCTCTCCCCGGAAAAACTCGAAGAATACTCGGTCGAGCTTTCGTCTTCGATAAAGTCGCTTGAAACTGAAATTTTCTCGATGGCAGGGCACGAGTTCAACATCTCTTCAACAAAACAGCTTGGAACTGTCCTTTTTGACGAGATGGGATTGAAAGGGAAGAAAAAGACCAAGTCCGGCTCCTATTCAACGGACGAGGAATCGCTCAAGTCGCTTTCGGGGAATCCAATCGTGGAGAAAATCCTCGACTTCCGCGGGAAAAGCAAGCTCTTGTCGACTTATGTGGACGCCCTTCCGGGGCTTGCCGACGAGAACGGGCGAATCCACACGAGCTTCATCCAGACGGGAACCGCCACGGGAAGACTTTCGAGCAGGGAGCCGAATCTGCAGAACATTCCTGTCCGCGAGGAGGCTGGAAGACGGATAAGGAGCGCGTTCACCGCCGCCGACGGCAAAATCCTCATCAGCGCGGACTACGCCCAGATTGAGCTTGTCGTTTTGGCGCACTTGAGCGGGGACGAGAACCTCTGCGCCGCGTTCAACGAGGGGGTGGACGTGCACAAATCCACGGCTTCGCTCATCTACGGGGTTCCGATGGAGAATGTGACGGCGGAGCAGAGGCGCAACGCGAAGACGTTCAACTTCGGAATCATGTACGGAATGGGCGCGTACCGGCTTTCAAACGACTTGAAAATCAGCTTCCGCGAGGCGAACGACTTCATAAACGCTTACTTCCAGATTTATTCCGGCGTGAGGGATTTCTTCGACAGGACTGTGAAGGAAGCGGAGGACACTGGCTTCACCACGACGATTTCGGGCAGGCGGCGCGAGATAAAGAACATCTCGGCCTCAAACATGAACGTGCGCGAGGCCGCAATCAGGATGGCAAAGAATTCGCCGATTCAGGGAAGCGCGGCCGACATTGTGAAGAAGGCGATGCTGGACGTTGACGAGGCTCTCAAGGCGAATCCGACAGGGGCGAAGCTCCTTTTGCAGGTGCATGACGAGCTGATTTTCGAGTGCGACGACGACGAAAAGGCTGTCTCAGACACAATCGCGCTCGTGAGGGACAAGATGGAGCACGCCTTCCGTCTTTCGGTTCCGCTTCGTGTCTCCATCGAGACCGGCAAAAACTGGGGAGAATTCCACTGATGGTCCTCTGCGTAACTGGCTGCATGGCGGCCGGAAAAAACGCCGCCTCCGACATCCTTGAAAAACACGGCTTCGTATCAATCGATGCCGACAAAGTTGTGCACGGGATTCTTCTGGAGAAAAATTTTCAGGAGAAGGTCATTTCCACGTTCGCTCCGTTCGCCGAAAAAAAAGGAATCGACTTGCGGAACGGCGACGGCACCTTGAACAGGCGCGCTCTCGGAAAACTCATCTTCGCCGACAAAGTGCTTCTCGCTTTGCAGGAGTCCATCGTCTTTCCGGAGGTCGACAGGAAGATAATTGAATTCATCGAAAGAAACAGGGGGAAGGATTTGGTCGTGAACGCCACCGTCCTCCACAAAATCTCTTCCGTGAAAAAATGCGATGCGGTGATTTTCATCGACGCTCCGATTCTGACCCGGCTTTTTCGGGCGAGGAAGAGGGACGGAATCAGTGTCCTGAACATTCTGCAGCGCTTTTGGTCGCAGAGGAATCTCTTCTCTAAATATAAAAAATCAAATGCCGATACATTTAAAGTCAATAACACGGGCGACTTGTGTGCGCTTGAAGAAAAATTGATGAAAAAAATCTGTGAATTGAAAAATGCGGAATAAAACGCGCTCTTTCAACGAAAAAAATCGAGGGATATTTATGGGTGACGCGAGACATGACGAACCAATCATAGGACCTGGAAGCCAGAATCAGAGAAGAACATTGTGGATAATGGCGGCGGCGGGAATCTTCCTGCTCGTAGTCATCGGAGCCGCTGTCGTCTTGTATTCTCCTGCGGTGAACAAGGAGAAGGGTGACAATTCGTACTCTTCCGAATACAATCCGGACAACGGATGGAACGAGGACGGAATCGAGCAGTTTTCCGATGCCTCTTTGAGCGACGGTTCTTCCGTCTCGGATATTCCAGACTCTCCGTTCGAGCCTTCATTGGATGCCGCGAACGACGCTTCGAGCGATGTCTATTCGTTTGACCTAGACGACATGAAGTCGTTCGACTCCTCCGCCATCGCATCTTCCACTCCGTCCGATCCGCTCCTTGCCGATTCGGTCTTCGCTTCAGACGCGGAAGCCGCAGGCGCGAACGAGCCTACGACGATTGATTTGAACAAAATTTCTTCTTCGTCGTCTTCGTCAAGCGTGTCAGCGAAGAACGACTTCACGGCCGCCCAAATCGAGAGCGCGAAGACTTCATCTGCGACTGGAAGCTCTTCTTCATCTGCGAAGTCATCATCATCATCTTCGTCGTCGAAGAGTTCATCAGCCTCTTCATCTGCGAAGTCTTCTTCTTCGTCCTCTGCCGCTTCTTCAAAAACTTCATCGTCTTATTCGTCGTCCACCTCTCTCAAGCACGCATACTGGGTGCAGGTCGGTTCGTTCTCCGACAAGAGCAAAGCCGACGCCGCAAGGACGGACTTGGAGAAGAAGGGCTACAGGAATGTTTCCAACTCCACGACCAAGGAGAACATGTACAGGGTCAGAATCGGACCGTATTCCGACAAGAGCGAGGCCGAGTCTGTCGTCACAAAGGTGAGCAAGTACAAGGAATACGAGAATGCGTTCATATCGGACGCGAACGCTCCTTTGCAGAAATAGGGAACCATGTCACCGGCAGCGACTTTAATCCTCCTTCAGTACAATGAGTACAAAAATTCCTATTTGAATTTGGGGCTTGTCGTCCAGGAGTTGATTCTTGAGGAAATCCGAAAGATGGATGTCCACACAGTTTCCGTGACGCACCGAATCAAGAGCGAGGACAGCCTGAAGCGCAAGCTCTCGCTCAAGGACGGAAAGTACGACACTCTCTACGACGTGACCGACATTCTCGGTGTCAGGATAATAACGATGTACTCGGACGAAATCGACAAGGTGGCGGAGATGCTCCAGAACCTTTTCGTCATCGACTGGAAGAATTCCGTGGACAAGCGCAAGACGCTGGGGGTCAGGGAATTCGGCTACGTCTCTCTGCACTACATCTGTTCTGTGAAAGGCTCCAGCAAATTCTTCAAAAACTACGACGGGATAAAATTCGAGATTCAGATACGCTCCCAGATGCAGCACATCTGGTCGGAAATCAACCATGACATAGGCTACAAGAGCGACTTCACTTTGCCGACATCGTGCATGAGGAGCTTTTCGCGCCTGGCGAGCCTCATGGAGATAGCAGATGCCATGGCGTGCGATTTGCGGAACGAGATATCCGGGTACTTGAAGTCCGTTTCCGAGAAAATCCGCAACGGGGATGCCGACGACATCGAAATCAACCGCGTCTCCATAATCGAATACGCCAACAGCAACGACACGATACAGAACTATCTGGACGAATTCGAAAAAATCTGCAAGACGAACAGGATAGCGTTCGACGCGGACAGCTTCATCAAGAGCCTTGGCTGGTTCGGGTTCAGGACTTTGGGCGACGTTGGCTCTCTGTTCGAGCGCGATTCCGGCTTGGCGTTGCGCTATGCCACCCACGTCTTCAAGACGATGGAGGCGGAGATAGTCACTTCGAGCGTCGCGCTCCGCTTCATATTCAACGCCGAGTTGATGACGAAGGACTACAGTCTGGAGCAGATTCTTTCGTTCTATTCGATTTCGATAATGGACAAGAGGCGGGCCATGACGCGCGCGTTGGATTTGCTTGAGTTCAAGGAGTCTCTTTCTTCTTCAGCGGAAAAATCTGCGACAGGACAATAGCGACAATCATTATCGAACAGCCCGTTATCTCCCTTGCCGAAAGCCGCTCTCCGAGTATCAATGCCGAAGAGACTGCACCGAATACCGATTCCGTGCACATCAGAAGCGATGCCACGGTCGACGGCGTGTGCTTCTGGCCGAGAATCTGCAACGTGTATGCGACTCCGCAGCTCATGATTCCGGCGTAGAGGATTGGGAGAGCGGCCGCCTTGATGTTCTCCATTCTCGGCTCCTCGAACACGAACATGAGCGCGCATGAAATCAAGCCCGCCGAGATGAACTGCGTGCATGAGAGCGTCACCCCGTCCATGTCCGAGAATTTTTCCACAAGCAGAATCTGGATGGCGAAGAAGACCGCGCACACGAGCGAAAGGATGTCTCCCTTGTTCACTTCCCCGAATCCGTTCTCGCCAATGCAGAGAAAATACAGCCCGACGAATCCGAGAGTGACGAAAAGCCATGTGACGGGCGGGATTTTCCTCTTCAACAGAATCGAGAAAATCGGCACGAAGAACATGTACCCAGCCGTTATGAACGAGATTTTCCCCGCCGGCGTGTAGTTGAAAGCGTACTGCTGCACGTTCGACGCGATGCAGAATGGAATCGACAAAACCAGTCCCGACAGCACCGATTTCTTGTCGATTTTTCCCTTGTTCACGATGAGGACCACCGGAATCAGGCAGATTCCGCCGAGCAGAATCCTGATGCCGGAGAATGTGAATCCTTCCACGCTCTCCATTCCGAGACTCTGCGAGACGAACGCCGTCCCCCAAATCATCGAGCATATCAAGAGGAGCACAGTCCCTAGAAGTTTGTTTTGTTTTTTCATTTTTGGTTCGTTTTGCATTGTGAAATCCCCCGCCTGCATGGCTTTTTTCCATAGAAGCGGGGGATTCTTTATGCTTGAAGTCAGCTTGGACTTCTGGATTTTGTTATTCCGCTTCCTTTTCAGTGCAGGCGATGTGCAAATCCTTAAGCTGCTGCTCGTCCACGAAGCTCGGGCACTCGTCCATCGGACTTGCCGCGAGGTTGTTCTTCGGGAACGCGATGACCTCGTGGATTGATTCCTCGTGCCTCATGAGCATGATGAGGCGGTCGAGTCCCGGTGCGATTCCTCCGTGCGGCGGCGCGCCGAACTTGAACGCCTGGACGAGGAAGCCGAACGCCTTCTTCGCGCGCTCCTCCGAGTAGCCGACAATCTTGAAGATTCTCTGCTGAAGGGCTGGGTCGTTGATACGCATTGAGCCGGACGCGAGTTCGTAGCCGTTCAGGACGAGGTCGTAGAGGTCTCCCTTCACGGCGCCCGGGTCGCTTTCGAGCGTGTCCCAGTATTTCTTCTGCGGAAGGGTGAACATGTGGTGCTCCGTCTCCCAGTGGTTCTCGTCCTCGTTCCATGCGAAGTAGGGGAAGTCGATTATCCATGCGAAGTGGAATTCGTCGGCCGGGTTGTAGAGGTTCAAGTCCTTTCCGAGCTGCTTTCTGACGGCTCCGAGTGCGACGCAGGCTGTCTGCCATTTCTCGTCGCTCACGAACAGGAGGAGGTCGTTCTTCTCCGCTCCGAGCTTCTGGCAGATTTCATCTTCCTTGCCCGCGTAGAATTTGCTGATTCCGCCTTCGAATTTTCCTTCGGCGTTCACCTTCATCCATGCCAATCCCTTCGCGTGGTTGATTTTCGCGACGTTTTCGAGAGCTTCGATTGTCTTCCTTGAATATTTGTCGGCCACGTTCTTGACGACGAGGGCCTTGAGACCGCTCCTCTTGTGGCGTTCGATGTTGTGGTCCGCGTTCGCGGCTCCCGCCTTGAATGCGTTGAAGTCCGAAAGCTCCGCCATGAAGGCCGCGTCCTGCATCTTGAGGTCGAACCTCAAATCAGGCTTGTCGCTTCCGTAGAGGTCGAACGCGTCGTCCCAGCTGATTCTGTCGAAGTGCACAGGAAGGTCATAGTTCAAAGTCTTCTTGAAGATGTAGCCCATCATTCCCTCTGTGGTCTCAAGGACTTCCTCGCGGTTCGTGAAGCTCATCTCCATGTCTATCTGCGTGAACTCCGGCTGGCGGTCTCCGCGGGCGTCCTCGTCGCGGTAGCAGCGGGCAATCTGGAAGTACTTGTCGAATCCGGAGACCATCAAAAGCTGCTTGTAGAGCTGCGGCGACTGCGGAAGAGAGTAGAATTTTCCAGGATGGACGCGGCTTGGTACGAGGTAGTCGCGCGCGCCTTCCGGTGTGGACTTGATGAATGTCGGTGTCTCGATTTCGAGGAAGCCCTTCGACGTGAGGTATTCCCTTGTCGCGAACGTGACCTGTGAGCGGAGGATGATGTTCTTCTGCATAGGTTCGCGCCTCAAGTCGAGGTAGCGGTACTTCAGGCGGATTTCCTCTGCCGGGAGCACGATTGAGCCGTCCTTTTGCCTCACTTCGTCGATTGGGAACGGAAGCACTTCCGATGTCGTGAAGACTTCGATTTCCTCTGCCTCGACTTCGATTTCGCCGGTCGGCATGTCCTTGTTCACGTCTTTTTCCGAACGCTCTGCGACGACTCCCTTTATTGCCACGCAGTATTCTGATTTCAATGATGAGGCGATTTTCTTTACGTCGTCCGAAGCCTTGTCTCCGACCACGACCTGCGTGAGGCCGTAGCGGTCGCGGAGAAGGATGAATGAAAGTCCACCGAGAAGGCGGTTCCTGTGGACCCAACCGTTCAAGACGACTGTCTTGCCGCTGTCACTCTTGCGAAGCTCTCCGCAAGTGACTGTTCTTTTTGAGTTTTCCATAATTAGTCTAGAAACCTTCGATAAAAATAGGATTTGCGTTCAATTCTAATGATAAAACAGGCTTTTCTCAACGAACATGTTGCCAAGGTCCGTTTGAGTCCTAAGCATTGTTGGTTGGCTGCAACATCGCTGAGAATTGCAGGAGCAATTCTCGCGCATTTGTTGCCGTTGTCTTTTTAAGTCCTAAGCATTGCTGGTTGGGGGCAATATTCTTGCGCATTGGTGGGGATAACGAAAAATTATTCGGGTTTTTTGCAGGAAACGAGAAATTCGGGATAAGTATATTGCGGGGGTTTTTATGAGAATCAGAAATGTCGTTGGTGCGGTTGTCTTTGCGTGGGTTGCTTCTCTTTCGGTTTCGTGTTCTGGGGGGAAGGGGGATTCATCTTCGGGAGTGTCGGTGATGAACTGGAATCTTGAGACGTTCTTCGACGGGGAATTCGACGGGAACGAGTATGAGGAATTCAGGAGCGGAAAATCCGGGTGGTCGAGGGAAAAATACAAGGTCCGTCTTGAAAGGCTCGCTTCCGTGATAAGGACGCTCGACTGCGACATAGTTGTGATGGAAGAGCTTGAGAAGGAGGGGCAGCTGCAGGACATTCGGAACCAGCTTGCAGGCTCTTTCGACTTCTCCGGTCGATACAAGTACGGTTTTTTCGCCGCCGAAGAAGGTGCCTCGATAGGATGCGGAATCCTTTCGAGGATACCCATCGATGATGTGTCCGTCCATTCCCTTTCCGTATCGCTCGGAAAAAGCCAGCCGTCCATGCGTCCGATAATAAAGGCGACTTTCTCTTTGGGGGAGAAGAAACTCGATTTGTTCGTCAACCATTGGAAGAGCAAGAGCGGCGGCGCGGAGGAGAGCGAGGTCTGGCGCGACCATCAGGAAAGGCAGCTTTCCAGGCTCGTCTCGGATTCATGCGCGGCAGGGCGGGGTGTTCTCGCGTGCGGGGATTTCAACCGCTCGATAGAAGAATTCGAATATGAAAAAAGCGATGTGGCCAACGTTGTCCTGAAAGGTGGCGCGCGTGTCCACTCGCCGTGGTTCGGCGACGACGGAGAGCTTTCCGAAATCGGAAGCTACTGGTACAAGGGCGCATGGGAGTATATCGACAACTTCTTCTCGGCGAACGCTGAAATTGCCGAATTCGCTGTCTGCGGCTTCGGCGAGTGGTGCGATTCCGAGGGACGCCCGAACAGGTACAAAATCTATTCGGGCGACGGCTACTCGGACCATCTTCCAATAACGTGCCGAATTTTTCCGTGATTGCCGTTGTCGGGTGTCGCCGCTACTTCGATGGGGCGGATTCGTCCTGCCCCCATTTGTCGAACATTCCGTCGGGGGTTGTCTCGTCTTCGTCCTCTTCGTTTTCAACTTCGGGCTTTTCGGTTCCAGACTTTGCCTCTGGTGCGGCCTGCTCCGACTCGTTCACAATCGCCGAGACCGTCGGAATCTCTTCCTCCTGCGCGTTTTCCGCTTTCGAGAAATTCTCCGAGAGCCTGTTCTTCAGTTCCGCGACGGAATTCCTTATCTCTGTGGTGTCTGTCGTTTGCTCTTCTGCCTTGGAGAAATTCTCCGAGATTCTGCTCTTGAGTGCGCTGAGGGAATTCCTGATTTGCTCCACGGATTTTGAGTCGTCTTCGGCTGATTCCTGTTTTTTGTCGAAGTTTTCCGAAAGCCTGCTCTTTATCGCGTCGAGGGATTCCTTTATCTTGGATGCCGACCCGCTTTCCGCGGCCGAGAAATCCTTTGTGATTTGCTCTTCGATTTTAGAAAGCTTCTCCTCGGAAACGGATTCGTCCTCTTTTGTTTCGTTCGTGAAACGCTCGGAAAGCTTGTCCTTGAGCTTTGAGAGGGATTCCTTTATCTGTTCGTTCGTCTTTCCGTCATCTTCCGAATCCCTCTTCATCTCCGCTTCGCTTGCTATTCCGTTGAGCTTTTCCTGAAGTTTCGCCACCGATTCCTTTATCCGCGATGCAAATTCTTCGTTTCTGTCGTCTGCGTTGCAGCTTTCTATTTTGGACTTGAGTTTGTTTCGGAGTTCCTCTATCGCTTTCCTCGTCTCCGCTGAAGAGCTGTCGCTTTTTTCGTTGAACAGATTGGTCTTCATCTGCTCGAAAAGGGGCGAGTCCCTGTTCTGTTTTTCCTGTTGTTCGGCTTTCGGCTGGATGACGCCTTCCTGTTCTGCGTCTTGCTCTGTTCTGTTCTCTCTGTTCTCTGCCCTTGAGCCTGAATCTGTCTCCGTGTCAGGAAGCTCGTTCAGGGGGCCTGAAAGCACGAGCCTGAACGGAAGCCCGCTCTGCAGAATCGACTGCCTGAGAAAAAGATTCACTGCCTGATCCAGCGAGAGTCCAAGTTTTTCAAAAATGTCTGAAGCCTTGTTGACGATTTCCTCGTCAGATTTGAATTTGAATGTTTTTGCCATGATTAGATTATACCGTTTTGCTATTTCGAATTCAGTTTTTTTGAACCGCCCTATAGTTTTTGTGGAATGAATGTTTCTATTTCGTCGCCTGACAAAGGCTTCGAGAAGAAATATCCCTGTATGTAGTCGCAGCCGAATTCCTTGAGCTTGTCGAACTGCCACCTGTATTCGACACCCTCGACCGTTATCTTCATGCCTAGGGTGTGGACTAGCGACACGATGTTCTTTATGAACTGGGAACTGTCCTTGTCTGCGTCGTTCTTCAGAAGGTACGTGTCGACGAGCGACTTGTCGATTTTGACGGTCTCAAGCGGAAGCTGCGTCAGATAGCTGAGGCTCGAGTAGCCTGTTCCGAAATCGTCGAGGGCCACTTTTATGTCCGCTTCCTTGAATTCCTCGAAGACTTCGAACGCCCTCGCCTTGTTCCCCATGAAAAGGCTCTCTGTTATCTCGATTCCGATTAGTTCCGCCGGAATGTTGTAGCTCTTCATCAGGTTCGTGAGGTAGCTGACGTACTCCTTGTCTTCAAGCTGCCCGAACGAGTAGTTTATCGACACCCTTTTCAGCGGCACTCCGTGCTTCCTCCATTCCGCTATCTGCCGGATGACTTTTTCCGTGATGATTCTTCCGATTTTCGCGATGTGCCCATCCTCCTCGGCTATCGGTATGAATTGGGCAGGACCGAGTTTGCCGTCCTTCATCCTTATCAACGCCTCGTAGCCGTGCAGTGTTCCGTCCTCCGCTTTTATCTGCGGCTGGTAGACGACCGAGAATTTGTCGTGCTTGCAAGCCGTCTCTATTATCCTTGCCGTCTGGGCTTTCTGCACGATTTTCTTCTTCATCTCTATGTTGAAGAAGACATATTTGTTCTTTCCTATCGATTTTGCCTCGTTCAAGGCAATGTCTATCGCCGAGAGGTATTCTTCGACTGATGTCTTGTCCTCCACCATGTCCGAATTCACGACCCCGATGCTCGTGCGGAGGTTTATCGTCTTCTGGTTCAGTGTCTGGTTCTTGTTGCTGCCGTTCACCGGAATTTGTATTGGTGAGCTGAGAGCCTGCCGTATGTAGAAGAGCATCGTGGATTCACTCTCCGCCTTCGTGTTCGTCACCAGGACTATGAATTTGTCGCTCGAATGGCGCGCCGCGAACGGTTCCATGCCCCATGTCGGCTGGATTCCCGCCAGCCGCTCCGCGACTTTCTTGAGCACGAAGTCTCCTATCTCGTGGGAGTTGAAGTCGTTTATGCTTCTGAAATTCTCAAGGTCGATGAGCAGGATGGTGAAGTTCTTTTCCGCCTTTATCGCTTCCGCGAGCTTCTTGTGGAAGAGGACGCTGTTCGGAAGTCCCGTCAGCTGGTCGTGCTCCGCCGTGTATGTGAGCGAGTCCCCGATTTTGTACAGTTCCCACGAATTGAGTATGAGTCCGACCATCAGCACGATGAGCGAGATGAGAATTATCGCTATCGGAATGGCGAGTCCCCTGTATTTTTCGAATGCTTCCGCGACATCCGCTTCGGGAATGCGCACGATGATGTATATGACTTCGATTACAATCGCCAGTGAGAAAAAGATGTTTATTCCAGTGCTCAATAAATTCCGTATTCGTGGTTTCATGCTTCGGAAATGCCCTTTTCTAAAATTTTCTGAATACTTTTTCTCATTATATCTGATTTTCGGCTTTCTTGTACGAAAACAAAACTCCACCGGGAAATAGTTTTCTGTTCCCGATGGAGTTTTGTGATTGAGCCTGCCCGAAAATTTTCAGTTTCCGAGCAGACCGCTTTTGACTGCGGGAGTTGAATATTATTTCATGAGTCCTTCGGTCTTTGCCTGTTCGATAAGTCCCGACTCCCATTTCGCAAGTCCGTCGTCGTCAAGTTCCTTTATGAACATGGCCCAGTTGTCCTTCGAGAGTGTTCTCTTGCCTGTCGCGAAGTCCTTTATGCCTGCTCTGTATTTTTTCTGCAGCTCGTCGCCCATCTTTTCGAACGTGTAGCCGTCTATCCATGGTTTGGACTGCATCTGCTTCAGCACGGCGAGCGAGTCCATGACGCGTCCGTTCTTCGTCGTCCAAAGCGGGTACCTTTCCCTGAGTTTGTCCGCCGAGTTCTTGTCTACGAGCCATCTGAGCTGCAGGAGGTTCTTGGATTCGACCGACGTGTACGCATTCTTTTCGTCTGGAACTTTGTCGGAGACGTTTCCGTCCGCGTCGATTATGTAGTTGATGCCTTCCTGTCCGTACCAGATGGACATGTATCCGTCCGTGTACAGCCATTCGAGGAGACGCGCTATCTTCTCCGTCTTTCCAAGCTCCATCGCTCTCTTGTTCATTGCTAGGAAGTTCCACGAAAGCGTGTTGATTCCCACGGCCGATTTTCCGTTTGGACCGACAGGTGGAGCTATGACAATCCATTCTGCGTCCGGGAATTTCTCGTCGAACGGAGTGTAGTTGCTTTTGAGAGAATACGCTGCGAACTGCTCCCTCATCATTCCGAATCTTCCAGATTTCCATGCGTTCCTGAAGTCATCTTTCTTGTACGCTGTCCAGTTCGGGTCGATGATTTTCGCCATCGTCATTTTCCGCACGAAGTCCAACGCATCGTAGAACGAGCTGTCGCGTATGTTCAGGTGGACGTTGTTCTTTGTGTAGTTGAGTGTTCCGCACACTCCGAACGCTCCGAATATCGGCGAGAAACGCTTTCCGAGTCCGTCCTCCTGCACGTTCGTCTCGATGTACGCTCCGAATCCGTATGTGTCCTGCTTTCCGTTCCTGTCCGGGTCGTTGAACGTGAACGCCTCCATGACGCGGTAGTAGTCGTCTATGGTCTTCGGAACCTTGAGTCCGAGATTGTCGAGCCAATCCTTCCTGATTAGGACTCCTTCGTTCTTTGGTGTCGCGGCGTTCGATGTCGGGTAGGCGAGCGCGAACGTCCTTCCGTCTATCTGTGCGATTTCCCTTGCGGATTGTGTGTAAATCTCCTTCGAGCGTATGGGCATCATCTGGAACATGCTGTCGACGCTGGCGATTTTGTCCATCTTCGCCAAATCCTGCATCGTCGAGCGCGAGCACCGGAACAGGTCCGGAAGCGTGTTGGTGTTCGCCGCCTTCATTATTATGTCGGTGAGTTCCGTCGGGTCTGTGGGAAGTCCCTTCAGCACAAGGTTTATGCCGAGTTCCGTTTTTATCTTGTCGTACACGAACCAATCCGCTGGCGGCTCTCCCGCTTCCGATTGTGACGGAATGTACCACATCTCGACTTTTGTAAGCCCATCATCGTCCGATTCTGTGCATGAGAACAAACTCACTGCCGCGACCGCAGCCATTCCCAAAGTTGTGACTCTTTTAAAAATGTTGACTATTTTCATGATTCGACAATTTTATCATGGAAGGTATTCGGGAAGTTACAGAAGTCGACCGTTTTCCTTCTCAAATCTGCATTCTTCTAGTGGAAAATTCATGAAAATCTCAAATATCTCTTGCCCGATTGTTGCGTTTTGTGTGATTCATTGATTTTTTATTGAATTTTTCACTTGAATGTAACAGAATTGCCAAATTAAGGAGTGAAAAATGAAAAGAAATCTTTTGAAAGCGGCTCTCGTTTCAGCTGCCCTTGTCTGTGTCGGAACTTACGCTTCAGCGAAGACCCTCAAGGCTTCCAAAGTCGACGTCAAGGCCGTCAGCAAGTTGATAGACGGAGACTACAAGCCGAAACTCGACAAGGAGGATCAGAGGGTCTCCATAAAATCCAAGGGAACGAGTTTCGTCAAGTTGAACGAGACGAAACAGGTCGTCACCGTCAGCAGCAAGTGGTCGCTCAAAAGCGGTCTTTCAGCTGTGGATGCCGCCGTCATCGCGAACAAGGTGAATTCTTCGTTCAGCCTTGTGCAGGCTTCGTTCAGGGAGGCTACTAGGGACGAGGGCGAGACTTTCGTTCTTGAGGCTTCTCTTCCATACATGGGCGGTTTGGACAGCGCGAACTTGAACTATGTCCTTTCCCAGTATGTCGAAGCTGCCGCGAAACTTGAGGAACTCTTGAAATAGCTTTCCCTTGAAAAAATTTCACAGCATAAACAAAAAATCCCCGTCCAAGCGTTCGCCCGGACGGGGATTTTTGCTACAAGCCCACTAGCGCAGGCTCATGCATCTGCCTTATTTTGAAAGGCGGGCTTCCAAGTCATCGAGGATGGCTGAGAGCTCTTTTGGAAGGTGAGAGCCGAACTTTGGATAGTGGTTCTCGCGGATGTCCTTGACTTCCTTCTTCCATCCCTCGACATCGACCTTGAGAATCTCAGGCAATGTCTTCTTGTAGTAGTCGGCCAAGCCGTCTGTGTTGATGGCTCCCTCTTTCGGCATGAATCCGATTGGAGTGTCAACGTAGTTGTCCTTTCCGTCGCAGCGGTCGAAGATCCAAGCGAGAACGCGTGAGTTGTCGCCGTATCCTGGCCACATGAATCCGCCTGGAAGCTCCTTGTTGTTCTCGTCCTTGCGGAACCAGTTGACGTAGAAAATCTTCGGCAAGAGGTCCTTGTTCTTCGCTGCGTTTCCGACGTTGATCCAGTGCTGGAAGTAGTCGCCCATGTTGTATCCGCAGAATGGGATGATTGCGAATGGGTCGCGGCGGATTTTGCCGACTTCGTCAGCGTTGATTGTAGAAGCCGCTGTGATTTCCGAACCGACGATAGAGCCGAGGAACACACCATGCTCCCAAGAGCGTGACTGGTGCACGAGAGGAACTGTTGACGGGCGACGTCCACCGAAGAGGATTGCGCTGATAGGCACACCTTTTGGATCTTCCCATTCCTTCGCGATACATGGACACTGGTTTGCAGGAGCTGTGAAGCGGGCGTTCGGATGAGCGAATTCCTCGCCTTTTGGAGACTTGTCCTTTGGAAGAGCGTCGCGTGTCTTGCCTTTCCAGTCAACAAGCTTGCCTTTTGCAGGGTAGCCAATCTGCTCCCACCAAACATCTCCGTCCTCTGTGAGGGCGCAGTTTGTGAAGATTGTGTTAGAAGAAGCTGAAACGAGAGCGTTCTTGTTGCTTTCTGCAGATGTTCCCGGTGCAACTCCGAAGAAGCCGGCCTCTGGGTTGATGGCGTACAAGCGTCCATCTTCGCCGTACTTCATCCAAGCGATGTCGTCGCCGATTGTCTCGACCTTCCAGCCTGGGATTGTCGGGATGAGCATTGCGAGGTTCGTCTTTCCACAAGCTGATGGGAACGCGCCTGTGACGTACTTGACTTCGCCCTGTGGGTTTGTGAGCTTGAGGATGAGCATGTGCTCAGCGAGCCAGCCCTCTTCGTGCGCGATGACAGAAGCGATGCGGAGAGCGAAGCACTTCTTTCCGAGAAGGGCGTTTCCGCCGTATCCAGAACCGTAAGACCAAACGAGGTGCTCCTCTGGGAACTGAGAGATGTACTTCTGCTCGACTGGAGCGCAAGCCCAAACTCCGTTGTCCTTCTCGCCGTTGTTGAGCGGCTTTCCGACAGAGTGGAGACATGGAACGAAATCATCTCCGAGGTACTGCCAGACTTTCTCGCCGGCGCGTGTCATGATGTCCATGTTGAGGACGACGTACTCAGAGTCTGTGAGCTCGACACCGCATTTTGAGATTGGTGAGCCGAGAGGTCCCATGCAGAACGGGATGACGTACATCGTGCGTCCGTGCATACAACCCTTGTACAAGCCCTTCATCGTAGCCTTGAGCTCAACTGGGTCGATCCAGTTGTTTGTCGGGCCCGCATCTTCCTGCTTCTTTGAAGAGATGAATGTTCTTTTCTCGACGCGAGCGACGTCTGAAGGATCTGACCTGAACAAGAAACTGTGTGGCTTCTTTGCCAATGGAGTGGCGAGACCGGCGTCCACGCATTTCTGTACAAGTCTGTCGTACTCTTCTGCTGAACCGTCGCAAACAACAACGTTGTCTGGTTCGCACATTTTAACGCATTCTTCAACCCATGCCCTGATTTTGGCATTGCTGATTTCTGCAACTGTTTTGATAGCCATCAATATGCTCCTTAAAAAAAGATTTGAATGAAATTATATTCGGTTTTTGGGGTAAATACAATGAAATCGGCTGTCAAGTTTTTCGGGTTTTTGTCGATTAGGGAAGGGTGTGGACTCAAAATTAAACTGGAAATGCAGTAAAATTTTGGAATCAATTTTTTATTTCATGTAAAACAAGGAAAATCTTCTAGTTTAAAAGTTTTCAAGTCTTGCACAGAAGGTAAATTCATATTTGCTATTCGCAAGGCTTGCTGCATTACTAAGTTATCATATAGATTTCGCACTAAGCGTCCATTTGAAAAATTTTTGGAGTTTTCGCTGATTTGCTTAGAAAAAAACTGATGAACTTTTTCACGAAGGCTTTCGTCAATTTGGTAATCATTTTTTGAGCACATCACTTCGAGGATTTTTTCAAGTTCTTCCACATTATAGTCTAAAAATTCTATGAAAGTATTAAATCGAGATTTTAGACCATTGTTAGACTCAAAAAACTTTTCCATTGGCTTCGTGTAGCCTGCAACAATGACAACGAGATCTTTTCGGTAGTCTTCAAGAGCTTTTGTCAATTCTGTCAAGCATTCCTTTCCATAAGCATCGTTACTGTCGTTTTCCGTAATGCTATAGGCTTCATCGATGAACAGAACTCCACCTATTGCCTTTTCTATGACGGCTTTTACCTTTAAAGCTGTTTGTCCTTGATATCCTGCAATAAGATCTGTTCGAGAGACTTCCGTGAAATGTCCTCTACTCAAAAGACCAAGTTTTTTGTATATATGTCCTATAATCCTTGCAACTGTCGTCTTTCCTGTTCCGGGATTTCCTGTAAATGCCATGTGGAGAGTAGTACTTGCGTTTTTAAGATTATGTTCTTCCCTCATCTTTCTTACGTGCTGATATGCTATAAGATTTTGGACTTTCGATTTTACGTTCGTAAGACCGACAAGTTCATTCAGTTCTTCCAACAACTGTTCAAGAGTCCGATTGTCCTCCATGTTATCTGGTTCTTTTGAACATACTAGTTCTATTTTTCTATGTCCGATATATTCTACAAACGAAGTGTAAAACTGTCTAATTATAGATTTTTCTTCTATTGTTTTTGAAAATTCTTTGTTAAGTTCTGAAATTTTTTTGCATAAAGAAAAAATGCTTTTGTCGCTAGTCTCTTCTGTTATGTTAGTTGCAATTTTACTAACTTCACAGTATGAATCTGTTAAAGCATCGATTTTAGAGGCATAGTCAAGAAATTCTTTTTTATAGTTCATAAAAAAAATCCTTTTATAGACAGAAAAGTAAGGATAGAGAAAATTATTGCGAAAAGAGAAAGTATGATTGGTATTTTTTGAAAAAAGACCTTTCGGTGACTTTTTGTAAGCTCTGTTTTTAATGATTCTGCTTTTTCTTGCAATTTCTCAAAACTGTCTTGAAGCAAAGTGTTATTTGAAACTGCTTTTTCGTAAAGTGCATTTGTATTTTTTAACTCTTCATTTATTTTAGCGAGGTTGAACTTTATCTGCTCAATCTCGCTTGCTCCTTTTTCATTTTTCTCTTGCAGATTTTGAATGTCGTTTTGCAATTTGCCAGTTTTTTCACGTGTGCTGCTTATGGAGTCTTGAATAACTTGATTAAACTGAGAAAAATCACGTTGCAAACTGTTAATCAGAAGAGATTTTTCCTGCAATTTTTCTACGGTGAGTTCCAAAATTTCATGCTGCTTTCTCAATTTTTCATGGGCTTCAAACGCCTTCTTGTTTGCAGCTAAAGCATCATCGCTAGCGAATTTAGCTGCATTGCTTGCTTGCTTTGCTGCATTGCTTGCATCTTTTGCATCTTGGATTCCTCTTTCAGCAAGCTTAAGATTTTCGAAAATTTTCTTGATAAGATCATTGTCCATTGCATCGCATAAGGTATAGACTGTTTTAAACTGGTCTTGAACTTTGCAGAGCGAGTTTCCAATATTTATAAAAGTAGATTGAATATTGCTTGTAAGCTCATTTATTTCTTCGCCTGTTACATGATGATTAAACAGCCCGAATGGACCTGCATCTGTGTCCACTTTTTTTAATTTGCAATTAACTTGAAAATTTTTTGACGATTCTTGCAGTTCTCTCTTTGCATTTTCGAACCTTTGTGAGCTAATTTCCATCAATTCTTGCACTTTTATACTCCAATTACATATTACTAAGTTTGTTCATAAGGTCATCGTAAGAATCATCTGATTCTTGTTGGCTATCAAAAAGTTTGGCAATTTTGTGGTTATGCTCGACTTCGTTCATCTTTTTTTCAACTTCGCACACGTTTTTCGCAGTTTTATCGCTGGTAACTTTCGCCTCAAGCATTATGCTTGTTGCTACTTTTGTGGATTCTTCGTGTCTATCTCTTATATTTTCCCCAGTTTTATGTGCAGTGTTATTTGTTGTCATTTCTTTTATAGCAACTAAAACGTTCTGTTTTTCGAGAATTTCATTTTGCGCTTTTATTTTTTCCTTTAAAATCTCATTTTCTCTCTTGTTTGCAATGAGCTTATCAATGAGATTCAGTACGATGGCGCCTATTATGCCTGCAACAAGTGAACTAATGAATACTCCAATGATACTTCCGATACTGCCTAAAAGTGGAATCTGGAAATTGAAAAATGCAGGTGCAAGTGCAATAAGACCTTTTTCTATCGCTTCGCTAAGAAAAAAAGCTCCTACAACTGTAAGTCCGCTCATGACTATTTTTCCAATTTCAAGAGCCATAATTGAAATTGGCTTTTTTCTGTTCTCGGGGTCACGGATATACGAAATTGCGCTTTTTATGGATTTAACACCTTGCTTAACTATCATGAAAACATTTCTTATCAGTTTTGCGATAGGTGTAAAAATCATGGTGACGATTGCCATTCCCGTAGCTTCGGCAGCGTTTGTCATGTGCTCCTTTAGGCTTGTGACAAATTTTTGGATAGAAATCTTTGCAGATTCCAAAAAAGTTTTTATTGATTTACTGCTTGATTTTAGCCACGAAACGAATCCTCCTATAACATCTCGGAGTAGAGCGACTAAAAGAGAGCGGATTGCTACAGAAACTGCCTTTGCGCCGAATCTTGAAATTTCGTTCAGCTGAGATGCCCTTCCTGTTTTTATCGAGCGTTCCTTTCCCTGATTTTTTACTTTTTCATATTCAGTTCGAGCTTCTTCATCTTTTTGTCTAAGTTTCCAATCTTTTTCCTTTGATATATCAAAGATTTCATTAGGTTTTTGCCCTTTTGAGTTTGGTGTATCAAGCCACTCTTCCATTGGCAAGTCTTTCTTAGAGCGGTTCAAATTACTGTCTATTTCATTCAGATTCTCTTTACTATTTGCAAATTGTATCTGTTCATCTTTGCTTAAATGTGCATTTGCTTCCGGATCTCGTATAATCTCACCAGCTGACACTGTATGATCCATGTCAGTTCCATTTTCCTTCGAGCCAGAGGGTCTGTCTTTATCAAATGGAGTGCGAGCACCTTTTTTAAGAGTTGCTTCCTGTCGTCCTGTTCTTGTTGTGTGAGTTAGAATATTGCCGTTTTCATCCTTTTGAAAATTGTTTTGCCAATTATCATATCTCTCTTGGTAGTTAATTTCAGTGTTGTGCTTGGCAATTTTTCCTTCTTTAAAATTTTCAGTAGTTTGAATGTGTGCAGATGAACGGGGATCAAAAGTCATTCCTCTGTTTTCGTCAATAAACTCCTCTCCGCCAACAATTCCCAACTGCATATTTACCTGTTCTAGAATTGTTTTTTTTATGACTTCGCCTAGCGCATCGGGATTTCCAATGCTTTTCCGCTCTGATTCAAGAAATTCTATATCTGCAAGACTTTTATCTACTTCTGCTTCCAGCTGATTTTCCAACTCAGCTAAATCAAATTCCTTCTTTGAATCTTCCTTTTGAAAGGATTTCTCATATTTTTCGTATTCTTTTAAAAAATCATTTGCATTTTTTTGCATCTTTTCCGCCTTGTTAGCAAAAATTTGCTTGATATGAATATTAATTTTAGAAAACTACATACTGATTGTAAAGGAAATTTTTTTGAATTTAGAACAAACTAGCATTTAAGATTTTTGATAAAGTTAATTTTTTTGTTTCACTCAAATGCCTTTTTCATGTAGTCTGATAAACTGACCACTGAAAAATTCCTCTGAACTGTGGATTTCCAAACGAGTTCGGAATGACAAAAGTGTGGGCTGGCTGTAAAAATAAATAATCGATTCCCATGAAAAAATATCTTTTTGTGTTCATCGCTTTTTTTTCCTCGTTTTTGGCTTTCCCGAAGAGTTTTGACTGGGATTGTCAGCTTGGATTGGGACTTGGGGCGACTTTTTCGCGGACGCGTTTTTCCGTGGCGGATGACTTTGGCTGTGGCGATGCGGAAGCGGGCGGAGCTTCGCTTGATTTCTTGAATTTTGATTTCAGAATTTTGGAGAAAAAAAGCTCGCTTTCGTTCATGGCCCATTTGGAATTCGGCCTTTATCTAAGCTCTCATTTTGAGATTGGCGGCGTTGATTTGGAGTCAAAACTTTCAGATTCCGCCCTTTCAAGGTTTTCCGCCCTTTTTGGAGTCGGCTATGACTTTGCTCTCGGTGAAAAATTCAATATCGTCGCAAGCGGTGTTCTTGGCCTGCAGCGTCTTGATTTTGAAGGTGACTTCAAGCGTGGAGCTGAAGAGACTTTTTTCGTCCTGTGAATTCGCTTTGGGCGCCGACGTTTTTGCCCATTGCGCCCTTGGCTGTCGTTGGGGGCTTTTTGCCGCCGTTACGGCCACGGTCTGCCCTGGCGGAACGAGCAATGTGGAATCCAATGAAAGCTCCACCAAGCCCGGCTCGTTTTTCGTTTCGCCGAGGCTCGGTGTCGCTTTCAGGTTTTAGAAAAGAAGCGTTTTCCTAGAGTGTCAAATCAAGATTTGACTGTCACCATGAGTTGCATTGCGAGTCATGCCTATTTCTGGTATTCGTCCATCAGCTTTTTGAGGTACTCGCGGTCATTCGTTGCTTTCTGAACTTCGTCGCCTTTTCCCAGTGCATAAAGTTTCGCGAAAAGGGAAAGAATCTTGTCCATAGCTTCTTTTCTGCCTTCAACTCTGCCTTCGGTTTTTATAGCCTGAATTACGTCGCACATTTTTACGCCTCCCGTTGTTTTCCTGGCTTCGGTTAAAATCTCTTCCTGAATGTCGTGGAACGAATTGTCGCCGGACATCACTCGGAAGAGTTCCAGAATCTCTTCGATGTGGTCGAGCTGTTTCTGCGAGCCTTCATATCGGATGCGCAGCCGCTTTGCCCTAAGGTATTCGACGACCTCGTGGAAATCGCTTTTGAACATCGCTATCTGCTCGTCGGTGAGCCACGCAAGCTCGAAAAGGTTCGGCTTGTAGTCATTCACGAAAGGAGCGAGTTCCTCTTTTATCTCTAACCTGTCTTTTAGGTTCCTCTTTTCAGGCCATCTTCGATCCGTTCCAAAGTAGAGCACGAGCGACACGACCGGGTAGCGCTCCGTCCGCTTTTTATCCGAAAGCTGCGCCCTGTAAGCCGCTCCGTCATAACCGAAAAGCCGCAATGCCATATCCTTGTCGGGCACGCTTTGGTTTTCGATTCCGTAGAAGCCAATTCTGATGCATTCGTTGTTCTGCCAATATTTCGCCACGTCCCTGTCTTGGTTTCTCGCGTCGCCGTCCATCTTGTACATCGAGAATGGCTGCGCGTCGGTGAGGGAATCCTCGGCAATGACACGCTTTCCGTTGAAAAGCAGGACGTTCACAATATCGGCGAAAACATCGTTGTAAGACTCAAGCGTCTTTTGGATTGTGTCTTTCTCTCCCATACTGTAAATATACGCTGAATATAGTTGAAAAACAAGGAGAGACCTGGAGAAGGAGGCATGCTTGCCGGTGAGGATTGAATTTACCCCAAAAGTTCCATCAAATCCTCGGCGGTGAGTTTTTCCGCCACAAGCCCGTCGAAGATGTTCTTTGCGATTTCGCTTTTCTTTTGCTGGAGGGAGAGGACTTTTTCTTCGATTGTGCCCTTCGTGATGAGCCGGTAGATGAAGACGTTGCGCTTTTGCCCGATTCTGTGGATTCTGTCGGCGGCTTGGCTTTCGCTTGCGGGATTCCACCACGGGTCGTAGATGAACATGTAGTGGCACGAGACGAGGTTCAATCCCACGCCGCCGGCTTTCAGGCTGATGAGGAAAACGCCCTCGGCAGATTTTTCGAATCCGTCCACCAAATCCTGCCTGTCGTTCGTTGCGCCGTCGAGATAGAACGTTTTGATTTTTTCTTCTTCAAGCCAGTCCTTTATAATTTTCAGCATCGAAGTGAACTGCGAGAAGATGATGACCTTCTCCTTCTGTTCGACTAGAGCCTGCACCTTGATTTTTAGCGCGTCGAATTTCGCGGAGGACTCAAGCTCAATCGGGAGCGTGCCCTTTGGAAGAAGCGACGGGTGGCAGCAGAACTGGCGGAGCTTTGTGAGGCTTTCGAGGATGAGCGCGCTCGCCATGAATGCGGAATGTCCGGACGCTCCAGAAATCTCGTCGACGATTCTTGAATGGAGGGCGTCGTAGCATGAAGCCGTCTCGTCGTCCATTCTGCAGAAGATGACTTCTTCCGTTTTCTCAGGCAAATCCTTGAGAACGTCCTTCTTTTTCCGCTGCAGCATGAAAGGGGCTATTGCCTTTTTTATTCTGTCGAAGTCCTTTTCATCGACCGCCCTCGTGAAAAATGCCCTCTTTGAAAAAATCTTCGGGTTCAAAAGACGCATGACAGACCACAGTTCAAGCACGTTGTTCTCGAAGGGGGTGCCGGAGAGGGCCATCTTGAAGTCCGCATTGAGTTTGAATGCCGCCTCGTACATCTTGGACTTGTAGTTCTTGATTGTCTGCACTTCGTCGAAGATCACGGCGGAGAATTTCTTTTTGGAGAGAAAGTCGATGTCGAGCATTGTGGTGGCGTATGTCGAAAGAACGATGTCGTAATTCCCGAAGTCCTGATTTTCTTTTCTGTCAGCTCCGTGATAAATCAGCACTTTGAGAGAGGGCGCGAATTTTTCGACCTCGTTCCGCCAGTTTTCCAGGAGCGACTTCGGGACGACGGCGAACGCACAGTTTTTCCGTTTTGTCCGCGCCAAAAAGGTGATTGCCTGCAAGGTCTTTCCAAGTCCCATGTCGTCGGCAAGGAGCGCGCCGAATCCGTTGGATTTGAGCCGCTCGAGGAAATTCACGCCCTCGACTTGGTACGGGCGCAGGATTCTCTTTTGTTCCTCTGTCAATTCGATTGGCGTTTTCTTTTTGAAGATGTTCTCGAAATTGGCGATGTCCGTTTTTTCAAGTTCGGAATTCAATTCCAACGCCGAAAGCAGGTCGTCTTTTTCTATTATCAGTTTTCCGTCTTTTTTCTTTATGGAATCCTTGTGCTTTTCGAGCGTCTCCGGGACAAGATATTTCTCCCCGTCGAATTCAAAGAACCGGCTGTGCAGGTTGATTTTCTCGTAGACGCTGGAAGAAAGCGGCGTTCCCTCGTGCGAAAGAGCGACGTCGAACCAGTCGATTCCGTATGAGACGTTGAGTGAGAATGACTTTGACGACTTTACAGCCTTGTTCTTCGTGTCGAAGAGGGCGATTCCCTTTTCAAGAATCTTCTCCGCCACCGCCAGAAACGAATCTTTTCCTTTATATTGAAGCTTTCCCTCTTTCCTCACGAACCCCAGCGTGGAAAGCGTTTCGAGAATCCTGTTCTCCTCGCCCTTGTTCCGAAGGTATTTTCCTGTGGAATCCAGCACGGCTTCGTCCGCCGAAAAAGCGTCCACCGCCATGTTCCTGTAGCGGAAGCGGAGAGCGCATTTGGGGGAGGCTGTGTCGGTGAGGATGTAGAGTTCGGGAAAAACAGAATCCACCGTCTTGAAGCCTTTTATGCCCAGCTCTTTTACAAAAACGTTCCACCCAGCCTGCGTTACGAGACTGCGTTTTGTCATGTAGCCGGAATCGAGCGTCCGTTTTTTCGGCTCGCCGTTCTTTTTGAGATAACCGCGGTTTTTCAGCATCTTCACAATAGCCCACGGCTGGCGGTTCAGTTCGTGGGCAAGGTCAGATAGTGTTTTCATTGGTTTATAGAAACTGTTGATAAGCAATCAGATAATAATTTGTCGCAAGTGTTGCAATCAAACATATCACCTTTTTCTAACTGAGAAATTCCAACACAATGAGGACAGCTCGTTCTTGTTTTGCAGCTTTTGCATTCTTTTGTATTTTTCCAAACCAATGAAGAAACTAAATTTTTTCTTTTTTCACTTTCCCAAACTTTTTTGAAAGAATCTCTAAACACATTTCCTAGTTTTATTTTTAGTGATATGCAAGGATAAATTGAGCCGTCTGGAGAAACAGAAAGTGTTGTCGAGCCTGCAGCACAGATAGAATCTGTCACATTAGAATTATTTTTTTCGATTGGAATATCGTTCGAAAATAAATGTTTCTTCTCAATTTTCAAAATTTGCTTTATTTTTTCTTTGTCTCCTACAAAGTAATTCATGGGTGCTGATGAGCCGTCGTTTTTATAGATGATACTTAATCCAAGTCTGTAACCGACACCGAGCTTTTTTGCAAATAAAATTGTTTCTTCGATCTTTTCATGATTCACTGTTAAAACCATCATATTTAAAACTACTGGTATTTTCCTGTTATGGAATTCTTTAACAACAGAAACAGTCTTATCGAATGAACCTTTTACTGTGGTTATTTTTTCGTGTGTTTCGGCATCTGCTCCGTACAAACTGATATAAACTGCACGAGGTTTTGCTTTTACGATTCTTTCAAAGATTTCTGAATTATCCGCCAAAATTTGAGCGTTTGTATAAATATCGCAAATAAATTGCTTTTTTCGGGCGTACTCAAAAATTTCGACAAAATCCTTGTACATAAAAGGATCTCCACCCGTAAAAGCAATGTGCATGACTTTCATTTCATAAAGTTCGTCTATTAACTGTTTGTATTTTTCAATGCTTATTTTTACATTTTTATTGCTTTCGCTTGGATAATTTGCATAGCAATGAATGCATTTTTCGTTGCAAGCGTAAGTCATCTCAAATGTTACTGTGTATAACTGGTTCCTGCTTTTTAATTCTTGGATTATGGACACTTCAATATCTGAATCTTTGAAGTCAAAATCTGGTTCATAAATAATATTTGTCTTTTCTGAATACTTTGAATCGAAAAGAATAAAACCAGAGTCAAATAAATCTTGCAAGAAATCTTTTACATCTTGCTCGACTTCAAATTGTTCACATTCATATAACGACAAAATATGGATGACTATTTCTTCAAGAGTGGTTTTGATTTTTGTTTCAATAAATTTCCAAATATCATAGGCAACGTTTTCAAGTTTTATGATTTGCTTCATTCGAAGATTGTAAACGACAAGAAAATCATCATAATCTCTGCTTGCAAATTCTGTTGGGGTTATTGAAACTTTCATACTTTTTCCTTCAAAAAGAAACAGCATTTGCAATTTGCAAATGCTGTATAGATTTTAGTTTTTGCCACAGTGAGAACGATCGTAACCTGGTGTGCTGCAAGTCATCGAAACGATTACAGACACGTAGTTTTTTTGGGAAACAATCGGTTTTGTATACTTCTTTTTCATTTTTCCTCCAAAATTAGGCCCTAAGACAATGTGAGCGACCTGTACCTCCAGAACTGCAAGCCATTGAAACTACAATGGCCACGGAACCTTTTTTTGAGATAGATGGTTTCACATATTTTTTTGTGAAAGGTTTCATAAAAAAATCTCCTGATAAAAAAATTATGATTTTCAAAAGCATGTTGTGCTTTCAATTACCATTTTCGATTTATGACCCAAGAATGAGGTTTGTAGCTGCCATCTTTGTTGCGAGCTTTTCTAGAGCAATTTCCAGGATCTGGTCTTCCCGATGTAGCTGAGCGTTGTGTTGTCGTCCCGCAATATGTGCATTTAAATTCGATTGTTGAGATGTTTGCCATAAAAATTCCTCCTTAAAATAAAATTCGTATATGCAAAAGCAAAATATGCATTTTGATTTACCAGTTTCTATACGGATTACTTGTGTACTTCGTCATTTTTTTTGCAGTTTCAAAAGAAAAACCATTTTTTGATAAAAAATATAATGTTGATTCCATAACAGACTCTTTGTCTGGACATGCTCCTATAAAAAATTCTCTAAAAAATTCTTCTTTTAAAGAAAATTTAAAAAATGGAACTATAAAAGATTTACCCATTCGGAAATCCAATAGCTTCTCATCCTCTTTTAGCCTGCCTTCATTGAATTCGTAATCATCTAATTCATTCCCTATCTCCGCCTTTTCATAAGGGTCATTTGTGTTGTTATACTTTTCTTCAAGAGCCTTTTTATCAATAGAAGCTGATTTAACGGATTTTTCATAAACGATAATAATTCGCCATTCTTTTTCTTTCGCCGACATTTCATGTTTGATTAATGGGCTATAAAAAATCAAGCGTTTTGCAATTTCTTTACCCAGTGCAACTTCCTTTTTTACATTGTCTATGTCTGCCGATTTCAAATGCTTAATTGAATCGTTGATAATTTCATCGATTAAACTCTCATGTTCAACCGAATCATAGAAACATGGAGCAATGAATAGTTTTTCCTTTCGCTCATCACTAGCCCAAGGTGTATTTATAAACTCTTTTATTTCGCTTGCATCTGTTTCGATTTCCTCTTCGGTAGTCATTTTCGTGACATCAAAACCAATGCTGTATGAAGGCGGAACGTTTGCGTAACCACGCCATTGATTCAAATCGTCCTTACATTCTGAAAACGACAGTATAAATACTTCCTTTTCAGTATTTTCGGCGGTGAAAAATTTTTTAGCATTATCAATAACAGCAGGAATATTATATGTAGTTAGATTGGAATTCTTTTCAATATATTTGCTGAGTAATTCTATTGCGAGAATTTCTTCCTTTAAATCATTCATAAATCTAATATGCGAAGCCCACATTTGTTTATTCTTGACAATGCTCAAAAATGCGGTACCATTTGTATAGTGATACAGTTTGTTTGGAATTTCTTTATTAAAAAAACTTTTTGCGTTTGATTTTTTCGATTGATTTTTCATCAAATTCTCTGTTATCGATGACATGAAAATTTCCTTACCATATGTATTTTGTTCAAAATAATGTGTTAATGATTTTCAGACTTTTTTATCAATCAATTTCAATTTCAATCGGGATATAAAGTTTCTTTCCATGAATGTTACAATTCCCTTCTCGTCAATTTGATATTTCTTATATCTGATTGATGATTTTGATATAAAATCATTTGAACAATTTTTGCATTTTACAGAGTCTGTCAAATCTCCAGATCCGACTCCATCTGTAATCGTTTTGCAAACAGGGCATAATAAATAAACTTCCGTATCCATTATTTGTCCTCCTGATAGTCTATCTTTTTATTGCCTTTGAAACCGCATATTTTATAACAATGGTTTCAAAAGTAATATAGCCACAATCTTAAAGCCTGATGTGCAATATGTCAAGAAAATTGTAGCCTATAATGCTCCTAATTATGGAAGAGAATAAAGTTGTTACTGAGGAATTTTTTCGTGATCGACTGCGATTTTTGAGGAACGAGCGGAAAATCTCTGCACGAGAGATGAGCCTTGGACTCGGGCAAAATGAAACTTATATAAACAAAATTGAAACAGGAAAGTGTTCCACGACCATATCGAGTTTTCTGAAGATTTGTGAATACTTGGAAATTACCCCGGAAACTTTTTTCAACGACAGCATCCAGAACAGTCTTCTAGACGACAAAAAGATTCTTCAATACATCCACCAGCTAAAACCTCTGCAATCAGAATACATAGTTTCCTTCCTAAAAGATTTGACGGCTAAGTGAGAGCTATCAACTTTCAGTCCTCCAGCAGGTGATTCTGAATTTGCAGTAGAGGGGCGTATTTTGTATAAAGTTCGCGCGAGATTGACAAATCAAGGCGGTGTGCTATAGTAGACCTAGTGAATCGCCCGAAAAATCGCGAGGGGTCTTTTGATGGAAGTTGGGCGTGCTTCCCGATTCATGGTATGGACGGCTGTGGTCTTTTCCACAGTCGCTTTTTATTTTTAAAATAGCGGTTGTTTGAAGGCGAAATCGTTTTTATGTCATAAAAATCTGCACTTGAATCGTCATAATTTGGTTCGATGCAGATATACGCCGTTGCGTTGTTTGAGTTTCGGAGAAGGAGACCGATTCCATTTTCGTAAATCTCATCGTAATTCATCGCTATGTCCTCTGCGGCCCCTCTTGCGTCCGCATATCCTATGTCGTTCAGTTGATTTTTCCGGCTTTCCCTGTTGATATGAGCCTCGCCGTAGTTGTCTTTTTCGCCATTGACTTGCTTGCCGATTCTGAGCCGGATTTTTCCAGACTGCCTTTTGATTGCCTTTGCGATTTCTGGAGAAATTTCGCCGAAATCAACGCTTCCGCTCTTTGTGAGAGCGAATTCTCCAGAATACCGTGCTTGAGTTTCCTGCATGGTAAGGAGTCTAGCAAAGAATGTGTGCGCTAGCAAGAAACAGAGTCCTCCAGCAGGCGATTCTGAATTTGCAGTAGCGGGAGGATTCCTAACGTGGAATGGGCGCAATCAAACAGCTCTGCTACACGAGATTAATCTGCACTTTTTTTCCGAGAGCGGTGGCAAACCGTTCAAGAATACCGATTGAAGTGTTGTGGGTGAAATCGAGCACATTGTCCACGGCGGAGCGGGAAGTGTGCATTTTTTCAGCCATGGCGGACTTTGAGATGTTCTGCTTTTTCATTTCTTCTTCGAGCTGCAGGGCGATTATGCGTTTTGTCGCAAGTTCCTGCGCTTCCTCGTAAAGTCCCTGTTCAATCATAAAATCATCAAAATTCTGTCCGATTCCTTTCATTTGTTCATTTCCTTGAACAGCCGTAATCTGTTCTGTGCTGTAGCCAACTCGTTCTGTGGAGTTTTTTGCGATTTCTTTACGAAACCATGAAGCAAAATCATCATATTCTCTGCAACCGTAAAGAAAATCCGGCAAATTCCGTTGGTTAGATTCACTCTGATTTCCCACAAGTCATTTTCCATTTTTCTGACAAGCGGCAATCCCAGCGGAAAACCTTTCTGCACTTCAAAAATTTTCGTACCTACTTCGCGTTTGTCATCCCTCGAAAGACCAAGAATAAAGTCTCTACAAGGCTGATTTCCTTGCTCGGTTTGAAAAAATGCTGTAGTTAGAGGCTTCTCCCTTTCCATATATCAACTGTACATTATATTGTACGGTAAATCAACAAAAATTCAATTTGGCTGACGGACTTTGATTATTCCATGACGATACGCTTCCTCCAGCATGCGATTCTGAATTTGCAGTAGCGGGGGTGTTTTGTATGAAGTCCGCGCGAGATTGACAAATCGAAGATTTCTGCTATAGTAAGCTATGGATAGCCCAACAGAATGCGCTTAAATGGGCTTCGCACCCGGTGCGGACTAGCGGACGGCGCCCGTTTCTATCTGTGACAACCGCTGTTGCTGATTTTTCCAGAGCAGCGGTTTTTTTATGTGTCCGCTCTTTCTTGAGGGGTAGCCTGTCTGCACGTCATAGAAATCTCCATCCAATGAGGGCATGAGCTTTACTATTGCTACGTGATTTTTTTCCAAATACGACTTAACAAGAATTAGGGAGCCGTTTTGTCCTTGGTAAATTTCCTCGTACGATGAACAGATGTCTTCGATAAAATCCCTTGCATTTTCATAACCGCATTTCTTCAGAGCAGCGATTCTTTCTGGGCGTTCAATATGTCTTTCTCCGTAGTTTCCTTTTTCGCCTTCGACCTGAACGCCGATTCTGAGCCGGATTTTGCCAGCCTGCCTTTTGATTGTCTTGGCGATTTCTGGAGAAATTTCGCCGAAATCGATGCTGCCGCTCTTTGTGAGAGCGAATTCTCCAGAATACCGTGCTTGAGATTCCTGCATGGTAAAAAAGTCTAGCAAAGAATGTGTGCGCTATCAAGAAACAGCCTCCTCCAGCTAAGAACAAGCCGCTTCTGAACGCGGTCGGCGACGAGAGACTCGTGGACACGTTCAGAAAAATCCTCAAGTCGTTCTACGGGGTCATAAAAGGCGAGGACGCGCACATCCGCTTCGTCTTCATCACGGGAGCCACTCGGTTCGACAAGGTGAGCATCTTCTCCGACCTGAACGGCTACCTCACAATCAAGGATTACGAGAAGGAATTCAACAGCTACACGATAGGCCTGCCGAACGACGAGGTGAAATTCGGCCTCTACAAAAGGCTTCTTCCTTTGTACGCAGGTTTTTACGACGACGACAAGAAAATCGAGAGTTAAAATCGGTGTGAACTATTCAAGCGCGGAGGAGCGGCTTGCGGAATGGAAGATTTCGGAGGAGTGAGCGCGCGATTCACGGCGAAGTGAAAAATCTCCCTCATGTTTTTGTGGTTTTTCTTCAAGCATCCCTTGCGTGATGAGTCGGTGGTTTAAGATGTTGAACTTTTGAAATCTTTATTGAACATAAAAAAAATGCGGACGCTGAGTGAAAAATCTGCTTTTTCACATTTTGCACTCGACGCCCGCTAAAAAATTGTCACAAATTGTTAGGAGTTTTTGTGCGAATTTTTATTGCATTCGTTGCAATTGTCAAAAGTGTAATAGCATCCACCTGATGCCATTACATACACTTTTTCGGGAATTTCTTCCACATTCCACGTCAATGTCAAAGTTTTCACAATAAAATCCTCCAAAAATTAGCCATTGTCATTTTCACTTGCAGAGCCAGGACCGCCGCCGCCCATGTTCGCCATAACGCAACAGCAGTTAAAACAGCCGAAGCACTTGATGTTTTGCAGTTCGTTTTCCGCAACATTCCATGTTAAAACCATAATTTCCTCCGTATGATTTTGTTTTTAAGATGTTTTGACTTTTTGAAAATCAAAACCCGACTATTCTAAAACCGCACTCTCACGCTTCAAGCACGAAGACTCCGTGCAGAAAAGTGCAGAGTTTTGGTTTGAATCCATTGTCAGCGAACAAATCCTTAAAAAACGGAAACTGATAGTAGACCGTTATCTTCCGATTGTTCGATTCGTAACTTTCAAGGATTTTTGAAATGACAACTTCCATTACTTCCTTTGAAAAAGGATTGCAAAGATAGAAAAAATTGTAGTCGGCATAATTCTCAAAATCCCTAGCGTCGCAGTTGAAAAGATGAATTCGCGCGTCTGCGATTTTTTTTGCGTTCGCCTTTGCAGTTGCAAAAAGTTCCTTAGAATATTCAACTCCATCGATTTTCTTGAATTTGAACTTTCTTGCGTAATACAAAAAAAGACCTTTTCCGCAGCCGATGTCCAAAATGAATCGCTTTCTGAGATTTTCAGTTTCCTCAAAATTCCGCCGACTGGATAACATCCTTCATATCCGTTGAAAAGCGGATTTTTCTCTTTGAATCTTCCCTCAAAATCCAAGTCGAAAAATTTCTTCAAAAGACGCAATTTGAGATTTTTTTTGTAGAATCGAATGTACATCATTGAATCCAAAAAATTCATTTTCCGCTCCTACAAAAGTTTCAGAATGTCTTTCAAATCGAAATTCTTGTCCGTGGAAACTCCGTTTATCAATTCGTCAAAATCCTGCTGCTTGTTCTTCTGCATTTCGATTATCTTTTCTTCGATTGTGTTCGCGGCGACCATTTTGTAAACCGTAACATCGTTTTTCTGCCCGATTCTGTACGCTCGGTCAATCGCCTGCTGCTCCACAAACGGATTCCACCACGGGTCAAAAATTATCACGTCCTGCGCGGAAACAAGGTTCAAGCCCACGCCGCCCGCTTTTATGCTTATGAGGAAAATTCCTTTTTCCGCCGCCTCAAATTCATTCACGAGATTCTGTCTGTCTTTGGTTTGCCCGTCGAGATAAAACAGAATGTCTTTTGTCGCCTCGTCTTTTTTCAGCTCGTTCATGATGATTTTGAGCATCGAAGTGTAGCTGCTGAAAATGAGAATCTTGTGTCCCGAACCGACAAGGTTTCCGACAAGAATTTTGAGCGCGTCAAGTTTGCACGATTCGTCAATCCGCTTTATGTTTGTTTCTTCATTGAGAAGCAGTGTATGGTCGCAGCACTCACGAAGAAGCGTGAGCGACTTTAAAATCAGCGAAGCGTCAAAGATTTTCATCTCCACAACAAGTTTTTTGACGGCGATATTTATGCTCGTGTACAGACTTCGCTGGTCGGTGTCCATGTCGCAGTAGACTATCTGCTCGTTCTTTTCTGGCAGTTGAGAAAGAACATCTTTTTTCATTCTTCGCAGAATAAAAAGATTCAGAATCGTTTTCAGTTCTGCGTAGTTTTTGTTTCCGTATCGCCGCATGAACGAAGCGTGGTCCATAAAAACATTTGGATTCAGAATATCCATGACATTCCAAAGCTCGGATATTCCGTTTTCCATCGGAGTTCCCGACAAACCGATTTTCTGCTTTGCTTTGATTTGCTTCATAGCGTCAGATGTTATGCTTTTGTGATTTTTTACAATCTGAATCTCGTCGAAGATTGCCAGCGAAAAAACAAATTCGTTGAGTTTTTGCAAATCCAGATACGCTGTCGAATAAGTCGTCAGAACAACATCGAATTTTTCAAAATCAAAATTTTTTCTTTCCGCGCCGTGATAAATTCCGACTTTGTATGGCGACTTGAATTTCTCAAATTCCTTCGTCCAGTTCGTCAAAAGCGATTTTGGAACTACAATCAAAACTTTGTCCAGCTCTTTTTTCACTTCCGAATCGCCCAAAAAAGAGATTACCTGGAATGTTTTTCCAAGTCCCATATCGTCGGCAAGGCAGCCGCCGAATTTGTTGAGAAAAAGGAACTTTAGCCATTTTATTCCGTCAAGTTGATACGGAAACGCCATTTTCTTTGCGGAATCGGATATTTTCAAGTTCGTGTCCGCGTAAGAAAAATAATCGGAAACATCTGAACCAGAATCGGAAATTATTCGGAGAAGTTCAAAAATGTGGCTTTTGTCGATTTTTAGAGTTCCGTTTTCCGATTGCAAATATTCGCGCGCCTGAACGATTGATTCAGGAAGGATAATCGTTTGGTCGCCCACCGTTATTTCGTTGTTCGAGGCGAATAGATTTATCTGAGAGGCGAGGTCAACTATTTCGCCGTTCAGTTCATAAGAAAGGTCTACTTCAAACCATTTTCCGCCGCCTTTTGATTTTGAGACAGTGATTTTTGGAACGATGATGTTTTCGTCTGTGTCGAGAAGAATTCCTTTAGAAAGCAAAGTTGATTTCAATTCAATCGGATTTTTCCGTCCCGAATAAATCATTCTGCATTGAGCGAGTTTTGTGAAACGCTCTTTCATCAAAAAATCGAAGATTTCCGTTTCGTAGACATAATCTCGCACGAAAATTTCGTCATCGGCGGAAAAAGAAACGGCTTTGTCCGCATAATTTACAGAAAGAGAAGAATATTTGAAGGAAAGCGTATAAATATGCTCAGTTTTTGAATACGACAAATGCGGAATCGGCTTTTCGATTTTTACAGTTTTTGATTTTTTCCCATTGTTTTCTATGTGAAGAACCGCGTCGCTTGTCCAAGTGAAAGTTGTGTTTCCTACAATGGACTGAGCCATAGCTTTTCTGCTGCCTCTTTCCTGTGTCAGTTCATGGAAATACACAAGACCAGCCTTTGTCTTTGCAAAAAAGAAGTTGCATTTTTTGTATTTTGAGAAGAATTCCTCAAATTTCTCAACGGAAATCATGAATCCATTGAAAGTAATCTGATAACAATTTCCTTTCAAAAACTTGCATATTTCTTTGCTGTCGCAATTTTCTACAGGAATCGGATTGTTAACGTCAATTTCTTGCATGGAATAGTTTTTGAGTGACTTTTTTGAATTCAATGCCAATGATTCTGCTGAAAGAATTTCCAACGCAAGAAATCCGTTTTTTTGAGAAAAAATGAGTTTCAAATTTACAAACAATAAACTCATATCTATTTGTAAAACCTTTCGTTAGTATCAACCATCAATTTATAGTAGCGGGCTTTCATAGCCTTCTCATCGCACTCTTTCGGCTCGATTTTTGAAAAGTCAACATTTTCAACATCGATTACTTCCGAGAATCCCTTGAATTCTGCAATGCGGCAGCCACCACCACAGATGAATCGAAGTTCACAATCTCCGCACGGCTTGAAATTTTTTATGTTGCCGACACCTTCCGCAATCTTCATCAGCCTGAAAATCTCGGAGAAATTCATGTTGCGGATATTCCCATGCCTTTCTTTCATGTCTGGAATCCTGTCGCAAAAATAGAAGTCGCCGTTTGCCCGTACATTGAGGCTGCCGTATCCGCATGAGTCGACCAAATCACCTTTCACATTCAGAACGAAGCCTTCTTTCTCAAAGCCATCAACGATTTCTGCTACAACATCCTCAACGAGATTGAAATATTCGTCCTTGAAAGATTCAATTTGCTCATTCGTCAAATTCCGACCTGGCATAAAAGCATGGGAAAAATTGACCTGTATGTTGTCTTTGCCGTGTTTTGCGATGAGTGTTTTCGCAAAATCGATGTAGTCTTGTTTATGGTCTTTCAAAATTTCAAAAGGCGCTGTAGTTGCGATTTTCACATATATACCGTTTTTGACGAACCAGTCGATTGCTTGAAGTGATTTTGCAAACGAGCCTTTTCCTCGAATGATTGCGTTCGATTCTTCGTCAAAGCCGTCGATGCTTACCTGAACATGCTTTACCTTGCACTTTGAAAACCGTTCGACGCTTTTTTCAGTCCAATTCGTTCCGTTCGTGTAGACATTCACTTCCATTCCAATCGAATTTATGAATTCAACTATCTCAAAAAAATCCTCGCGGACGGTCGGTTCTCCACCAGTAATGCCGACACTTGTTCCGCCTGCAACGTTTTTGAAATCTTCTATAAGCTTGAAAATCTCTTTTGTTGTAAGTTCATTCTTTTCTGCGCTCCCCGATTCCATGTAGCAATGTGGACATCGAAGATTGCATTTGTTTGTCAGATGAAGATGAAGTTTTTTGTTCTCAAAAATCGACTTCGGATTCAGCGTTTCAATCTGTTTTGCTTCAATCTGCGTGAGAACATAGACCAAATCGCTTTGTTTGTCTTTGTATGTGTCCATCAATTCTTGAACGCAGAGTTTTGTGTCGGCAATGGACTTGAAAATTTTTTCTTGAACGGCGTTTTTCAGCAAAATCCAACTTGCAATCTCTGGAAATATTGCGATATGCAAGTTTTCATAAGGAACAATGACGTATTCTTTCAAGTTGTATTTTTTATCTAGTGGGAGTTCTTTTGATTTTTGCATTTTGGGAATCCTTGGTTTTCTAAGTTTTTTCCAGCTTCTTAATGGAATATTGGTGATGCAGATAAAGTTCTTTGTCGAATCTGTATAAAACTACTTCCTAAATCACTTGTTTATCTGTTCCTTGATTTCATTCGCAACGTTGTCCATGTCTGGATAGATAAAATCTTCTGTAATGTTGAACCGTGCGAGTTCTTTTGTAATGTTTGACTTTGCATCTGGTGGAATGAGTGCGACCAATTGGTTGCCATTTTCGTCTTTGTAAAAAAGCCTATGTAAATCAAACGGATCTGTGTCGAAAATTTTATTTTTGTTTTCGTCTGAGTAGGGCTTGATTTTTGTAAATTCAAGCTCCCATGTGGCTTGGTCTTCTGAAAATAATTTGCTCCATTTTTTTGAATTGGTTAAATCAATAAAGCGTATTTCATCTTCATTCGAAAGTATAAAGTCCGTAAGTTCTTCGGCTTTTTCTTCATTCTTGTTAATTGATTTTACCTTGCTTGCATTTATAAGAATAAACGCTCCCTGCTGATTTTTGATTCGCGGATTATTCTGCGGAACTCGGACAATTACGGAACGACGGAGAATGTCTTTTAGAGGAATATAGCTTTCATCTCGGTCGTAATTGTTGTCTTTTTTGTATTCCATTCCGAGCTTCCAAAGATTGAAGTCGCTTTCCATAAAAGCTGTGCTTGCTATGACACTCACCGTTGTGCTAGAAATTTTTTTTAATTCGTCAGGCTCTTTAAAAACGATAATTTCTCCCCAAGCGTCTAACTCTGATTGAGGATTCTTGTTGAATTTTTTCATTGGTGAGCAAGCAAAATACAATGCTCCGAGCGGATTTTCTGTAATATCCAAAGCACGGGTTGGAAGTCCGAAGTGCTGCATCAATATGAGTCTGTCCATGTTGTTCACGCAGGAATCTATATCCGTCGAAAAACGCCTAGTAAATGAGTCAATCATTTTCAGTTCGTTCTCAGGATTGATTCTGAGCGCACCGGAATTTATCAAGTAGTTTGCATTTCCCTGTCCTCGGTAAAAAACAGGATTCTCATAACTTGTTTCAAGAGTTTCTATAAACTCGATATAGTCTTTTAATGATGTAATGACTTTTGGCTTTACTCGCAGGTCGCCAACTTTTTTGACCGCTTCTATTCTTTTTTTGTCTGATTTTGAGTATTTCTTTTCAAATGAGCCGTAGCCCTTCAATCGAAGTGCTTTTTCAAAATCCGTTTCCTTACTCATTTATAAACCTGTAGCCATTTTCACGAGCGAATCGTTCAAGTTTGGAATTCTGTTTCACGATAAAAGTAATATTTTCAGGGCACTCCTCGAACGGATTTCCTGTAAATGAAATTTCATCACATTCACAGACGAAAGTACGCAGCGATTCGCATCCTGAAAAAGCGTCTTTTTCTATTGTGAGTGTTTTGCAAGACGGCAAAATTACGGTTTGAAGATTTTTACAGCCAGAGAATGCCAATGTTTGAATCGTAAAAGAATCAGAATTTAAAGAAACAGTAACCTCTTTAAGATTGTATATCTCATTTTCTGAATTTTTTGTTTCTGGAGTTTTTCCGCAGCAAAAAAATTTGAGCGATTCACAGTCCTCAAATGCCGATTTGTTTATGTATCTAAGATTTCCATCAAAGAAAATGCTTTTTAAATCATTGGATGACGTAAAGGCGTTTTCGCAAACTGTTGTAATGCCGTTTAAATGGACGCTCTCATTTTTATCTAATGTGGAAATGAAGTGGCTAAGTTTGTTTCCATTCTGCATGAATAGGGTCATAAAAAGTTTCTCCTAATCATAAATATATGATTTACTTCTTTATTATATGTCATATTTACAAAAATTCAATCTACAAAACCATAAATCTACTTAAAGTTAATATCATGGGGTTCAAGGAAAATTTGAGAGAAGAAATAAAATATCAAGGACTCATGCTGAAAGAAGTCGCTTTGGCGGCTGGGTTGAATCAATCTAGTTTGAACAACTATCTGCGCGAGAACGCTTCCATCCCATCCGCTGATATAGCTGTGAGAATAGCTAAGGTTCTCGGTGTTTCTGTTGAATATCTTGTTACGGGAGAGAAATCTCCTCCATGCTTTTCTAATTATCCTGCCGAAATCCGTACTATGGCTGAAAAAATTTCAAAGATGTCGATTCGCGATAGAAGACATGTATCTGCTCTGGTTAATGCAATTGCCGAGGAATAGCTATGGATTCCGCCTGTTCTGGCAGGCGTTTGGAAATCCCAAAAAACTTCAACAACGAAACAAACGGCCACCCCGAATCCCCCCGGAATGGCCGTGTTCCCTTCGTCCGTCCTCCTTAATCCTCTATGGAGAAGCTCGTGTCCGTGTAGTAGAAGCCCTTTCGGGTGTAGTCGTACTCGATGGGGGCGTGGCAGCGGTTGCGCAGAAAGTCGATGTCGCGGCCGACTGTGGAAATCGACAGTGTGGCTTCCCCGAATTTTTCCTTCATGAGGTCCTGCAGCTGGTTCTTGTTCAGGCACTGGCCTTTTTTCATGCAGTTGTGGATGAAAAGCATCCGCTCGAACTGGAGGCCACGGCCGACTTTCTCTCTTTCAGGCGTGTCCTTGCAGATGATTTCCCTGCCGTCTCGGTGGAAGACGGAGCAGGCGAAGAACGCCATCTCCCCGCATTTTAGCTCGGACGAATTGCCCTCGTAGCGGACTTCCTGCAGCGACTCGCAGCAGTGGAAGGCGAGGTTTCGGATTTCCTTCACGCTCGACGGAATCACGACTTTCCTGATTCTCTCGTAGTTTTCGGGCCAGACTAGCTCGTAGAAAACGCCGCCGGAAATCGTCTTCGCTCCGTCGGGAATCCGCATCGACGCTTGCGTGCAGTCTGAGCGGTAGAGCACGCTCCTGTGGATTTTGTTCACCATGAAGCCGTCGACGATTTCGTACGCGTCGCTCTTGAGCAGCGTCTCCGTGAGCTTCCTCTTCCTCTTCGCGAACATTTCAGGCGTCTCCTCCCCAAAACTCGTGAAATTTATCCGCTTGATGTTCTTCCCCACATGGATTTCCTTCAGGCTGTCGAGCGACCTGAGGTTCCCAATCCGCTCGGCGTGTTCTGGAATCCACAGTTCCTGGAGGGAAGGGCATTGCTCGAAGTGCACCTCGAAATCGCTCATCTCCATCGGGAACTGGATTTCCTTGAGCGCATTGCAGTAGTGGAACGCCAGCGGGGAGATTCTCCTGACGGAAGAGGGGACGACGATTTTCTCAATCGTGCTGTCCGGCTCTATGTCGTCGGCGAAAACGTAGCTGTCGATTTTCTCGACCCCGTCTGGAATTACGACTGTCGAGTCATGCCCCTTGTACCGCCTGAGCGTCTGCATGTCCTTCTTTTCTATGCGGTCTCTCTGTTTTGTTATGATGAAATCGGATGTTGCGTCCGGCATCGGTGTCCTCCTTTTTGCTTGTATTTTTGCACATTTGCTTTTTCCCTGTTAGTCGGAACTCGGTTCGGAAACTCACTTCAAGGGTACGACACCGTCAGAGCAGACGACTTCGGTGGCGGGGACGTTATAATTCCACTCGTCAGATTTTCTTACATCGTTCCACTGTTTTTTAGTTCCATCAAAAGTTATGTTCGTGAGACTTGTACAGCAATTGAATGCGCATCCACCGATATCCGTCACAGTCTTTGGTATGGTGATACTTTCGAGACTTGTGCAATGAGAGAACGAAAACTGATGGATATAAGTAAGACCGTCATTCAATTTGATGTTTGTGAGACCCGTACATTGATAGAATGCAGAACGGTTGATCTCGCTAATACCGTCAGGCAAGCAGATACTTGTGAGATTTTTACATTCCTCGAACAAATACGATTTGATTATTTTTAAATCGTTCATACCGCTTAGATCAAGCTTGATTTCAAATGTTTTTTTTCTTATTGCATCACCGATTTTCGCAAAAGTGCTTGGCCCGTATTGTGAACCTCTTATGATAACTGTATCACTTTCTGACATTGCGTTTATTTTGTCGACGACATCTTCTACTGTGGCTTTTATCTCCCACTTTGCGTACAGCGTTAAAGGGGAGTTTATAGGTGTGGTAAAATCAAATGGCGTTTCATCAAGTGTTTTTCCACCGTCGTTGGAAGTGTACCAGTTAATAAAAGTGTATGGATACTTTCTCTGAAAAGTATCTGGTCTATGCGCTTTCTTCTGATATTTTACATTTTCAGTTTCGAGAGTCCCATATGAAACAGTTCCGCCTCTTAAATCAAAATCTACTGCGTAAGTTTTTCTGTTGTACTTTATTTTGACAATAGTGTTCCCAATTGTAAGTGCTTTCTGTTCGAATGGCAGAGCTTCAAATCCTTCAATGCTCTTTTCTGTTGCTTCTGTTATTGTTCCGAGAAGTCCAGGAAATGATTCTTGCAAATTGATGTCTTCGGTATAATCATAATCTCTCATATAAAAACTGCTATTGAGATTCTCGAAAAAATGCTTAACCGTGTAGCTGACTTCCGTCCACCTCGCGTACAGCGTCTTCGCTCCGTATTCCCCTTTCGCAATCGTCTCCACTTTGTTTCCGTCCGTTTCCGCATCGTACCAGCCTGCGAACGCGAAGCCCGTAATGTTCTCCAAATCCAAGAGGGCGATGTCCTCCTCTCCCGTGTAGATTTCCGGGTTCGGGTTCTCTTTGTCCCTCAGGTTCTCGTAGCTGATTCTGTAGCCCCACGCGGCGTACAAGGTCGTGTCGGCTGCGATTTCGTACGCCTTGCAGCCTTTGCCGTCCGCACCGATGAATTTCTCTCCCTTCGCGTACTCTTCCGTGTAGAAGCCGCCGAAGCTGCTGTTCGCCATTGAAGGGACGCTCTCAAGGTCGCCGAGCTTCTCTCCGAACGTGACGCTCACTTGGCTTTCCTCGCCGTTGTTGCTGAGCGTGACGGTGTATGTGTTCGCCGTCCACTTCGCCGTAAGAGTTGTGTCCTTCGTTATCGGCGTGGAAAAGTCGAACGCGTTTTCTCCGTCGTACCACGCCGAGAATGTGTAGCCGGTCTTTGTCGGTTTGCTCGGCTCCGTGGCGGTCTTCCCGCTTTCGACGGTCTGCGATTCTATTGTGGTTTCGCTGTCTGATACGAAGCTCACCTTGTGGTAGACGGTTTCCGGCAGTTTCGGTGTTTCTGTAGGCGTTTCAGCTGGCGTTTCTGATGGCGTTTCAGCTGTTTGCTCGGTTTCGTTTTCCGACGAGTCCCCCTGGCAGCCCGCGAACGCGAACACCGCCGCCAAAATCAATAAAACTGCAAATTTCTTCATAAGCTGTTCTCCTTTCTTGTTGTGCTTTGTGAGTACAGAATAGCCCATGCAGTATGTCAGTACGTGACAGAGTGGAATTTTGGGGGCGATTTTTTATGGGAACTTTCAGAAAAAAAAGTCAGCTTTTTAATTTTCTGTTATAAAACGAGAGTTCTGTGAAAATCGGCATTTTATAAAGTAGAATGGACTGATAAAAAAACGGAGGAAAAATTGAAAAGACTTGCTGCTTTCGCCGTGACGCTCTTTCTTGGGAGGGCGTTTGCAATGACGCTCTCTGTCGGGGACGCGGTGAATCTTGCGCTGGAAAACAACATATCGATAGAAAGAAGCGAGATTACGTTGAACGCACTCAAGAGGGCGGACAGGCATTCATGGAATTCCGTAAGCCCCACAGTCTCCCTGGGCGCGAGCGCGGGCGTTCCAATCGACGCTTTGAGCGACACCAATTCGCAGTATTCTGCAGCGTTCGGGGTGTCGGCGACCCTTTCCCTCAACTTGAGCGCGAACCTCTACACGGCAGTCCAGACAGCCAAGTACAATCTGGAAATCGGCGAGATTGCGTTCAACGACGCGGTGAAGGACGTGGAGCTTTCCGTGAGGCAGACTTTCTACGGGCTTTTGTACGAGAAGGAGAACATCGCGCTGCAGGAGCGGAACATGGCCGTCGCCCGGCAGCAGTACGAGACGAACTTGAAGAAGTACAACGCCGGAAGACTCAGCGAGCTTGACGTGCTTTCCGCCGAGGTCTCCTACAAGCAGTGCATCCCCACCGTTGAGGGCGCGAAAATCACCTACCAGAACGATTTGGCGTCGTTCAAGCGTCTTTTGGGGATTCCGCTCGAAGAGGAAGTGGAGCTTGAGGGCGATTTGGACTCGCTTGTGTTCTTGGACGAAATTTCGGTCGACGGCATCGAAATCCGCTCTTCGACTGTGGCAACGCTGGAGAAGAAGGTCTCGGCGGCTGAGAATTCCGTCCTCGACAAACGCTTTTCGGCGTACGCTCCGAGCCTGAACGCTTCCCTAAAATGGAATGACCAATACTGGTACGCGGGCTACGACGGAACCGCCCCGGACGCTTCCAAATCGGCAACTCTTTCATTGAGCGCGACGATTCCCCTCGACGGCTACCTTCCCTGGTCGATGAAAAGCGACAACGTGGAAAGCGCGAAGGATTCCCTCGCCGACTGCAAGCTCCAGCTTGAGGACGCGAGAACGAGCCTGCGGATTTCCGTGGACTCCTACCTCCGTTCGATAAGGCAGAGCCAGGCGGCCATCAAGTCCAAGCAGGCGAACGTTCGCCTCGCCCAGAAAAGCTACGACATGACCTACGACGCGTACAGCCGGGGAACGAAGGATTTGCTGAGCCTGCAGAGCGCGAACAGCACCCTTCTTTCGGCGCAGTTGTCGTTGAAGAGCGAGATATACACTTTTTTGAAGAACGTCATGAACCTTGAGAGCGCAATCGGAGTCGGATTCGGCACTCTCGTGGAAAAAGGAGAAAACAGATGAGAGTCAGGAAATCGCATTTGCTGGCGTTGGCCGTGGTCGTTGCCGCGGTCGCCGTGGTGGTGGCAGCGAACATCGCGGCCAAGGCGGAAAAGTCGGGAGCGCCCGGCGGAAAGGGTAGGGGCGGCGGCGGGACTGTCGTGTCGGTCCGCACCCAGATTCTGAAAGTCGAGACGCTCCACGGATACGTCACGACCAACGGCGAGGTGGAGTCGCAGAATTCCGTGTCGGTCTATCCCGATGCTTCCGGAAAGATAATGGAGATGTCGGTGATGCTCGGCTCTTCCGTGAAGAGAGGCGATGTCCTGGGCTATGTCGACCCGAATTCCCCCGGCTCCTACTACAAGAGAAGCCCTGTCTACGCTCCGATTTCTGGAAGCGTCATCTCCACTCCGCTAAGGAACGGGACGACGGTCTCCACGAACACGGAGATATGCCAGATAGGCGACATCAGCAACCTGCAGGTTTCGGCGAACGTGCCGGAGAGGTACGTCTCTGTCTTGAAGAAGGGCTTGAAGGCGAAAATCTTCCTTGAGGCCTATCCGGACATCACGTTCGCCGCGACCGTGAGCAGGGTTTCCCCTGTGGTCGACTCCGACAGCAGGACGAAGCAGGTCATCCTCAATTTCGACTCCGTGGACTCGAGGGTGAACGCAGGAATGTTCGCGAAGGTCGTGCTCTACACGGAAGACTATTCTGGATTCGTCACGATGCCGAGCGATTCCCTCGTGCAGAACGGCGACGACTATTTCGTGTATGTTGTCAGGGGTGATTCGACTGTGGAGAAGCGCAAGGTCTCCCTGGGAAAGAGCGTGGACGGAATCGTGCAGATTCTTGAGGGAGCGGCCGAAGGCGAGCGCGTCGTCGTCCAGGGGCAGACTTCCCTCGGTGACGGCTCCAAGATTCTCGATTTGTCGGACAACTCTGGGAAGGGTCCTTCCGAACAAGAGAACGGAAAGGACAGGAAATCTTCACAGAAGAGTCCGAAGAAGGGGGGAAATTGATGTCCATATCGAAGCAGACTCTCGACCATCCCGTCCTCACGCTCATCGTTTTTTCGCTCCTCCTCGTAATCGGCTTGTTCACTCTCCAGAACGTCCCGATTTCCCTCATGCCCGATGTGGACTCCCCGTACATAACCGTCAGGACGACGTACACGAACGCTGGGCCAGAGTCGGTCGAGAAGTCGGTCACAAAAGTCCTCGAAGGCCAGCTCGTCTCCGTCTCAGGACTCAAGACGATGACGTCGACTTCCTCGGAAGGCTCGTCCTCCATTTCTCTCGAATTCAACTACGGCACCGATTTGGAGGCCGCGACGAACGACATTCGCGACAAGATAAGCAAGGTGTCCAAGAACCTCCCGGACGACTGCGGCACCCCGTCGATATCGAAGATGCAGGCCGATTCCATGCCGATAATGCGCATCGCCGTCCGGGGAAACCGCTCGAACGACGACCTGAAGCTCATCGCGGAGGACCACATCGTAGACCTGTTCGAGCAGGTGGACGGCGTGGCCGAGGCTTCCGTGCTTGGAGGCCGCGACAAAATCGTGCGCGTGGACATTTCGCAGAACAGGCTCGCGGCGTACGGACTGACCATGACGGCCGTGAGCTCCGCTTTGGCGAAGCAGAACCTTGAGCTTGGCGGCGGAAAAATCACCGAGGGCAGCCACGACTATTCCGTTAGGACTACTGGGGAATTCTCTTCGATAGACGAAATCAACGGCACGATAATCAAGACCGTGAACGGCTATGTCGTGCGCCTTTCCGATTTGGGGCGCGCCTACATGGGCTACAAGGACAAGACCAACGACGTCTTCATAAACGGCGAGGCTGGAATCTACATCAACATAACGAAGCAGTCGGGGAAGAACACCGTCTCCGTGGCGAAGAGCGCGCGGGCGAAGATGGCCGAGATTCAGTCGATTCTTCCGTCGGACATATCCCTTGAGATAATCCGCGACGAGTCCGACGACATCAACGACACGATAAACACGCTCATCGAATCGGCTTACACGGGGCTCATCCTTGCCGTCCTCGTCCTTTTCCTTTTCCTCAAGTCCGGGAAGTCCACGCTCATAATCGCCATCTCGATTCCGCTTTCGATTGTCATAACGCTCCTCTGCATGAATTTCGCCGGAATCACGCTGAACATGATGACCCTCACCGGCCTCATCTTGGGCGTGGGAATGATTGTGGACGCTTCAATCGTCATGATAGAGAACATCTACGTCTACAGGTCGCGGGGCGCGAAGGCAAAGGTCGCGGCCGTCCTCGGCTCGTCCGAGATGATAATGTCGGTCGTCTCCGGGAACCTCACCACAATCTGCGTATTCATTCCGTTCCTGTTCTTCATAAGCGAGCTAGGCATGACAGGGCAGATGTTCAAGGGCATCATCTTCACTGTCGTCATCGCCCTCGTCTCCTCGCTCTTCGTCGCGATTTTCCTTGTCCCCGTCCTCGCCGGAGTCTTCTTCCCGCTCACGAACAGAAAGGAGAAGCCGGTCTCGTTCAAGCCGCTCGCCCGGTTCTACGAGGCTCTTGAGCTTCCGCTCGTGTGGGTGACGAACGCGTACAGGCGGGGATTGAAGTGCGCGCTTGAGCACCGTCTCGTTACGTGCGTTGTCTGCTTCGCGGCTTTGGGGGCCGCGCTCGGCATCGCTCCGACGCTTCGCGTGCAGATGATGAACGCGGGCACCGACGACAGCGTGACGCTCAACGTGACGCTTCCCACCGGAACGACGCTCAGCGAGACGGATGCCCTCATGAAGACGTTCGAGAAAATCGTGTTCGACGAGGTGAAGGGCTACAAGACCGTCATAACGTCAATCGGCTCCAGCGGAAGGGGAAGCGCGACTAGCTACAGGGGCGCGATTCAGATAAACCTTCCGGCTACGGACGAGCAGATCGACACTTCCGTCGACATACAGCAGAAACTCAGGAAGCACTTCGCCGACTTCACCGATGCGAGGTTCTCGTTCAGCCAGGGACGCATGAGGCAGATGACAGGAAGCGACTTCAAGCTCAAGGTCTCGTCCGACGATTTGGACTTGGCTCTTTCCGTGGCGAATGAGATACAGGACGTGATGGATTCGATTCCCGACATCGGCGAGCCTTCCATAGACATAACGTCCGCTCTTCCCGAAGTCGAAATCGTCATAGACAGGCAGCGCGCTTACTCGTTCGGGGTGGACGTGCAGACCGTGGCGAAGGAGATAAACTACGCCATGAACGGAACTACATCGACGACTTACAGGCAGAACGGAAAGGAGTACAGCGTCGTCCTGATGTACCAGCCGTCGGACAGGAAGACTGTCTCCGACTTGGAGCAGATTTACGTGTCGGGAAAGAACGGCATGGTGAGCGTGGCGAACTTCGCGAGCGTGAGGAAGGGGCTGGGGCCGGTCTCCATAAAGCGCGAGAACCAGACCAGGAAGGTCACTGTGAGCGCGGACAACATCGGAAAACTCGACTCCAGGGATGTCGTGGCCGCGCTGAAGGACGGAATCGCGTCGAGCTTCATCGTCCCGGACGGAGTGACCATCGTCTACGACGGAAGCTGGAAGGACACGCAGGACCAGAAGAAGACGTACACGATGATAGGGCTGATGGCGATAATCCTCGTCTTCGGCGTGATGGCGGGAACGTACGAGAGCTTCAAGGCTCCGCTCATCAATCTGACGACGATTCCGTTCCTTGTGATAGGCGTGGTCTTCATCTACAAGGTTTCGGCTCAGGCGTTCAGCATGACGAGCGCGGTGGGGCTTATAATGCTCGTGGGAATCGTCGTGAACAACGGAATCATCCTCGTGGACTACACGAACCTGCTCTTGGACAGGGGGCTTGAGATGAAGGCTGCCTGCCTTGAAGCCGGCGTGTCCCGCCTACGTCCCGTCCTCATGACGACGTCGACCACGATTCTCGGCATGATTCCGATGTGCTTCTCCACCACAGGAAGCGCGGCGATGGTTCAGCCGATTGGAGTTGCCGTCGTCGGCGGACTCACCAGCTCCACGTTCGTCACCCTCTTCTTCATACCCGTGCTATATTCGCTCGTGATGAAGAAGAAGAAAGTGAACAGGAGCAAAATCCAGGTGAGGCTCTCAGACCGCGCGGGACGCTCAAACGCAGGGTTCGACATCACGAAGCCGAACAAGTATTCTGATTCCATGGAATTCTAGGAGGCCGCATGTACAGGGCGGAAATAATCGCGAACCAGTCGGTTCAGGACGACATAATCGAAGTTCTTGAGGAGAACATCCCGGACATCCTCTACACCATAGTCCCTCTCGTGCAGGGGAGGGGGCGCGGCAACTACAAGCTCGGAAGCGGAACGTGGCCGGAGACGAATTTCCTGATGGTGAGCTACGTCGCCGACGAGGACAAGGACGACGTGAAGGCCGTCATCGATGCCGTGAAGGAGCGTTTTCCCGACGAGGGGATAAAGCTCTTCTTTGTAAAGGCTGAGTGAAAGGAATGTAAAATAAACTTGCTCTGTGTGATGTTTTAATCAAGTTTCCGTTCCGATAATCAATTCATGGCAGAGCGAGGATTTTTTTTGGCGGACGGAGTTCTGTCCCGTCTTGATTCGATTTTAGAGAGCAGCGCGGAGATTTTCCCTGCCGGAATGATGGCTTCCGTGCCGTCGGCCGACAAATTTTCGATGCCGGGCGGCGACGGCTTCTATTATTCGTTTTTGTTCGAGGATTTCGTCGGATTCGTCAAACTCGATTGGTTCAAGGTCGATTCCGGGATGCGTCCGTTCGAGGTCAAGGTCACGAAGGAGAACTCCGATTTTTTGCGGGAAGAATTCGTCTCGCCGCTCCTGCGCTCGTTCGATTCCGAGATTGAGAGACAGTTCCTTGCGAAAAAGTCCAGTTTCTCTTCGTTGAGGTCCGTCAGCAAGGGCGAGTTCGAGAAAATCGTCGGCGAGGACGAATCTTTTTCGGAGTTCGTTACGCTCCGTCTGGATGTCCTGCAGATTTCCCCCGACGACAAGAAGGGATTCAGCGTGGTGCTTCCAAAAGAGCTTGTTTTTTCCATGCTCTGCGCCCGGCAGTACCCGGAGACCGACACGCTCACGCAAAGCGAGATAGACGGAATCGTCGAGAACTTCACGCAGAGGAAGTCTGTCGTGGAGGTCGCCGACAGCGTTTTGGACTTCGACGGCTCGGACGTGTTCGATTCTTCCCTCGTCTCCCGGAGCAACATCGAGAGGCACGAGAAAGAGAAGGAGATGTGCAGGCGGCTCTCGTCTTTCATGGAGCTTGTCGCTAAAAAAATGTACAAGACGTTCCACGACTACAGGGGGAGCGAGTATTTCGTCCACATCCTTTATTCCTCCCGCTTTTCCGACTCGAATTTCGCCAAGAGCGTCCGTCCGAGCGATTTCCTCGTGTCCGCCCGGCTCGGAGGCAAGCTCGTCTACATGCGGTTCGAGAAGAAATTCTTCGCCCGCACTTTCTTGAACAGGAGGGAGGCGACTTCAAGCCTTGAGAAAATCGAGTGCGACATCTTCAGAAACGAATTCGCCGTTCCGACTTTCGACGCGTTGAAGTCTGTCGTGGAGGTCCGGTTGAAGAAGTACCTGATTGCGACCGCGGTCTCGTTCGCCGACCTTTCAGGGAAGCTTTCCGCGAACGGGCTTGACAAGAGCGACAGCGGATTCCTTGTCACGTTCCAGTTGAAATTCGCATCGGAAGTTTCGGTGGCGGACTTCTATTTTCCGGCGGAGGCTGTGGAGATGCTTGAGTCGGCTTCCGCGTTCGCGTCGTCGGACGAGGACAACGTCGTCGAATGGCAGTTCCCCGCCGGCAACATGAAGAACACGGACATTCTGCTCAGCTCTTTCGTTTTCGACAAGGAGAAATTCGATTCGGGGAAGACGTTCGTTCTTGAGAAGGAGATTGGGGACACCGTGGATATCGTCAGAAACTCGAAACTCGCTGCCCGTGGCGAGGTGTTCATAAAGAACGGCAAGAAGTTCATACGGGTCAAGGAAGTCCTCGGCACGAGGGGCGACGAGCAGGTCTAGTTTTGATGGAGAACAGAAGAAGATGGACGATGGTGCATTTTACGGACAGGACGGAGCCGGGCGTGAGAATTTCACGTCCAACGAAATCGACACTCTCATCGACGATGTGGATAGCGAATTTTTCAGTTTCGAATACGTTCCCGCGCTGACGAAGACGCAGAGGAATTCTGTCCAGTCGCTGATGAAGGGGGTGGCGGATAAGGTCTCGGAAATCTTCAAGGCATACAGGAGCGAGGATGTCTCGTTCGCGCTCGGTGAAATCGACTCGTGCCTTGTCGAGGATTTCCTTGGCACCGTTTCGGACGATTCCGTGCTTTTCTCGTTCGATTTCGACGGAATCCAGTGCGAGATGGATGTCTCGATTGAGACGTACAGGAGGCTCACGGGTGTCGGCGGCGTGGACAGAAAGGGCATGACCCCTGTCGATTCAAAACTCTGCTTCGACTTCGTGATAAAGCCGGTCCTCTCTGAGCTTCTCAGAAAATTCAACCTCAAAAGCTCTTCCCAAATCAATTTCAGGACTCCCAAAGTCATAGAGAAGTACGATGTCCTGAACCTGAAAAAAAAGTGCGTGTTCATCGATTTCGCGCTTAAAATGGGTGCGTTCAAGTCTGACATTTCGGTCGTATTCCCGATAGACGCGTTCGAGAGGCTTGTACGGCTGGGTGTCTTCTCGCGCCCCAGAAGGACGCTGCAGAATCCGTTCAAGTACGATTCGTCGGTCGTCTTGGACAGAATCTATCTCGACCCGAACCTTGAACTGGAAGTCGGGGATGTGATAGAGACGACGAAAAAGGCCGACGACCGGGTTGAGATTCTCACGAACGGAAAAAAAGTCTGCGATGGCGAGCTTGTCGCCGTGCGGGAGCTTTTCGGCGTGAGAAAGCTTCCCTCGTGAGTTTTGGGCGGACGTGTCCGGGAGCCGGCATCAAGCCTTTGTGCCGGACACGTCCCTGTCCATTCCGTTCATGTCCTTCGTTATGTGCACGCCGGAGAATCCGCATTCTTCCATGAGTGCGGCGGCTTCCTTCGCGTTGTATTCTCCTGTCTCCATTATTATTTTTCCGCCTTTCTTGAGCCTTCCGAACGCCTGCGGCAGTAGCCTCCTGATTATCCCAAGTCCGTCGCCGGAAAGCCCGTCCAACGCCAGAATCGGCTCGCTCCTCCCGTCCTTCAGCAGGTCCGCCGCCTCTTTCGACGGAATGTAGGGCGGGTTCGTCAGAATCAGGTCGAATTTCCAATCCACCGCGGAATTTCCGTCCAGGCTTTCGAAAAGGTCGGAGCGGAAGAATCTCGCTTTTCCGTTTTCGCTTTCCGAGAAAATACGCGCCGCGTTGAGCATCGTCACTTTCAGCGCGCTTTCGGAGATGTCGATGAATGTGATTTCCGCCTTCTCGTGCAGTCCGGGCGAGGTCCTCAAAAGCTCCTTCAAAAAAGTGATTCCGATGCAGCCGGAGCCGGAGCAGAGGTCGCATATCCTGAAAAAATCCGAATTGAAGGATTTGCTTTTCTCGATTTCGGAAGCGGTTTCCAGGGCTTTTTCTATCAGCGTCTCCGTGTCCGGCTTTGGAATCAGAACGTTTTCGTCCACGTAGAAATTCCGTCCGTAGAATTCCTTCTCGTGCGTGATGTATGCGACTGGAAGCCCTGTCGTGCGCTTTCCAATCGCTTTTGCGAACGCGGCTTCCTGCTCGGCCGTCAGAACGTAGCCGCGGTTCAGCAGGAGGTGCGTCCTGTCGAATCCCGTGGCGTGCTGCAGAATCACGTCCGTGTCCAACTCCGGCGTGGGGGAGCCGGGCAGGTTTGCTTTGCCGTATGTCTTCGCTTCCTGTATCGTCATTTTTTTTCAGTCCGCTGATGCTTGAGTGCAGCCGCAGCCAATTTTTTCGTTGTCGAACATCACGTTCACGTCTGTCGCGGTCATTGCCTCTGTCTCAAGGTCGATTGTGACGACGCGGTTCTCGTTGTTCGGGGCTGTGTCGTCGTCGTCCGAAGACTCCCTGCAGCCGTCGTCGGAGATTACGAGCTTCTTTGGCGATGTCGCGATGAAGTTTGTTGGATTGAAGAAGTAGTCGCATGAGCCGTGCGGGGTGTCGCTAGCCGTGTCGTTCCAGCCCAAGAGGCTGCTTCCGTTTGACCAATTGCACAATGTCTTTTTGCTTGTGTCGATTTTGAAGACTCCGCCCTTTGTCGTTTTGTTCATCTCAGAATATGAAAGAAGCCCGTAGAGGTAGCCGTCCTGCGCGTGAAGGTCGGCTATGCTTTTGCCGTAGTCGGTGAAACTGGCGATTGGGTCGAAAGAATCTCTTGTCTTGTTGTAATTTGCGCCCGCTGTATAGTCGTCAAAGCTGTAAACTTCATTGGAGGTTGTTAAGAACAATGCATTGTCGGTGACTGCAATGTTGGTTGCATTAATGCTGCTTATTGTTGCTATCGTGTCAAAGCTTTCTGCATTTTCGAAGTTGGAGAGGTTTATCACTCCGATTTTGGTTGTATAAACTGTGATTGAGCCTGTGTATGAAGATGAATTGCACATCACATAGATGTAGTCGCCGTGGCAGGTGATTTCCAGTGGGGTGTAGCCGTTGGCTTCAATGCTTTCCATCAATGCGCTCAAATCCTTGGAAACGCCTTCTTCATAGCCCGTCGAAGTTTTCTTGTACTGTCCTATTTCGTATACGGTCGCACTGTTTACGTTTTTGTAATGCTCAAGCGTGTACAGGTCACCGTCGTCCGAGAACGCGAACGAGTCGATTGTGTATGTCGTGAGGCTGTTCGTTTCTGTTATTTCGGCGGAAGAGATGGAATCTTCCTTGAAGGCGCTCATTCCTTTGGCTGAATAAGTGTTTTCTGTAGTATCGTTGTCTTTTTTCTCAGTTGTCGAGCGGTTCCAAAGGACAATCCAGACTGTTTCCTGCGCTTTTTTCATGGAAAGCTTTACCCGGTTTTCGCCAGCCTTGACCGAGAAGATGCTTGTCTCTCCGCTGTAGATTGTCTCGTCCCCGCTCAGAAGTTTTGCGGACAGTTTGATTTCCGCGCCGACTGGAATTTCTTGGAATTCAAAGGTCTTTGAATTTTCCGTTTCCGACACATTCGCTCTTTGTGTCTCTTTGTATTCGCCTGAGATTGAGACTTCCAGCGTGTATGCGTTTTCTCCAGTTTCTGTTACTGTTTGGGCGAACGATGCTGTCGAAATCGTTGTTGAGAGAGTCGCAGTTCCTGTCTGATTTGTCTGCGAGCATGAAAAAAATGCAAATGCAGTGAGCAATAATGCGATTGATGACGCAAAAAAATGGATTCGCTTTGTTTTCATGTGTTCCTCCTGAAAAAATTGATTTAATATTTTAGATGACTTCAATCTTTCTCTCAACATTTCGTCTGCCGTCCCATCTGTTTTTCCGCCGCCAGGACGAAATTCTCTCCCCAGTGCTCCGAAAGGATTTCCCTCGCGCGCTCTTTCAGGTTTTCGCTCACGAGTTCCATCTGGACGATGTTGTTCGCAAGGTGGTTCCTGCACATTTGGGCGATTGCGCTTTTCTCTTCGCTGTCCACAGTCGCCTCTCCCTCGTCTATCTGAGCGAAAATCGCGGTGAAGATGTCGGCCGCCTGCGCGACCCGCTCCCAGTCCTCTTCCGTTTCGATTCTCCTGTTCGACGTGATTCCGCTGTCTGCCCTGTAGCGGTAGATTTCCTTGTCCAGCGGAACGTAGCTTTTTGAGAGACCTGCGATGAAAAAATATTGCAGCACGTCCTCCGCCATTGTCGCCTTCACGAACGGGATTTTCTCGAACGCGGATGCGTAAATCTCCCTTTTGATGAGCTTCCCCCAAAGATAGCTCGTGTGCGAATTTTCAAGCAGCCATTTCCGCCGGATTTGTCCGCCCGTGAGAGGCTCTTTTTCGATTCTTGATGTCTTCTCTTGGATTTTTTGAAGGCGGATTTCGCCGGCTTCTGTCGGCTCTTCCGTCAAGAACGCCCGCGCCTTTCCGTGCGTGATGTCTGCGTCCGTCTTTATTGCCGAGCCGAAAAGGCTTTCAAGCGAATCCGAAAAGAGCTCGTCGTCCGAGTCGAGCATCAGTATGAAGTCTCCCGTGGCGGCTTCCACGAGCGTCCTTCTCGCTTCAAGAAGCCCCATGTTCGACGAATGGCGGATGTATTCCACGCGGATTCTCTCTTTTTTGAGGAGCTTTGAAAATTCTTTCGCGATTTTCTTCGCGCTTCGTCCTTTTCCGTCTTTTCCGTCGCTGCAGTCGTCAACGATGACGACTTCAAAGTCCCTGAACGTCTGTTTCGCCACGCTTTCTAGGCATTCAGGGAGCGTCTTTTCCGAGCGGAAGACCGGAATGCATACTGAAATTTTTGTACTCATTTTTGTCCGTTTTCGGATTCGCCACGGCTTTTTCGCTTCTGTTCGATTTTGTGGTCGGTGATTATTTTTCAAATCTTTCAAAGAATTGTGCGACTGTAATTATTTCTACATCTTCGAATCGCTTCAAATCAAGCAAATCTTTGTCGCCGCTTACAACGTAAAGGCATTTTGCTTCCGTTGCGCATTCCAAGAATTTGTTGTCGTCAGAATCTCGACAAACTGTGATTTTTCGAGAGGGGTGGACAACAGCACATGCTGATATAAAGTCGTCCAAAGGAAATCTTTTTTGCTTTTCTGGATATTTGCTTGTCATTCGCAAAGAAAGCTCATTGTATTCATCGACAATCTCTTTTGAGACGACAGCGTTGACGTTTTCCCGAATCGCATACTGCAAGAGCTTTTCTGGTTTTCCTCCAAAAAACAATGCGGAGACAACGACGTTCGTATCAATCACGACTCTCATTATGTGCTCTCCGTTTTTCGGCTCTAAGCTCTCTTAAATTGTCTTGTATGTCTTGTTCTGTGATACCGGCATCTTTTGCCCAAGCCTGAGCCTCGGCGCAAACAGCCGCGAAATGCTCAGCGGCAGAATTCTGCTTTTCGTAGCGGTATACGACATAACTGATATAATTAGAGATTTCATTAAAGCATGATTCTGGAACAGTGCGAATCTGTTCGACAAGGGCTTCGTAACTCATAAAGGCCTCCTGTCTCGATTATACCATAAGTTTGTTGGAAAAAAAGGCGTGGCGTCTATCCGTTTTCGGATTCGCCACGGCTTTTTCGCTTCTCTTACGAGTCTAGCTCCTTGAACTGCTCCTCTTTCGCGTACACGTTGAGCGCGTCGAGCATTTCGTCCATGTTTCCCATCATGAAGCTTGGGAGGTTGTGGACGCTCATGTTGATTCTGTGGTCGGTGATTCTGTCCTGCGGATAGTTGTAGGTTCGGATTTTCTCCGAGCGGTCTCCGTTTCCGACCATGAGCTTCCTCGCCGAAGAGCGTTCCGCGTCGAGCTGGCTCTGCTTGAGGTCGAAGAGGCGGGCGCGGAGGACTTCCCAGGCTTTCTCCTTGTTCTTTATCTGCGATTTCTGGTCCTGCTGGATGACGACGATTCCCGTTGGAATGTGGGTGAGGCGCACCGCGGAGTCCGTCGTGTTGACGCACTGTCCGCCGGGGCCGCCCGCGCGCATGACGTCAACGCGCACGTCGCCCGGCTTGATGTCGATGTCGGCTTCCTCGGCTTCCGGGAGGACCGCGACCGTCACCGTGGAAGTCTGCAATCTTCCCTGCGCCTCTGTCGCCGGGACCCTCTGCACGCGGTGCACGCCGGATTCCCATCTGAGCGTTCCATAGACGAATTTCCCTGTAATCTGCGTGACGATTTTGTTGAAGCCGCCGACTTCCGTCTCCTGCGCCTCCACGTTCTCGTATTTCCAGCCCTTTCTCTCGCAGAGGTGGATGTACATCTCCCACATGTCGCGCACGAAAAGCGATGCCTCGTCGCCACCTGCTGCGGAGCGGATTTCCAGGATGATGTTCTTCTCGTCGAGCGGATCCGGCGGGATGAGCTTGAGCTTTATCTGCTCTTCCATATGAGGAAGCCTTTCCTCAAGTTCCTTCAGCTCTTCCCTCGCCATTTCCTTCATTTCCGGGTCGTCTTCCGCCGTTATCATCATCTTCGAGTCTTCGATTCCCTGGAGGATTTTCCTGTATTCCTTTCCAAGCTCCGTGACCTCGTTCAAGTGTCCGTATTCGGACATTGTTTCCTTGTATTTCTTCTTGTCTTTGACAAGGTCCGGGTCCTGAACAATCTCGCTCACGACCTTCAGCCGGGCGTCCAATTCATCAAGTTTTTTAAGTAAGTCCATAATGTTCGAGTGTATAAAAAAATCGGCTGTTCCTCAATTAATGGAAAACGAAAGACGGGTCTTGTCCGCTACAGGTGCTCAAGGTAGTACGTCTTCATCATGCCTTTTCCCTTCACCTCGATTTCTTGCGGGCCTGAGTAGTTGAATATTCCGCTCGTCGCCTGGAACGTGCTTTCCGAGATGTGGATTCTCATCGAATCTCCCGTGGACTCCATCCTGCTCGCGATGTTCACCGTGTCGCCCCAGATGTCGTAGATGTATTTCGCCGAGCCGACGACTCCAGAGACGAGAGAGCCTGTGTTGATTCCTATTCGCATCGCTATTTTCGTCTCCGAGTGTTCGTTCAGCTCTTCGAGGTCGTGCATGATTCCTCGCGCGTACCGTATCATCCTCTCCGCTGCGTCCTTCTCCTTCCTTAATCCGCACGCGGCCATGTAGGAGTCCCCGACCGTCTTTATCTTCTCTATTCCCTCGTGCTTCGCCCTCGTGTCGAACTTCTCGAAAATCGTGTTGAGCATCTTCACGCCTTCCTCCGCCGGAAGCTCCTCGCTCATCTGCGCGAACCCCACGATGTCGGCGAAGAGCACGGTGACGTTCTCGTGCCGTTCCGCTATCGTCTTCTTCGGATTACTCCTGAGTTCCTCCGCAGTCTCCTTGGGGAGGATGTTCAGCAGCAGCCCCCAAATCTCCTCGGTCTTCTTGTCGACTTCCTCCTTGAGGGTGAGCTTCTGCTTCTCGATTTCCCTGATTCTCACCATGGACACCGCTATCGTGGTTCCGATTGCGAATAGTCCGATGGCGATGTAGAACCATGCAAGCTCCCAGATGTACGGCTTCTTCGTTATGCAGAATTCGACAGGCTCGGAGATGATGTCGTTGCCGCTTTTCGCTATGACCGAGAAACGGTACGTTCCGTGCTTGAGGTTCGTGTACGAGACGCTCCGCTCGTGCGTCCACTCCGTGTATTCCGTGTCGAACCCCTCAAGCTCCGTGGAGAACTGCGTCTGCTCGCTTGCGATGAATCCGACCCCTGTGAATTTGATGCCGAACCTTTTCACGCCTGGGGCGAGGACGACAGGCTTGCCGTCCCATTCCCTCTTCTCGTTGTCGATTGTCAGCTCTTGGATGTGGATTATCGGTGCGTATTCGTTCGACGTGATTTCCGACGGGTCGTATGTAGCGAATCCGTCCGTGAGCGGGAACCAGATTATTCCATGCGGGTCGGCGTCAGAGCGCGATGTCGATGTCACTCCGGCCGAGAGTAGTCCGTCCGATTTCCCGAAGTACCGGGTGGAGACGCGGGGAATCTTTCCGTCGGCGCAGGCGTCGAGGTCTTCCGTTTTCACGCTGGAGATGCCCCTGTTCGACGTGAGCCAGGCCGTTCCCGTGTAGTCTGGGATTATCTGCATGACTTCCGTTGAGCCAAGCCCATTCGACGAGTTGAAGTTGAACAGTTTTCCGTCCTTGATTCTTGTCATTCCCGAACCCGTGCAAATCCAGATGTTCCCGCCGATTTCGCTCACCTTGAACACGATGTTGCCAGAAAGTCCGTCTTCGGTGGTCAACTTGTCTGCCACTTTGTAAATTCCGCCGGTTTCCTCGACCGTGAAGACTCCGCCTCCGTCCGTTCCGCACCATATCCTTCCGAGCGAATCCTCGAAGACGCACATTATGTACTCGTTCTCGATTCCGTCCTTCTTCGTTATCGAGCTTATCGTTCCGTCCGCGCCTATCATGTTGAGTCCGGCCGTTGTGGCGACGAAGTACGTTCCGTCCCTGGATTTTATGGCCGCCCTCGTCTTGTCGCTTTCCAGTCCGTCAGCCTTCGTGAAGTTCCTCGTCGCTCCGTCTTTTCCGACCACGACCTGTCCGAGCTTTTCGTAGGAGGAGATGAGCAGCTCTCCGTCCTCCGTCATTCCGACATGCCTGATTCTAGTGTTCCTGCAGAGCCTCGTCGTCTCGTTCTCTATGAATTCTCCGTTCTTGTAGCAGCGGAGTCCGTCGTTGCAGGCTATCCACTCGACACCTCTTCCTTTGTCGTGGCAGAGCGCGTTCACTGGGCTGTCGAGCCTGACCGTCCTGAATTTGCTCTGCGAGAGCTTGTCGATTCCTCCGTTGTCTGTCGCAATCCAGAGGTTGCCTTCCGTGTCTTCCATTATGTCCGAGAGCTTGTTGTCGCAAAGGCCGTTCGACTTGTCGATGTAGGAGATTTTTCCGTCGTGTATGATTGCCGCTCCTGTGTCCAGCGCGCACCAGATGTTCGCGCTCCGGTCTTGATAAATTTTCTCGACATGGGTTCCCCTCTGTTTCCCGTGTCCGATGTCGAAAATCTCCTCTTCCTCTCCGTCCGCCTTGAGCGCGTAGTGCGGCGACACTCCGAACCAGAACGCGCCAGAGTTGTCCTGCGCGACGCATGTGACTGTCGTGTTCTCCAGCGATTTGAATCCGCCGTGCAGGCTGAATTTATTTGCAGAGTATGTGATTAGCTTGTTCTCTTTTCCTGTCGCTATCCAGATTTTTCCCTCCGTGTCGCAGTAGAGGCGCATGACGAGGACGTTGCTCTCCGCGAATTCCTCGAGTCCTTCAGGAACGACGACTTCCGGTTTTTCTCCGTCCTTTCCCGCGATGTACGCTATTCCGCCCGCCGTTCCGACCCAGATGATCCCCTCGTGGTCTTCGCATATCGCCCTTACCGAGTTGTTGGGGATTCCGTCTTTTGAGGTGTACGTCCTTGTCCGTCCGTCCTTCCGCAACTCTACAAGCCCCTCGTCGTTGGAGCCTACCCAGATGCTTTCGTTGGAGTCTTTGAAGAGCGTCCTGACTGTTATGAAGTTGTATTTTGGGTTCGAGTTCCTCGTGAGCGTGGCGAATTCCACTCCGTCGAATCTGACAAGTCCGTCGTATGTCCCGAAGTAGATGTACCCCGTCTTGTCCTGCAGTATCGACGTGACTGAATTTGCCGGGAGTCCGTCGGCCGTTGTCCAATTCCTCGACACGAAATCAGAGAGGAACGAGTCTGCGCTGTCGTCCGCGAAGACATTTGTGAAGCACGACAATGCGGCGAGTGCCGCGAAGATGAATTTTTTCTGCATTTTTTCTCCCTCGACTTGCGACTTAAAAGCACCTTTATTTCATTCTACTTGAAAAGCTGTTTATTGAAAATTCAAGTAACTCTGAATAGAATTGAAAAGTTGGATTTTTATGGAGAATTTTTGGAAATTTCGGTTTTCAAGTCTCCTTGTCACGCAATTACCTATCATTTATTTTTTGCTTTTTGAGGATTTTTTATGGAAACAGTCAATTCAAATGTCAAATTCACTCCGGCCGCGGTTCCTGTCAGAATCGGAATCGATGTCGGCTCCACGACCGTGAAAGTCTTCTGCCTGGACGAGAACGACAAGATGCTCTACGGCGATTACCAGCGCCACAGGGCTGACATCAGGAACACAATCATAACCGTCGTCACGAAGGCTCTGGACGAAGTGGAGAAGAAGGTGAAGCTTGGCGAGAACCAGCCTGTTTCCGTGAAGGTCACAGGCTCAGGCGGCCTGTCTGTCTCCCAGTGGCTCGACATCCCTTTCATCCAGGAAGTCGTCGCCGCCACTACCGCCGTCAAGAAGCTCATTCCGCGCACGGACGTCGTAATCGAACTCGGTGGCGAGGACGCGAAAATCACGTATTTCTCGAACGGTGTCGAACAGCGCATGAACGGAACTTGCGCGGGCGGAACGGGTGCGTTCATCGACCAGATGGCCGCTTTGCTTGAGACAGACGCTCCGGGACTGAACGAGCTTGCCAAGGGCTGCAAGCAGATTTATCCGATTGCGGCGCGCTGCGGCGTTTTCGCCAAGACCGACGTGCAGCCGCTCATCAACGAGGGCGCGCGCAGGGAGGACATCGCCGCCTCCATTTTCCAGGCCGTCGTGAACCAGACGATTTCCGGCCTCGCGTGCGGAAAGCCGATTCGCGGAAATGTCGCGTTTCTGGGAGGACCTCTCCACTTTTTGGACCAGCTCCGCGTGCGCTTCATCGAGACGCTAAAGTTGAAGCCGGAGGAGATAATCGCCCCTGAGGATTCCCAGCTTTTCGTGGCGGCGGGCTCCGCGTATTCCGCCGACAAGTCCTACAAGGTCATCGCTGGCGAGAAGCCGAAGGTTTTCAAGACGATAAAGGAATTCAAGGACAGCCTGAAGAACCTTGAGGGCGCGGAGATGACCGAGGTTCAGCGTCTTGAGCCTCTGTTCAAGGACGACGAGGATTTGAGGGTCTTCCGCGAGAGGCACGCCAAGGACAAGGCGAAGAGGGGAAAGCTTGAGGAGACCCACGGACCTGTCTTCCTCGGCCTCGACGCTGGTTCCACCACCACAAAGGCCGTGCTCGTGAACAAGCAGGGCGAGATTCTCTGGGACTTCTACGACGTGAACGCGGGAAACCCCGTCGATTTGGCGGTCCGCGTTTTGAAGAACCTCTACTCGATATTGCCGAAGGACGTGTACATCGCGCGCGCTGTCTCCACCGGATACGGCGAGGCGTTGTTCCAGGCGGCTTTGGGCGTTGACGCTGGCGAGGTCGAGACGATTACGCACTACCGCGCCGCAGAATTCTTCGTTCCGGGCGTGGAATTCCTTTTGGACATCGGCGGACAGGACATGAAGTGCCTCCGCATGAAGGACGGCGCGATAACTTCGATTCAGTTGAACGAGGCCTGTTCCGCCGGCTGCGGCTCCTTCCTCGCCAACTTCGCCAACACGATGAACCTGAACATCCGCGACTTCTCCCAGATTGCCTTGATGGCCAAGAAGCCTGTCGACTTGGGAAGCCGCTGCACGGTATTCATGAATTCCCGCGTCAAGCAGGCGCAGAAGGAAGGCGCGACCGTGGCCGACATATCCGCTGGTCTCTCGTATTCGGTAATCAAGAACGCATTGTTCAAGGTCATAAAGCTCCGCCGCGCCTCTGAAATCGGAACGAAGGTCGTCGTGCAGGGTGGAACATTCTACAACGATGCCGTCCTCCGCGCTTTCGAGAAAATCGCCGGTGTGGAAGTCTTCCGCCCGGACGTCGCGGGACTCATGGGCGCGTACGGTTCCGCCCTCATCGCGTACGACCAGTGGTGCGACCTCACGGCTCCCAAGCCCGGCCAGGAGAAGAACTGGGTGCCGCCGAAAATCGTCTCGAACATCGCCACTCTCGAACAGCTGGAGTCATTCAAGGTTTCGCTTGAGCTTACCCGCTGCGGCGGCTGCGCGAACAACTGCCTTCTCACAATCAACACGTTCACGACCGCCGGAGTCGACGGTGGGGAGAGCGAAGTCCGCCAGTTCGTGACCGGAAACAGGTGCGAGAAGGGCTTGGAGAGGCACACCCTCAAGAACACGAAGAAAGTCGACGGCTCGAACAAGGAGAACACTGGAATCGAATCCACGGGCGTGGAGCTGCCGAACCTCTTCGACTGGAAATACAAGAGGCTCTTCCAGCATTACGTTCCGCTCCGCCCTGAGGACGCTCCGAACGGTTCTGTCGGAATCCCGCGCGTTTTGAACATGTACGAGAACTATCCGCTCTGGTTCACTCTCTTCACGAAGCTCGGCTTCCAGGTGAAGCTTTCTCCGCGCTCGAACAGGAACGTCTACGAGAAGGGAATCGATTCCATTCCGTCCGAGTCCGTCTGCTATCCGGGAAAAATCTCGCACGGCCACATGGAGTCTCTCATCAAGATGGGCTGCAAGTTCATCTTCTATCCGTGCGTGCCTTATGAGAAAATCGAGGACAAGGGGGCTGGAAACCACTACAACTGCCCTGTCGTCACGTCGTACCCGGAAGTCCTCAAGAACAACATCGACGCAATCAGGGAGGACAAGGATTTGCTCTTCATGAATCCGTTCCTTCCGATTTACGATTTGCCGCGCTTGAAGGAGCGTGTCTACGAGGAACTCCACAAGCATTTCCCCAAACTCGCCAAGGACAAGGTGTACGAGGCCGTGGAGGCCGGCTGGAAAGAGCAGGAGCAGTTCAAGCTCGACACTCAGCACGCGGCGGAGGAGGCTCTTGAGCAGCTCGTCGTCACTGGCGGAAACGGAATCGTGCTCGCCGGCCGCCCGTACCACCTCGACCCGGAAATCAACCACGGAATCCCGGAGATGATTCACGGGCTTGGGCTTGCGGTCTTCACGGAGGATTCCGTTGCGCACCTCGGCTCAATCGAACGCCCGCTCAGAATCATCGACCAGTGGACATACCACAACAGGCTCTACAGGGCGGCGAACTTCGTCTCTGGAATGCCGAACCTCGAGCTCGTCCAGCTCACTTCTTTCGGGTGCGGACTCGATGCCGTTACAGCCGACCAGGTGGACGAAATCATGAAGTCCAAGTCGAGGATGTACACACTCATCAAAATCGACGAAGGCTCGAACCTCGGAGCGGTCAGAATCAGAATCCGCTCCCTCATCGCGGCCGTCAAAGCCCGCCAGAGAAATCCGCACAAGGTGGAGAAGAAGTCCGCGGCCTACCAGAGGACTGTCTACACGGAGGAGATGCAGAAGGAGAAGTACACGATAATCGCCCCTCAGATGTCTCCGATTCATTTCAGGCTTCTGCAGAAGGCGTTCCAGTATTCGGGCTACAATTTCGTCATCCTCGACTCCGTGGACCCGAAGGCGGTGGACACGGGCTTGAAGTACGTCAACAACGACGCTTGCTATCCGTCGATTCTCGTCGCCGGCCAGATGATAGAGGCCTTGCAGTCTGGAAAGTACGACCTGAACAAGACCGCCCTCATCATCACGCAGACTGGAGGCGGCTGCCGAGCCACGAACTACATCGGCTTCATCCGCCGCGCCTTGAACGATGCCGGCTGGTCGCACATTCCTGTCATCTCCCTGAACGCTCTCGGACTTGAGAGCAATCCGGGCTTCAAGTTCACGTTCTCCCTCATCCACAAGGCGATGATGGCGACGTTCATCGGCGACCTCCTCATGCGCGTGCTCTACCGAGTGCGCCCTTACGAGAAGGTGCCGGGAAGCGCGAACGAGCTTTACGAGAAGTGGAACGCCAAGGCCGAGGAGATGCTCAAGTCGAATTCGATTCTAAAATACAAGAAACTCGTGCGCGGAATCATAAAGGACTTCGACAACATCCCGATTCTCCCTGTGAAGAAGCCGAGGGTGGGCGTTGTCGGCGAGATTCTCGTGAAATTCCACCCGACCGCCAACAACGACATGGTGAACGTCATCGAGCGCGAGGGCGCGGAGTGCGTCATGCCGGACTTGATGGACTTCCTCTTCTACACGATTTCCGACGGAAAGTTCAGGACGAGGGAGCTCGCCTGGCCGAAGTCGGAGGAGAGGAACGCGAAGTTCGCCGTCTGGGCTCTGCAGCTCTACAGGAACTACATCGAAAAGAAGCTAAGGCAGTCGCGCAGGTTCGACGCGCCGACGAACATCTGGAAGATGATGGACTTGGTGGACGGAATCGTGCAGATTGGAAACATATCGGGCGAGGGCTGGTTCCTCACGGCCGAGATGGTCGAGCTGATTCATTCGGGTGCGCCGAGCATCGCGTGCGTGCAGCCGTTCGCCTGCCTCCCGAACCACATAACCGGAAAGGGCGTGATAAAGGAGCTCCGTAGACGCTATCCTGAGTCGAACATCAGCGCGATTGACTACGATCCGGGAGCCAGCGAGGTGAACCAGTTGAACCGCCTGAAGCTTCTGCTTTCAAACGCCCCAATCGGCAAGAACCCGGACGAGCTTCCGAACGGAAAAATCTGGACTCCGAAGGGCGAGGTGGAGCCTGTCGTCCAGTACGCCGCCGGAGCCGTCCTGTTCGACGACGACCCTGTGGACACGAAGCACACGCCGATGGCTGTCGGACAACAGTAAATTGTTGTAAAAAAAAGTCTGCTATTTTGGACTGTCTTTCAAGTTCAAAGTTCAGTGGACTTTTTTTTTGTCCGATAATTTGAGAAATGCTGTCTTTTTCAGTGCATTTTTTCATGGAGAATCAAATGTCAAAAATTCGTTCAATTTTCGTGTTGCTGATTTTTGCTCTGGCGGGGTCAGTCTTCGCCGAATACAACCGGATGGGGGTTCCCGATTCCGATACGATAAGGGAGTCGATAGCTTCGGCATGGTTCTATCCGTCGCTCAAGAATCTCAGGGGAAAAAAAGCGGAAGTCCGTACAAATTCCATCGGACAGAAATTCCAGATTCGCCTTGAGGAGTCTGAGAGCACATTTTCGGTCGTAGTCGCGCCGGAGGTGACGCTCTCGTTCTCGGTCGTCAGCGACGGCGTGGAGGGCAAGCAGACCGTGAGCGAATACGCCGCCGACGCATGCGGCTCGTGGATTTTGACAAGGGATTCGATAACCGGAAAACCCAAGAGCATAAAGTACTATTTCGCCAAGGACGGGGACGTTTTCGTGCAGTTCTCGCCGGACACATACGCCGGAAAGAAGACGCTCGCCGATTACGTCATCGGCGGCTGCTACGCGGCGCGCTCTGTTCCTGTCGGTGTCTCGATGGAGTCGTTGTACACCGCCTCGTTCAACAGAATCCTCACGATAACGGAAAAGACGCTGCCGTGGAGATATGTCGAGATATATCCGGGACAGTACGAGAACAAGAAGAGCATGATCGCGAAAATCAAGAAGGTTCTCTCAAAAATAAAATACGAAAAGGACGGAGCGTACAATGAATTCGGGGACCCTGTGTACGCTTCGAGCGGAAGCCCTCGCGCCGTTGACGATGCGGACATGAACTATCTCACTGTCGATTCCAACGGATTCGTGAAGTGGGTCGTCGACGGACTCATCAACCCGATAAGCGGAAGCGGAACGTTGGTCGCGCCCCTTTTGCGGAAGACTGTCTCCGTGAACCCGATGGGGCACGCCCACGCTCTCGACGACAAAGACGACTTGAACTTCTCTCTGGATTGGACGAGGAACCTTGCCGCCGCCCGGCTTTCTAGCCAGACGAGGAAAAAGTACATGTACGAGGAGTCAGGTGTCGATGTCAGCATAACACCGTTCTGCGCCGAGATGACTTCGAGGGGCATCGAGAATTTGACGGGGTACATACCGAATTCCGGCTACCGGTCGGAATTCCTTGCGCAGACGCTCTATGTCCTTGCCGCTACGGAGCCGACTTATTTCTACCTCGCGGCAATCAGGACACGGCATCCTTCCGGAACGAAGAACGGAAACAAGACCGAATACCACTCTTTTGACGATTCTGCCGTGATATTCCCGTATTTCGACGAAAGCGGACGTTTCTCATGCACAGTCTTCGAGAGCGGGGTGGAGTATTCCCTCGGCTCGTTCCTTTCAAAACACGGCGACTGCTATGTCCATTTGACTCGTGTGCTTTCTTCCGACAGATTCTTCCCCCAGTAAAAGAAACTGCTTCCGTTCTGCTATCGAAAAAAATCCATATAAATTGTAATATCGTTTCATTATGAATATTTTCACGGCAGGCGGAATTCTTTTGGTTCCAATACTTTTGTGCGGACTTTTTTCGGCGTTCATCATCATCGAAAGGTTCGTTTACTTCCATTCAATCGAAAAGCGCGATGTCCAGCTGAAAAAAGACGTAGACATCTATTTGACGAAGCATGACTATGCGACCGCGGAGACGAGCGCGTCCTCTGCGGGCACTCCAACCGGAATCGTGTTGAGGAAAGCGGTCCAAAGCAAGAAGCTCATAGAATCCGACATGCGCGAGGTCGTGCAGAACGAGCTTGACTCGGTCGTTCCGATGTTCGAGCGGTGGACGACGCTTCTCCCTACCTTGGCGAACGTCGCTATGCTCCTCGGTCTTTTGGGCACTGTCCTCGGAAACATAAGCGCGTTCAACGTTCTCGGAGGAGGCGGCTCTCTGCTGAATCAGGAAGCGTTGTCCGTCGGTATCGCCCAGTCGCTCGTGACTACCGCGGCGGGTCTCATCGTCGCCATTCCGACTCTCGTCTTCAACAGTTTCCTGAACAGCATAATCGATGTCAGGATAGCCGAGCTTGAGAAATTCATCTCCGCGACAATGCTCAGACTCACCGGAAGAATCCTATGAAAGCTAACAGAAGAGTCAGAAGGGGGAACAAGCCCAGCCGCTTGATGATAACCCCAATGATAGACATCGTTTTTCAGCTTGTCCTCTATCTTCTCGTGTCGGCGACTTTCCCGACGAAGCCCGCTTTGGACATCTCCCTTGCGGAAAGTTCGACTTCAAAAGGCTCGGAGACGTTCGAGCTTGTCGTCTATGTCGACGCGGCCGGAAAAATTTCCTTGAACGGAGAGGACGTCTCCATGGAGCAGCTCGTTCCCGCCTTGAACATTTTCGATTCCAGATATCCAGTCACTGTCGAGGCCGATGAAAAAACGACGAACGGAACAATCGTAAAAATATTCGACAAGCTTGCGGGAAGGGGCTTCTCGGAAGTCAATTTGAGAACGAGGGAAAATGATTGATTTAGATAGCAAGGCTCGTGAAGTTCAAAAAGAATCCGAATTCGCCGCTGTCATAGGGAGCGTGGCCGTTCTTCTGGTGCTGATAGGGGTGGCTGCGATATGCGCTTCCGTGTTCAGAAACGAAAGGTCTCGGGCCGTGAAAATCCATCTGTCTCGGACTCCCCAGGCTGTCGTCTCTGAAAATGGAGAGGGGCAGGAAGTGGACGCTCCTTCGTATGAGCCGCTCCCCCAGGAAAAAGTCGACGCTCTTGTTGCGTCAAAATCAATTGTGGAGAAGAACTTGCTCGAAGAGAGGCTCGCTGATTTGAAAATCAGGGAGTCGAAAGCGTCCGCGCGGGATGAGGCTATTCGGGAGAAAGTCGCCAAGGCTGAAAAACAGCGCATGGCCAAGGAGCGGGAGAAGGCTCTCGCGAAGGCTGAAAGGGAACGCTTGGCGCGCGAGAAAGTCGCAAAGGCGGAGTCGGACAGGCTTTCGAGAATCGAAGAGGCAAAGGCGAAGGCAGAGAAGGAGAGGGCGGACAGGGAGGCTGAGGAAAAACTCGTCGCCCAGATGGAAGCGGACAGAATCGCGAAGGAGAAAGCCATACAGGAGGAAAACGAGCGGCTTGAGAGGGAGCGCGCCGAAAGTGAGCGCGTGGCCATGGAGGCAGCCGCAGCCCAAAGTGAAATGGAGCGCGCGGCGAAGGAGGCTGCCGAAAAAGCCGCAATGGAGCGGAAGGCCAAACTTGAGGCGGATCGTGTCGCCAGAAGAAAAGCCGAAGCCGCCCAAATCGCCCAAATACGCGCGGCAAAACTTGAAGCGGACCGTATCGCCAGGGAAAAAGCCGAAGCCGAACGCGCCGCTAAACTGGAAGCAGAAAAAATTGAAGCCGAGCGCATCGCAAAGGAAAATGCCAGACTCGAAGCCGAGCGCATAGCCCAAGAAAAAGCGGCGAAAGCCGAAGCTGAACGCATCGCCAAAGAGAAAGCGGCGAAAGCCGAAGCCGAGCGCATAGCCAAAGAGAAAGCGGCGAAAGCCGAGGCCGAGCGCATCGCCAAGGAGCGAGCCGCGAAAGCCGAAGCAGAGCGTATCGCCAAAGAGAAAGCGGCGAAAGCTGAAGCGGAACGCATAGCAAAAGAGCGAGCGGCGAAAGCCGAGGCCGAACGCATAGCCAAAGAGCGAGCCGCGAAAGCCGAAGCCGAGCGCATAGCCAAAGAGCGAGCCGCGAAAGCCGAAGCGGAACGCATCGCCAAGGAGCGAGCGGCGAAAGCCGAGGCCGAACGCATAGCAAAAGAGCGAGCCGCGAAAGCCGAAGCGGAACGCATCGCCAAGGAGCGAGCGGCGAGAGCCGAGGCCGAACGCATAGCAAAAGAGAAAGCGGCGAAAGCCGAGGCCGAGCGCATTGCCAAGGAGCGAGCGGCGAAAGCCGAAGCGGAGCGCATAGCCAAAGAGCGAGCCGCGAAAGCCGAAGCAGAGCGTATCGCCAAGGAGCGAGCGGCGAAAGCCGAGGCAGAGCGCATCGCCAAAGAGAAAGCGGCGAAAGCCGAAGCCCAGCGCATAGCCAAAGAGCGAGCCGCGAAAGCCGAAGCCGAACGCATCGCCAAAGAAAAAGCCGCGAAAGCCGAAGCGGAGCGCATAGCCAAAGCGAAAGCCGAGTCGGACAATTACGCTGGTGGAATCAAGACCGTCAACTCTGGAAACGGCAATGTCCAGACAGGCGGTGGAACAAGCTCCGTAGCCGCAAACCTCGCTTTGAAGAAGAAGAGGGCCGCTGAAGAGGCGAAAGAGAAAGAAGCGGAAGAATCGAGTGGAAAATAGACTTGTTCGATAACTTCGTTATAGCTCAAGTCGACGAGGATTGAATCGCAAGGATAGTGCGATTCTATTCTCAAATTTCAGAGTAACCTGTCGGGGAGTGCCGAAGAACATGAAGGAAGAATTCAAGAACATAAAAGTCGTTGCGTTTGACATTGACGGGACATTGTATCCAGATTACAGGCTTTACTTTCGGATTGTCTTCTATTTTTTGAAGAATTTGAGATTCTATATCCATTTCAACAACGTAAGGAACATCATGCACAGGACTGCTCCTCTCCCCGATTTCTATGAATACCAGGCGCGTCTTTTGGCCGAGGAGCTGAAGTGTCCACTTGCGGAGGCGAAAGAGAAAATCGAGGGAATCGTCTACAAGGGGCTGACTCCCTATCTGGAAAAAACGAAGACATTCGCCCATGTGGAGGAGACTTTCAAAAAGATAAAGGAGAAGGGACTCAGAATTGCCATTCTGTCGGACTTTCCGCCTTCCCAGAAAGGCGACATGTGGGGGCTTTTGAAATACTGCGATGTCGTCCACGGTTCGGAAGAAAGCGGCGCGCTCAAGCCATCGAAGTATCCGTTCGGAGTGCTCACGATGGATTTGGGCGTTTCCCCTGACGAAATCCTGTATGTCGGAAACAGCGTGAAATACGATGTGAAAGGCGCGAAAAACGCCGGCATGAAAGCGGCCCTGATAGTCTCTCCGTTCAGGAAATTCATGCTTTCTCTGCTCCACGGCAAAAAAAACGGATGCGGAACCGGTGCGGATTTGGTCTTCACCAACTATCGTCAATTCGTTGATATTGTGTTAAACTAAAACCAAATCTTTAAAACAAATATTCCATAAATTCAAATTTTCGGAAGAAATTTTTCTCACTTTACAATAAGTTTCGGCAGGTAAGAAAGTGGTCGCTAGTGTTGTTATCGTTTCAATCGTTGTCTCTGTTGTTGTGGCTGGTGCCACAGTCGTAATCGCAAAGTTCGTCGACAAGGATTCGAATTCCCTGGACAAGGTAAGGCGGTATTCGGAAAGCCGCGTGAAGGAATTCAAGGACTTCTTTGATTCCAGTTTCGAGAAACTCGACGGGCTTTCGACAGATTTGGAACACAGGCAGACTGTCGCGAACGCCGCAGTAAAAAGGCTAAGTGGGCAGGTCGACGAATTCGAGAACATGAGCAAGGCGTTCGAGGCAAAGTTCAGGCAGGTGGACGACCTCGACAAGCGAATCGCCAACTACAGCCAGATTCTCAACGAGTTGATGGAAATGATTAGGACCGTGCAGACGAACCTCACCCATCTCAAATCTGAATCTGCGATTCTCGACAAGATGAACACAAGAATCGCTGGGTTGGAAAAATCTACTGACTCAATCCAGGACAAACTCCCGCAAATCACTTCCGAGTTCGTCAAAATCAACAACGAAAGCCTCAAGACGCTCGGAATCGGACTTTTGGACGAGTATCAGCAGCGCGCCGAACTCCTCGACGCATCTTCGCTCGATGCCGCCAAGAGGTGCGAGGAGCTTCTCGCACGCATAAACGACGACATCCAGCACGCGTACGACGTGGCGGCGGAAAGGGCCGCGCTTTTGGAGGCGGAGTCTTTCAAGAAGCTGCAGGAAGAGGCGAACTCAAGGAACCAGAACTACTTGAGCCGCGTGGACATGTCCGCGAAGGAACTCGAAGAGCAGTTGGCGGTGCGCTTGAGCGCGACCCAGCAGGCAATCGAGGAGAGGACGGACGACATCGCCCAGAAACTCCAGAGCAGAACGCAGTCTTTGGAAGATTTGCTCAAAGAAAAGACCGAGAGCTTCATGGACGCGTACGACGCGAAGTTCTCCGCGCTTGAGGAGGACATCAACAAGACTATCGCTGAGATGGATTCCCAGGTCCGCGAGCAGACGACTTCCCTCAACAGACAGTACACGGAGAAGACGGACGAGATGGTCGGCCTTCTCCACGCCCGCACGGACGAATTGAAAAACCATCTCTCCGAGTCCTTGATGGCCGCGAAGCGCACAGCGAAAGAGCTTCGCGACGATGTCGCCGGAAACGGAAAGTCGCTTGAGTCCATCCGCGAAGTCTTGGCCAAGCAGCTCACCCAGATTCAGACAAGGTACGAGAAGCTTTGCGAGAAGGCGATTTCTTCCGCCGACCAGAAGGAGACCGAGGCCTACGAGACATTCGAACGCCAGACTACGGAGAACCTCAACAAGTATTCGGAGAACGCGGAGAACGCCATAAACGCCATGCACGACGACGTAATCAGCAAAATGGCGGATCTGCAGAATCTCGTGGAGACCCAGGCCACGGACATACAGGGGCTTGTGGACCAGAAAGTCGAGAACCTCAACAGCTCTTTCGATTCGAAAGTGGACATCATACAGCATGTCGTGGACTCGAAAATCAGCGCGTTCGAGACCGGCGTCAACCAGCAGGTCGATGTTCTTTCTGGAATCGTCAACGAGAAAGTCGGAAACCTAAAGAGTGACATGGACGAGAAAGTCGGGAACGTGGAACGCGGCGTGGACGAAAAAATAGAAGGAATCAACTCGAAAGTCGACAGCTCGTTCGAAAATTTGAACGCATCGGTCGACAAGAGAATCAACGAATTTTCGGACACCGTGGACAACCGCGTTACAGGGCTTGAGGACGGCGTGGACAGGAAAATCTCCGAACTCCAGCACAACGTCGTCAACAAGGTCTCCACACTCCAGAACGACGTCAACGAGAAGGTCGAGAATCTCCAGAACGACGTCAATGAGAAGGTCTCCACTCTCCAGAACGACGTCAACGAGAAGGTCGTGAACCTCCAGAGCGACGTGGACGACAAGGTTTCGGACTTGAGCAGCAGTGTGGACGACAAGGTCTACGAGCTTGAGCAGACCGTGAACGACAAGGTTTCGGATTTGCGCGGAATTGTCGAGGACAGGACGGAAGAGCTTGAGGGGCTTGTGCAGAACAAGGTCGGTGGGCTTGAGGACCGCGTGGACGACAAGGTGAGCGGTCTCTTGAGCAGCGTGGACTCCAAGGTCGATTCCATGGAAACAAGAGTGGACGACAGAATTTCGGGATTGCAGAGCGCGGTCGACTCGAAGGTTTCTGGATTGCAGGAGGAAGTCGCTTCAAAGGTCGCGGGCTTGACGGGCGACGTGAAATCGACTGTCGACAACATCACGAAGGAATTCCACGACACCGTGTCGTCTTTGCACGACGATGTGTCATCGAAAATCGACAAGATGCAGGAAAGCGTGGACTCGAAAGTCCTCGATCTGCAGAACACGGTCGACTTCAACGTCGGAACCCTCGCCGACGAAGTCACGAACAAGGTCGCGAGCCTCCACGACGACGTGGACTACAAGGTCGACACGCTCAGAATGGACGTGGAGTCGAAGGTCGGAGATTTGTCGAGCGACATCAATTCCAAGGTCGACTTCATATCGGACTCGGTTTCCTCGAAAATCGCCGACGTGAAAGATGAACTCGACCGAAAGGTCGTCGATTTGTCGAACGGAATGAACGACAAGGTGACGAATCTTTCAAGCGACATGGACGAAAAGTTCAGCGCAATCGACACGAAATTCCAGAATGTCTCTTCCGACATGGAATCCAAGGTCGAGGATTTGTCGAACCGTGTCTCCGACGAATTCGGAAGCCTGCAGGACGCTTTGAACAGCAACGTCTCGAACCTCAACAGGACTGTGAACGACAGGATAAGCGAGCTGCAGAGCGATGTCGGCGCGAAGGTCTCTTCCATTCAGGATGAGTTCGATTCAAAGCACGGAAAAATCAAGAGCAGCCTCGACGAGACTTTGCGCGACGTGGACTCCAAGATAAAGGAAGCCGCCGCGGGAGCGGAATCCGTCGCTTCGCGCATAAGGGAGACGGCCGAGGAGAAAATCGCAGAGGCCACCACGGAGATGGCTTCCAAGGTCGATTCGCTGCAGAACGAGGTCGGAAGAAAAGTCGATTCGATTCAGAACGACGTGAACGCGCTTGATTCCAGAGTTTCGGGACGTTTGGGCGCATTGGAGGGCAAGGTCGACGAGAGCGTTTCCGAGATGAAGGCCACCTTGGCGGACGCGACAGGGGAAGTCCGCGCTTCTGTCAGCGAGCTTGGGCTTGAGACGATGCAGCGTGTGGACGAACTTTCGGACAATGTGAACGAGAAACTCTCCGCCGCGCACGATGACCTCAGTGGAAAATTCGACTTGCTTGAGAAGAACGCTGCCGACAAGCTTTCCGGAATCCAGAGCGACTTGGCGGACAAGTTCGACAACTACGCGAACGTGTTCACGAACAGAATCGGAGAGTTCTCTCAGAAGGTCGATGCGGTCGGAAGCGAGCTGGACGCGCGCATGGAAGGGCTTTCCGGCGATTTGAAGTCGAAAATGGACGATGTGGAGAGGAATTCCGCCGAGCGCATGGACTCTTTGCAGAATGCGACGGAAGCGAGAATCGATTCTTTCAAGAGCGAAGTCGATTCCAGACTCGGCGAGTTCCAGAACGACGCGAACGAGCGCATGAGGGGTTTCGGAAACGAGCTTTCGGAGCGCATGGACTCTTTCAAGGGCGATGTCGATTCGAAAATCGATTCGTACGAGAACGAGACGACAGCGAGAATCGAGGGCGTACAGGACGACATCAGCTCTCGCGTCGACGAATACGAATCTTCTCTTGAAAAGCGCATCGACGATGTGAAGAACGATGTGGATTCAGTCGTGGACGACTACGAGCGCGCCATGAACGAACGCGTCGAAAACCTCGACAGCGGCGTGAACAGCAGAATCGACAGCATAACGGACAACGTGGACGGAAGACTCAACTCAATCGACGGCCGCGTATCCTCGATGGAAAGCAAGGTTGGCGAGCAAATCGAGAATCTCAACGCGAAAGTCGATTCGACATACGAGCAGATTGACGGCGTGAAAGAGGGCATCAACTCGAAACTCGACACGCTTGAATCCGAGATGAACACGAAAATCGACATCGTGGACAAGACGGTGGGCGAGAGGGTCTCGAACCTGGAAAAAGACGTGGGCGAGAAAATCGGAACCATAAAACTCGACATGGACGATTCGCTCGTAGGCGCGAGATCCATCTCCAACACACTCAGAAGCTCTTTCGACTTGAGCCTGCGCACGATGAACGAGAACTTCAACAAACAGTTCGAGGAACTCGGCAGGAACATCAAGAAGTCATACCAGGACGCTTCCGCTTCCGCTTCGAAGGCTTCGGAGGACATGAACGCGGCCGTGCAGAATCTGCAGGACGACATGTCAGAAAAAGTCGAGCGCATACAGAACACTGTCGGCTCAAGAATCCAGGGGGTCGAGGACAGCATAGAACAGCTTGTGGACTCCGTTCAGGGCGATTTGGACACGAAAGTCGGTTCCCTCAGAAGCGAAATCGAGGACAAGACGAACGAATTCCAGAACGACATGAACGCCAGGTTCAACTCTCTTGAGAATTCCACGAACGACAGGCTCAAGAACGTGCAGGAAGTCGTCAACACGAGAATCGACATCGTTCAGGGCGAATTCAACGAGCGCGCGGACGAGGTTGAGAACTCAATGAACGCCCGTGTCGAGGAGATGAACGAGAACGCTCTTGAATCGTATGAGAATTTCAAGGCCAAAATCGAGGAGATAAAGGCCGAGCTGAATTCCCGCTCGTTCGACGCGCAGGCGACGCTTTCCGATTCGGAGAACGAATTCGACGAGCGACTCGCCAAGATAAGGAGCAGGCTCAACGAGTCAACGCAGGACATCCAGAACACGGTCGAGGAGTCCGAGTACCAATTCAACGAGAAACTCACCCAGATAAGGAACGGCCTTGACGAGAAGGCGTTCGAGATTTTGAACGCCGCCGAGGAGTCCTACAAGAAATTCGACGAAAGGCTTTCGGAACTCAAAACCGAAATCAACACGAAGGCCAGCGAGGTCGAGAACGCCACCGACGACGCCAAGCGCGATTTCGATGACAAGCTCCAGAACGCCCGCGTAGACATAAGCGTCCGCGCTAGCACTGTCAAGAGTTTGGCGGACGAAGCGCAAAAAGAATTCGACGACAAGCTTTCAGGGTTCAAGGTCGTTCTCGACGACAAGGCGTTCGATGTGCAGAGCGCGTCCGACGAATCCCTCAGAAAATTCGATTCCAAAATGTCCGAAATCAGGAAGGAAATCGAGTCCAAGACCGCGAGCGTGCAGGGCGAGCTTGACAACGCAAGGACGGAGCTGGACGCGGCGCTTCTCGGCGCGAAGGACGACATTGGCGCGAAGGCCTCCGATGTCAAGAGAATCGCCGAGGAAGCGAAGCGTGAGATAGAAGACGCGTTCAGGAAATACAAAGAGGACATCGGGGAAAAATCTCTCGACTCCAAGAGGATTTCCGACGAGTACCACAAAAAATTCGACGAGAAGCTTGCGCAAATCAAAAGCGACATCGACACGAAGGCGCTTGACGTGCAGAACGCCGCCGCCGAGTCCACCAGGAATTTTGACAGGCAGATTGAAGCGTTCAGAAAGGACATCGAAAGCAAGAGCGACGAGACGAAAAAGGCAGTCGACGAGGTGCAGGAGAAATTCGACGAGACCCTCAAGTCTGTCAGGGGCGAGCTTGCCGCGAAAACATCGAATGCGAACGATGTGGCGAAGCAGCTGCAGGCGGTGTTCGACGCGCGACTCGACACAGTGCGCGACGAGCTTGGCAGAAAAATCGAGGAGATTGCCTCCGAGCTTTCAGAAAAGGCGGAGGGCGCGAATGCCCTTGCTTTGGACGTGCAGGATGATTTCGGTTCCATAATCAAGGGCGTGCAGGACGATTTGGCCGAGAGAATCGGAGCGATTCAGCGCGATTTGGAAGAGTCGATAATGGGCGCCGACGAGAGAATCGCTGGAATAAAGAGCGAGCTTGACGAGAAGCTTTCAGGCGCGCAGTCAATCGCCGAGACTCTCCAGGGAAAATTCGACAGCAGAATCGATGAGATGGAGGGCGGTCTTGAAAGCAGAATTTCGGAGGCCGAGAATTCTGCGGTCGAGGAAATCGAAAGAATCCACGACACGATAAGCGACAACATCGAAACCCAAATCCAGAACGCTCAGGTCGAGCTGTCTTCAAAAATCGACTCGATAAGAAGCGACCTCGAAAACGCAATTTCGGATGCGGACGAGAGAATCGGAAAATTCGGAATCGAGACGGACGAGAGAATCGGAAATCTCGAAAGAAATGTCGACGAGAGAATCGGAATCGTCAGCGGAGAACTTTCCGGTCGAATCGACACTGTTCATGGCGAGCTTGGAAAAGCCGTCGACAGCCTCTCCTCAAAAGTCGCGGTGACACAGATGGACATCGAGGCGACTGTGGACGCGCTCAAGAAGGACTCGGACGAGAAAATCGCATCCGCGAAGGACGAATTCGGCAAGACTGTCGATTCTCTTTCATCGAAGTTCGCCGTCACCAAGCTTGACATCGAGAAATCCGTCGACGCTATGCGCAATGAATTCGACGAGAAAATCGGCATTGCCTCTTCGGAATTGGCTGGAAAGTACGACGAAGTGAACGCGCTCTTCGAGCAGATAAACGAGAGAATCAGGAGCGGAAACGAGAGCGTTGCGGGAATCGTGAAGGACTTGCAGACCGCATACGAACTGAAACTCGAAAACATGCGCGACGACTTCTCAAAGAGATTGGACGGCGTGAAGCAGGAAATCGGCTCGAAGGCATTGTCCGCCGCCGGAATGGCCGACAACCTCCAGAAGGTCTTCGACATACGGGTCCAGAACGTGCAGGACGATTTGGAGAAGAAAATCTCTACCATAGAAGAAGACCTCGGAAAGACCGTTGCGGGCGCGGACGAGAAAATAGACGCGGTGAAAGAGGCCCTCGACTCGAAAATCGGGGGCACCACGACTGTCGCGGAAAAACTCCAGCGCGAATTCGACGAGAGAATCGGCGAGCTTGAGAGCGGACTCAACGAGAGAATCCGTGAGCTTGAGAGCGATTTGGGGACGGCCGTATCGAACATCTCTGCCAGGTCGGAGAACGTCCAGAGCGAATTCGAGAAGACCGTGTCCGCGATGCAGGAGAATCTCTTCGCGAAAATCGAGATTGTCGGAAACGCTTCCGACAGGAAAATCGGCGAGCTTGAGACTTCCCTCGACGAGAGGCTCAAGACAGTGGAGGCGTCTGCGTCCGCGAAAATCGAGAATTCCGCTTCGGAAATCAACGAGAAAATCGCGAAAGTCGAGTCAGGACTCTCGGAGATGGTCGCCGGAATGCGAAAGGCGGCCGAGGACAGCTTCGTGTCTGTGCAGGAGACCATGCGCGGACGGTTTGCGAACATTTCCGACGAGCTTTCGGAGAGAATCGAGGGCGCGCACAGCCTTTCCGCGAAAGTCACCGACGAGGTCAAGGCTTCCGTGGACAATCTCTCGACGGATGTGAACGAGAAAATCCAGTTTGTCCGCGAGGAAATAGAAGCAAGGCTCGATGCCATCTCGAACGAGCTTCAGGAGCGCACGCGCGGCGCCAATTCCGCCGCCGAGACTTTGAGGGACGCGTTCCTCGTGAAAGTCCAGAACGTGAAGGATGAATTCAACAATCTTCTCGACAACGCCCATGTAGAATTCAGCGACAGGATGTCTTCCATAAATTCCGACTTGGACGGAGCCGTTTCCGGTGTTGACGAGAAAATCGCCAAGATGCACGAGTCCATCGAGTCGAAGATAAGCGAGACCGCGGCCGAGCTTTCGTCGAAAATCAAGGACGTTGAGGACGATTCAAAGAGCAGAATCGTGACTTTCGGAGACGAGACGAACGGAAGAATCGCGACCGTGAAGGACGAGCTGGACGCGAAAATCAGCACGATAAAGGGCGAGTCTTCGGAAAAAATCGATGAAGTAAAGAGCGGAATCGATACCGGCATCGAGAGCGCGAAGGAAAATCTCGAAAAGAAGATGGAGAATGTCGAAATCGGAATTTCCGAGGCCGTTTCCATCGCAGAAAACCTGCAGAACGAGTTCAACGACAAAATCGACGAAATAAAGAACGTACTTTCCGTGAAAATCGGTGGAGTCGAGGAAGAAGCCTCCGCCAAAATTTCAGGAATTCAGGACGAACTCAACGCCAAGTACGAAGGTTCCGCTTCCGTGGCGAACGAGCTTCAGTCGGCTTTCGATTCAAGGCTGAAAATCGCCGAGGAGACTCTCTCAAGCAAGCTTTCGACGACGCAGGAGTCGCTTGCCGCTGTGTCCGAAGAACTCAAAAGGAGACTCGACGAGCTTGTGGCGAACACTGACGACAAGGTTCAGCAGTTCGACAGCAGGGCGGGCGACAAAATCGAGATGATTTTCCACGACCTTTCCCTCAGAATCGATGAAATCCAGAGCGAGGCCGTGGCGCAGGTTGAGAACGCCAAGAACACTCTCGAAGACAAGGTTTCTTCGCTTGAGGACGAGACGAACGCCAAGGTCGACGAAATCGAGGCGACAACCGACAGCAGGCTCGACGCCATCGCAAGCCGTGTCGACGCACTCGAAAGCGACACCGAGGGCAGAATCGATTCTCTCAACGAGAATTTGACGAGCCGCATAAGGACTCTTGAGAACGACATCGGAACAATCGCGGACGACATAGAGTCTGCAATCAATGGAAGAATCTCACGGCTCAAGGACGACACCGCCGCGAAAATCGCCGACATCGAAAACGCGCTTGGTAAGCGTGTCGAAACGCTTGAGGGCGGAATCAGCGAGATTGAGGTTGATTTCGAGGGCAGAATCGAAAAACTGCGCGCGGAAATCGACGAGAAGACTGGCGGTGCGTCTTCGATTACGGACGGAATCATCAAGGAATTCACCAGCAGGCTTGAGAGCGTCAAAGGCGACCTTGAGAGCGCCGCGTCCGAATCCGAGAACTTTTCTGTGCGTCTTGCCGCCGATGTGAAGAAATCCGTTGGCGCGATGACCGCCGACATCGACGAGAAAATCAACAATATAAAAGAAGAAATCAATTCCAGACTCGAAAGCGTATCGGACGATCTTTCAAAGAAGGCTCTGGACAACGCTTCCGCCGCCGCAAATCTGCAGGACGCTTTGGATTTGAAAATCCAGAACATCAGGGACGATTTGGACTCGAAAATCGGCTCCATCGAGGACGAGCTTGCGGTGGCCATTTCCGGCGCATCTCTGCTCGCTTCGAACGCGCAGGATGAATTCCAGAAGAAGGTCGAAAATCTCCAGAGCGACATAACCGTAAAAATCGACGACGCTCAGGCTTCCCTCTCATCGAAAATCGACGAGAGTCTCGTAAAAGTCAGCGGAGAGAATGAAGAGAAAATCTCCCGGATTGAAAGCGAACTCAGGGAGAAATTCGACACAATCGATTCCGAAATAAGGGCGCGCGCCGAAGGAAACGAGACCGTCGCGAACGAGCTGCAGAGCGAATTCAACGAGAAGGTGCGGAGTGTGCACGGCGAGCTGGACGAGAAAATCGACAGTCTCTTGAACGAGCTTTCTGCAAAAATCGACACGATTCAGAGCGATTCGAACATCAAAATCGATATCGCCCAGAACGAAATCGCATCCCGCATATCAGACGTCGAAAACGACGCTTCCTCATTCGCGGACGAACTCCGCCTCTCATTCGACGAGAAGCTTTCAGATATCGAGCAAATCATACGCCAGAAGATATCGAATCTCCAAACTGAACTTGACGGCTCAATCAACGATACGCAGAACAAACTCGTTTCGTTCGAGACCGAGCTTGAGAGCGCACTTTCCGATGCGAACGAGACTGCCTCGAATCTGCAGGGCGCGTTCACCGTCCGCATCCAGAACGTGAAGGACGAACTTTTGTCGAAGATTTCCACTGTCGAGAACGATATCGGCGAGAAGGCGGAGACAATCCAGAAGGAGCTTGACGAGGCCATTTTCGGAGCGAATTCCGTGGCTGAATCCGCCCACGAGGAATTCTCGAAGAAAATCCTTGAGCTTGAGTCTGACTTGAACAAAAGGACGGACGATATTTCTGGAAAAATCGAGAAGCTCCAGAACGAGACCGACGCTAAAATCGAAGCCATGGACGGAAATTTCACTGTGAGGGTCGGAACTCTCGAAAGCGGCACCAAGGCCAAGATTGACGCTGTTCAGAATGAGCTTGCCGGAAAAATCGACATACTCAAGAACGGTTCGGAAGAGCAGATAGACAGCCTCAAAAATACATTGTCGCAGGTCGTGAACCAGATTGAAGACGAAGCCGATTCAAAGGTCGCCGACATCGAAAACGTCTTGAGCGAGACAATCGGACAGATTGCGCGTGATTCAAACGAGAAATTCTTGAAGATAACTGACGATCTCAATTCCAAGTCGGAAGGGGCGAATTCACTTGCGGAGACGCTCCACGATGCGTTCGCGGTTCGCCTGCAGAACGTGAAGGACGACCTTTCCAAGAAGATGAGCGATGCCGAATCTGCTCTTTCAGCAAGCGTGAGAAAGATTCAGGACGATTTGGCGCAGGCCGTTTCCGGGTCTACATCGATAGCGGAATCTACGAAGAAGGAGCTTCTTGAGAAAATCTCAAATATGGAGACGGAGCTTTCTGGAAAAATCGAGGGCGTGGAGACCGGTTCGAACACGAGAATCGACGAGGTTCAGAGCAGACTTTCTGGAAAAATCGAAAGCATCGAGGAAGGCTCCAACGCGAGAATCTCTGGAATCCAGAATGACATTTCGGCCCGGATTGATGCCGTGCAGAAGAAGACGGGCGAGGATGCCGCGAGACTGGAGAAAATCCAATCAGACATATCTTCTAGAATCGAGAGCGTTCAGTCGTCCCTTCAGAATTCCATTTCGGCCGCCTCGGAGCTTGCTGTCGGAATCGACGGTTCTTTCAAGTCGCGTATGCACGAGATTCAGGATGCAATACTTTCTCGCATCGTCGAAGTCGAAGGCGAGTTGAGCATCAAGACAGACGAAATTCAGCATTTGCTTGAGTCGGCATTGTCGAACGCGAATTCCGCAGCCGACAGCGCGAAGAGCGATTTCGAGACGAAGATTTCCGCTATGCAAGGCGAGCTTTCTGAGAGAATGGACGCGTTCGGAAGCGAATCGAACGAGCGGCTCGGAAAACTCGAAGTCGACACGGAAAGACGGCTCGGCGCGCTGGAGACAGGAGCGGACGAGAGGTTCGAGGCGATGAAGGCCGAGCTGTCAGGAAGGATGGAGTCGTTCGGAAGCGAGACCGACGAGAGGCTTGGCGGAATAGAGAGCGGAACGAAAGAGCGGCTGGGCGGACTCGAAAGCGAATTCGCGGAGAGGATAAGGGAAGCCGAGGGCGGACTCGCCGAGAGCGTGGAGAGGATAAGGAGCGAGCTTGAGAAAGCGGTGAGCGAGAACGATGGACTGGCCGAAGAGAGGCGCGCGGAACTCCTCGGAAAAATCAACGCGATGACGGCCGAACTCGGAACGAAGCTCGCGGAAGACCGGGAAATCCTCGGAACGAAGCTCGAAGAAATGCACTC
>JAGBIY010000010.1 GCA_017934745.1 Treponema sp. | reverse complement strand
GAACAAAGAACAAAGAACAAAGGGGCGCATAGTCTCCTTTTAAAAAAGCGTCAATCCAATCGACATAATCAATCGGTTCTCACCTGAAAGCCCGTGACGGCGCGATTTTTCGCGTCGGCGCGGGCTTTTTGCGTCAGCAAGGAGAGGCACTGCGTCATTCCGAACTTGTTTCGGAATCTGTGCTTCGGCTTCGCTCAGCAACCAGATGCTGAAACAAGTTCAGCATGACAGAAAAAAATCGCCCGTTTCGAGAAATCAGTAACTGTCGCGTAGAGATTGGGAGTAAATCCGTATACGGATGAAAATATAACCATAAGGAGCAACAAAAATGGAAAAGACACTGGAAGAATACGCACAAGATGCGTTGGAAAAGTTGGTCAAATGGGTGCTTGAACATCAGGGCAATGGCGTTGCCTGTCCGTCTGAGAAACAAGATGGGATGGACAAGCAGAACGCTACGGTAATGAGGTTTCCGACACTTACCTACAAGAAACTGGCAGAAGAAATCAAGCTTGAGGGTGAGCATCAAGGATATGTTTTTGCGACCAAAATGGCAAAAATCCTTGAGAAAGTGGGCGATATGCTCGGCAAAGTCGCTTCTGTGCTGGGCATAAAAATTCCGCAGCTAATGGCTTTGGTTGTAAGTGGTGACACGAACCTCCCTGGCAAAGGAATTGAAAAATTCATTCCAGGCTACGAGGCTGCGAACAAGAATTGGCGAAAACAAAGGATTGAGCAGGAGCATAAGGACATCGCCAATTTCAAGGACTGGAAAAAAGTCTTGGAAGAAGCAAACAAACTGTGGTGATGAGCGGGCAAGGTTTTGCCCGAGCACATACAACGGAGAGCCGTACGGCTTTCTGAATGAATTACAAGGAGGACTTCACAATGGAAAAGAAGTCTACAAAACTGGTCGCCAGAATCGCGCTTGCGCTTTTGGCTGGAGTAGTGGCGGTTTCGACTGCGACGGCAAAGCCCAGCCTGAAAGGTTTTTTGAAGTCGGTGACAGCCACCGAAGAGGACAAGCTCGTTTCCGATTACGAAACGCAGGTGGCGGCGGTGGAAAAGGCGTGCGCTGATAAGGACTGGGCTGCGTTTGACTCCGCACTGAAAGCCATCGATGAAATTTCAAGGCGAGATGCCGTCAGAAACTTGAACGACACACAACGCGCAAAATGCGCTGAACTCAAGGCTCGGAAAGATGCCGCGTTAAAGGACAAGCTCGTTTCCGATTACGAAACGCAGGTGGCGGCGGTGGAAAAGGCGTGCGCTGATAAGGACTGGGCTGCGTTTGACTCCGCACTGAAAGCCATCTATCTAATTTCGGAGGAAGCTGCCGACAGAAACTTGAACGACACGCAACGCGCAAAATGCGCTGAACTCAAGGCTCGGAAAGATGCCGCGTTCAAAACCGCACCAGCAATGCCCGAAAACTTCTTTAAGGTCAAGCTTTGTGCCAATGACACGGGCGTGTGCGTCACAGCTCTCGACACTTCTAAAGAAGGGGTGAGAGGTCGCAGGTCTGTCATTATCCCCCCGACAATACAGGGGATGCCCGTGCTTGCGGTGAATATAGATTATAATTCATTTAGTGAACGTGATATTATTGTCGTGCCTGAAGGTGTAAAATATGCCTCTATTGATTGTGGTTCCGTGCAGCTTCCCGAAGGATTGTTATACTTGGACTGTTCTGACATCACAGTCGATAATTTTCCGTCCACATTAAAAGTAATTTCTGGCAGTTTGAGGATTCCCAAAACTGTTGAGGAGCTTTCATTTCCCGAAAATCTCGTTTTGAATGCAAGTTTAAGAGGCTCGGTTAAAAAAGTTGTTCTTCCCAAGAAAATGTCTTTTGTAGGAGGTTCAGATGTTAATTTCTTTGAACAACTGTGGGTAGAAGATGTCGTAATTCCTGCAGACCACAACTATTATCTAGATGGTTCAACAACTACTCGTAAGACATTGGCATATTTATTTGGCAAATTTGATTCAATTCTGATGCAGAAGAAACTCAAAGACTGCAAATTCGAAGAAACCGACAAACCCGACTACATAGTCACTTGGAAGGACTACCAAAAATGGCGAGACGATTGTAAGTATAGTTCTTATTGAACGCGCTGTAATCCTATGCACTTCGTCCCGCACAGCCGCACGGCTGCGCCAAGGGCATTTCCCCGCCCCCGCAAAGGAAAAATCCTTCGCGGGGGCGTGTCTGCGTGCAGCTATTTTGCCTGTCGAAAACTGCTAACAGTCGCATATTGCAAGTATTGTAACTCGCTTCATTGCATCTCTTGTTGTTTCATTGCATATGACATTCTTAAGTTGAATTAAGTCATCGTAGCGCAAGCGGGCTGCCAGAAAGTCGTTGACAAAAGCAAATATTATAACAGTTGCCATTTCTTCCGTTCCCATGTATCGGATTTTCATGCTCCGACGCTCTTTTCTTATTTGACATGTGTAGATACTTGTGTATATACTAAGCCGCAAGGAGTTGCATGATGCATAGTACAAAGGTGTTTACAAGTGGAAACAGTCAGGCTGTAAGAATTCCAAAAGAATATCACATTGATTACTCTGAAATGTTCATAAAAAAAATTGGAAATACAATTATTCTCTATCCTCGGAACCGTCCTTGGGAAAACCTTAAAAGAAGTCTTTCAGAATTCACCGATGATTTTATGTCGGAAGGCAGAAATCAACCAATGCTTGAAAATAGGGAAGAATTTTAATGTATCTTTTGGACACGAATATCTGTATTTTTTTGATAAAGAACAAATTTCCAAATCTCACAAATAAAATTCTCTCGTCGGATAGTGATGAACTGTTTTTGTCATCTGTTTCAATTGCAGAAATGGAATATGGAGCTTCAAAAAGTCAGAATCGTGAAAAGAATCGCCATGCTCTATTGGATTTTTGCACGGATTTCAACAATATCATCGATTTTACCGCAGAAGATACAGAAGCCTATGGTTTGATACGGGCATATCTTGAAAAAGAAGGTAAAGTAATCGGTCCTTATGATATGCAGATTGCGGCGCAAGCAATGACCAGAAATCTTACTGTGGTAACAAACAATTACGATGAATTTATAAGAATCCCTTGGATAAAAGTTGAAGACTGGACCAAGGAGTGAAAATCCCTTCAGAAATTTAGCTACCTTCCCCCAGAACGCTCCCCCCGCTGAGAGTTTTCCTGTATTTGTGCTATATTTTTCTGATGAATGAAAAGAGTGGAAAAACTGGAGAATCGCTGACCATCGTCTGCACGACCGTCCTTGTCGAGACTTCTCCGCAGGCGATGCCGCTCGGAGCCGCCTGCATTGCCTCCGCCATAAAGGCGAATCCGAATCTGAAAACATTTGATGTCCAACTCGTGGATTTTTCGCGCGAGGAAGATTCATATACGAAAGCGTTCGCTGCCGGCGAGAAGGGCGGAGAGGGCGGAGAGACAGCAGCCGCGCGCATGATAGCGGAAAAGCTTTCCAAGGAAAAGCCGTTCGCCGTGTGCTTCTCGGTCTATGTCTGGAACCACACCATACTCGACAAGGCCGCTTTTGAATTGAAAAAAATCATTCCGAATGTCGTCTGCATCGCTGGAGGACCAGAGGTCACCGCGAATCCGCAGAATTTCAAGAATTTCGACTACACAGTGGCGGGCCAGGGGGAAATCGCCGTGCCCGCGCTCTTGGAGCGGATTGTTGAGTCAGGGAAAAACGGAAAAGTCGAAATACCCGGCATCTACTGCTCGTCTTCAAAATGCGCTCCCGGCACTGTCACGCGCGCAGTTCCTTGCTCGCCCGAACTCACGCCGTCTCCTTATCTGGACGGGACTCTCGACCCTGCAAAATACGGAGGTGCGCTCTGGGAACTTGCCCGCGGCTGTCCGTTCAAATGCTCCTACTGCTACGAGAGCAAGGGCGAAAAGAAAATCGCCTATTTCCCGATGGAGCGGCTCGAAAAGGAAATCGAGCTTTTCGCGAAGAAGAAAATCGCGCAGGTCTTCGTCCTCGACCCCACCTACAACGCTTCCAAAGAGCGGGCGATGAAGATGCTCAAGACCATACAGAAAAAGGCTCCCGGAATGTTCTTCTACTTCGAGGCGCGCGCTGAATTCATCGACAGGGAACTCGCTTCCGCGTTCTCCCGCGTTCCGTGCTGCATCCAGTTCGGGCTTCAAAGCTCGAACCCGGACGTTCTCAAGAAAGTCCACCGCACCCTCGACAGAAAACTTTTCGCCCGCAACATCGGATTTTTGAACGAGGCCGGTGTCACATTCGGATTCGACTTGATTTACGGGCTTCCGACCGACAATCTGCAGGGGTTCAAAAATTCAATCGACTTCGCGCTTTCCCTCTATCCGAACAACCTTGAGCTTTTCTGCCTCTCTGTCCTCCCAGGCACGAACCTGCACGACGACGCCGCGGGCTACGGAATGGTCTGGGACGAGAAACCGCCCTACCACGTCGTCCGAACGCCCGAATTTTCAGAAAGCGACCTTGCGAAGGCGGAAAGACTTTCCCGCGCCACGAACATCTTCTACACGCAGGGGCGCGCCGTTCCGTGGTTCAATGCCGTCCTCCATCCGCTCAAGGAAAAGGCGAGCGACTTTTTGTGGGAATTTTCAGAGACGCTCGACCGCTTCGATTTTTCTTCGGAGGAAATCACCGAGATGCAGAAAGCGTTCGTCAGGAGAAAATACAGGAATGCGCATCTGGATAAGCTCGTTCCAATCGCCGAGGACTTGATTTCCATGCACGGCGCGCTCGGAAGATGCACCTTCGACGGAAGCGAATCGACTTTCACGACGAACTACCACCCCGACGACGTGATGAGCGAGTACGCCATGGACTTGCATTTCTTCGCCAAGAACGCCGGAAAGCAGAAGTGCCGCGTCCTCGTCTTTGAAGGGAAGAACGGCGTGGACTGGAAGACCGTGCGATGAACGACTCACATGCTCATTCCGAGCGAGAACGAATACTGCCAGTAGCTTTCAGAGACGTTGTACGAGACGTTCATCGACAACGCCGGGAACGCAATCTTCGAAAGGTACAGGCAGAGTCCCGCGCTCGGTCCGTGGCAGAATTCCACGTCGTCAAGCTCGTAGAAGGCGAGGTTCTTTGAAAAATCCTCTGTCCAGACGACTTCGTATTTTCCGATGAGCGAAATCAAGCCGAATTTGAACGTCGCCAAAGCCGCCTCGAACCCCGCAGTTCCGCCGAAAATAATGTCGGTCTTGAAGTCGCCCGAGAGAATTGAGACACCCGCCGCCGAGCGTTTCTTTGCCTCCGCGATGTGCGCGGACTTCTTTTCGGGAGCGACGACGCAGGCTCCGGAGACCTGGGCGAGCAGGCGGAATCTGTCGGAAAGGAACGGTTTCTGGGTCGAAAATGCCGCCGCGTAGTTCTGCACGACCGAGGCCAATGACGCTTCGTCGTCGAGCTCGAAGTATTTTGACAGCGACGCGGAGAGGTTTATGGATGAAGTGGACATGAAGAAGCCGTTCCAGTCGCTTTTTGAAAGTGAATAGGCGAGTCCGGCCGAGCCGATTGTGGCCGAGCCGATTGATTCGAAATTGCCTTCGGCATCGTTTTTCAGGTAGTTGAAGCCTAGGGAAAGGCCGAACGTGTTGAATTTGTCGATTTTGTTGAAGATGCCGAGCGAGCAGGAGACCGCGAAGTTTTCGAAATCCAGGACCTCCTCGTTTTTCAGGTTCCGCACGTTCGGGGTGTTTTTTGAAATCGAGGTGAAGAACTGGAAGCCAGGGCGGACACGCTCGATTGCGGGTTTCGAGAACATTCCCATGCCCGTGAGCGAGGTCGACGCGAAAAAGCCTCCGAGCATGAGCGTGTCCTTCACGCCGAACGCGTTCGTGTCCATGACCATTCCGCCCGCTATCAAGCCCGACGAGGAGTACATCGCGAACGGCAGCGGAATGAACGTGATTTTCTCCGACACGCTCACTTCGATTCTAGCTGTCGGGTTTCCGTCCTCGTCGAACGTTGGCGAACTTCCGTCTTCAGTTCCGTCGATTACGTCTATCACAATGCTTTCGAAGACTCCTTCCGACTGGAGCTGCGTCTCAAGCTCGTGAAGGTCTATCTCGTCCACTCTCATTCCGATGTACTTTTTGTAGCGCAGTTGCAGGTAGGAATCCCTCGTCTTTGTCAGCCCAATGAAATCGATTTTGGACACAATCCTTCCTGAATCCGCTTCCTGTGCTGTCTGTTCTGTAATCTGCTGCTGTTCTGTAGACTGCTGTTCTTGTGGAGTCTCTTCAAAATCTTCGGCGTATGAAAAGAAAACAAAAAACGCGAAGACTGTAAGTAAAATTGATTTTCTCATTTTAGGAGAATACCACGTTTCAATATTTTGTTAGAATGACCTCATGGAAAAAAAATCAGCTTGTGTTGTTTTGATTTGCAGCGCGATTGCGCTTTTCTTTGTCTTTGTTCAGCCCTCGTTCGCTTCTTCCAAAGGCAGGAGCGAGAAAATCTACCTTTGGGACGGAATCCCCAAAATGGAGACGCAGAAAAGGGACACGATTCTTCACGTCTTTCCGCCTTCAAAAGATTTCGATTCTGATTCGGAAAACGAAAAGAGACCCGCCGTCATAATCTGCCCGGGCGGAAGCTACCACCATCTCGGCATGAAGCACGAAGGCTTCGACACTGCCAGATGGTTCTCCTCGAAGGGATTCGCCGCGTTCGTCCTGCAGTACCGTGTCGCCTACAACGAGCACCACTTCCCCGACCAGCTCGTGGATTTCCAGAGGGCGATTTCCTTTCTCCGTGAAAATTCTTCGAGGTTCGGAATCGACAGAAACAGAATCGGAGCAATCGGGTTCTCGGCGGGCGGGCATTTGGTGACGATGGCTGGGGAATTTTCGTCCCGCAACCAGCTCAATCTGCTTGGAATCGATGAAATCAAGACCGCCGAGAGCGTGCGCCCGGATTTTGTCATGCCGATTTATCCTGTCGTTTCGATGCAGGACGACATCGGGCACAAGTGGAGCCGAACGAGCCTTTTGGGGCACCAGTATTCGACGTCCGTCTCTTCAAAGAATTTCATTTCGAGGCAGTTCTCGATTCCGACGGCTGTGAAGGGCTTTTCGCTTTTCAACATCCGCGGTTTCAAATATTCTGATGAGATGAAAGACGCTTTTTCCATGGAGAATCCTGCAAACGTTCCAGACGACATGCCGCCGGTTTTTCTTTTGGCCTGCGAGGACGACCCCGTGGTGATTTACGAGAATTCCGTGCGATTGGACAAGACTCTGGCCGAAAGGGGAGTGGAGCACGTCTTCGTCAGCTTCCCGAAAGGCGGGCACGGTTTTGGCATGAATCCGTCTTCGTATGCGATAAAAACGTATGGCTGGAACGAGAATAATCTTCTTCCGTGGTTGAAGAAAATCGGAATTTTGAAATAAAACGAGGTTTTTAGATGAACGAGAAAGTTTCCAAGGTTTTTGAATGGATTGGCGCCGGCATCATCGTGTGCGGTGCCGCGTTTTTCGCCGTGATTTATTTTCGGCAGATGTCGATAACGAAAATCCACCATGCGATTCTTTTGTGGGTGCTCGGTTTTGGAATAATCTGCTACACGCCGCTTTCGATGTTCAGGCTGAACGAGAAGTCGAAGGAGGCCGACGAAGCCGAGCGCGCCAAGGACCCGGACTCTGAATCCAAGCGGAAGGCGGCAACGGCTTTGAAGAGGAGCCTCGCGCTCAAAATCATCTGCGGGACTGTCCTCGTGGCATACGGCTTTTTGAAATTCTTCGGCGTTCGGTGATTTTTGGTAAGCCTGTTCGGAAACTTCAATTTCGGAACAGGTCTACTTCTCATCGTTTTTTTTCTTGAGCTCCTCTTTTTCTGCTTTCAGACGCTCAAGCTCTTTTTCGTCTTCCGCGATTTCCCTGTCGACTTCGTCCATCTCCATCTCAAGCTTTTCGATTATTCCTTCGATGAAATCCATCACATAGAATTTGAAGTCGGTGTGGACGAATAGAGAGACGAAAAGGAAAATCGCGAACAAAAGGAACGCGAAGACATAAAGCGCATGGAAACTCATGCCAAGCCTCCGTTCACGCTGATGACCTGCCGTGTGATGTAGCCGGCCTGCTCGCCGAGGAGGAAGACTGCCAAAGCCGCGACTTCCTCCGGCTTTCCCGCGCGCTTCATCGGCACGCCGGACACTATCTCTTCGATTGGCGCTCCCTTTATCATGTCGGTCTCGATTATTCCGGGCGCGATGCAGTTCACTGTGATTTTCCTGCCGGCGAGTTCCAGCGCGAGTGCCTTTGTCGCTCCGATGATGCCGGCCTTGCTCGCCGAATAGTTCACCTGTCCCTTGTTGCCCACGACTCCCGAAACTGACGATATCGTGATGATTCTGCCCTTGCGCTTCTTGCACATCGGCATGACGAGCGGGCGCAGCACGTTGTAGAAGCCGTCGAGGTTCGTGTGGAGCACGCCGTCCCAGTCGTCGTCCGTCATCGCCGGGAAGATGTTGTCTCGGCAGATTCCCGCGTTCAGGACGACGCCGTAGAAGGCTCCGTTCTCTTCCGACCACGCTTCAAGCTTTTTTCTGCAGTCTTCCCTGTCCGCGATGTTGAACTGGATGAGCGAGCACTTTCCTCCGCTCCCTTCGATTTCGCTTTTGAGGGCTTCGGCTTTTTCCGCGCCTGAGTTGTAGTGCGCCACGATTTCGTATCCGTCTTTCGCGGCGGCAATGGCAATCGCCCGTCCGATTCCGCCGCTCGCGCCTGTCACCAAAACTTTTTTCCCTGCGTTTTCTGTTTCAAAAATCAATTTCTTTTCCGCCTATTCGAATTCAAAGCCAAAATCATAGCACAATTCCTGCGCAGCATTCCATGCCGACTTCACCGCCATCGGAAGTCCGCCCGGCATAATCATCCTCTGGCCCGCGAAATACAGGCCGTCCACGGTCTTCGCCTTCGACGGGAACGATGTGGTCATCATGCCGGCCTTCATCAGGTTCATGTAGCCGCCTTCGAATGTCTTGCAGAACCGCTCGTTCGTAATCGATGTCGCCAAATCGGTGACTTCGATGTTGCCTTTGAATTCCGGTATTTTTTCTTCGAGAATCGAGGTCAAATCCGCTATCGCCTTCTCTTTTTTCTCTTTGTACGTTCCGTCTTCCTTCGCCTTCTTCCAATAATCGTAGAATTCTCCGAGCAGCAGGCATGAGACTGTGGAGCAGCCTTCAGGCGCATGGTTCGGGTAGAGCGCGTAGTTGTTCACAGGAAGGACGTAGAATTCCTTGCCGCCCGCCACGAACGGCTTCTCAAGCGGAATGAGCATTGAGCGCGGATAATCCTTCAAGTTCGCCTTGATTCCAAATCCGAAGAACATGTCCTGCTCCGAGATTGAAATCTTCCGCATTTTTGGAACCCATTTCTCCTCAAGCGGCTCGTCCTTGAAGAGGTCGTCTATCGCCTGTCTCGCGTCCTGCGTCACGATTACGGCGTCCGCGTCGATTTCCTTGCCGTTCGCCACGACGCCCTTCACTTTTTTCCTTCCGTTTGCGTCCTTTTCGATTCTGATTTTTTCGACATTCTGCCTGTATTCGATTTTTCCGCCGAGACTGGTGAACGTCTCCGCCATGTTCTTCGCCATCCTCGCGGAGCCGCCTTCCGGGTAGCCGCAGTCCCCCGACGAGAACGAGCCGAGCGTGTAGATGAGCGAGAGCGCGTTGTAGTCCTGGTTTATCATGCCGCCGATGAGGTTCCGAACGTCCTTGTTCTTGAATTTGTTGACGTATTCGCGACCCGACGTGTTCTTTAGGTAGAGCACCCTGAGTGCCGCCGTCCACATCTTCAGGACTTCTCCGATTTTTGGGGATTTGGGGTTCTTGCACTTGAGTCCGCCCTTGTCCTTTATGAGAAGATGCACGTTTTTGTAATATGAAATGTCCCTGCAGAGCCGGTCAATCATCTTTTTGTCCTCTGGCGCGTGGTTCAAAAGCTCTTCGCGGAGTTTTTCCGTGTCCCGGTAGAGGCAGAGCTTTTTTCCGCCGCCAATCATGAGCGTGTAGATTGGGTCCTTGTAGAACACCGGATTGTTGTCCTGCAGCGCGCCCACTTCCTTCCAAATCTGATAGAGCGGAATCTTCTCAGATGAGCCTGTGAGCCAGTGCAGTCCGCCCTCGAAGTAATATCCCTTGCGGCTCCAGCTCGCAGAAAGCCCCCCCGGCACGATGTGCTGTTCGAGTATCGTCACGTCGAACCCCGACCTCTGCGCGTAAACACCCGCGCCGAGTCCTGCGATTCCTGCGCCCACAATCAAAAGCTTTGGCCTGTTGTTCTCCATTTTCTCCTCCATTTTTCCTTTTTCATTTCTCGCTTTCCATCAGTGTGAGTTTTCCGCTGCCGATTTTTTTGTCGTCTGCGAAAAATTCTGCCTGGAACGAAAGCACGTTGTCCATCTGCGATTCCAGTGTCGCCTTCACGTTCACTGCCGAGCCTGCTTCCACGACATCGGAATCGAACGCCATGTTCGACACGCTCAGGACGAAGCCGATTTTGCCTTTTCCGCCCGATTCTTCCGCCTTTTTCGCCATGAGGGCCGCCACCGACTGCGCGGCGAACTCGAAGAGGACGTAGTTTGGAAGTCCGCCCGATTCCTTGTCGAAAAAGATGCAGCTGTCCCGAATCTCTGTGCGCGACTCCACCAAAAAGTTTTCACTGTCGCATTCGGTGATTTCGTCAATCAAGCGCATCTTGCCTTTTTGCGGCAGAAGCCCTGTCAGCTCGTCGTATGCGATTTTCATCTGCATTCTTCTCCGTTTCTTTTTCCGATGACCAAACTCACGTTGCAGCCGCCGAAAGCGAACGAGTTGGACATGCAGGTTCTGATTTCGCTTGCGGTCTCGGCTTTTCTCACCAGGTTCAGTTCCGGCATCGCTTCGTCTTTGGCTCCGTCGTTCAAGTGGATTGGAAGTTTCTGCTTTTCAATCGCAAGGAAGCACGCGGCAAGTTCGAGCGAGCCTGCAGCCCCCAGAGTGTGTCCTGTCATCGGCTTCGTTCCGCTCACGGGGACTTTCCTGCCGGAGAAAACCTTGTCCACCGCCTTCGCTTCCATCGAGTCGTTGAGTTTCGTGCCTGTCGCGTGCAGGTTCACATAGTCGATTTTGTCCGCGCCGATTCCAGCGTCCTTCAATGCGCTTTCCATCGCCGCTGCCGCTCCGCTTCCGTCTTCGAGTGGCGCCGTCATGTGCGACGCGTCCGAGCTTTCGCCCGCGCCCAGAAGTTCGATTCCAGTTCCGTCCAAATCCTCTTTTGAAAGCACGAAGACGGCCGCCCCTTCTCCGAGCGTGATTCCGTGCCGGTTCCGGCTCATGGGGGTCGTTATTTCGTCCGAGACAGCCCCAAGCGAGCCGAATCCCAGAAGAACCGTTTCGGACGCGACATCCACGCCTCCGCACACTACCGCGTCGAGCATTCCCGCCTGCAAAAGCTCCCTCGCCTTTGCGATTGCGCTCGCGCTCGACGAGCACGCCGTGGAGAACGCGAGGGAAAGCCCCTTTATGCCGAATTTTTTTGCGCAGAAAGATGCCGGATAGTCCGCGCCCTGAATCTCCAAGTCGTATTCTTTTGGAAACGCGCCCTTCTCGAAAAAATCCTTGTGCGCCTTGAGCGAAAGCTCCGAGCCGTTGTCGCAGCTCCCTATGCAGACTCCGACCCTCTCCCTGCCGAATTTGGCGACCGCTTTCTCCACCGTCGGCGCGATTTCGTCCAACGCGGCCTGGAAAATCTGGAGAAGCCGCATTTCGTATTTGTCGCCCGTCTTTTTGAGCTTTGAGTCGTCTATTTTTCCGACGAAGAATTTCCTGTCCTCTCCGTCTTCTGTCTTTCCGAGCGTGATGCTCTTTATGCCAGACTGGTCGCCTCTTTCAATCGCCTCGGAAAATTCGTCTGGGTTTGTGCCGCACGCGCAAATCAAGCCCGGTTTTGAAAGAAAGAATCTCATTTTAAAGCAGCCTCCACTTTTTCCGTGAAACATTTCGGGCAGAAGAACTGTGTCTCGTTCGTGTCCGCCTTGACGCACATCTGGCTGACGCTTCCTTTCGTCGTCAATTCCCCTGTCTTCTTGTTGTAAAGCTCGAATTTCATCTGAATCATGTTCTCGTATTCCACAAGGATGGCCTTGGCCCTGCACACGTCCCCGAACCTGAGCGACTTCATGTACTTCGCCTTGACCTCCGTCACCGGGAACATGTAGCCGGATTTTTCCATTTCGATGTAGTTGTAGCCGATTCTGTCCAAGAGCGCGCACCGTGCCCTCTCGAAATAGTTGATGTAGTTCCCGTGCCAGACGATTCCCATGGGGTCGCAGTCGTTGAAGTCGACTTTGAATTCCGTCTCCTCCGTCAGCGTTTTTTCTTCGTTCGTGTGTCTCATCGTGTTTTCCATTCTTTTCCCTCAAAAAAATTAGTCCTGTCCGCCCCAGAAATCAAAAAAATTGTACCATTGATACGGGTGGATTCTGCACAGTTCCTCAAGGTTCCGCGCGTAGCATTCCGCCGCCTCTCTTATTCTTCCGTCGCGCTCGCTCCGCTTGCAGCCGAAATCGACCGGGCATTTCTTTACATACATGTCGTACTTCGCGTCGAGGGCGAAATCCTTGTGTCTCATGCCGTTGACGAAATACGTGGGGGAATTCAAAAGCGAAATCATAAGGAAGACTCCGTATGGAAAGTTTGCTTCCTTGCCGAGAAAATTGATTTTGATGTTCCTGTCCGTGTGCGCGCTCACTCTGTCGCCCGCGATGACGACGACTTCCCCGTTCTCAAGACGTTCCTGCAGCAGAAGAATCGTCTCCGGGCCGATGTCGTTGGAGCTTACGATGTGGAAACTGGAGTCGGAATTCACCTGGTTCAGCAGTGCGTTGAATCCCGCCGATATGTTCGCGTCCGAGATTGTCGTTATGGACATCCTCCGCTTTGTCCCGGATTCGCCCATGCTCGCCAGCCCTTTGAGCATCTGCGCGTTTCCGAGGTGCGAGATGACGATGACCGCCCCCTTCCCAGTGTCGATGTCCGAGACGAGGTTGTGCACGTCCGTTCCCTGCCATTCCACGTTCGAGAAGTTGAGTTTTCCCGCCCACGACTGGACGTCCTCCACGAGATTCACGGCGAAGCACGCTATGTGCTTCAGGGAACTGCCCCTTCGCCCAAGATTCGAGAAGTACATCCTTGAGAAACGCCTGGCGTTTTTCGAGAACGTCCAATAGAAGAATCCCACGAATAGCGCGAAGAACCTGAAGAGCCACGAAGGCAGAATTTTCAGGCATTTTAGCATGAGAAAATAGCCGAGGGAGTTGTTCTGCTTCTGTTCGTACCAATTATCTGCCACGGATTTTTCTCCACAGCAATATCGGGCTTCTTACAATCATTCCGCAGAAGAATTTCGTGAACACCCAGGAAATCCGCACGTTGTCCCTGAACGGATGGAAATTGCTTATTCCGTCGATTGGGTAGGTGACTTTGACCGGGTAGAACTCGTATTTCACTCCACGCCAGATGAGTTTTATGAGGATGTCGATGTCGAATCCCATCCGCGAGTCGATGTGTCCTTTTCTCAAGAATGCGCACGTCGATTCGACCGGATATATCCTGAATCCGCAGAGCGAGTCCACGATTCCGCCCGACCATGTGACGATTGCGCACCATGTGTTCGCGAATTTGTGTCCGCCCTTCCTGTGTCCAGGCGCCGTCTCGTCGAATTCCGGGTAGCCGCAGATGAGTTTTTCCGGGCTTTCCTTTGATTTTTCGAAGAAGAATGGACACCGTCCGATGTCGTGCTGGCCGTCCGCGTCCAGCTGGAGGACGTGCGTGAAGCCCATCTCCTTCGCCTTCTCCATTCCGATTCTGAACGCGACTCCCTTTCCCCTGTTCCTCTCGTTTTCGATGAGCGTGACGAAGCCGCTGTTTTTTCCGGCCGTTTCCCTCAATATGTTCTTCGTGTCCTCGTCGTTGCCGTCGTCCACCAGTATTATTTTCGTCTGGCTCTCTTCACAGAACGGCTTCAAATTCTCCACTACGCGTTCACATGCTTTTCCGTGCTTGTACACCGGAATCAATATCGCTTGTCGGTAATCCATGAAATCGATTATACACGAAAACACGAATCGACACTGCCCTTTTTGGCAGGCGCTTCCCGATTGTTGAAATCCGTGGTTCGGGCCGATACTATAAAATAAAATGAATTCGTTCAGGCTGGTGAGACTCTTTCTTTCGACATTCCTGATTTTCTCGTTTTGTCTGGTGGCTTTGGCCGCGGAGGATTGGTATGTCTGTCTCGCATCCTACCGGGATGAGAAGAGCGCGATGAAGCAGCTCAATTCGCTTGAGTCGCACGGCTGTCCGGCATTCGCGGGAAAAGTGCAGACCGAAAGCGGCGAGTTGATACGCGTTTTTTATTCCAGGAAATTCAAAAGCCAGTCGTCGGCAATCCAGTTCAAGAACAAGCTTGAGTCCTCGCCGCAGTTGGATTTCCTTCCCCAAAAGAATTTCTGGTGCGTTCCCTATTCCGGCGATATGTTCAAGGCGAATCCCGATTACGAAAAGTCGCTTGGGGAAAGAGAATCGGTTGCCGAAGTCCCGTTCACGCGCCACACTCCAGAAATTCCTGTCGAGAAAGTCGTCGAAATCGAGCGCAAAACAGAAGTCGTCAATGAAATTCCTGTGGTCGTCATAGAGGAAGTTCCTGTCGAGAAGAAAGTCGAGGTCGTCAAGGAAGTGCCGGTCGAAGTCCCTGTGGAGGTTCCCGTCACCGTAATCGAACAGCGCGAGGTCGTGAAGGAAGTCGTGCGGGAAGTGCCCACAATCGTCATCGAGGAAGTCGAGAAGCGCGTGGAAGTCGTCAAAGAGGTCGTGAAGGAAGTCGTCCGTGAAGTTCCCGTCGTCGTCATCGAGGAAGTCGAGAAGCCTGTCGAGGTCGTGCGCGAGGTCGTGAAGGAAGTCGTCAAGGAAGTCCCGGTCGAAAAGGAAGTCGTCAAAGAGGTTGTGAAAGAGGTTCCCGTCGAGAAAATCGTAGAGGTCGTCAAGGAAGTTCCTGTCGAAAAAATCGTCGAAGTCGTGAAGGAAGTTCCGTCCCCGGCCTCGTCTTCCGATACAGCCTCCGCTTCCGAAAAGAATTCCCGGCCGAGTCCAACAGATGCGGAAAACGAAGAAGTGGACGGGCGGGAAGAAGAGCCTGAACTTTCCGATGAGGAGCGTGCCGCAATGGAGAAGGCCGAGCGCGCAAATAAGCTCAAGGCCAAAAAGCGCACTCTCGTCGTCCGCGACAGCGACACTGGAGAGGCAATCGAAGCCGCGGCGATATCCATCGACGACGGTTTCGAGATTGCCACTGATTCCGAGGGAGAGGCGCGCATTCCAGACGAGATAACGGACGGGGAGCATTTCGTGGAGATATCCAAGGAAGGGTACGTCTCTGTCGAGCAGTCATTCACTGTGAGGAAGGACAACATCTCAAGCATAAACCAGTTCTCCATCCCGAAAGCGGTCGACTATGAGCGGATAAAAATCTCCGTCGAGTGGAGCCAGGGCGTTTCCGACTTGGATGCGAGGATAGTCGTGGAAGGAAATCAAATCTACTACAAAAACAGGAAATTCGAGAACGTGCACCTGGACAGGGATTCGCGCTCGTCTCCTGGAGTCGAGACCATTTCGATAGAGAAAGTCGACTCCGAGAAAATATATTCGTTCTACGTCACCGATTTCGCGAACTACAACTCGAACACCTCGAACAAGCTCTCGAATTCAGACGCGAAAGTCACGATTTGGCTGAACAACGAATACTACACGACGATAAAGCCGCCGAAAAACATGGTCGGCTTCAAGTGGCACGTGTTCGACGTGGTGGATTCCGAGGTCGTCCTCGTCAATACGATAGCGGCCGAGTCGATGAAAGCGTCCGTCAGCCAGTCCAAGAACAAAAAGTGACGGTCTAGCTTTTTGGGACGAGAAAGGCCGTCCCCTGCGAGTAGACTACGCTTCCGTCTCCGCTTCCCAATGTGAAAGACATCTTCCATTCACCGTTTTCTTGTCGCGGGGAGATTTTTACAGATGCCTTTGCGTCGGTGTCGGGCAGAATCTTCCCGATGAATTTCACGCGCTTTATCGACTTCACCGCGATTGGACACTTCAAGGCCTCGCCCGCCATGCGCACGACCATGTCCAATTGGGCGACCGCCGGAAAAAGCTTGAACGAGGGGAAGTGCCCGTCGAAGAATGGCGAGTCCTTCCCGATTCTCACTGCTCTTTCAAGTTCCATCATTTCTCACCCGAAAAAAGCGACTGGATTTCCGGCTTGTGCTTTTTTCCCTGCACGTCGCAAGGAATCTTGTCGAGGTAGCGGTACTTTTTGGGAATCACCACATTCTCGAAATACTGGAGAAGATAGTCGTGGAAAAACTTGTTGATGTCGAATTTGTCCATTCCCCTGAACTTTTCCTGCCCGTCTTTGTTCAGCACGATTGCGGCCGCGAGGTACTGTCTCCTGTCGCTCATCGGAACGACACAGCAGTCGGCGACAAGCCCTGTCTGCCCGATTCTGTTCTCGACTTCCACCACGCTGATTCTCTTCTCCTCGATTTTCACGATTGAGTCCGCCCTTCCCTTGAGGATGAACCGCCCGTCTTCGTGTATGTCGACCAAATCCCCGGTCTTGAACCCTTCCGGGGTCTTTATGTACGGAGATATTATCGTCAGGCAGCCGTCGTCCTTGTCCGCCCAGATTTTTGCGTTGTCGAACGGTGTCCACTCGTCTCCGTCCTTCGTCCTCTGCCTGTACGCTATTCCGCTGGTCTCCGTCGAGCCGTAGACTTCGAGCGGGCAGAATCCGAACACGTCGAGCGTCCTCATGGCGACTTCCGGCAAAAGAACGCCCCCGGAAGTGAAAATCCACGGATTCTTGAGCGGAAGCTTTTTCGCATCGTGGATTCCCTCGTCGAATTCCATGTTCGTCCGTTTGAGGAACGCCGGAACCGCGATTATCATGTACTCTTCGTCGTCGAGCGAGTTGAATTCCTCTGGAAACTCGATTCTCTTCCTCCTGAAAGGAACAGCCAAAGAAAACGGAAGGCTTATGGTGAAAAGGAATCCGTAGATGTGGTGCTGGCTCACGGTGGCGCAGAGTTTTCTTGAAAGGAATTCGTCCCCCCATTTTTTCATTATGAACGCGTTGTCCTCTTCGAATTCCTTCATTCTCTGCCGCACAGCTTTTGGATGCCCTGTGGAGCCTGACGTGTACATCACGATTCTCGTCTCCTCGGAATCGATTGGAGGGGTCTCCATGATTTCGTCTTCCGCGACTTCTGTCTTTTCGGCTATCGACGGAATGAATTCCGCGCCCTCTATCGGCTTGCCCTCGATTTCGCTCTGGTCGGTGATGAACACGATTCCGTCGCTTGTCGATTTTATCTCGGCGATGAACGAAGGCGATATGTTCGCCGTCAGGAGAACCTCCTTTTTGCACTGGAGGAGAGCGACGAACGAACAGAGAAAAAGATAGTAGTCTTCGCAGTGCAGAATCCATTTGTCCGCGCTGTCGTGGCTCTTTATGAATTTCCTCATCTTCGCCGAGTCCCGGAGGAAATCGCCCCATGTGAGGAAGCGGTTGTCCGTCCACTTCCTTTCGTAGCAGATTACAGTGTCCATTGGTCTGGACGAAGAATTGAATCGAGTGATTGGAATTGATTTTGGCATTTTAGAGTTGACCACCATTCTTATAAAAAATTCGACAGCGAAAAGAACCCCCATCAAAGCGTAGGAGATTCCGCCGTTGTAAATCGACCAGGTTTTGTCGTTCCCGAAAAGAACCGTGGCGAAAGCCGCGGCTCCATTCAGAATGAAGAAGACGCACCACACGACAGTGACACGGAAGCAGTACCTCTCGACGCGGCTTGATATGAGCGAGCCTTCAAGCTTTTTGTCGGAAAGACACGCGAACCGGAAGCAGATGTTCGGCCGCATGAACAGCGTCGAAGCGAACGTGAACAAAAAGATTCCGTTCATGACGACGGGATACAGCTTTATGAAAAGCGACTGCCCTGTCGCAAGACAGACGACTCCCGCCGCCAGAAGCAGTGCCGCCGACAACAGGAATTTCGCGTTCCTCTTCGCCTTCTCCCGAAAGTCCCCTTTTCCGCTCGTGGCGAAAAGCATGTAGAGAAGCGCGATGAAGACGACGAAAAGCGAAAAGACCTTCAACGGCACCTTGAAGACTACGAGGCAGGAGAAGACGATGAGCGGATAGATTATCGACGCTGCTGTGAAAAGTATTTTAGATACGAGAGGCATTGCCTTTGTCGCTCTCGCTATTTTGAAGCTTTCGCCTGCTCCGCTGAAATGTAGGCGGCCAAAGCGTCTATCGACGCGAAGTGCTGTCTTGTGTCCGCGTTTTCCGCGTTGAATTTGACACCGAACCTTTTCTTGAGCGCGACTCCGAGCTCGAGCGCGTCTATGGAGTCGAGTCCGAGTCCCGTTCCGAAAAGAGGCTCCGAGTCGACGATTTTTTCCGGTGTGACATCCTCAAGTTCGAGAGAGGAGATGATGCATTCTTTGATTTGCTGTTTGAGTTCGTCCATTTTGTTTTCCTTGTAATTCAAAAAATTAGCCGTTGTTTTTTCATTATACCTTTTTCAAAAGCGTTTTTCATTAGAGGTTTTTCATGTTGGCTTCGTCCGCCCTTTCTTTTTCTTCGCGGATTGTCTTCTGCAGTTTGTCGGTGCATTTTCTCACCGCAATCGCGTTTGGAAATCCGGCGAATTCCTCCGGGGAAATCTCGTCCATGACGCGTATGTCGTAGATGAAACGCTCGTTTGGGTTCACCTGCAGAACTTTGTCGCCTTTCCTCATCCCGATTTTCAGGTTTCCGCCGAGGTACACCGGAAGAATCGGATGTCCTGTCCCAATCGAGAGCCTTGCCGCGCCTTTCTTGAACGGACGCAGTGTCCCGTCGGGAAAGCTCCTCGTCCCTTCCGCGAAGAAGAGAATCGTTCCTCCGTCGTCCAGGTTCGTCCTCGTCCGCTCCATCATCTTTCCAAAATCGAACGAATTCGTCATGAAAAGCGAGTTTATGAGCGGAGAGAGCGGGTTCGACTTCGACAGGGAGCCTTTCGCCACGATGTCGCTCCACGGAAGCAGCGAAAGCATGAGGACCGAATCGAAGAACGCCGGGTGGTTCGCCGCTACGACGACGCCTGCCGCTGTCCGGAGCTTTTTCCTGTCCTCTTTGGAGATGTTGATTTTCACAAGCCCGACAATCTGCGTGAATCCGATTCCGCCCCTGATTATCGGGTTCGCGAGTTTCCTGGCTCTCCTCTGGAAATCCTGCTGCGTCTTGGAGAACAGTTTCACGAAAGGCAGCATGACTATCTCAAGCGAGATTCCGATTCCGAAATAGGCGAATGTGAGCAGTTTGCAGACTATTCTGTATATGTAGATTATCCTTCGCATGTCTTCCCTCAGTCTACCTGCTGAATTTTGCCATGAAATCGGCAGGGGAGTGGAAGTCGAGGCTTCCGATTTCCGACGCGCCCTCCGTTCTTTCCGACGACAGCACGCACGCCATCGCCATTGGCTTCTCCGAAAGGGCAGAGGAGGATGTTCCTTCGTATTCGGCAGGAACGCGCTCGTCCGCGTATGCGAAAACGACCCTTTTTTCCCTGCCGGATATGACAGCCGCGGCGGCCGAAGAGAGAGCCGCTGAAAAATCGCGTCCCGCCGGGTAGACCGCCGTGTAGCCGGCCTTCATTCCGAGCGCGATTGTCGCGACCGCAGGCGGTGTGTTGAACACGGATATCGAGAACTGCGCGGGCATGACCTCTGCGTCTTCGACAATGCCTTTGTTGATTTTGAGCTGACGGGCGATTTCCCCCCTGAACGAAGCGAATACGAGTTTCGCGTCCTTCAAGGATTCGTCGCCGTCAATGACGTTGTGGACGACTTCTATCGTCATCTTTGAGATTTGGCTGAGCCTGCGTTTGAAAAGCGGGTCGACATACGGAAGCTTCGGCGACTCCGCCAAGTTTTCTTCGCAAGGCTCGTATTTTTCGAATTTTGTAAGATAAAGTTCCATCGCCTTCACGCTTTCTTGAAATTCAAAAGAGAATAGAAATTCGTTCCGAGATTGTGGTGCGCAGTCTCCAGCTTGAATCCGGCCCGCTCAATCGCCTCCACAAGCTCCCCGAACCTGTACATCTTGCTGTTTCCATTCGCGATGCATGTGAAGTAGAGGCTCGTCGCCTGCAGCGCGTAGCTCTCCCCCTCGAACTTCTGCATGTCCCAAAGCGGTTCGAGAACCCACACGTCGCACTTCTCGTCCACGGAATCGTGTATCTTCGTCAGAATCTTCGTTATCTGCTTGAGGCTGAAACAGTCGAGGAACTGGCTCATCCACACGGCGTCCGCGCCTTCCGGGAGTCTTGTCGTCTCGTCGAGCACGTTTCCGCTTACGAAAGATATCCTGTCCGAGAATCCAGCCTTCTTCGCGTTTTCCTCGGCGACTTTCGTCTGGCCCGGCAAATCGACTATGGTCACGTTCACGTCGCTGTCGTGTTTGCAGGAGGCTATCGCCCATTTGGCCGTGTTGCCTCCTATGTCGAAGAGTTTTTTCGGTTTTTTCGCGTAGACGATTGGCAACGCTTCCGGGAACGCGACATCGGAGTAGAAATGGTCGAATTCGAACCAGGACTTTTTCTCACGCTCCGGCAGTGTGGAGAGGGCTTCGTAGACGGTCGTCCATTTGTCTCCGAACTGCCTCAGCCCCTCCGGCTTTCCGTTCTTCACGGATTCGAGCAGGTTGAACGCGCCCTTGTAGCAGATGTCGTTTGTGAAGTTGAAGTTGACGCGCGTGCAGTCGTCTTCGAGCAGGAACCAGCCTATCTTTCCGAGGACGATTTTTTCAGTTCCGTTCTCAGCCTCTTTCTCGTTGAATTTGACGACGCCCATTCCAAGCGCCATCTCCACAAGCACTCCGACTCCATACTCCGAGATGCCTGATTTTTCCGAAAGTCCCTTTATCGTGATTCCCTCGTCTTCCGAATCCGAAATCATTTGCAGAAGACCGAGTTCGATGAGCGCGCGGATTGCCTGGAATGTCATTGGTGAAAAGGCTATTTTGATTGCCTCGACTTTTGCGTCGATTGCGCGGATTTTGTCGGTGTAATACGATTTGTTCTCAATTTTCATGTTTCGATTATATCAATTGCACCTCCAAAAACTCCATAGTCTTTCGAAGTTCCTCAAAAAACATGATATAATCAGTTTGTCCGGGAGCGAGGCTGTTCCCGTTGATTACTTGAAAAGAAGGTGTGGACTATGAGAAAGATAATAACGATAAGCCGCGAATTCGGCTCTGGCGGAAGGATAATCGGAAAGAAGGTCGCGGAGAACCTCGGCTACGAATTCTTCGACAGGGAGATAATCGACATGGCGGCGAAGGACAGCGGACTTTCGGCGGATTTCATCGAAAAGACAGAGCAGAACATCTCTTCAGGCTGGCTCTACAATCTTCTCTTGGGGACGAGCTATTCCGGGACATCGTTCGGCTCCGGCGTGCAGCAGATTGGCGCGCACAGTCTTCCCCTCGCGGACCAGGTGTTCAACGCCGAGCGGAAGATAATCCTTGGACTTGCGGATAAGCCGTGCGTCATTGTCGGTCGGTGCGCCGACTATATTTTCAGGACGAGCGAGGAAGTCGAAAAGAAGGAGCTTCTCAACATATTCATCTACGCGGATTTCGACGACAAAGTGAAGAGGGTTGCCGAAAGGCTCGGCATCGACGAGAAAGAGGCGGCAAAGACCGTGACCCAGGTGGACAAGAGGAGGGCGAACCACTACAACACCTTCACCGAGGACACCTGGGGCGACAGGCAGAACTACGACCTCATCGTGAATTCGTCCACGCTCGGAATCGAGCAGACTGTGGAAATGCTCACTTCGTTCATCAAAAAGGCCTAGCTTCTCTTTTGCGGCGGCGTGTCGAGCTTTATTCGTATGAGCTTTATGCGCCGTCGTTCGATTTCTTCTATTTTATAGGTGATTCTGTCTATCTTCTTCGACTCTCCCTCTTCCGGCAAATCGTCGAACTGCTCCAAAAGCCATCCCGCTATCGTGTGGTAGTCTTCGGAATCCAAATCCAAATCGAAAATGTCGTTCACGTCGTCTATCTTCATGTCCCCCGGCACGAGGTATTCAACGAGCGAAATCGGCGTTATCCTGTTCTCCGGTGAAATCTCGTCGGAGTCTTCGTGGACGCTGCGTCCAAAAACGGCGCGCATTATGTCGTCTATCGTCACGATTCCGATGTTGGAGCCGTTCTCGTCTATCGCTATCGCGAAATTCGTCTGCTCTTTCTTGAACCGGGCGAGAAGGTCGGTCGCCATCAGCGTTTCGGGAATGTAGATGACGTTCTGCATGACTTTCGAGATGAAATTCTTCGAATCCTTGAACCGGCTGTTCATCAGAATATGCTTGTAGTAAATCATTCCGAGAACGTTGTCGAATTCTCCGTCGCATACAGGAATTCTGGAGAATCCTGTCTCGGTGAATATGCCCACGATTTCGTCGAACGAGGCGTTCGCTGGAATGAATTTTACGGAAGAGCGGTGCCTCATTATGTCGTGCACCCGCAAATCCGTGAAGTCGAAAATCTTGTAGAGCATCTTCTTTTCACTGTGTTCGAGTGTCCCTTCGTTTTCCCCGACTTCTATGAGAGATTTCAGTTCCTCTTCCGTTATGAGGTTCTTGTCGTTCTTCCAAAGCGAATTCAAGACGATTGTGATTCCCCCGGAAATTTTCGCGAAGACGAAAACGACCGGGTACAAAATCCTCTCCAGCCAAATCAGCGGCCGTGCGAAACGTGATGCCGCCTCTACCGGGTACACTGCCGAGAATGTCTTTGGCGTTATCTCGCCGAATATTATCAGGACGAACGCCATTATGAATGTGGCCGCCACGCTTCCCGCTTCCCCCGCGATTTTGACGGCGACGGTCGTGGCCAATCCCGACGCGAGCGACGTGATGAAGTTGATTCCAATCAATATCAGTGAAAGGAGCTTGTCCGTATCCCTTTTGAGGAACGCGATTCTCTTCGCTGGTGTCGATTTTTTGCCGGGGTCGTCTTTCTTGAGCATTTGGCGGAGCGTCATCTTCGTTATTGAAAGGAAAGCCGTCTCGCTCGAAGCGAAAAAGGCGACGCAGCAGACCAAAATCGCCACGATGATTGAGGGGAGCACGATGTCAGTCAGCGCTTGCATTCTGTTCCTCCTCGGTGTCGTCGAAGATGTAGTCGTCTTCCTCCGACTCTTCCTGCGGTGTTTTCACGCATCTGACCTTCGATATCCTCATTCCGTCAAGCTCCTCCACTTTGAAGACGTAGCCGCCCTCTTCGATTTCGTCGCCCGGAACCGCCATTCTGTCGAGCTTCTCAAGAATGAATCCCGCGATTGTCTCGTTCATGTGCGTGTCGAAAGTGATGTGCATGTTCTCTTCCAAATCGATGAGCCTCGTCTGCCCGTCGATGAGCGCGTCGTCGAAATCCTCGATTTTCTCCGATTCTATGGACGTGGACCAGCCTTTCTTCTCGAAATCGTCCGCTATTCCCCCGAAGATTTCCCTTGCGATGTCCTCGGTCGTCAAAATTCCGTCGGTTCCAGAGTATTCGTCTATGACGATGGCGAAGTTCTGCCTCTTTTCGTTGAGCAAAGCCTGAATCTGGCTCATCTTTGTGCTTCCCGGAATGAAAAGGGGAGGGCGCATGACTTTTTCCACAGAGAATTTTTCCTGGCTGCCGGAAAAAGAGAGCATGTCCTTCACATAGATGACCCCGACGATGTTGTCCAGGTCGCCGTTGTAGACGGGAAAACGGGAGAGCATCCTCGTCTCCGAAAGCAGTATGATGTCCCTGAACGAAGCGTCCGCCGTGACGCCGATTACGTTGCGTCTAGGCACCATGATGTCGACCGCCGCAAGGTCCGTGAACTTGAATACACGGCTCATCATCTTCTTCTCGTCGTTCTCAAGCACGCCCTCTTCTCCGCCCACGTCTATGAACGTCTTTATCTCGTCCTCCGTGAAGGAGACCTTCTTCTTCTGCGTGTCGATTCCGAAAATCCGCAGAATCGAGCGCGATATGAAAGTGAAGAAAAGGACAAGCGGCCGGAGCAGCCAGAAGAACAGCGTGACGAAGCCCGAAAGCCCGAAAGCGATGCTCTCCGGGTGCCTTGTGGTGACGCTTTTCGGCGTGATTTCCCCGAAGACGAGCAGGAGGACGGTCGAGATTCCCGTCGCGATTCCCAACCCCTTCGGACCGAAAACTTCAAGAAAGACGGATGTGAGAACGACGGACAAGGCGACATTCACGATTTCGTTCCCGACAAGGAGCATGTTCAGGAGCTCCTCTTTCTGGTCGAGCAGCTTTCCCACCCTGATTGCCTTTTTGTCGCCTTTTTCGCGTAGGAAATGTACACGGAGTTTGTTGAGTGCCAAAAACGCGCTCTCGCTTGCCGAAAAAAGCAGCGAAAGCGTGACGAATGTCGCAGCCGCGGCTATTAGAACAATGAGTCCCAACGGACTCGACGAGGGGTCATCCATAAGATTGTCAATCCTGTATTTGTAGAGTTTTGCTTTTGGAAACTGTATTTCAGTCGAAAAAATACAGTTTCGCAAGAAGTTTATTTTATCCTAATTTTGATTGTTTTGCTCGCTTTCGTTTTTCGCGAGACTCTCGATGTTTTCTATCATCGCGTTCAAAAGGAAAATCTGCTCGCTTTGGGGAGACGCGTCTATGGATTTTTGCACGTCCTTTTTCGCGTTCACGTAGTCCTTGACTTTCATCGAAGCGAGCGCCGCCTGATAATAGAGAAGCTGCTTGTCGTCACCCGTCAGGAATTTCCTTTCCGCTGCGCTCTCGAAAATTTTCGCGACTTTGGAAAAATCGTCGCCCGCATCCACCGCTTCCGCCGATGCCAAAGCCATGGTGTGCCGCGGAACCGAACCGGACACGTTTTCCTTGTCGATTTCCACGACGAGCGCGCTCAATTCCTTGATGAGGTATCTGTAGACGAAATCTGTGCTGTCGAAAATTTCATCCACCGCGGCCACCCTGTCCTTCACGCTTCCGTCCGACATCGCGATTTTCATGTTGCTGTCGAAGTCCTTAAGGAGCACGATTGCGTCGTCCATCTTCTTTGTGAATTCGTCCTCTCCGTCGACCTTTATGATTTCATCGAACGGAGCTGTGTCCGCGTCTTTTCTGTTCGGGTCGAAATCTTCCCTCACCGAATAGAATTCCAGTGCGGAAACGACATACCCTTCTTTTGTGAGCACGAACATCGACGGAAGCGTCCTGACCGCGTATTTCTCCGCCAGCTCCACCGACTTCTCCGTCTCCTTGATTGTCTTCTCGGCCGCCGCTCGCTCCTCCTCGCTTGCGTCCGGGTTCAGGTTCTCGGCGTTTAGCCTGTCCGTCAAATCCAGCTTTACGAACACGAGGTCGTTCCCGAATTTCTTGATGAAATCCGCGCTTCCGAAGCCGCTCTTCTCAAGCCTCTCGGAAACTTCGTCCGTCTCCGCGCAGAAGTCGAGGAAAATGCCCTTGCCGCTCTTCTCCGCCAGCTTCTTCCCTTCGTCAAAATTCGAAATCCATTTTTTCTGTGAACAAGAATTGAAAAACACCACGGCAAAAAACGCCGCAATAAAAACAAATATTTTCTTCATATAAATGATTCTATGTATTATCAAAGGAATTTGCCACAAGTTGAGAAAATGCCGTTTGAAAAAATCATGCCGCGGAGACTCGTGCATTCTTGCGCATCCTGTTGCCCTGGATTCGGTGTGGATTTTTTGAGGATTTTCCGATATAGTAAAAAAGAAGCACAGCCACGGAAATGCGTCAACATTTCCAAGAAACACGGTTGTCTTCGTTTTGGGTGAAAAACCGCCAAGCAAAGACTTAGGCGGTTTTCTTTTACTCTCCTACATCAACGCAAGAGAGTGTGCAATTTACCAGGCTATGTAGCCCGCCAAAAAGAGGCAGACGATAGCCAAAATCAAAATGATTCTTGCTGTCATTGCACGCCCTCCAGAAGTAAATTCCGACGTTTTTCAACATCGGTGAGCTTTGAAGAGCAACCGCCAGTTTCCTTCGGGATTTCTCCCTATGACTGCGCAGTTTAAATTTTCGGCGTTTTCGGAGAGGAATTTTAGAGACGTTGGTTGCGGTGCGGGTGAAAAGTCCGATTGAGATTGTGGATTTTTTGATGATTTTCCGATATAGTAAAAAAGAAGCACAGCCACGGAAACGCTGCTAACGTTTCCAAGAAACTCGGTTGGTCTTCGATTGATTGCGAAAAAGCCGCCAAGCAAAGACTTAGGCGGCTTTCCTTTTACTCCTTACAAGATTGCAAGAAGAGTGCAACTACCAAGCAATATAGCCTGCCAAGAAAAAGCAGACAATCGCAATTGTAAATACGATTCTTGCTGTCATTGCACGCCCTCCAGAAGTAAATTCCGACGTTTTTCAACATCGGTGAGCTTTGAAGAGCAACCGCCAGTTTCCTTCGGGATTTCTCCCTATGACTGCGCATTTAGAATTTTCGGTGTTTTCAGAGCGGAATTTTAGAGACGTTGCTTGCGGTGCGGGTGACAAAAAAGCGCACCGAGAGCCGTTCGTCCCGGTGCGCTTTTCTTTTGATTAGAGCGACCTGTCCTGAAGATTACTCTCCCGAACAACGTCAATCAGTGGTTACTCCTCAACAGCTTCGGCAGCTGAGTAAGTATCGAGATACTGCCAAGTTCCAGAAGCTGAGCTTGATGTGTAAACATTCGCATAGACAGCATTTGTCTGCTGAGTTGGTTTTGAACCTGCTTCATATCCAAGGTCCTCTGCACTAATTGTTGTCGTGAGATCAGCTGTTTTTTCTCCACTCTCCACTTCAGCTTTTGTGAGGGCACCATTGTAGATGTCTACGACATATCCACCAGTGTAAGTTGTCGTTTCATTCTCAGTGTTAAATTCTGGGTAAACATTTACGGTCATGACATAGTTGCCATTTGCATCCGCTGTCAATGGGGAGGTGTCTTTCTCTGATGTAGATGTCCAGCCGATGTATTCTTTCTCAACAGCTTTCTGCTCTGCACCGTTTACTGTTACACCATCAGTACCAAAATTTTTTGCCTGAAGGTCATAAACGTTTGTGAAGCGAGAAACGTAAGGTTTAAACGTACCATTATTGTTTGCGAATGCTACAATGCAAAGTGACCTTGGGCTAGAAGAAACTTCGCGAGCGACTTCCTCAGCACTTGCACTTGCATCTGTTGTGTGCAAGTCCCAGATGAATCCCATTGCAGCACCAGAACCAGAAGTTCCGTCTTTGTTCAATGTGATTACAGCCATAGCACCACGATGCTTAGCTGTTGTTGAATTGTAGCATCTGTAAGTGTCAGTAGTGCTTGAGTTTGTGTAAGACAAAGTGTATTTGTTGTTTGAACCAGTGATAGCTCCTTCTGGATCATCATCTTCTTCTCCACATGATGTGAAGATTCCAGCAGTCAAGAGCAATGCTGAAGCAGACATTGCAGCGAGTACTTTTTTTGAAAGTTTCATTGTAATCTCCTTTCAATCGGGTGGGTGATTTAAACCACCGATTAAATTGAATATTGTTTTATCCGACCTACCGTCAGATATTTTCAATTCTAACTTAGGGTTCAAAAAAATTCTATTCGTAGGTGAAAAAAAACTAAAGTTTTTACAAATATGAGAAAAATCCTTTTTTGCTCTTAGAAAATTCTAATTTTTTGTTATTTTTGAAAAGAAACGATTAGGACTCACTCGGACAGCGGAATTTCCCACCAATCCACCAATGCGCAAGAATTGCCATGCAATTCTTGGCGTGCTTGCCGCCAACCAGCAACCTCCTAGGACTCACAAAGCCCCTGGCAGCGTCCCATTCTCAGCGTGCTTGCAGTCAAAAGACAATCTCCTAGGACTCATTCGGACAACGGCAATCCCCACCAATCCACCCATGCGCAAGAATTGCCTCGCAATTCTTGGCGTGCTTGCATCCAACCAGCAACCTCCTAGGACTCACTCGGACCTCGGCAAGCATTTTGCTCCCTCACTTTTTTTATAGCCTCTTTCAATGACATTCCCGAATCAAGAAGCTGTTCGAGTTCATCGATTCCCTTTGAGACACCTTGCTTGAAGCTTCCTTCGATGTTCGAGAGCATGTCGCGCTCGCGGACTTCTGCGTGGTATTGGGCGAGAAGCAACGCCCTGTCGCTGCTGATTGATGATAAAACTTTCTGCGCGTTCATGATTCCGACCTCCGTTTTCGCTATTTCGTTGACGATGCCCGACGATCTGGAGTTGTCGGCTTTCTTGAAGAACAGCGCCCACTTTTCCGCTTTCGTCAGTTTCGCGATTTCGTTTTTCGAGTACTTCTTCGCCGAGCCGAGTTTTGTGAGTTCGATGAAGATTACGTTCAGTCTGTCGGCAAGTCTCTCTCCGCGCTCTCCTTTCATCGTGTACCGAGTCAGCACGGAATCGTTTTCCTTGTCGGCATCGCTCTCCTGTTTGTAATTATAGTCCAAAATGGAGATTTGGTAGACTTTTTTGACGCTGCCCCACGACTCCCCCTTGTTGAGGTATGCGCCCAGCAGCCTCGCCGCTTGGTATTCCGCGCGCTTCCCAAAGTCGTATTTCTGTTGCCACGCCTGCATTTCTATCTCTGCGGCTTCGCCTGTGGAAAAATGGACGTTTATGTCGTAGTCAACATCCCTTTGCCCTGCGAAATCCTGAACGGCATCGTTCGGCTCAAAGCTGACATCGGCGATGTCCTCTCCGATTGCCGCTTCCAAGAAATCGTGCAGCGCAATTCTTGACTCGTCCGTCGGCTGCGTGAAAATCGCCTTGAACGTACTGTCGAGCCTTGGGTTCAGGATTTTTCCCTTGTGCGATTCTATGTACGCAAGCTCGTCCGCCGTAGGATTCTCTGTGTCGAATTCAATTTTTTTCATAAATGCTCCACATCGTATTTATCGCGAAATTTTCATTTTCTGCAAAAAAAGCGGATGATTTTCATTTTTCTGAGCAGGAAAATAGGTGGTTAAAAAAATCGGTGGTTTAAATCACCCACCGAAAAAAGGAGTTTGCAAATGAAACTTTCTAAGAAAATTCTCGCTGCAATGTCCGCGACAGCATTGTTGGCGACAGCATCGTTCTTCACATCTTGCTCGGATGAAGAGGGAGAGGGCGATACAAGTGGTTCAAAGACAAGCACAACTATGACCCTTACAGGTCCAGATGGAACGACAAATAAGGATTCCGACGGAAACATCGCTGCATACTCACGCTACTTTAGCCAGCTTGGTTCAAAAAATGGTGTTGCAGCATTCACAACAAAAGTAACTATCAATAAAGCTGAATCGACATATACCAGTGATTCAAAAAACGCTGTAGTTGGAATGTTTTTTGCTGAAAATGCATACAAAGATGATTCTCAAAATGAATTCTATGACATGGTCGTTTTTGGATTCAAACCTGCAGACGGAAAGGCATATGTCGAACACTACAATTCCGTAGAGAAAAACTCAGCAGCCTCTGGTTACACAACAGCAGGTGCTCTTCAGGATACAGGAACATACGCATTGTCTGCTTCTGACAAAATCTTCGGCGATGGCAGCTGGGCAGCTACAACATCTGGAACAAACTATGCGACAGACTCTGATGGAAATATTGTTTTCAATATTGAGGTTCAGCAGTCTACAACAGGTGTTTACAAAGTTTATATGTACAAAGATGGCGGTTCTGCCACAACAAGCACACTTCTTGGTACATGGACAGCGACAAGCGAGAACTCTTCTGGATATGCGACAAAAGAAATCACTGTCGGCAGCGAAACGAAGACACTTGCAATTGGTGGAATCGGAGTGTATGGAAACGCTCCTGTCGGAACAAAAATAGTTGCACTCTACGAAACATCTAAGGACAGCATCACTGGTTCATTCCAGGACGAGACTGTCGAAGAGTAATTTTTCCTAGCTAGTTTCTAAAAAAACGGAAGCACTTTCGGGTTCTGCAATAGTCGGGCTTGAAAGTGCTTTTTAATAGGTGGGTACAAGAAAGTGCCCGATTCTGCCACACAATATTTCAAGGAGACATTCATGAAGAAAATCATCGCATTCGCGCTTGCCGCCGCATTCGCCATTCCGTCGTTCGCGTTGTCGCTCAAGGTTGGTGATTCGTTCGCCTACTTGCCGACCGCAAACGGAAAGGATTCCGTCTCTGTCGTAACAAAAATCGCGCTTGCCGCAAACGGAACATACGAACTCGTCCTTTTGGCGAACAACGTTTCATACTCATACGCAGTTTCGGAAGGCGAGAAAATTTCCCTTTACACAAAGACTTCAGCGAAAGCGAAATCAATGGCGGAGAAGAAACTTACAATAACAGCAGTTCGCAACAACGCTTTGGAGTTTGAAACCTCTGAAAACGCCGCATCTGGAACTTCAACAATCGACGCTAAATAAAAGGGCGAAAGTCGAGTTTTACAGAGAAATGGCCGAAACGAGCGGAAGCGGGGTTCCACTGTCTAATACACTAAACATCGCAAGCGATGTTAACGCCACCGCAAAGCGGTACTGCCGTATTCGGCTGTGGGTTCCCGCTGGGAGCGCGTTTCGGCAACTACGGTATGTATAAACTCGACATTCGACCTAAAATTTTACACCAAACTCCCGCGTGAGTTCTCTTGAACGGCGGCTCGGCGGAGAGAAAAGAAAGCCCGGCTGCTTTGTCCGTGAAAAACGGACGAGGCAACCGGGCTTTTTTGTCAAATGTGCTCAACTGTGCTATATTCTAAAGGGATGTCGATATGGAGAGAAGTTACAGTTTCAAGCCGATTGAGGATTTGGTTTTCGCGGACGATTTCATGTTCGGAGCGGTGATGCACGAGCCTGAAATTTGCAAAGGGGTAATTGAGCTTTTGCTTGGGATAAAGATAGACCACATAGATTATCCTGAACTGCAGAAGACCATAAGCCCGTACTACAACACGAAGGGGGTCCGTTTGGACGTGTATGTGGCCGGCAGCGACAAGATATTCGACGTTGAAATCCAGTCGTACAAGATTGAGACAATCGGCAAGCGGACCCGCTATTACCAGTCGATGCTGGACGTGGACAGCCTGTTGAAGGGAGCCGACTATTCGGAATTGAAGGAGAGTTACATCATCTTCATCTGTCTGAACGACCCGTTCGGGAAGGATCTTCCGTTGTACACGTTCGAGCGGAAATGCAAGGAAAAGGCGGATGTCGACTTGAACGACCAGACCCACCACCTGATTTTCAACTGCGCAGCCTACAACAAAGAAGACAATCCCGGAATAAAGGCTTTTCTGTCTTTTGTCCGCGGAAATTCAGCAGATTCCAATTTTACGAAGGAGATTGAGACCATGGTACAGACAAAAAAATTCCAGAACACGTTCATAAACGAGTATCTCGCGATAAATCTCCACGAGCGTGATTTGCGGAAACGTGCGACCGAGCAGGGGCTACAGCAAGGACTTCAGCAAGGACTACAGCAAGGGCTTCAGCAGGGACTTCAGCAGGGGAAAGTCGATGCGTATATTGATTTGATAAAGTCGAATTTGCTTTCGGTAAAGGATGCCTCGGTCAAGTTGGGAATGCCCGAATCTGAAATTCAGAAAATGCTTGAGGGCGATTGACGTTCGCGCTATGAGAATATCGCTTTTTGCTGCCATTTGAGATTTTCGCCGATGAAAAGAGTGCTTTTTGGGCTTTTCTTTGTTGCCCTCGTTGTTTCGCCGCTTTTTGCTAAGAAAAAAAGCAAGGCTCCTGTAAAAGACGATAGAGTCTATGACCTTGAGCTTTCTGCCGACGATATCGTCGTTCTGCCGGAAGACGAGGCGCATCGCGTCAAGGATTGCGGAGGCGTTCATCTTTTTGTGCGGAAGCGGGGCGACATCCAGAGCGTTTCTCTTCTTGTGGACAGCGACAACTACAATGACCCGGATTTGTCGCTCATGCGCGCTAAGGAATTCAACAGCGTGAACGGAAACGAAGTCCGCTACGCTTACGGCTCTAAATCCTCGTTCAGGATGGAACGCACTCCGAATGCGCTCATCTCTTCCACCGTAGAGAAGACTTTCTTCGGCGACTGCTTCCACATCTACATTCCAAAGGAAATGTACTACGGCTATGTCATACAGACCCAGAACGAGTGCGTTTTCGAGGACGGAATGAGGGTGTCCGTGAGGGCGTTCGCGGAAAAGCACTGCGACGCGGGTGGAAAATTCCATGATAACAAGCTGAATCTGAATCTTTCCGATTGGCAGACCGAGGAATCGTTCTTCAAAATCGCATCTGCTTCAGACGGAAAGGTCGGGCACATTTCATCGGCGAAGAATCTTCCGCAGAAGCTTGTGGAAAAAATAGAAGAGTTCGATGTCGCCGAAAAAATCGACCTTGTGTTCGCAATCGACGCCACCGAGAGCATGAAAGACGATTTTGCCGAATTGAAGAAGAACTGGCTTTCAAAATTCGAAAAGCAGATGAAGAAATTCCGGGACGCACGAATCGGGCTTCTTTTGTACAAGGATTACGGCGATGAATACAGTTCCGGCGGGCTACCCGTCAAGAATCTGGGCTTTCTGAAAAATGCGGCTGCGTTTTCAAAAAGCGTGAAGAATGTTTCCGTGAAGGGTGGGGGAGACCGGGAGGAAGCTGTCTTTGAAGCTTTGTATGCGTGCTCGGAGGCTTTCGACTGGAGAAGCGACGCCAAAAAAAAGATAATCCTGATTGGCGACGCGCCGCCGCACCCGGAGCCGAACGCGAAATTCGACATGGGCTTTGACGGTGTGTCAAAAATCCTTGCCGAAAAAGGCGTTTCCGTGGACTGCTTTTTGATTTCGGATTCGGAAAACAAAAACAGCGATATGAAGAGCGTCGACAAAAACAGCGTCGCCGACGAACTTTTGAACGCTGTGGAAACGCTAGATGCAAAATGAGCTTGCCGTTGTCCAACTGGGGCTGCTTATTTTGAAATCACCTTCCATTCGCCGTCGGTTTTCTTCCATATTCTTTGGTTTTCCGAGCCTCTGAATTCAAGAGCGAGATTCTTCTTTTCCTCGACGAACCTTCCGTCTATCAAGTAGTCCAGACAGTCGAGCATCCGCTGCGTGTGTTCGGTGCGCTTTCTGCCGTTCTCGTTCAGCAAATCCGCGTCCAAAAGGTAGCCGCTCCACGCCCAGATGTCCTTTTGGGGGAATCGCGCTTTCACTTTCTCAAGGAACGGTGCCAGTACTGCCTGGTTCTCCTCCTCGAAAGGCTCTCCGCCCAGCAGCGAAAGCCCGCTTATGTGGCTCGGAGCTAAAAGCGACAGAATCTTCTCTTCGACTTTCTCCGTGAAAGGTTCTCCGTAATCGAAGTCCCACGTCATGTAGTTGAAGCAGCCCTTGCAGTGGTTGCGGCAGCCGGAGACGAAAAGCGACACCCTGATTCCGAGTCCGTTTGCGATATCCAAGTTTTTTATTTCCGCATAATTCATTGAAGTAAGTATAATCCGAACGCGTGGTGCGAAAAAAGTGTTTTTTTGTGGGCTTTTGTTTTGGCTTTACACATATTTTACATATATTTTAAGATGATATTATTGTGTTTTGAATGATAGCATTTACACTCTTATATCGGGTGTCGCGGAAAAATCGCTTCACCTAAAAATCAACAAATCAAAGAGGTTTTTATGAAAAAAATCAGTCGCATCGTCGCTATTGCCATCGCTTTTTCAGCGGTGTTCATCGGATGCAAAAAAGAGAAGACGGGGGGCGAAGCTTCTTCGTCTGGAGCCGCTTCGAAGCCGCTCAACTTGATAATCGCCCACAATCAGACGTCTCTTGAGAATCCGTATGCCTACGGAATAAACGCATTCAAAGAGAAATTGGAGGACATCTCGGGCGGACAAATCACTGTGACTTGCCATCATGGAACGCTCGGTGAGAACGAGAACGAGCTTGTCGAAAAATTGCAGATGGGAGCCGCTTCAATCGTCGTCGTCTCTCCTGGCTTCATGGCTTCTGTAGGAGTTCCCGAAGTTGACGTGTTTTCGCTTGAGTACCTGTTCAAGAGCTTCGACCATTGGAGAAACTGCCTCGATGGCCAGTTCGGAACAGAACTTGCCGACCTAATAAACAAGAAGAGTGGAAACAATTTCCGCATTTTGGGGTATTGGTCTGCTGCCGTCCGCGACTATTATGGTAAAAAACCGATTCGTACCCCTGCCGATTTGAAGGGGATGACAATCCGAATCCAATCGGCGGCTGTGCAGCAACAGTTCTGGAAGGCGTGCGGAGCAGTTCCGACTTCTGTCGCCTGGGGTGAACTGTACCAGGCTTTGCAGCAGGGGGTCGTTGATTCCGCCGAGAACGACTACACGAACTTCATGCTCAAAGAACACCACAAGACGAAGAACGGCCATTTCATCTGCGAGACCGAACACGATTTCACCACGCGCTTGATGCTGATTGACGGTAGTTTCTACGACAAGCTCACGGACCAGCAGAAAGCTTGGGTCGATCAGGCTTCTAAGTACGCTACCCAGGTAGAGCGGCAGAAAACGTTCGAGCAGGCTTCATCTTCCAAGGCTAAAGTCATCGCCGACGGAGCTGAAATCGTCGACAACAAGGACATCGACATCGATGCTTTCGTCGCAATAGCGGTTCCCATCCAGGACGAATTCGCGAAGAAGACCGGTATGGAAAGGTATATACAAATGGTTCGCGATACGAAGTAGTTCGCCGTTTTTTTCATTTCGTGAACGAAGGCTGCGGATTTTCTTGTTCCGCAGCTTTCGTTTTTATCGTTGAGGGCTTCTTTATTATGGACAAAGCAATAGAAAAACTAAACAAGATTCACATAGCGGTAAGCGGAGTTTTCCTGTCGATTTTCTTCGTGACAATCGTCGTGCAGGTGTGCGTTCGCCTCTTGTTCAGGGTGCTTCCGCTTCTGTTCCCCGACATCGCTCCCGTTTCAATGATATGGACTGAGGATGTCACAATGTACTCGTTCATTTGGTCCGTGTTCCTTGGCGCGTCCGCGATGATTTATCCCGAAAGGCATTTCGCGTTCACGTCGATAATCGACAACGTAAAGAATGAGCGGGCGAAAGCCGCCATCCATCTTGCAATAATGGCTCTTGTTCTCGTATTCATGTGCCTGCTCGTGTACTACGGATGCATCGTGACGAAAAAATTCTGGAACTATCGCGGGACAAGTCTCCCAGCGCTCAAACGCGGATGGACGTGGCTGTGTCTTCCCGTGAGCGGTGCGTTCGGATGTGTCTATCTTGTCCAGAAGATTTCGCATGACTTTTGTAGGATTTTTGGTAAAGTGGAGGCAAACTGATGGCGGCGATTCTTGTCGTTCTTTTCATTCTTTTCGTGGCGATTGGCGTACCGATTTCGTTTTCCCTTGGGCTTGTTTCCTTTGTCGGAATTTTCGCCCTTCCCGACATACCGAACATGATTGTGTTTACGAAGATGTTCAACGGACTGAACAGCTTCACACTTCTTGCAGTACCTCTGTTCATTCTCGCAGCGAACATCATGAACGAAGGCAACATAACGGACAGGCTCATAAGGTGGTGCAACGCGCTTGTCGGACACAGAAGGGGAGGACTTGCGTATTCTAACATCCTTGTCTCCATGATTTTCGCGGGAATATCGGGAAGCTCCCAGGCCGACACTGCCGGAATAGGCTCTGTCTTCATTCCTGCAATGAAGAAGGAGGGGTATGACGATGGGACGAGCGTCGGCGTGACTGCCGCCTCTTCCACTCTCGGCTCGATAATTCCTCCAAGCATCATAATGGTCGTGTATTCTGGAATAGCTAACGTGAGCACTGGCGCTCTTTTCATGACAGGTCTCGTTCCTGGAATCCTTCTTGGGCTTGCGATGATGGCGATTGTCTGGTGGCAGCGCAGCCGTTTTCCTGCAGGGAAAAAGGTCAGTGCGAAGGAGATGCTCTCCCTCACGAAAGAGTCTGTTCCTGCCTTGTTCACACCGATACTTCTCATAGGTGGAATTTGCTCTGGTCTTTTCACACCTACGGAGTCGAGTGCGATTGCCAGCTTGTATGCGTTCTCGATAAGCATATTCTACTACAAGTCTATAACTCTCAGGGATATTCCACGCATCCTCGTCGACACTATGAAACTCAGCTCTCTTTCTCTCTTCGCCTTGGCTTCCGCATGTGCGCTCGGCGAGCTTCTGAGCTATTACCAGTTGAACGTGGCCATTCAGGATTTCTTCTCTGGACTTGCCGCAGGAAAGATAGCGTTCACCCTCATAATCGTGTTGTTCTTCCTGTTCGTCGGAACCTTCATGGACGCTGTTCCTGCGATGATTCTGTTCGTGCCGGTCATCCTTCCTACCGCCCTGTCGCTCGGCGTGAATCCGATAATGCTCGGTCTCATAATCGTTGTGACTTTGGCTCTTGGGCTTGTGACCCCTCCGTATGGACTGTGCCTTCTCCTTTCGGCTTCAATCAACAAGATGAGAATCGAGGACGCGTTCAAGGGGACTCTTCCGTATTTGATATCATCGCTTGTCATCCTGCTTTTTATGGTCGTTTTTCCCGACATGTGGATTGCGATTCCTACGGTCCTTTTCCCGGCGTTGTTCAACTAAAAAAAATGCGGAAAACCGGATTCTGTCCCGTTTCCCGCATTTTTTTCTACAAGTGCAAGACCCTTTCCTTGATTTCCTGGGTGCGGCCCTGGTTCCAGTACTGGGTGCCGATGTAGCCGCAGGTCCTTCGCGCGACGTTCATCGTTGACTGGTCGGTGTTGCCGCAGTTCGGGCACTTCCAGACGAGCTTGTTCTCGCTGTCGGTGACGATTCTGATTTCGCCCGTGTAGCCGCACTTCTGGCAGCAGTCGCTCTTTGTGTTCAGCTCCGCGTACATGATGTTGTCGTAGATGTGCTTGAGCAACGCCATGACGGCCGGAATGTTGTTCTCCATGTTCGGGACTTCCACGTAGCTCACGGCTCCGCCCGGACTGAGTTCCTGGAACTGGCTCTCGAACGTGAGCTTCGTGAACGCGTCGATTGGTTCCGTGACGTGGACGTGGTATGAGTTCGTGATGTAGTTCTTGTCCGTCACTCCCTTGATTTCCCCGAAGCGTTTCTTGAGGCACTTCGCGAACTTGTAGGTCGTGGATTCAAGCGGAGTTCCGTAGAGGGAGAAGTCGATGTTGCTCTCCTTTTTCCAGACGGCGCACTTCTCGTTCATCTTCTTCATCACTTCGATTGCGAACGGTGTCGCGCTCGGGTCGGTGTGGCTCTTTCCCGTCATGTACTTGACGCATTCGCAGAGACCCGCGTATCCGAGCGAGATTGTCGAGTAGCCGTTGAAGAGGAGCTTGTCGATTGTCTCGCCCTTGTTCAACCGCGCGAGCGCGCCGTTCTGCCAGAGAATCGGAGCCACGTCGCTTGGTGTGCCGAGAAGGCGCTGGTGCCTGAGCATGAGCGCCCTGTGGCAAAGCTCCAGCCTTTCGTCGAAAATCCTCCAGAACGCGTCCATGTCGCCGCCCGACGAGCACGCGACGTCGACGAGGTTTATCGTGACGACTCCCTGGTTGAACCTTCCGTAATACTTGTGCTTTCCAGGCTCGTAGTTGCCCGCGTTCGCCACGTTTCCGACTCCGGCCTCGGTGAAGCGGTCAGGCGTGAGGAAAGAGCGGCAGCCCATGCATGTGTACACGTCGCCCTTCAGTTCCTTCATCTTCTTCTCGGAGATGTAGTCGGGGACGAGCCTCCTTGAAGTGCATTTCGCCGCAAGTTCCGTCAAGTAGTAGTACTTGGAGCCCGGCGTGATGTTGTCCTCTTCCAAAACGTAGATGAGTTTGGGGAATGCCGGCGCGACCCAGTAGCCCGATTCGTTCTTCACGCCCTTGTACCGCTGGTTCAGCACTTCCTCGATTATCATCGCGAGGTCGGCCTTCTCGCGCTCGTTCTTCGTCTCGTTCAGGTACATGAAGACCGTGATGAACGGAGACTGTCCGTTCGTCGTCATGAGCGTGACGACCTGGTACTGGATAATCTGCACGCCCCTGTTGATTTCTTCCTTCACGCGCATCTCGACGATTTCGTCAATCTGCTCTTCCGTGTATTTTATCCCTGAGATTTCCTCAATCTTCTTCAGTTCCTTCCTGAATTTCTGCCTTGAGATTTCCACGAACGGAACGAGGTGCGTGAGCGAAATCGACTGTCCGCCGTACTGGCTTGAAGCCACCTGCGCGATTATCTGCGTTGCGATGTTGCACGCCGTTGAGAAACTGTGCGGCTTGTCGATTTTCGTGCCTGAGATTACCGTTCCGTTCTGCAGCATGTCCTCAAGGTTCACGAGGTCGCAGTTATGCATGTGCTGCGCGAAGTAGTCCGCGTCGTGGAAGTGGATGATGCCTTCGTTGTGCGCCTCCACGATTTCAGGCGTGAGGAGGAAACGCTTTGTGATGTCCTTGGAGACTTCGCCCGCCATGTAGTCGCGCTGGACCGAGACGACGGTGGAATTCTTGTTGGAATTCTCCTGCTTCACTTCCTCGTTCTGGCATTCGATGAGCGACATTATCTGGTCGTCGGTGGAATTCGCCTTGCGGTTCAGGGCGTGCTGGTAGCGGTATGTGATGTACTTTTTGGCGACCGTGAACGCGCTCGCCTTCATGATTTCGTCTTCCACGAGGTCCTGGATTGCCTCCACGTTCATCTCGTGGTTCTCCTCCTCGCACTTTCTTTCTATGTTTTCTGAGATTTTCTGGATTGTCTCTTCGCTGAGCTGTTCTGTGAGGGGAACTTCCTTGTTCGCTCCTTTTATTGCCTTGACGATTTTTTGTGCGTCGAAAATGACTTCTTCACCGTTTCTCTTGATGATTTTCATTGGCTTTCCCATCCCGTTTTTTTATGATTTTTTTGAAAAAAGCTCTTGACACTCCCGTTTCTTTGTTTGTGTCATTTTTCAAAAAAATGCCTGAAAAACACTAGATATAGCGTTTTTCAGAACAGATAAAATATAGAGTGGAAAAAATGAGGTGTCAATAAATCTTTCTGTGGACAACTTGTGGAAAACCTTGTGGAAAAGTCCTCCGAAGTCAATGCTGATTAGCGTTTTCGGATTCATGAAAAAAAATTTTGTAATTTACTGTCATGTTCGAAATCAGAAAAATGAAATTTTTCGTGGATTTTTTTGGCCTTTTTCCTATGGACATTGTTTTTGAATTCCGCTAGAGTATGGGCAAGACAAAGGTGTCTGAGACAAAATGCTATTGGTTTGTTCGAAAATGAATCGATGGAATCTTGTCCGAGGCATTTTTGTCTTTTTTTTTGATTTCAATGTCCGTTGGTGGCGGAAAGTCGCAGGCGGAATGAAAATAAGGGGTTATGCTTTATGGCAATCAAAGAATTTAACGTTAAGAACGCTTATTGCAAGCGCGTTTGGGACGAGCTCAAGACTCGTTATGCTGATCAGGAGCACTTCCTTCAGGCTGCCGGCCTCGTTTTGGAGACGCTCTCCCCGGTCGTGGACACAATGCCGGAGCTTGAGAACACAGCCGTTCTCGAACGCTTCGTTGAGCCGGAGAGAATCATCATGTTCCGTGTTCCTTGGACAGACGACCAGGGAAAACCTCACGTGAACCGTGGTTTCCGCGTTCAGTTCAACTCTGCGATTGGACCTTACAAAGGAGGCTTGCGCTTCTCTCCAGAGGTCGGTCTTGATGTTCTCAAATTCTTGGGATTCGAGCAGGTCTTGAAGAATTCTTTGACAACCCTCCCGATGGGCGGTGGAAAGGGTGGTTCGGACTTCGATCCGCACGGAAAATCAGACGGCGAAGTCATGAGGTTCTGCCAGTCGTTCATGACTGAGCTTTACCGCCACATCGGAGCCGACACCGACGTTCCAGCCGGAGACAAGGGCGTTGGCGGACGCGAAGTCGCTTGGATGTTCGGACAGTACAAGAGAATCGTCAACAACTTCACAGGCGTTCTCACAGGAAAGGGATTGGACTTCGGCGGTTCTTTGATTCGCCCGGAGGCTACAGGATACGGCCTCATCTACTTCGCCGAATGCATGCTCAAGGCTGCCGGAACAGACTTCAAAGGAAAGACAGCAATCATCTCTGGTGACGGAAACGTCGCCCAGTACGCTTGTCAGAAAGTTACTCAGTTGGGCGGAAAAGTCATCACATTGTCTGACTCAACTGGCTACATCCTCGACGAGGACGGAATCGATGCTGAAAAGCTCGCTTATGTTATGGAATTCCGCGGCCGCAAAGAGAAAATCGACGCTTACGTCAAGAAATATCCAAAGGCAAAATTCTTCAAGGGCGAGAAGCCATGGGGAGTCAAGGCCGACTGCGCTTTCCCATGCGCAACTCAGGACGAAATCTACATGGAAGATGCCGAGAAGCTCGTGAAGAACGGAGTGAAGCTCGTCGCAGAGGGTGCCAACATGCCGACCCGCGCCGACGCAATCGCGTTCCTCCAGTCGAAGGGCGTTCTCTTCGCTCCAGGAAAAGCGTCTAACGCTGGTGGCGTCGCTGTTTCCGGCCTTGAGATGTCACAGAACTCTGAGAGACTCTCATGGACTCGCGAAGAAGTCGATGCGAAACTCAAGCAGATCATGACGAACATCCACGACAACGCCTACGAAACAGCCAAAAAGTACGCTCCAAGCGCAACTCCAGACTACGTTTCTGGCGCGAACATCTACGGCTTCTTGAAAGTCGCCCGCGCTATGATGGCTCAGGGATTGGTCTAATATGAATCTTTCTGGTGGCTGAGCGCAGTCGAAGCCGCCGGAACCGCCCGCACGACTTTTTTTGCGAATCGTGCGGGCGTTTTTTTTGCACTTTTCATCATCTATTCAAGGATAAGGTTCATCGCCGTGTGGAACAAGGATGTCATGCGGGAGAATGTGCTCCAGCACCAGCAGATTCTCTCCGCTGTCCAGGAGCGGAATCCATCCTACGCAAAAGAATTCATGAAGTCGCACCTGCACCAGCTGGAAGGGCAGGTCCAGCGAATCATGAGCGAATATCCCGACTATTTCGTCACCGAGTCGCTTCCGACGGCTGAGAGGTTCGAGGCGCTTCTGTCCGGCGCGGCGAAATGAAATCCCGGGCGGAATTTCCGCCTGCGATTATGGAAACTCTTTCCTTTACAAATGACCTTTATCTTTTATAATCAATGGCTATGAAACTAAGAATTTTTCTTTCAGCCATTTCCTGCGTTTTTTTTCTTTCAGCGTGCGGCAACAAGACGCCCGTGCTCCATCCCACCGCTGACAATCCCGTGAAAATATCGCTTTGGTACGACGCATCCGTCACAGAAGCCGGCGCGCCGCCCGCCGATTGGGTTGCCTACAAGATAATCCGTGAGAAATTCGGCATCGACCTTGAGCTTACGATGCTTCCTTTGAACGCGACCGACCGCGACGTGAAGGTGAACGCGGCCGCCGATGGAGGATTCCTTCCCGACATGGTTGTCGTCAACAGGGAGCCGCTCCTCAATTTGATAGACAAGGGCCTTGTCATGCAGGTGGACGACTTGTACCCGCTCATGCCTAACAGGACCGAGAAAATGTACAACGAGACTTCCCGCAGGTTCGCGACGGTGAAAGGAAAGTGCTATGGATTTTCGACTCCCGGAGGAAAAATCCAGAAGAACGAGGGCGTTCTCATAAGGAAGGACTGGCTGGACAAGCTTGGGCTTTCCGTTCCGAGGACGATGGACGAATACCTCGAGGTCATGCGCGCGTTCACTCACAATGACCCGGACGGAAACGGAAAGGACGACACTTACGGCTACGGAGCGTTCCTTGAGATAAACAACTACGAGGAAGGCCTCGGCCGCCGTCTGGACCCGATTTTCGGCGCGTTCGGCGTGGCGGGAACCTGGAACATGACCGAGACAGGAGCCGGCTTGAACGTCCGAAAGCCTGCGTATTTCGACGCCTTGCGCACTGTCGCCACGATGCATGGCGAGGGGCTCATGGACCCGAACTGGCTCGGCTACAAGAAGGACGACTTCCGCGCGGCATGGAAGCGCGGCCGGTTCGGAATCATGCGCGAGCAGAACAGCGCGTACGCTTCCGAGTCGAACTACGCTCCTTTCGACAGGAATTTCCCCGACGGTTCCTGGATTGTCGTAGACCCGCCTGTGGGGCCCGACGGAAAGAGCGCGGTGGGCGTTTACACGATTCCGTACACGACTCTCGTAATATCAAAGCGCGCGGAGAAGGAGGGCAAGGCTCCACTGATTGCCAAACTCCTCGAATGGATGGTCAGCGACGAAGGCTACTATCTTTTGGGGTGGGGAGAGGAGGGCGTGAATTTCGTCTTCAACGAGAACCACATTCCTGTCGCCGATGGAATCCCCGACCCGTCCAAGAGCTTCGCCAAGAGCGCGCAGCAGCCGCTCACCCAGCTTAGGAACATGGTTTTCTACCACAGCGACGCCGAACTCGTGAGCCGCTACCCGACCTACACGACCGAGGTGAGTCGCAAGACGATGAGCGCGCTGACGGTCCTCCGCGAGATGCAGAAGAAGGAGTGGGTGAACGCGACCGGCTCCGACACGCTCCCCGTCCCCGAAACTGATTTGAAGCGGTTCTACGAGCAGGGCGTTTTGGATTTCGTCACTGGAAAGAAGCCACTCACAAAGGAGGAGTGGGCTTCATGGCTTTCGGAATTCGACCGCATGGGCGGCGAAAAGTGGGAGCAGGACGGAATCAAGAAGGCGAGACAGTCGAACTACCTTTATTGACGTTTTGTGCAAAATGCGGATTGTTTGTGGTATAATCGCAGTATGAAATCTATACGAACAAAGCTCACGCTTCTGCTTTTTTTTATCGCTCTCATTCCGCTTTTGATTGTCATCGTCTTCTATCTGATGAACAACATCGCAAGCTCCATCGCGAACGAGAAATCGGACGGAATCCTGCGAAATTCCATAGTCAACGAACACATAAGCGAGCATTTCGAGCGGAGCCTGGCGGTTCTGAGAACGATTGCCCGGAATCCTATGACTCAGCAGTTCGTTGTATCTTCCCCTGATTCCCGCGACCCCCTCATGGCCCAGACTTTGAGCCGCACGAACGATGTCTTCAACGACACCGACAACATGATTGTGACCGACCGAAAAGGAGACCAGGTTGCGAGGACGGACACATATCCGCTCATAAACGTGGAGCACCGCCGATATTTCCACGAGGCTATGCAGGGTGAGGAATACATCTCGGACGTGCTGATAAGCCTTGCGAACAACAGGATGATTACCGTGCTGGAGGTTCCTGTGTTCGACGAGAAGAACAACGTCGTCGGCATGGTGCAGCGCGACTACGACCTCGTAGCCCTCCAAAAATACATTCAGGCGTTTTCCACACCCCGCACCCGCGTCATGATAACGGACAGCGTGGGGAACATCGTCGCCCATTCGTCAAGGAACTTCGAGAGCAACCAGCTTGTCTCCATGAGCGCGAACCCGGCCGTGGCCGCGGCCCTCGCAGGAAAGACCGGCTCCATAGACGTCGTCATGTCGGAGGACGGAAGCGGGAAGAAAGAGAGGATGCTGGTCTGCTATTCCAAAAACGAGATTTCGGGGTGGGTCGTCATAACGGAGAAGTCGTACAAGTACATCTGGCAGGAGGTCGTCATAGACGCGTTGGCCGCCGTCGTCATAGGCGGAATAATGCTTTTCGTGTTGGCCCTCGTCTCCGCCTTCATCGCCGAGAAGGCCACAAGGAAAATCCGCGCCATATCGAGCCTTGTGGACCGCGCCGCGAAAGGCTCGGAGGATTCTCTTTCATTTTCCGAACTGGAGGACGACGAACTTGGCCAGATGGCTGTCGCCATAAACAAAATCCGCTCTTCCCGCGACTCGTACCGCAAAGACGCTGAGGTGGACAAGTTGACCGGGCTTTTGAACAAGGCCACTTTCGAGCGGCTGTGCCGGGGAAAACTTTCGGAGAACAGGATTGGCGTGTTCTCCACTTTGATAGTCGTTGATTTGGACCACTTCAAGGAAGTCAACGACACCCTCGGACACCAGGCGGGCGACGCTCTCCTGCATTCGTTCGGCGATGTGCTCAGGAAGCTTTTCAGGCCGACGGACTTGGTGGGACGTTTCGGCGGCGACGAGTTCGTTGTTTTGCTGAACGACATTCCCGGAAAGGAAATCGCCGTACAGAAGGCGAAGCGCATAGTGGAGGCCGCCTGCGAGACTAGCACCGGCTCCGATACAGTGAGGATAAGCGCGAGCGTTGGCATGGCCTCGACTCCGCAGCACGGCGTGGACTACGATTCACTCTTCTCTGTCGCGGACAAGTCCGTCTATTCCGTTAAGGAAAGCGGAAGAAACGGTCTCTGCCACGGAACCGACCCGGTCGTGCGCATTTGATTTTTGACGGAGCAGATAGACCTGTTCCGAAACTGAATTTTCCGAACAGGTTTAATCTGTTTTTCCGCTGTCGGCAACAAAAAGGCCGCGCGTGCCCATGTAAAAATGGCTTGCGCGGCTTTTCGCTTTTTGTTCTGGTCGGCTCAGACTTTGAACTGGTCGATTTCCCGTCCGATGCTGTCGATTGAGGTGCTCATGTTGCCCGCGATTTCCGTGAGGGCGGCCCCCGTCTCGTTGATTTTTCTGGCTCCGATTCCCATCTCGTCCATGCTGTCCTGGATTACGCCTGTCGCGTCCTGCAGGTTCCTGACTCCTTCGAGAATCGCCTTGTTTCCTTCGGCCATCTCGTGGCTCGCGGTGCGCACTTCAGACGTGCTGTCGTTCATCGAGTGCAGCGCCTCGCTTATCTGCATGGAGCCTTCGTTCTGCTCTTCCATCGCCGACTGGATCTGGTGAACGAGCTGGTCGGTCTCTGAAATCCTGTTGGTGACTTCCACGAACGCGTGGTTCGATTTCTCCGACACCTCCACGACTTCCGTGATTGCGTTCTTCATGCTCGTCAGCTGCTCTCCGATTGTGTTCGACTGCTGCCCTGAAGTCTCGGAAAGCTTCCTGATTTCGTCTGCGACGACCGAGAATCCCTTTCCCGCCTCGCCCGCATGAGCCGCTTCGATTGCGGCGTTCATAGCGAGAAGGTTCGTCTGCTCCGCTATCGCCGCGATTGCCGTGTTCGCCTCCTGCAGCGTCTCGCTCATGTTCGTTATCCTTGTTATTCTCTCGGTTAGCTCCGCCATCAGTCCCGAACCTGTGTGCGCGCTCGACGATAGGGCGTCGAACGATGATGTCATCTTCTCAACGGAGTTGTTCACGGAGCCGATGTTTCCAATCATCTGCTCGACCGCCGCCGAAGCCTGCGAGACGCTCGCGCTCTGCGTTGAAATCATGCGTTCGAGCGATTCTATGTTCGACGCTATCTCGTTCACGGCTCCGGCAGTCTCGTGGACGCTGTTGCTCTGGTTCGTGACCTGCCCGTGGACCGATTCTATGTTCGCGAGGATTTCCGTTATCGACGTGCTTGTGTCGTCGGTGCATGCCGCGAGGTTCGTTCCGGCCTCTCCAAGAACGGCCTTGGAGTCTTTCACGCGGGAGATTATCGTCTGGAGTTTTTCCGTGAACGTGTTGAATCCCCTCACCACGTCTCCGATTTCGTCCTTGCTCTTTGCCTTTATCCTCTTCGTGAGGTCCGCGTCTCCGTTTGCGATGTCCTCGATGGCCGCCTTGACTTCCTTGAGAGGCTTGATCGATTTGGACACTACCGCTCCGCTCGCGACCCCGGCTATGACCAGGACGACTATGAGAACGATTGTCATTATCCTGAGCATGTGGGTGAGTCCCGCGTAGAAGTCCGAATACGGGCACACGCAGAGCACCGACCATGAAGTCCCCTCGATTGGCGAGAATGCCGAAACCATCTTCACACCCGTGTGCGAGTCGATGAAGCTCTGCCCGCCTCTCTCTCCCGCCATCACCTTCTCGATGATTGGCGTGATTCCGTCGTCGTCCTTGCTGTTTACCGTGTTTCCCGCCTTCACTTCCTCGACGTTCGTGGAAGCCACGACTTTTCCGTCCGCCCTGTCGAACACCACGATGTCGGACGATTTTCCGAATTTGACCGTCGAAAGCTGCTTGGAGAGCACGTCTCCCCTGACGTTCGCGACTATGATTCCCGTGATTCTCCTGCTCCTGTCGTAGATTGGCACGCAGAAGTGCTGCAGAAGCTCTCCCGAAACGCGGCTTATCGCAGGCTCGTCGACGAACCTCTTCCCTTTTATCGTTTCCCGGAAGAACTCGCTGTCGCCCATGTTTATCGCTTGTCCCGCCGCCGAGTAGGAATTCCCCTCCGCGTCGTAGTAGCAGATGTTCTCGTAGATTTCGTTTATCGATTTTATCTCGGAAATCGCTTCGCACCTCTCCTGCAGCTCCATGTCCGGGTTCCTCGCCGTGTCGGACGCGGCGACACCCTCGATGAGCCGGAAGCTCTTTTCCAGGTCCGAGATGATTTTGCTCTCGACGTTCTCCGTTGTGGAGTCCATCAAGTTGTGGACTGTGTCCGTGAACGTGGACGAGGAGAGCTTGGACGCAAGAATCTCCATCGCCACGTTCGACAAGACGACGATCGAAAGAACCATAGCCATCAATTTGAATTGAAGACTTTTGAAAAACATAAAAACCCCCTGTCTGAAATCAGACGAATATGAATTTTTTCTGCACGAGGTAGCTCACGAAGAAGAGCGTGCCGTCTACGCATATTTTTATGACGATTGTAGGAATCGGCGTTTCCAAGAGGAGATTGCGGAAGAGCGTGACCAATGCCGCGCTTGCCGCCATCTTGCAGACGAAGAGGATGCCGAAGAAAATCGGTTCCTTCGCTGATTTTTTTTGGCTCTCGAACGCCCAGAATTTGTTTATGATGAAGTTGACCGTAGTCGACGCGACCCTGGCTATGATTGTCGCCAGTGTTATCGAGAGGAATTTGTTCACCAGATAGAATATCAGAAAATCAAGTCCCGCCGAGACGAGCGAGGAGATGAAACATTTAGCGAATCGTGAAAGTTTCATTTTGTTTGCAGTTCTTTTTCCATTTTAACACTAATTTCAAATTTTTAAACAGAAAAATGCCTTTTGTGCGCCGTTCCGCTCAATAGAAGAGCCTGCTGTTCCATTCAAGCTTGAACGAGCCGTTCTTGAGCGACACGAGGTTCATCGAGCAGTTGGGAAACCGGACTTTCCAGTAGTCGCGGAGTTCCCTGTGGTCTATGTGCAGCAGCAATGACTGGAGTGTTCCGCCGTGCGTCACTACAAGTATGTTTGAAACTTCTTTTTCGAGCGGCCTTATCTCGTTTTCCCAGAAATCCGCCGTCCGCGCCAGTACCGACTCGAAGCTCTCCGCCCCCTCTTTCGCGACGTATTTTTCCGGGTCCGTGAAGAAGTTGTCGAAGCCGGAAAGCTCTGGAATGGACTTCCGCTCCTCGCCCGTCGTCCCCTCCGCCTGCCCGAATGAAAGCTCTATGAGTCTGTCGTCCTTCATGACCGCTTCCTGCGCGAAATCGCTTATTATTGCCGCCGTCTCCAAAGCCCTCTTGAGCGGGCTTGAGTACACCCTGTCGAACCTTATTCCTGTCCGCCGCAGCCCCTCTCCCGTTTTTCTCGCCTGCTCCCTTCCGAAGTCGTTCAGTTCCGTGTCCGTCCTTCCCTGGAGCTTCCACTTCGTGTTCCAATCTGTCTGTCCGTGGCGTGTTATGTATATCTTCATGATTCGATGATTATAGCACATGGAGGGGAGGGCAGAAATCGCGGTTTTGTTGAACGCGCTCCGCCATTTCACTAGAATTGAAGGCATGAACGCAATTATAACGGTTGTCGGAAGCGACAAAGTGGGCATTATAGCGGGTGTGAGCGCGCTGCTCTCATCCCACAAAATCAATATTTCGGACATCACGCAGTCGATTCTTTCGGGCAACTTCGTGATGATGATGATGGTGAGCCTCGATTCGGCGGATGTCTCGATAGACGAGATGAGAAAAATCCTGACCGACGAGGGCGAGAAGATGGGCGTGGAGATAAACGTCATGTCCGAGAAGGTCTTCTCCTCGATGCACCGTATTTGAAAAACTGTCCTCGGACTTTCGTGGACAAAAAAAGCCGCGCTTGTTAGGAAAAGCCGAAATTGCTTCGGCACTCCAAGACAGGCGCGGCTTTTTGTTTTTAGGAAGAAAGGGCTTCTACAGCTTCTTCGGCTTCCTTTCTCCTGGGAAGTTCAAATCGTCGTATGGGGAGTTCACCTTCTGGTATTCCCTCACTTCCTCTTTCGTGAACGTGCTCATGCGGACATCGTCCTTCCTGTAGAGGTCGAGGTAGACCATGCTTCTCTTGCTGAGCTTCTCCCTCGTCTCCTTGCAGAACGGAATGTTCCTCCAGAAAATTCCGCGGAGTTCCTTCTCCATGACCTGCGTTCCGTTGATTTCCTTCGTCATCCATGTAACATAGTCGGCGATGAAGTACGACTTGATTTCACCCTTGAGCTTCTTCGCGTCTATGTACTGGTAGTACTGTCCTGTGATTCCGTCCTCCGGATCCGTCCAGTCTATCGCCCTTTCCTTCGCGTACTGCCAGCGGTAGTCCGCCACCGCCATGAGGAGCGAGACGCGCAGGTTCTTCGGATACATCGGGATTACGAGGCGGCCTCGGCTTGACGAGCGGTTGAGCCTGTCGAACGGCTGCCAGCAGAATCCGAAGTCTCCGTATGACGGAATGAGGATGACGAAAGGCACGATTCTGTTCGTGATGCCCCTCGCCTTTTTCCTGAAGACGCTCCTGTCCTCCATTTCGATTTCGCGGAGTATCTTGATGACTTCCTCCCTGAACCCGGTTCCGGCCGGTGTGCAGTGGTAGAATTCCCTGGAGTACATCGGGAACGGATTTCCGCGCCTTCCGCACGCCATCTTCGCCATCTGCCTGATTGTGGAGAATTCGTCCTCGATGAGCGACGAGTCGATGTCCGAGTCGCCTTCGCCCGCGTTTCCGAGCTTCTGTTCGAGGGAGATTCCGATTTCCTTCGCTTCCTCAAGGTCCGCTATGAATTTCGAGAGGTCCTTGTCGATTCTCTGCAGTCCCCTGAGACGCTCGAAGATGTCGGAGAAGAGGCTCTTCTGGGCGTCCGTGTACGACCTCGTTATGTTTCCGTCGAGTCCGATGACCTTCTCGTGCTCGCAGATGGACTCGATTCTGTTCTTCAACTCGCTCTCAAGGCTCTGCCTCTCGGCAATCTTCGAATTCGCGAATCCTTCCGCGGCCTGTATTCTTCCGTCGTTCTTGGCCTTGAGCTGGAGGAGCTTCTGCTTCTCTCCGTTCTCGCCGGACTCGATCCTGACTCTCTTCTCGTCCGTCGCCGAAGGGGCGATGTGGTTCTTCGCTATCTCCGAGAGCCATTCGTCGAGGTAGTAGACAGGCTCTCCAGTCTCGTTCTCGAAGAACGCCGTGGAGAAGAGTTTCTTCTGTTCTGGCGTGAAGAGCGACGGGAGCGCGACTCCGTACCTGACGAGCATCCTTTTCGCCATCGGAAGGTGCTTGTCCACGACTTTCGAGCTTATCACCCGGAGAAGCTCCCACCATGCGTTGACAATCTGCATCCTGTACTGGCTTTTCTCTTTCGGATCCTGGCATGTGAGGTATTTTTTCAGAATCTGGTTGACCCTCTGCCCCGCAGGTCCTTCGCCTTCGAGCGCGGTCTTGTAGTAGCTTCCGTTGTCGTATGTCTTGTCGTCGAAATATCCTGTCGGTTCGTCGGAGTGCGTCTTCTCTATTGGGAGGAATTTCTCCCTTCTCATGTCGACTTTGTGCGGGGCCGCGTTCGGGTTGCCGTCCAAATCGACGGCCGTAGTTCCTATGTTGTCCGTAGAGAAGTCGAACATGTTTCCGCTGTCCGAGCCGTCGTCGTATGAAGAGTAGCCCGGTTTCGAGTCGTTCACGTCGGCAAGCATTGCCGCTATCGTCGGGTCGATGTCGTCGTTGTTCAAAAAGTCCATATCTTTCTCCTACAAAAAAATCAACTAGAAATTATAACATGGAATCACACAAAATCGTAGGAGTGGAGGCTCACTTCCCCCGAACTCAGCGTGTGCGTCTTTCCGCCGCCGTCTTTTACGACGAGTTCCGCCTGGTCCGTTATGTCCAGGACTTCCGCCTCGTATGATTCGCCCTCAAGCCCTGCGGCGGGGTTCACCCGGACTTTTTTCCCAACCAGCATCGATTTCGCCTTGTACGTCTCCATCATTTTCCCGTCGGGCGTTCCGTTGTCCATGCGGTCATATATCGAGAGGAGCCTTCCCGCCACATTCGCGACGATTGCGTTCCTGCTTGCGGTCTCCGTCCGTCCCCTTTCCTTCAGAATGTCCTCTACGCTTCCCGCGATTTTCGAAAGCTCTCCCGAAAATCCTCCGTTCCTCACGTTGATTCCGATTCCCACGATTGCCGACTCTATCGTTCCCGTCTCGAAGTTGCTGATTCCCTCGGTCAGAATTCCCGCTATTTTCTTCTGCGAGTATTCCCCCGCCGGAAGGAAGACGTCGTTGACCCACTTGATTCTGGTGGCGTATTCCCCGGAAAGGGCGTACAGCCCGTCTATCGACTCCGAGACGGCCACCGCGGCCGCCGCCGTTAGAAGGGCCGGGTTCGTTATTCCGTTCTTTGGTGAGTAGACCAGCGTGAAGTAGATGCCGGAATTCGCTGGGGATGAGAAGACCCTTCCCATGCGTCCCCTGCCGGCCGTCTGCGCTCCTGCGACGAGAAGCGACCGGTGCAGCTTCTCTCCGTTCCCGGTCAGCGTTCCGTTTTCGAGCCTGAACGCTCCCGATGACGCGCACCTGCGCTTCGCCTCCGTGTTCGTGGAGTCGATTCTGTCGAACACGGTGATTTCCCCCGGATTCGCGCCCATCGACTCCATCGCCTGCCGTATCGCGTCCGCCGAAATCCTGTCCGGCTCCGAGACGAGCCTGTAGCCTTTGTTCGTCACGGCTTCTATCGAATATCCGTCGTCGCGGAGAGCCTTTATCGCCTTGTTCACGGCCGCCCTGCTGACGGCGCACTCCTTTGCGAGCGACTCTCCCGAGACGAAGCCGTTCCCGCCCAGAAGTGCGAGAGCAGTCTCTTTCGTTGTCATCTGCTATCCCCGCTTGCCAAGAAGCCCGAAATTCTCCACCGGAGTTGAGTACGCTATTCCCATTCCCGGTTCCTTGAGGCATTTCAGCTCCCGTATCGACTGGAGGACGGAATCCTTCTTCTCTGCCGGGACGATTATGATGAGCATTTCCTTTTCCGGGACGATGTGGGTTCCGAAGAACTGCTCGTCCGTCTCCCTTGCCGTTCCCCTCGCGCTGACGACCGTGCCGCCGCCCGCGCCCGCTTTCCGTGCCGCCGCCATAACGTCGTCGGCGTATCCCTTGTTCACTATCGCGCAAATCATCTCGTTCATGGTCTTGCCCTTCCTCTCCGTTCCATCGTTGTTGTCGCCTTTTTCGTCTCTCTTTATTCCGTCGTTTCCGCTCCTGAAGAACGCGTCCACGTCCGTCACGAAAATCTCTCCGAAATTGCGCTTCTCCTTCGATGTCGCCCGGAGTATCGTGTTGAAGACCGGCTCCATCACCGAGTCCTCAAGAATCATCATGATGACGTCCTTAGTCGATTCTCCTAGCCCAAGGACCGCCATCAGGTTCGATTTCGCCAGTCCGCGGCCTATGAGCACCGTTCCGCCCCTGCAGCCGCTCTCCATCGCCGCTTTCGTGAGCCGCTCCCCCTTGTCGTGCGGGACTATGCTTGTGATGAGCTTCATTTCTCGCCTCCCGGCTGCTTCTTGGCCGCCGCTGTCTTGAGCTTGTAGAAAATTCCGAGCACCTGTATCGCTATGAGCGGTGTCATCGCGACGAGGGCTATCACTCCGAACGCGTCCACCGCCGGGTTTCCCCCCGACGCCGCGCTCGCACCGAGCGTAAATGAGAGCACGAACGTGCTGGTCATCGGCCCCGACGCGACGCCGCCTGAGTCGAACGCTATGCCCGTGAAGAGCTTAGGGCAGAAGAGCGTCATGACGAGCGCGATTGCGTATCCCGGAATGAGTATGTACCAGAGAGAGAATCCGAACAGCACCCTCGCCATGGATATTCCTATCGATATCGCGACGCCCGAGCTCAACGCGGCGAGCATTACCTTCCTCTTTATCGTTCCGCCCGACACGCTTTCCACTTGGTCGGTCAAAACCCACACGGCAGGCTCCGCCGACACGACCACGGCCCCGAAGACGCAGCCGACGAGTATCAGCAGGACGACCTGCACGATTCCCGGAATGTCGAGTGAGCTTGTGACTTCCCCCGCCGAGTTGAACACTTTCACGAATTTGTCTCCTGAAACGGCGAATTCTCCGAGAACCTCGCCGAGCCTCTCCCCCGCCGGCATGAATCCGCCCTGCGCGCCCAAAAGGAACAGCACAAGCCCCGCGAAACTGAACACGAGACCACGCACCATCCTTATGACCTGGAAAGGCGGCATCTTTATGAGGAAGATCTGGAACACCGCCGCCATCAGCACGAGAGGGGAGAGCGCGCTCGCGACTTCCTTGAGTATCGGAGGAAGTAGGGCCGCGAATATCGAAAGCCCCTCCGCCGCTCCGTGTCCCGCGGCTTCCTCAATCGCGCCTTCCGCCGCTCCGCCTGAATTCCCCGCCACCATGCCGTAGAGGCAGACAGCCGCCACAGGCCCTATGGACGCGATTCCCGTGAGTCCGAACGAGTCGTCGCTTGAGTGGTCTCCGCTGTCCTTCGCCTTCTTTGCCCTGACTGCCGCGACTCCGACTCCGAGAGCCATGATGAACGGGACGGTCATAGGCCCCGTGGTGGCTCCGCCCGAGTCGAACGCGACCCCCTGGAACGTCTCCGGTGTCGCGAACGCCATTGCGAAGACCGCTATGTACGAGACTATGAGCACTATCCTGAGCGGAATCGAGAGCACCGTCCTCAGTATTCCGAGAGTGACGAAAAGGCCGATTCCCGCCGCGATGAAGAGAATCAGCCCCCATTTGGACACGCCCTGCGCTATGCCCTTCACCTGGTCGGCGAGGACTTGGACGTCCGGCTCCGCTATCGTTATCATGAAGCCGATGAAGAACGACGCCGCCAGAAGCAGCGGCAGGTTGCGCTTTGAAGTGAGGGCGGCTCCTGCCCTTTCTCCAATCGGGAGTATTCCTATGTCGACTCCCATCAAGAAAATTGTGAGTCCGAGGATGACGAGAACTCCGCCGACAAGGAACCGGGACATTGTTTCGCCCCCAATCGGCGCAATCGTGTTTCCAAGGATGAATACGAGGAGCATTATCGGTGCGACCGACGATATCGTCTCCTTGAGTTTGAGATACCAGTTCATTCAGAGAAACTCCTGATTAGACCTGAGCGGTGCCTAAGCGGTCGGACAGGTCTGTTTTTATTCCGTGTCGGTCACTTGTAGCAGTTCCAGCCCTTGCTCTCTATTCCGTCCACCCACTGCTTGGCGAAGTGCTTCGCCCCTTCGAGGTCCATGTCGCGGTAGTTGCCGCACTGTATCTCGTTCGCCGCCGGTATGTCTCCCTCCCATTCTGCGACTTTCTTGAAGACCGGAAGCAGGTGGCTGGCGATGAACTCCTCGTCCACGTCGCCCCAGACCGTCAGGTAGAATCCTGTCCTGCATCCCATCGGTGAGAAGTCAATCACCGTGTCTATCTCGTCCCTCAGGTACTCCGCGACTATGTGCTCTATCGTGTGTATCGCCCCAGTTGGCATGAATTCCTTGTTCGGCTGGCATATCCTTATGTCGAACTTCGTCACCACGTCGCCTTTCTCTCCGACTTTATTCGCCGCCGTCCTCACGAACGGAGCCACCACTTTCGTGTGGTCCAAATTGAACGAGTCCACATTGTACTTCTTCAGCTCTGGCATGTTTTTCACCTCCAAAAATTAAAAACTTCCTATATTACAAGCGTTCTATGATTCCTTTCACTGTGAGCGCGCTCATGTTCGCGGCGGTCTTGTCGTTGAAGCTGTACGTCGCCTCCTCGCCGTCGTCCGCGCAGTCGCTCATGCATCTGAGGATGAGGAACGGGGTCTTGTTGACGAAGCACGCGTGCGCTATGGCCGCGCCCTCCATCTCCACGCAGGCCGGGGCGCAGAGGGCGATTATCCTGTCCTTGACCTCCCTGCTCGATATGAACTGGTCGCCGGACGCTATCCTCCCCTCAACGATTTTGTGGTTCCTGAAGTCTTCCGTGTCCTTCAGCTCGTTGAACGACTCCAGTGCCGCCTTCCTCATGCGCTCGTCCGCCTTGAATTCCGAAGTCTCCATGCGGGGTATCACAGTGGGCTTGTAGCCGAATCCCGTCACGTCGAAGTCGTGGTACACCGCGTCCGTGGAAGCCACCATGTCCAGCACGCTAAGCCCCTTTCCGGCCGCGCCCGCTATTCCCGTGTTGATGACGCGCGTCGCCCCGAACTCCCTGATGAGCCTCTGCGCGCACAACGCCGCGTTCACCTTGCCGATTCCGCTCATCACTATGACGACTTCCTTCCCTCCGATTTTCCCTGAGACGAAACCGTCCTTCTCGGTCTTGTCCTCGGCTATCGACTTGAGGTAGGAGACTTCCTCGTCCATCGCCCCTATTATTCCGATTCTTTGCATTTTTTCCCCTTCCGCCCGTGACCTTTCTCTCCGGGCGCGTGTTTTTTGTTCCGATGTGATTCTATCAGATTGCCGAGAAAATTGCAGATTCGCCTCAATGAAATTTGTGTAAAGGACTGTATTGTTTGCGAAATATTCAAGCGTTTTCAGTGCGATGTGATGAAAATCAAAAGATTTCCGAAAAAAAGCAGAAAAAAGCAGAAAAAAACACAAAAAGGTATTGATTTAAATCATATTCAAGTCTAATATACTTCTCAGCAGCAAGAAAAACAGAAACGCCAAAAATCTTTCGTCAGTTTTTAACGTTTCTCGGTTGCATCTGTCAGGTGCGACCTCCTATAAAAATCCGCGCAGTTTCTCCTCCTTTAAGCGCGGATTTTTTTTTGTCTTTTGCGCGAAAGCCTTTTGCGCTAGAATCGAACAATGAGTGAAAAAAAATCTGAGACAATTCAACTTCCGGTAAACTATTCGGGTAAAATCGACAACTCGAATCAGAAGCCGTTCGTCAGGACGTTCATGCTCGACACGGAAAAGAAACTTCCGATGGTCGTGGTTTGTCCCGGCGGAGGGTACGAGCATCTTTCGGAACGGGAATCGGAGCCTGTTGCGAAGAAGATGAATGCGCTCGGCTATCACGCGATGGTGCTGAGCTATTCACTGGCTCCGATGGAGTTCCCTGCCGCGATGTGCGACCTTGCCGAGGCTGTCGCGCTCGTCAGACGGAACGCGGATGAATGGAACGTCGACGAAAACAGGATAATCGTCTGCGGTTTCAGCGCGGGCGGGCATCTAGCCGCGTCGCTCGGATGTTACTGGCGGTCCGGGATAATCCAGGATCTTCTTCCGTACACGCCCGAGGAGACCCGGCCGAATTTCCTCATCCTCTGCTATCCGGTCATAACTTCCGACATAAATTTCTGCCACGAGGATTCAATTCGGAACGTCCTCGGAAAAAACAACCTCGACGTGAGGGAATTCGTGAGCATCGAGGAGCACATCGACGAGTCGTTCCCGCCTTCGTTCATCTGGCACACGACCGCCGACGAGTCCGTCCCGATGGAGAATTCGTTCAGGCTCGTGTCCGCGCTCAGGCTTTCGGGCATTCCGTTCGAGTACCACCTTTTCGAGCGCGGCTGCCACGGACTTTCCCTCGCCACCGCGAAGACTGCGAAGGCTGACGGAAGCTGCCAGGAGAAGGAGTGCAGCGTCTGGCCGGAGCTTTTCAGGAACTGGTTCGAGGGCAGGCCGGAGAACAAGGCCTGATGAGAAATATAAGGAAAAGAAAGGAAGGAAGAACAAGGAGAAATTAGAAAAATGGCTAAGAACATTCCAGAAAGAAAGGACGTGCCTGAGGGCGACAAGTGGGATTTGACCACTCTCTACAAATCGGATTCGGACTGGGAGGCCGCGCTTGCCTCTATTCCGTCTCTTTCCGGGGCCGTGGCCGCTTTCAAGGGGAAGCTCGGCGAGTCCGCTGAGTCTCTTTTGGGGGCTTTGAAGGCTTTGGAGGCTTTGTACAGGGTGCTTGAGACGGTCTCGAACTACGCCGGACTCAAGCTCACCGCCGACGAGGGCGACCCCGCCTCGCAGGACAAGGACGGAAGGGCTACGATGGCCTATACCAAGGCTCTCGCCGAGACGTCTTTCTTCGACCCGGAGCTCATGTCGATTGACGACGCGAAAATCGACGAGTGGCTCTCAAGGAAGGAATTCGACGACTACAGGATTTATGTGAGGAAGTCGCTCCACTACAAGCCGTATACGCTCAGCGAAAAGGAGGAGCGCATCCTCTCCCTCCAGGCGGAGTCCGCCCAGACGGCGCACAACGCCTTCAGCATGCTCACGAACGTCGACCTGCAGTTCGGCTTTGTCAGTGTGGACGGGGAGGAGCAGCCGCTCACGCAGTCCACATGGTCGCTCTTCATGCAGAACCCCGACAGGAGCGTGAGGAAGGAGGCGTACGACAAATTCTACGACGGCTTCGTGAGGAACCGGAACACCATCGCCGCGCTCTATTCCGGGAGCGTCCAGCACGACGTGTTCGTGGCGCGCGCCCGCGGATACGGCTCTTCCCTTGAGTCCAAGCTCTACGGCGACAAGGTGCCCGTCTCTGTCTACAAGAACCTCATCGACACCGTGCACAAGAACCTTCCGGCTCTGCACAAATTCTACTCTCTCAGGAAGAAGGTGCTCGGCGTGGACGAGCTCAGGCACTACGACGTGTACGTTCCCCTCGTGAAGAACGTGAAGACGAAGACCAGCTACGACGAGGCCGTGGAGATTTGCCGCGGCGCGCTCGCCCCTCTCGGAAAGGAGTACACGGACACCCTCTGCTCAGGGCTTCTTGGCGGCTGGGTCGACAGGTACGAGAACAAGGGCAAGAGGAGCGGCGCGTTCTCTTCCGGCGTCTACACCGGCTATCCGTACATTCTCCTGAACTACAAGGACGACGATATCAGGGACGTGTTCACGATGGCGCACGAGGGCGGGCACTCAATGCACTCGTGGTACTCCAAGAACAGCAACCCCTTCATGCAATACGGCTACACGATTTTCGAGGCGGAGGTCGCTTCGACTTTCAACGAGGAGCTTGTGTTCGAGCATCTTCTGAAGAACGCGAAGGATGCGGACATGAGGAACTACCTGCTCGCGATGAGGGCGAACGACATCCTCGCGACGCTTCACAGGCAGACGATGTTCGCGGAATTCGAGCTCAAGGCGCACGAGTCGGTGGAGAACGGCGTCCCCCTTTCCGCGGACGTGCTCAGGAAAATCTACAGGGGTCTTTTGGAACAGTACTTCGGGCCTGAGATGGTCTTCGAGGATTCGAGCGACATGGAGGGGCTGCGTATTCCGCACTTCTACGGCTCGTTCTACGTCTACAAGTACGCCACGGGAATCTCGGCTTCGCTCGCGCTCGCGAAGAGGGTCACCGAGGGCGGCGAGAAGGAGCGGGAGGACTACTTCAAGTTCTTGAGGTCGGGAGGCTCAAGGTATCCTATCGAGAGCCTGAAGGTCGCCGGCGTGGACATGTCCAGCCCGGAGCCTGTGCAGAGCGCGTTGGACGTGTTCGCTCGTCTCGTAGACGAGCTTGAATCTTCACTTAATTTGAAATAATGCCGATAATCAAAAACAACATGGAAGACTTTGAAAAACTCTCCGGTTTTCCAGAGCCTTCCATCGTCAAATCGAATCGACTGGAGCTTGGTGATGATCGTCAAATCTGATTTTTATGATTTTTTCAGGAAAGTGCCCAAGGCGGAGTTGCATCTGCACATAGAGGCTGTAATCAGTTTTGATTCCATCACCCGGCTTTATATGAAGAAGTACCCCGGAGTGTCCAAGGCGGAAGCCGCCGAGCAGATAAAGTGCATTTTCGACTACAGCGACTTGAACGGATTCATACAGGCATACTTGAAGGTGCAGGACTTGTACGAGTCCGTCGACGATTTCGACTTGATATTCGATGATTTGAAGGACTACATCGTCAGGAACGGAATTTCCTATGCGGAGGTCTTCGCTTCCCCGTCCGCGTTCCTCAAGAAGGGGTTCGAGTTCGGGGCGATGATGGAAAGCTACCACAGGAACATAGCGAAGCTCAAAGAGGAGACCGGCGTCGACGTGAAAATGCTCCTTGACGTTTCGAGGACTTTCGGGCTGGCCAATTCCGAGAGCAACCTTGATTTGATTCTGGCGAACAAGATTCCCGAAGTGATAGGAATCGGGCTTGGTGGAGCGGAGTCGAAGGGACCCGCGCGCGAGTTCGGGCCGGTCTTCAAGAGGGCGGTCGAGAACGGGCTTGTCGCCGTAGCCCATGCGGGGGAGGACGTGGGGCCTGAATCCGTCTGGGACACAATCGACATACTCAAGGCTTCTAGAATCGGGCATGGAATATCGTCCGTCTTCGACGAAAAGCTGATGGACACCCTTGTGCAAAGAAAAATCCCGCTTGAGATATGCCCCACCAGCAACGTGTTCACGAAGAAATACGTGAAGAAACTGAATGAGCATCCGATTCGCAAATTCTTCGACAAGGGAATCTGCGTGACGCTGAACACCGACGATCCGCTCTTCTTCAAGGTCGAGTTGCTCGACGAGTATTGGAACGCCTATTCAAAAATAGGGTTCAAAAAAAGCGAGTTGAAGGAAATCGTGAAGAACAGTTTCAGGGCTTCGTTCCTTTCCGATGGCGAGAAGTCGGAATTCTTGAAGAAAATCGACGGCGAGTGGGCTTAGGGGATTTGTATGACGGGTAAAATTGATTCGAATCTGAACCTTGAGGCGGGAATGAACCAGATGGCGTTCGAGAAATGGTCTGGATTCTACATTCCGGGAATTTCTCCGAAGGAGACGATGGGTTTTTCCGTTGTCAGAATGAATTCTGAAGCCGACGCGCGTTGTCTTTTTGAGGGCTCCATATCGGAGTCTTACTCACATTTTGTCGAACAGGCCGTGTGCAATCTTCCGCTTTACGCCATGAAGGGCTTCGACACGCCGAAGTCGCTCGTCTCCGTCGTGCAGGAAATCCGGAAGGAATACGGCTCGAAGGGCATGGAACTGAAGTTCTATCTCCAAATCGACAGCGGCATAAAGGAGAATTTCAGCGACGATTCGGTGGCGGCGGCCTTTTCCCTGCTCGGAAGCGGAGAATTCCTCGGCGTTTGCTTCAAGGGAGTAGATTTTCTCTGCGACCCGAAAAAATACAACAGGTTCATCTATTCGGTGAAGAGGCACAACCAGAAGGTGAAGATTGACTTCTCGCTTTTCGAGGAGATGAAGACAATCGACGACCAGGTTATTCAGAAGGTGGTGCCGAACGAGGTCGTCGGAAATTCCCTTTTCGACGCTGATTTTTTCCTCGCCAACAAGTCTTTCCTTGCCGAGCAGGGGATAGCGGCGATTTTCACGCCCGACAATTTCCGCCTTGCCGGTTCCGAGCTTTTGAACAGGATGCGCATCCTCCGCGATTCGGGGGTCGAGGTCAAGGTCGGTTCCGGGAACTATCTCTTCCACGGAATCAACCTTTCCGACTTCGCCGAATCGCTTTGATTCTTCAGTAAAAAATCCTATTTCAGGTAGACCATCAAGAGCATTATGTCGCTGTTCCTGATGCCCGAAATCCTCGACGCCTGCCCCAGTGTGAGCGGGCGCACGGCTTCGAGCTTCTGCCGGCTTTCCGCGCTCAACGCTGGAATCTTGCCGTAGTCGAAGTCGAGCGGAATGTGGAATTTCTCCATCTTGTGCATCTTCTCGACGCGCGCGTCTTGCTTTTCGATGTAGTATTTGTACTTCGCGTCCTCCTGCGCTATTTCCCAGACGAGGTGCGGGAATCCTGGGTTCTCCGCGTCCGGTCTCTTGAGGATGATTTCCACTGCCTCGTCGACCTGCTGGTACTTGAGCTCTGTCGCCTTCAGCTGCGCCTCCGTCTTTGTTCCGACATCGAACGCCTTTTTCGAAAGCCTCCTGTCGGCCGTGTCGTGCCTGAGCTTGAGCCTGTACTCGGCCCTCGCGGTGAACATTCTGTACGGCTCCTTCGTTCCGAGTGTCACCAAATCGTCTATCAAGACTCCGATGTACGCTTCGTCGCGTCCGAGGATGAGCGGCTTCCATTCCGGTATCTTCCTGAAATTTCCGTTTCCGTTCGATTTCGCGTTTTCTTCGAGGTATTTGTTCACGAGTTCCGTCTCCCTGTCAGAGATTTCCGCGAAACGCTTGAGTTCTTCCTCCGTGAAGTTCGGCTTCGGCTGGAAGCAGCCTTTTTCGGCCGACGACGGCGACTGCCCAAGCCCGCTCCTCGACGGCGGAAGGCTTCCGCAAAGCTCCTTGTGCGCCCTCGCGTAGAGTCCTGCGTTTATGCCCGCGACAAGTCCCTGTCCGGCGGCTTCCTCGTAGCCCGACGTTCCGTTTATCTGCCCTGCGTCGAAAAGTCCCGCGACCCTCTTCGTCTCGAGCGAGGCGAAAAGCTGCGTCGGCTCCACGTAGTCGTATTCCACGGCGTAGCCCGGGCGCGCGACGTGGCAGTTCTCGAAGCCCGGCATCGTGCGAAGGAAAGCGTCCTGCACTTCCTCCGGGAGCGACGACGAAAGTCCGTTCAAGTAGATTTCGTCCGTCATCAGCGACTCAGGCTCCACGAAAAGCTGGTGCCGCTCCCTTTCCGCGAATCTCATAACCTTGTCTTCGATTGAGGGGCAGTAGCGCGGCCCGACTCCGCTGATTTTTCCAGAGTAGAGCGGCGAGCGTCCGATGTTCTCCCTGATTATCCTGTGCGTCTCCTCGTTCGTGTAGACGATGTGGCACGGCACCATCGGCCGCTCGACTTTCTCGTTCTCGAAGCTGAAAGGGATTATTTCGCTGTCTCCCGCATTCTCTTCGAGTTTGGAGAAGTCTATCGTGTGCCTGAGGATTCTGGGGGGCGTTCCCGTCTTGAGCCTTCCCGTGGTGAATCCGAGCCGGTTCAGGCTCTGTGTGAGTCCGAACGCTCCCTGCTCTCCGACCCTTCCGCACGGAGCGTCGTATTCGCCGATGAAAATCCGCCCGCCGAGGAAGGTGCCCGTCGTCAGCACCGCCGCTCTCACCGGTATGATTCTTCCCCTTTCCGTCACGACGGCAGTGACTTTCTGCCTTTTTCCAGATTTTGCGGCTTTCGTGAGAGACTTTTCTTCTGTGCGCTCTCCCGGAATCTGTCCCTTCTGCTGGCTTTCCGTGTTCGGCGGCAGCTCCTCGTCGCTCTCGGTCGTCAAGACGTCCACCACGGTGTCCATGAGCGTGTGCAGGTTCGGGGTGGTCTCCACGGTCTGCCGCGCTATCTGCGAGTAGAGGATTTTGTCGGCCTGCGAGCGCGGTGCCTGCACTGCCGGCCCCCGGCTTTTGTTGAGCATCCTGAACTGAATCATCGATTTGTCTATGATTTTCCCCATCTCACCGCCGAGCGCGTCGATTTCCCTGACGATGTTCCCCTTCGCGATTCCTCCGATGGACGGGTTGCACGACAGCCTCGCTATCGAGTCGATTGTCTGCGTTATGAGGATGGTCTGGAGTCCCATTCTGGCGCATGAAAGAGCCGCCTCGACACCAGCGTGCCCGCCTCCGACTACGGCGACGTCGTATGATGAATAAAAGTTTGACATTTTTGTCCTCTGAAAATTTAGTGAAAATTGTTTGCTTTTGAAAATTTCTGTATTTCTGTTCGCTTCAATTTTACTGAAATTGTCCAATCGTTGAAAACGCTTTGGCACATTTGGTATAATTTCATCACTTTAAAACAAGAAATTTGGGAATCGGAGAGAAATGTCGAAGATTGCCCACAAAAAAGGAAATCAAAATGGCAGAGAAAAAGAATTTGTGCCCGTGCGGCTCAGGAAAAACATACGAGGAATGCTGCGAGCCAATCATCAAGGGAACAGCGAAGGCTCCTACGGCCGAGGCTTTGATGCGCGCCCGCTATTCTTCCTACGAGAAACAGGAAATCGACTTCATCATCAATTCTTGCGAGGAGGGCGAAAAAATCGCCGAAATCGACAGGAAGGCGACTGAGGACTGGGCGAAGAACTCTACTTGGCACGGCCTCAAGATTCTCCGCACAGAGAAGGGAAAGGAAGAGGACGATGAGGGAATCGTGGAATTCGAGGCTACCTACACGACGAAGCAGAATCTCCGCGAAGTCCACCACGAAATCGGCTACTTCAAGAAAATCGACGGAAACTGGATGTACTCTGTCGGAAGCGTCAAGCCGATGACTGTCGTCCGCGAGGGCGAGAAGGTCGGAAGAAACGACCCGTGCCCGTGCGGTTCTGGAAAGAAGTACAAGAAGTGTTGCGGTCGCTAAGCGACCTTGAACAAGAATTGGAAATTCTTGCTGCGGTCGATAAGTTGATTTTGTTTTAGGGAATTTGAAAGACGGTGGGATTCGTTCTCCGCCGTCTTTTTTTGCATGGTTTGGGGGTTGATATGAAACAGATTGTGACAGGGTTCCACGCCATTGAGGAAAAGGTGAGGCGCTTGGCTGATGAGAGCGGGAAGGGCAGAAAAGGGCAGGACGGCGCCGTCTTCACGTTGCGCGTGTCCAAGGTCGGCCCCCGTGTCAAGAAGATTCTGGACTTCGCGAAGAAGGCGAACATATCCGTGCAGACTACGGACAGCCGCAGCCTCGATTCTCTCGTGAAGACGCTCCCGGAAGTGGCGCGCGACCACCGCGGAATCGTCCTTGAGATTGAGGGCGACTTCAAGTCCAGCGCGAACGCCGTGGATTTCGACCAGTGGGTCTTGGAGGCGAAGGAGGCTTCTGGGCGCAAAGTCGTCGTCTTCCTCGACTCCATAACAGACCCCCACAATGTCGGCGCGATACTGCGCTCGTGCGACCAGTTCGGAGCGTCACTTGTCGTGATGCCGTCCCGCCATTCAGCGAGCGACTTCTCCGACAACGAAATAATCGCCCGCAGTTCGGCCGGCGCTTCCGCCTACGTTCCTGTCGCCGTCGTTCCGAACCTGGTGCGCGCCGCCCAGAGCCTGAAGGAAGCCGGCTTCTGGCTGTACGGAGCGGATGCCGGCGGAGAGAGCGTGCAGAGCGTCTCTTTCGCGGACAAGTCGGTGATTGTGATGGGGAGCGAGGGAAGCGGAATCGCCAAGCTTCTTGAGGAGCAGTGCGACACGATTGTCTCGATTCCCACCTGCGGAAAAATCGACAGCCTGAATGTTTCGGTCGCGGCCGGAATTCTTTTGTATGAATCGTATCGGCAGAAGTTGTAAAAACTTTAGATTTTTTTTACAATGAGGGCATCCTTATAAGATGTGTAGTTTCAACGGCTCCTGCTTTTGAATTTACAAGTGATTTTATTATCGCACATCTATTTTTCTCTAATCGCGTGCATTCTCTCGTGTACGCGATTTTTTTTGCTTGACTTTGGCAATTATTTTTAGAGGTACAAATATGCAACAACTTTCATTGGTTTTCTTGACGGTGCTGGCGACCGAGTTCATGGCGGAATTCGGCGACAAGACGCAGCTGATGCTCGTCGGCATGACTTCCAAGTACAAGCTCAAGGACATAATGATTGGCACCTTGGTCGCCATCGCTGTCCTGAACGCTCTTGCGGTCTTCCTCGGCAGCGTGCTGAACGAGGTTCTGAAGTCGTTCCTCTGGGCAGTGAAATTCGTGGCTGCGGGGGCCTTCATCTTCTTCGCAGTCACGACTCTGCTGAAAAAAGACGACGACGAGGAAGACGCGAAGGAGAGCCGCTTGAAGTTCGCCCCATTGGCCGTCTTCTGCACGTTTTTCTTGGCGGAACTTGGCGACAAGACCCAGTTCACGGCCGTGACGTTCGGAGCGAACTACGGATTCGACAAGCTCCTGCTCGTCTGGGGCGCGTGCGTAGTCGGCTTCTTCTTCGCAGACATGATTGGAATGCTCGTCGGCTATTTCCTCAAAAAAAAGGCACCCGAAGGTGCCCTTAGGATAATCTCTTTCGTCCTCTTCGCCTTCTTCGGAATCTACACGGCAATCGAGGCCGTGTCATTGCTGAAGGTCTGGCTTGGAGGAGCCGTCGCTTGATTTTTCAAGCCGGAATGGTCTCTTAGCCGATTATCTCTTTGACGGTCGCCTTGATGGCTTCGTCCTTTGCGTCGCGGAAGAAATACTCCTGGAATTTCTCTCCCGCGAACGCTCCCTTCACAAGCTCCCTGTCGAGATTCTTGAGGATTTCCGTGAGCGGCTTGAAGGCGATTTCGCGAACGCCGTCGAGGATTTTCTTGTTGCGCTGCTCAGGGACAGCGCGCTCCCTCGGGTAGCCCTGTCCGCTCTTTTCGCAGAAGAGCTTCTCGAAAATGTACTGGAGGTTCAGGTCGCCGCCCCAGCCGAATCCGAGCGCGAACGGAATGGAGATTGCGTTTCCGTCGTTTATCTGGGCGAACGTGTACGCGTCGAGCGGTGTCTCCACGTGGCCGCAGATGACGCCTGGGAAGCTGTTCAACGCGAGCATCGCTCCCTCTCCTGTTCCGCAGCCTGTGATTACGTAGTCCACGGCTCCAGAGTTCAAGAGCGTGGCGGCCAGGATTCCGTTCTGCACGTAAGTGAGCTGCGCCTTGTCATCGGCCGAGTACATTCCGTAGTTCACGACTTCAAAGCCGTGCTCGTCCGCCACTTTCTTGAGCGAGTTGTAAATTACCGCGTTCTTCGCGGCCTGTGAGTTCTCGTTTATCAATGCGATTCTCATTTTGATTCTCCTGTATTTTTGATTTTGTTCGATTCTAGCAGAAAAAAGCGATTGTTTCTCCGTGTTGATTCGGCGGGCGGAAATAGTGTGGTAGAATCAAATCCCATGAGCATTGAAGATGAAATTTTCAAGAACCACAGGGTTCTTTTGGAGAAACTTGAGGCGTTCGGCTTTGCGAAGGAATCAATTGAAGGAAAAGATGTGTTCCGTTTTGAGAGGAAGCTTCCGGGGTGCGGCATGAAGGCCTTTGTCGAATATGACGGCTCTTTTTGTGGGAAGGTCGTCGACACGGATATGGAAGAGGAGTACACGAATTTCAGGCGGCCGGGCGCGGCCGGGTTCAGCGCGGAAGTGCGGGGGGAGTTCGAGGCGCTGCTTCTGGAAATCCGTGAAAAATGCTGCGAGGATTTGTTCTTCCAGTCGGAGCAGGGGAGGAGAATCTGCGGCCGCATCGTTGAAGAATACGGGACGAAGCCGGAATTCCTTTGGAAGAACCTGCCGACCTACGCCGTGTTCAGGAAAGCCGTGAGCGGAAAGTGGTTCTCGATTGTCGGCACTGTCCAGAGGTGCAAGGTGGACAAGGAATCATCCTCTTCCGAAATCGTGGAAATCGTGAACGTGAAAGTCTGCAAGGAACGCCTGGACGAAATCCTTTCGACGAGGGGAATCTTTCCGGCGTACCACATGAACAAGAAGAGCTGGGTGTCGATAATCTTCGACGGCACTGTTCCCGACGAAACCATCCTGTCCATGCTGCATGACAGCTTCGACATCGTGTGATTTTTTTTCTGAAAAAAACGCTGCTATTTGTTCTGTTCGACAATTTCAAGAAATTCTGATGGAGAAACGACGAATTCTTTTAAGGGAAAATGCTTTTTGTTCCCGGTGATGAGGTATGTGTCCTGTTCTCGCTTTCCTCCCAATGTCACACGGTAAAATACCACATCTTTTGGGTCTGGCATGGCTTCGTCTGTCTCCACCTCATCCATGGCTTTTCCCGCTTTCCGAATGTCGTTCAAAAATCGACCGAGCCTTGATTTTGGTATGTTGAAGACAGGTCTCGACAGAACATCTTTGTATTCGGCGAGTATTTCATCATTAAAAATGGGTGTGATTTTATTTTTATTGCAAAGTAATATCAAGAGTACTTTTAAAGGCACTGATTCTGCCAAATCATTGTCTTTTAATACTGAAAGCAATGCCGAAACAACAACGTTCGTGTCGATTACTGCGTAGCACTTCATTTTTTTACTTTGCTCCGCCTGTAGTCATCGATTATTGCGTCGATTTCTTCCGTAGTGATGTCTGATGTGCCATTTATTACTGATTGTCTTCTAATTTCCATGATATTCTCTATCGCCGCTTCGTAGTTGTATGCATCCTTGTCCTGAATGTTGGATGTAGGAAAAGGAATGCCGCCTACCTGAACCGCCCTTGTGAAAAACATTCTCACCGCTGTGGAAAGGTCGAGTCCAAGATTTTCAAAAACGCTTGCGGCTTTTTTCTTCAACTCGTTGTCGACTCTGACTTGAACAACTGCTCCTGCCATATCCGCCTCCATAGTATCGCAATCTGCTCTCATTGTAGTTTGGGTGAAATACGACGTCAATACATCATTTTTCCGCAAAAAAAGGACTTCCATCTCCTTGTGCAAGTCCCAAAGCCCGAAATCCGGCGGTCTCTTTTGGAGGTCGCCTTCAAAAATTACTACAAGTATATGATGTTTTTGCGATTGCAAAAACATTGGGGCTGTTCTTTTTTGCCTTTATAGTATTTTCTATGATTCAAAATTATAATGGAGTGGAAAATTTACAAAAAATCGAATTTTGTCATTTTCGATTTTCAGAATCTTTTAAGGAGCTTTTCAATTATGGAAACAACACTTCCTCGTCTTTTCAGAAAGGTCGCTCGTGAATACCCGGACATCGCTTTTCAGATGAGCAGATTCAATGATGGGCATTTCGAGCCTACGACATACAAGGAAGCTTACGAGAACATGGTTTTGTTCGCGGGTGGGCTTCTTTCAATGGGAGTCCAGAGGGAAGAGCACATCGGTTTGATTTCCGACAACAGAAAGGAATGGCAGCAGGCGGACATGGGCTTGCTCATGATTGGGGCGATTGACGTTCCGAGAGGCTGCGACGCCACAATCGGGGATTTGGAGTACATCCTCTCGTTCGCCGAGTGCAAAATCGTCATCGTCGAGAATTCCAGCCAGGTCGGAAAAATTTTGGGAATCAGGGAGAAGCTTCCGCTGGTGAAGACGCTCATCGAATTCGAGGAGCCGACCGACAAGGACGTGGAGAGCGCAAGAAACGCCGGAATCGAGCTTCTTTCGTTCTCTTCGATTCTTGAGAGGGGAGTGGAGTTCAACAAGGAGAATCCGTCGAAAGTCGAGGAGGAGATGGAGAAGGGCAAGTGGGACGACCTTGCGACAATCATCTTCACGTCTGGAACGACAGGCCAGCCGAAGGGCGTAATGCTCTCCCACGGAAATTTCATAACGCAGCTCGACGAGGTGGACGAGAGAATCTTCCTCTATCCGGGCGACAGGGGGCTTCTTGTTTTGCCGATTTGGCACGCGTTCGAGCGCGCGGTGGAGTACGTCGTCTGTTCCCAGGCTGCGACCCTCTGCTACTCGAAGCCGGTGGGGCCGATTCTTTTGGCGGATTTGCAGACGCTGAACCCGCAGGTCGTTCCGGCCGTTCCGCGCGTGTTCGAGGCTGTCTACGACGGAATATTCAAGAAGATGAGGAAGACCGGCGGAATCGCGAACATGGTCTTCAAATTCTTCACGAACATAGCCCTCTTCCATTCAAAACTCGACAGGGTTCTCTTCGGCAAGACCTCCCGCTTCGGCTACGACATGAGGTGGCTCCAGTGGCCGGCTTTCGTCATTCCGTGGCTCGTCTGCTATCCGATAAAGCTTTTGGGCGGCGTTCTCGTCTTCAGGAAGATTCGGAAGATGATGGGAAACAACTTCAGGAGCGCGGTTGCCGGCGGCGGCGCGCTTCCTCCAGCCGTGGACAAGTTCTTCTGGGCGATTGGAATCAAGCTCGTGGAAGGATACGGTCTCACCGAGACTTCGCCGATTGTGTCGGTGCGTCCGATAAAGAACCCGGTCTTCGGCAACGTCGGCTCGCCAATCCGCGGACTTTCCGCCCGTGTCGTGGACCCGGCGACCGGCAAGGATTTGGGCAAGTGCAAAAAGGGCGTCCTTGAGTTGAAAGGCGGCACCGTCATGAAGGGCTACTACAAGCAGCCTGAGCTCACCGCCAAAGTCATCGACGACAACGGCTGGTTCAACACCGGCGACATCGCGATTCTGACTGTGAACAACGAAATCTGCCTCCGCGGCCGCATAAAGGACACTATCGTGCAGACCGGCGGAGAGAATGTGGAGCCTCTCCCAATCGAGATGAAGATGCAGGAGTCCAGGTACATCAAGACCGCCGTCGTCCTCGGCCAGGACCAGCGGTATCTCGCCGCCCTCGTCGTGCCGGAGAAGGCTGAAATCGAGGATTTTGCGAAGGAGTCCGGGCTTCCGTACAAGACTTACGAGGAACTCGCCACAAGCAACGAGGTTCTCCGCCTGATTGAGACCGAGGTCGCTGGCCGCGTGAACGCCAAGAACGGCTTCAAGAGCTACGAGAGAATCAACAAGATTGGCCTTTTGGCGAACGAATTCCAGGTAGGCAAGGAACTTTCAGCCAAGCAGGAGATGATGAGATACAGGATAAACGAAATCTACGCGAAGGAGATTAAGGCTCTCTTTAAATAGGGCTGTTTTATATAAAGAAAACAATAAAGAAAACACAAGACAAATGGCAATCGGGATTTTGAAGTGATTTCAAAATCCCGATTTTCTTTTCGCCATTATTTCCATTATTTCCGTTTTCAATTCAATGACTGGTGTGCATTTTACCCGAAATATTGCTGCATGAGTGCTTTGTACAAAATCTCTGCTTTTTCTAAAGACTTTTGCGCCTTCGCTTTCTGCGCGTCAACTGCTTGCACGAAGGCGGCGAACTTTTCCTGCAACTCAAGAGGGGGAAGAATAAATTCAAGTTTTTCTAATTTGCCTTTTGATAAAATACCTTTAAGCATAATATCAGCCTTCGAAATTACATCGCCAAGTCTTACTGTTTTGCAATTTTCATTATTCACTTTTCAAAACTCTATTATCATCGTCGATTCGACTCCGCTCACCGACCGCATTTCGACTCCGCTCAATGAACAAGCTGGTTGCTGAGCTGTTCCCTTAGCGACGGTTGCCGAGCGGAGTCGAGGCAAGTCGAAGCACGGTTGCTGAGCGTAGTCGAAGCACATCTTTCAATTCCTCCTGTTTAAAGAGATTGCATCTGCAATCTCGAATCCGTGTGGCATTAAAAAAGATTCCGAAACAAGTTCGGAATGACGTGTGGTTAACATTCCACGTCGCCGTCGGTGCATTTGACGCACTTTGCACTTCCTTCGTTCCAGTCACTAGCTTTGGAGATTCTGTTCCATTCTGCGGCAGTGCCAGCGTATTCCATTTTTTCCACTCCGCAATAAAAAAACGCGTGCCTATCTATCGAGCGAAGCGATTTGGGTAGCGATATTGTCTTTATCGATTTGTAGCAGTGCGCGAAGGCGTCTTTTCCTATTGTCAGCGTGCCCTCTGGAATTGTCATGGTTTCTGAAAAAACAACGGGATAGAGGATTTCAGTGCCGTCAAAAGCCAGACCGTCCTTGATTGTGAAGGTGACGTTCTCCGAGCCATTGTAAAGCCGTTTTCCGTTCATCACCCGATAGTCATTCGATTTTATGGTGAATGTTTTTCCGAGGCTCATTATGCGGGTGTTTTGAAAGGCTGCCTCTTCGATTTCCTTTATGGTGTCTGGAATTGAAATCGACTCAAGCGACGGGCAGTTGTCGAACGCGCGCCTTCCGATTTTTTCGACGCTGGACGGCAAATTGATTGATTCGAGCGAGGAACAATCGCTGAAAGTGGACCAATCGATTGTCTCTATGCCTTCCGGGATAATCGCGGATTTGAGCGATGGGCACCTGTCGAACGCCATATAGCCGATTTTTTCCAGACCCGAATGAAGCGCGACAGACTCCAAAGTCTGATTTTTCTCGAACGCGCAAGGCTCAAGCGATTTTATGCCGAAAATCTCCAGGCTTTTCAAATTTGCCACGTTGAAGCCGTGAAGCCTGCCCTTCGCGAACAGAATCAGTTTTCCCTCCGCATTCAGTCTGAAATTCGGCTGCACGTTGCCCGGCAATTCCGAAATCGAAATTTTGTTTTGCTTGAGCGTTTCAAGGACTTCTTCGCCGCTTTTCGTCTGGTCGGAGAAAATTTCCATAATCTTCGGAACTTTTGGAAGCCATCTTTCATAATCCGTTCCGAACTTGAAAATGCCGCAGAACGTTCCGAACCCGATTATGACGATTGGACCGGATTTTCTGGCGGCTGCGACCTGGTAAAACGAGCCTTCGAATCGTTCAAGGGTTGAGCAAAGCAGCCCGTCGATGCCGGCTTTTTGCACTTGCTTGATTTTTTCGGTTTTTGCAGTAATCAGCGAAAGTTCTTTGATGCGTGAACGAAGCACGGAACTTCGTTTTATCAGTTTGTATGTTTTGCTGTCTTTTTCGCAGTCGAATTGAGTTTGCACGGGCAAAGATTTGAACCATTTTGCTACCAATCTCGAAAAATCGCCTCCAAGATGCACGGTCAAAAGCGAACCGCAATTCTTCCACACCTGATACCAGATTTTTTCAACGCTCGATGGCAAGTAGACATCGGTCAGTTCAGCGCAATCCTTGAACGCTTCGGATCTGATGATTTTGACGCCTTCGGCAATGCGGGCTGTCTTTATGCTTTTGCTTTCGACCCCCAAAACTTCATTCATGTCGTCTGAATAAACAATTGACTCGATTATCCTCGCCATTTTTCCATTCTCCTCTTTCAGCATCTACTGCATAAATTGACACGGATTCCGATTGTGGAACGTCCTCTTTGAATAATGTCAAATGTCCAGCATTTTCGCGCCGGATTTCGCGTCCCTCGGAAGGAAAGAGTCCGGTTCCGGGATTTCCAGAAGCTCGCCGTTTTTCGGCTTCACGTTCGTCGTGTCCACCGCCAAAAGGAGTCCGAGACGGCTGCAGGCGTAGTAGCCGGACTTGTGGATTTCTGGCAGCTTGATGAAATTCGACGCGATTCTGATTTTGAGCTTTCCGCTGTCTTCGTTTTGCTTTTCGCTTCCGTCTTTTTCCTTCCGCATCAGGACAAAACTGAGGACGGCCCTCTCTTTCGGAAGCCCGGCCTTTTCCGAAAGCCGCAGAAGCCTTGCCGGAGCGTCTTCTGTGGCGAACGAGAAGTTGCACCATTTCGCGCTTTTCCCGTCCTTCGTCGTCGTCTTTCCGCCAGTTCGGCCTGTCATCGGGCATTCGTCTGAGTGCGGGCATGGGGCGAGCGGAGAGAATCCGCGTTTGATGAGCGCGCTTCTCATGAGCGTCACGAACCTTGCCGAGTGCGGGTCGCCCGGTTCCACGAGAAGCACCGTCTTTTCGCTGTCTTCCGCCATGTATTTTTCGATTTCGCCTGAGTATTTTTTCGCGAGGAAATCCGTGGGCATTTCGCTTCCCTGAATCATCTCGTTGAAGGCGTTTGCGCAGGTCACGAGTTCGGCCTTCTCTTTTATGTCTGTTCCGAGTTCCCCTTTCACGCGGATGATTTTCCACGGTTCTATCGCGCTTCCGTCGTCCTCTTTCATCATCGAAATCGTTCTTGCGGCTACGGAAAGGTAAATCTCCTCGCCTTGCGACAGTGCGTTCTGCGACAAATCGAGGCAGTACCAGGTGATTTTCTTTGTGCGGAGTTCAGGGCGCGAGAGCCAGAGTGCCGTGACTACCGTGAGAGGACCGCTTCCGATGTCGATTGCGACGGATTTTTCCGAAAGATGAAAAGCGTCCCTCGGCATGTTCGAGAAGAGCCGGGTGAGCCTTACAAGATTCCACCATTGAAAATACGAGATGTACGCCGTGACGTTCTCCGCGCTGTTCATGTAGCCCACGCGCCTTGAATGCCTGTCGTCGGTGAGCGAATGCGAGAGCTTTTTTATGGATGACGACAGGAACACCCGCTGCTTTGCGTTGAGTCCACGAGTCTCTGCCACTATGTCGTCGAATTTTTCAAGGATTGACCGGGCATCTTTCGGGACGTTGTTTGAATTGAACATTTCATGCCGCTTTATCTTCGACGGCTTTTTTTTCATGTCCTGCTTCTTTCTTTTCTGCAATGAAGCATCTTTGTTTTCAAATTTCATTTTTCGATTGTCGACTTTCATTTTTCATTCCCCCACCAGCCAGTCGCTGAGCGTTCTCTCCTCGCTAGAAAAAACAGCTCCGATTTTGACGAGCTTTCTTGAGTCAGCCTCGTACGGCTTCGCGTAGCCCTGCGCGTCAATCTGCGAAAGGGCGTCTTCCACCGTGCCGTCGCGCTTGAACTCGAAGATGTAGATGTATTCTTCCGTTTCAACAATGCAGTCCGCCCTGCCTTTCGCGCTGTGCTGCTCCACCTTCACGAACTGCCCGAGCAGCAGGAACACCAGATACACCACGTTCTGGAAGTCCCTCTCAAGGACGCTGTCGCTCGGCTTTGCCGGATACGGAAGATTCGCGAAAAGCGCGGTGAAGCGATTTCGGAGGCTGTCGGTGTCGGCCGTCTTTATGTCGCGTCCAAAGTTTCTAACGTCGAGCGGCTTGTCGCTGTTGAGATAGACGGGCGTTAGGCTCTGCGTGAATCCGTACTTCACTTCCTCGTTCGGATATGCGAGCGTGAAGCTTTCGAAATCCTCGTCGTACTCTTTGAGCGTGAGATAGCCCGATTGATAGAGAAGCGGCACGATGTCGGGGTTGTCAGGCCGGTAGTCGGTGATTTCGTCCTCGCTCGCGTACAGGGATCCGTCGCTGAACTGTTGAGGATTGAAGCCCATCTCGTTCAGACGCTTCACCAAAAATGTCGGCGTGCCTGTCCCGAACCAGAACTTTCCGAACTCGCGTTTTTTGAAGGCGTTGACCAAACTGAACGGATTGTAGATATTCGCCGACTTCTTTGAAAAATGATAGCCGTCGTAGAACCTCTTGAGTTTTTCCAGACACTCTTCGCGCGTCATCTTGTTCGCCTCCGCCATCTCGTCGATTTCGGGCGAAAAAGTCGTTTCAAGCTCGCTCTGCGTGATTCCGCAGATTTCGGAAAACTCTTTGTCCATGGAAATGTCCTGCAGCTGGTTCAAGTCGCTGAAAATCGACACCTTGCTGAACTTCGTCACTCCGGTGAAAAGCACGAATCGCAAATACGTGTCGCAGTCCTTCAAGACGGCGAAAAACCCCTTGTAGAGCGCGCGGTTCTTTTCGTCCTGCTCCGTGCTCCCGCCGATGTTCTTCAAAAGCGGGTTGTCGTACTCGTCCACAAGAACCGCGACCCGGCGGCCTGTCTTCTCGTTCGCCTCGAAAAGGTTCTCCCTGAAACGCTCGGAGACCGCCCAGTCGTCTTTTTGCTTCAAGCCGTATTTTTCTTCGAATCTGCTCAAAGAATACGCAAGCGTTTTTCGGAGTCCGTTTTCCGTAGTGAACTCGCCGCCAGCAAGCGAAAATTTCAGGACTGGATATTCAATCCAGTCCTTTTCGAGCTTTTCGATTGCGAGACCGCGGAACAAGTCCTTTTTGCCCATGAAATACGCTTCGAGCGTCGTGATTAGGAGGCTCTTTCCGAATCTGCGCGGGCGGCTCAAGAAATAGGGCTTTCCGTTTGTCACGAGGTCGTATATGAAGGCTGTTTTGTCCACATAAATGTAGCCTTCCTCTCTCAAGTAAGAAAAATCCTGAATGCCAATCGGCAGTTTTCGTGTGCTCATGCTTTCGATTATAGCCGATTTTGCCGCAGAATGTCGTTTTTCTGCAAAAGAGGCACCGACAGAATCTTTCGCGAATGAACTTTCATTCTAGTTCAAGCCGATAAAAGTTTTTTGAATTTGATAGAATATTCTTTATGTCTATTAGCAACGAAATTCTCCGACTTGGAATCGATGTCGGTTCAACAACTGTGAAAGTCGTCGTCACCAAAGCGGACTCAAAGGAAATTCTTTTTACGAAATATGAGCGCCACCACGCCGAGCAATGGAAAACCGCGCAGGGGCTTTTTGGATTGATAGCGGAGAAATTTCCGGATGTGAAATTCCGCGCCGCCATCTGCGGTTCGGGTGGAAAACCTATTGCGGACAGGCTCGGAATCCACTATGTGCAGGAAGTCGTGGCGAATTCCGCCGCCGTCCGCGCCCTTTATCCCGCCGCGCGTACCGCGATAGAGCTTGGCGGCCAGGATGCCAAAATCATCTTCTTCTACGACGACAACGGAAAGCTCGTCACGTCCGACATGCGCATGAACGGAAGCTGCGCTGGAGGGACGGGCGCGTTCATCGACGAAATCGCTTCATTGCTCAAGGTTCCGACCGAGGAATTTGAAGGGCTTGCTGCAAAAGGGAAGAAAGTCCTTCCGATTTCGGGCCGCTGCGGTGTTTTCGCGAAGACGGACATTCAATCCGTGTTGAACGCCGGTGGCAGCCGCGAGGACATCGCCCTTTCCGCTTTCCACGCGATTGTGAAGCAGACTGTGGGCGGACTCGCGCAGGGGCTTGAGCTGAAGCCTCCAATCATTTTCGAGGGCGGCCCACTCACATACGACCACACGCTCGTGAAGGCGTTCGCGGAAAAATTGAATCTCAAGGAAGACGAGATAATCCGCCCGAGCCACCCGGAGACAATCGTCGCGCTGGGTGCCGCCATCGCCGTGGACGAGCTTTTCCCGGACGACGACGAATCGTCCCTTTTGAATCCGGCCGAGGCTGCAAAAAAACTTGAGGGCGGCGCTGTCAGAATCGACCACAAAGGCTCTTCCGTCAAAAAAGCCTATTTCGAGTCGGAAGAAGAATGCAGAAAATGGCGGGAAAAACACAAGTCAAAGGACATCGAGGAGATAAAGACGAATCCCGGCGACATTCTGAACGTTTATATCGGAGTTGACGCCGGAAGCACCACTTCAAAACTCGTGTTCGTCACGCCAAATGGAAAAGTCATCGACAAATTCTACGCGAACAACCAGGGCGACCCGATTACCGTGGTCAAGCGTGGGCTTCTGGAACTCTACAAAAAATACGAATCTCTTGGAGTCTCATTGAACGTGCTGGGCTTCGGAACGACCGGCTACGGGGAGCTTCTGATAGCCAAGGCTTTCGGAGCCGACTACCACACTGTCGAGACCGTCGCCCACGCCGCCGCCGCGCAGAGGTTCGTCCCCGACGTTTCGTTCATTCTGGACATCGGCGGCCAGGACATGAAGGGAATCTGGGTTTCCGATGGAATCGTCACCAACATCACGCTGAACGAGGCCTGCTCTTCCGGCTGCGGTTCCTTCCTTGAGAATTTCGCGAAGTCGCTCAACATTCCGACAGAGCGCATCGCCGACGCCGCATTCCGCTCAAAAAAGCCCGCCGACCTCGGAAGCCGCTGCACTGTCTTCATGAACAGCACGATAATCACCGAGCAGAAGAACGGCTGCGGACCTGACGACATCATGGCTGGCCTTTGCCGGTCGATAATCGAGAACGTCTTCACCAAGGTCGTCCGCATTTCGAACAAGGAAGTGCTCGGAAAGAAAATCGTGGTGCAGGGCGGAACTTTCAAGAACGACGCGGTTCTGCGCGCGCTTGAGCAGTATCTGGAACTTGAAGTGACTCGCGCGCCGTACCCCGGCGAGATGGGCTGCATCGGTGCCGCGCTTCTCACAATGGAAAAATCATCGGGCAGAGAATCTGCGTTCATCGGATTCGACGCAATCGAAAACCTTTCGTACACGCAGCGCGAGAACGTCGTCTGCTCCAAGTGCGCCAACCACTGCGCACGCTCCCTCGTTCAGTTCTCCAACGGAACGACATTCATCACTGGAAACAGGTGCGCGAGAGGCGAAATTCTTTTGCCGGAGGAATTGGACGGCGAGAAAATCGAGCTGAACGACGGCGACGAGGAAGTTTCCGGTCTCCGCGATTCCTCCTCCGACACGAAAAAACTCAACAACCCGGCGATTCCAGAGAGCAAGACCCGCTACGTTCCCGATTTGTTCCTCATTCGCGAGCAGCTTCTCTTCAAAAAGTACGATTTCAATCTGGTCTCGGAAAAGAAGAACGTGACGATTGGACTTCCCCGGAGCCTTGAATTCTGGGATTCGATGCCGTTCTGGTCGACATTCTTCAGAAGTTTGGGCTACAACGTGGTTTTGTCGCACAAAAGCAACCGCGCAATGTTCGAGAGCGGAATCCCTTTTGTGCCGAGCGACACGGTTTGTTTTCCAGCGAAGCTCACCCACGGCCACATCCAGGATTTAATCGGACAGTTCAAATCGATGAAGAAGGACGACGAAAAATTCCGCATCTTCATGCCGATGGTTATGGAAATGCCCGCCACCGACAAGGCGAAAGCCTCGAACTATGTCTGCGCCGTCGTCAAAGGCTATCCGCTCATCATCAGCCACTCGGAAAATCCTCTCAAAAGATGGAACGTTCCGTTCGACAGGCCGATGTTCCACTGGTATTCGGAAGCCGACAGGAAAAGGCAGATTCTGAATTACTTTTCAGATGTTCAAGGCGGATACCGGCTTTCAAAAAAGGAAATCGAAAGCGCGTTCGAGCAGGGACAGAATGCGGTTCGCTCTTTCAGGGAAAAACTGACGGAAGAAGGCAGAAAAGTTCTTGAACAGGTGGAAAAGGAAAATTCTTTCGCCGTCGTTCTCGCCGGCCGTCCGTACCACAACGACGCGCTCGTCAGCCACGATTTGTCGCGGGTGTTCACGAAGCAGTACATACCGGTGCTCACAGTCGATTCGCTCCCGGAACTGAACGACGTGGATTTGCGCTACACGCGCGCGGAAGTGACGAACAACTTCCACACGAGGATGCTCTCGGGCGCAATGCTTGCCGCGAAGTCCGCGAACCTTGAGTATGTGCAAATCGTCAGTTTCGGCTGCGGCCACGACGCGATTCTCTCCGACGAAATCACCCGAATAATGAACGAGACGAGCGGAAAAGCTCCGTTGATTTTGAAGATGGACGAGGGCGGAGCCGCGAATTCGCTGAACATACGGGTCAAATCTTTCATAGAAACGATAACGGAAAGGCGAGAGAAGAAGGGCGTTCTTCCGTTCAAGGATTTGACCGATGCGTACAAAGTGAAATTCATGAAGAAGGATTTGGTCGAGCGCACGGTTTTGATTCCGAACGTGTCGGAGGCTTTCTGCCGCCTTTTGAGCGGAGTTCTCCGAAAACAGGGCTTGAAGGCGGTTCCGCTTTCCCTCGGCGAGAACGAGCAGATTCAGTGCGGAAAAAAATACGTCCACAACGACACCTGCTTCCCGGCGCAGATGGTAATCGGAGAAGCGATTTCGACTCTCCAGAGCGGAAAATATCCATTGGACAAGGTGGCCGTCGGAATGGCCAAGTATCAGGGCGACTGCCGCCTCTCACACTATTCGGCCCTGCTCAGGCGGGCTTTGGACGCGGCTGGTTTCTCCCAGGTTCCTATTGTCTCCACCGACCCGATTGACTCCAAGGAAATGCATCCGAGCTTCCGTTTGGGCGCGATGTTCAACATTCAGGCTCTGTGGGGCGTTACGATGCTCGACTTGCTTGAGGAGCTGCGCCGCCAGATTCGCCCTTACGAATTGAACAAAGGCGAGACAAACGAGAGGTTCGACAAGGCCGTGGACGACATCTCCGAGCAGATTGGAAGGGGAGTGGGGCACGCGGTAAAAGCGTTCAAACGTGGAATCGACAGCTTCTGCCAGATAAAATACGACAAGTCGAATCCGAGGCCGAGGGTGTTCGTCACGGGAGAATATCTCGTCACGTTCCACCCAGGCTCGAATTTCCATGTGGAGAAGTATCTTGAGGACAACGGCATGGAAGTCATCCTTCCGAGGATGGCGAACGTGTTCAGGAAGGATTTCTACGCGCGCACCGTCGAATCCAAGGACTTTGGCGTGAAATTCCGGCTCGACAACGCCATTTTCGACAACGTTGCAGAGAAGATGTTCGCGCACGCCTGCGAAAAACTCGAAAGATACGCATCGAAGCATCCTCTCTTCAAGAAGGCTCCGCCGCTTTCGGTTCTTGCCGACGCGACGAACGAAGTCATGCACCGCACCTTCCTTTCAGGCGAGGGCTGGCTCATTCCGGGCGAAATCATGGAGTACGCGCGCGAGGGAGTCCGCTCCTTCGTCATCCTGCAGCCTTTCGGCTGCCTCCCGAACCACATCTGCGGCCGCGGAATCATGAAGAAGGTGAAGGAGGAATTCCCCGCTGTCCAAATACTTCCGCTCGACCTGGACCCGGACACGAGTTTCGCCAACGTGGAAAACAGGTTGCAGATGCTTATAATGAATGAAAAAAGTCGATAAAAATATTTTTTTTGCGAGGAGTTTAAAATGAAAAATGGAAAAAGGATGTCGATTTCCAGCAAATTCGCAATCATCGTGTTTGTTGTGATACTTGTGGTGATTGGCATTTCGCAGGTCATCGTTGGGCGGTCGTTCGAGTTGAAGGCCATGAGTGATTTTTACACGTCCGCAGGCAACGTCCTTTCTGAGTTTTCGAATTCGGTGAATTTGTTCTTCACTTCAAAGGAGAACGAGCTTGAGGTGTTCGCCGAGAGCGATGCCGTGAGGAACGCCGACGAATCAATACACTCCTACATCGGAGAGAGCGGCACTGTTTCCATTTCTTCCTACGAGAAAAGCGAGGTCGAGGAAAACATCAGGCGGCTGGCGAAGTCGTTCACAGGAAACGACAAGGACATCGCCGAGCTGTATTTGGGAACGAAGTGGGGAGGATACGCCACGAGCCTCGATGGCACGATGAACGGCGGATACGACCCGCGCGTGCGTCCGTGGTACTCTGCCGCGAACGGCGGAAACGGCAATGCTGTCATAACGAACGCGTTCGAAAGCACGATAGGCTCAGTCGTCGTCGGAATATCGAAAAGCGCGTACGATTGGGACAGGAATTTCATCGGAAATGTCGGAGTTGAAATCACCCTCGACAATCTGACAAAAATCCTCTCGACTCTGGATTTCGGGGAAGGCTCCCTCTTGATGATGGTGCAGGGCGACGGAACGATTCTCGCCGACACTGGAAGCCGCGGAAACGGATTCAAGAACGTGAACGACATAGGGCTTCCAGACCTTGCCGCTTTCGTCAACTCCAACGAGACCGACGGAAGGCTCCTGCTGGCGAACGAGAGATTTTTCACGAAGTCGATTCTGAACGAGAAGACGGGCTACAAGATTCTTGTCCTCTGCCCAAGAAAAACCGTGACTGCATCGTTCACCAGAACAATGATGCGCTCGTTCCTCATTTGCATATTCTTTTCGGTCGTGTTCGCGGTCGCTACGGCGGCGTTCATGAGAAAGAAGCTCCGGCCGTTGAAGTTCATCGGACGCGACATCAGCGAGAACGCCAAGGAGATTGCCGAGGGGCGCGCGAACCTTTCCAGAAGGCTTTCCGTCACCGAGAAGAACGAAATCGGCGATGTCGCCGAGAGCTTCAACCTCTATTCCGAGAAGCTTCAGGAAATCATCGGAAGCATGAAGCATTCGAAGATTTCTTTGAGCGATGCCGGAGACAGGCTCAGCGGCACGACGACCGACGCAATGGCGGCGATCGAGCAGATTACGTCTGGAATCAACAACCTCGGCGGAAACCTCCAGCGGCAGAACAGCTGTGTGGAGCAGACGAGCGAGAGCGTCGAGGGCATCCTCGCAAGCATCAAGTCGCTCGAGGAACTCATCGGGACGCAGACCGAGAGCGTTGAGGGCGCGAGCAGCGCGGTCGAGGAGATGGTCGGGAACATCAACGAGGTGAACCATTCCGTGGACAAGATGGCCTCGTCCTTCTCCCAGATTGCGTCGAACGCGGAGGCCGGAGCCAGGACACAGGAGGAGCTTCAGCGGAAAATCAGCGAAATCGAGAACCAGAGCAACCTCTTGAGCGAGGCGAACACCGTCATCGCGTCGATAGCCGAGCAGACGAACCTCTTGGCCATGAACGCCGCAATCGAGGCCGCCCACGCAGGCGAGACGGGAAAGGGATTCGCGGTCGTCGCTGACGAAATCAGAAAACTTTCCGAGACTTCAAGCTCCCAGTCGGCAACAATCGGCGAGCAGCTTTCGGCGATACAGCGCGCCATAAACGACGTCGCTCTCGCCACCGAGAAGGGTGTCGAAAGCTACTCGGCTCTCGCTTCCGAAGTGAGGACGACTGACAACCTCGTCCACCAGATAAAGACAGCCATGCAGGAGCAGTCCGAAGGCTCTTCACTCATAACGGACGCTCTTTCGCAGATGAAGGACAGCACCCACCAAGTACAGAGCGCGTCCAAGAAGATGACGGAGAACAGCCGTACAATCATCGACGATGTAGGAACTCTCCAGCGCGAGACCGAGACAATCAAGCAGAGCATGTCGGAGATGGGCGAAAGCGCGCGCAAGATAAACGATGCCGGCTCGGCTTTGTCGGAAATCTCCGGCGTGATGCAGCAGTCCATCGGCGAAATCGGCCACCACGTCGACAGCTTCGCTGTATAGTCCAATTCCGTCGCCTTTCGGCAAAAGTTGACAATCCATGCTTTTGAACATATATTCAAAGGTATGGATGTTTCTTACTTTTGGAACGGCGTGAACATCGCCTTGGCAAAAAGGAATTTGAGCGAGTCTTGGCTCTGCAAGGAGACCGGGCTTTCCCTCCGTACAATGAAAAACCGCATCAAAAAGGGCATTCAACCCCGCCTCGACGAAGCCGTGAGGATAACTGACGCGCTTGGAATGTCGCTGGACTCCATTTGCGATGGTTCTGAGACGGCTTCGGAAAGTCCCGTCGTTTCAAAAAAGCTCCGCGATGTTCCGCGCTCAAAGACGAAAGAATATTTCGACGGAGACTTCAAAGTTCCCGTCTACGAGCAGCTTTTCTCCGCAGGCCACGGTCAGTTCCTCGCCGACGAGGAGGAAGTGTCGGGCTACATCGCCGCGCCAAACAACCTCAAACGCTATTCCGGGCACCTCGCCGCCACATTCGTCCGCGGAGACTCCATGGAGCCGACCCTTTTCAGCGGCGACACGATAATCTGCGACAACCTCGGCTACGACGGAACTGACGGAATCTACATAATCCACTACAAGGGCATGGGCTTCGTGAAGCGGCTCAAGAAAATGAAGGACGGCATCTCAATCATCTCCGACAACCCAATCTACGAACCGATGTTCGAACCCGGCATGAGCGAGGATTTCCGCGTCGTGGGAAAAGTCCGCTACTGCATGGGCGGGCATTGAGCGGGGGTGTTATTCCTCGTCGAACCTGTTCTCCCACTTTTTGCGGCTCGCCTTCATCTCAAGCGTGACCGGTATCTGGTCGAAGCCCAAATCCTTTCGAATCTGGTTCTTGAGGTAGGAGACGTAGCTTTCGGGCACGTTGTCCGGGCTGGTGCAGAAGATTCTGAACGCGACCGGGTTCACGCTCGTCTGCGTCATGTAGCGGACCTTGAAGTGGATCGCCTTCGTGGCGGGCGGCGGATACTTGAAGAGCCAGTCCTGCAGAGCCGCGTTCAACGACGAAGTTCCGACCTTGCGCGTGAGCTGGTTGTAAATCTCGATTGCCTTGTTCATCAAGTCCTTTATACCTTCTCCCTTCAAAGCCGAGAGGGGAAGTATCGGTGCCCAGTTCATCTGCCCGAACATGATTTTTATGTACTCTGTCGTTTCCCTCAAAGTCTTTCTGCTCTGGTCCTTCGTGTCCCACTTGTTCAGGATGAAGATGATTCCGCGGCCGCGCTCGAACGCGAGAGAGCAGATTTTCTTGTCCTGTTCGGCAAGCCCCTCCTGCGCGTCAATCATCAGGAAAACGAGGTCGCACTGGTCGAGCGTCTTTATCGCCCTGTTCACCGAGTAGTATTCGACATTCTCGTGAACTTTCGACTTTCTCCTGATTCCCGCCGTGTCCAAAACCTCGAAGTCCCTGCCGCCGAAGCTGAACGTTCCCTCCACCACATCGCGCGTGGTTCCGGCGTAGTCGCTGACGATTGAGTTCTCCGTGTGCGTGAGCCTGTTCGAGAGCGTGGATTTTCCCACGTTCGGCTTTCCCATGATGGCGATTCTGATTGGCCTCGTTTCGTCGCTTCCTTCCGTCACGTTTGAGAAGTCAAGCCCCTCGACTATCTTGTTCGCGAATTCCGTGATGTGGTCGCCGTGGTCTGCGGAAATGAACATCAAGTCCTTGAAGCCGTATTTGAGGTAGTTCCACGAGACGTCTTCCCCCGTTCCTCCCTCGCATTTGTTCACGGCGGTCACGACCTTGTCCTGGTACGGGCGGAGCAAATCGATGAATTCCTCGTCCTCGCCCGTGATTTTTCCGGCTTCCAAAAGGAGCACGATTCTGTCAGCCTTCTTTATCATCGAGAGCGTCTTTTCCACGACAAGCTCGTCCATCACGGCTTCCATCGTGCCGATGTCCCTGTCGACCTTGTAGCCGCCAGTGTCCACCAGGTGCACCGGTTTTCCCGCGATGAACGCTGTCGCCTCCACCGGGTCGCGCGTGACACCGGGCGTGGGGTCCACAATCGCGAGCCTTCTCCTCATGAAGCGGTTGAACAGCGTGGACTTTCCAACGTTCGGGCGGCCGGCGATGACGACGAGGGGAAGGTTCAGGTACGTCTTCTCCTTCGTGAACTTAAGCTCTTCCGTGGCGTTCTTGTCGATTTGCCCGAACTCGTCGGAAGCCGCTTTCGCTTTTCGCTCTGTCTCCGCGTTTTTCTCTTCTATTCTTTCTTCTTCGGTATTGATTTTCACCGGCTTCGGCTTTGAGAAGTCCGGCTTTGATTTTTTCTGCTTAGCCATAACCCTAGATTCTACTTGAGATTTTGCAGGTTCGGAAGTGCTTGGAGGTCTCAGCCCAGAGCCAATTTGGACTTTTCATGGTATCATTGTTCCATGTGCGAAATCGAAGAAATCAGGCATAAGATTGAACATTATTTCTCTTTGAAAGACGACATTGACACTGTGCTGCTGTTCGGTTCGTTCGCGAAGGGGACAAGCCATGAAAAAAGCGACATAGACATAGCCGTGCATTCGCGCAGGCCCCTTGAGTTCGAGGATTTTGCGGTCATGCAGACGGATTTGTCGCTTCTATGCAAGCGTGAGATTGACCTTGCGGATTTGTCGCAGGCGGAGGGGGTTTTTTTGTACCAAATCATGACGACGGGCGTGAAGATAAAAATATCTGCTGATGTTTTCGTGCGGTATTTGACGAAGGCGCTCTGTTTCAAGGAGGATTTCCTTCCAACAATAGAGTTCATGAACAGGGAAAAAATCAGGAGGTTCATAAATGGATAAGGATGTTCTGGAAACGAAACTCACCGCGCTCATCCGATGCGTCCACCGGGTCAAGTCTCAAGAAATATCGACTCTTGAGGAGTTGGAGGCGAATCTCGACAAGCAGGAAATCATCATTTTGAATCTTCAAAGAGCCGTGCAAATCTGCGTCGACATAGGAAACCACGTTCTTTTGGATTTTGATTCAGGAACTCCGTCGACCATGGCTGAAACATTCAGGAAACTGGCGCAAAACAATTTGATTTCCGACTCGACAGCAGACAATTTATGCCATGCCGTCGGCTTCCGCAACATTGCCGTCCACCAGTATGAAAATCTTGATTGCAAAATCATCTACGCGATAATCACAAAGCATTTGGACGATTTCAGGGATTTTTCCAAGGAAATCAGCTCTCTTCTGTGATTCGAGTCCTTTCTTGTCTATATGGGCAAAAGTCGAGTTTTCACAACGCAATGGCTGAAACAAGCGGAAGCGGGGTTCCAGCAAATACGATACGCATAAACTCGACATTCGACCTATATGTTCTTCAGGTTCTTCTCGGATATCGCCTTCAGTTCGGCCAATGTGAACCTTGAGAGAAGTTCCTTTATCTTGCAGATTTTCTTCGCGCTCATGCTGAGCGTCCTGACTCCCATTCCGCCCAAGACCATCGCGCTCTCGTTCCTCGACGCCATCTCTCCGCAGACGGACACTCCGATTCCGGCAGCAGCCGCTTCCTTGATGGTCTTGTCGATGAGCCTGAGCACCGCCAAATGGAATTCGTCGTAGAGGGATGCCACGTTCGCGTTCTCCCTGTCCACGCCGATTGTGTACTGCGTCAAATCGTTCGTTCCAATCGAGAAGAATGCCGCGCGCTTTGCGAGGCAGTCGGCAATCATCGCCGCGGCCGCCGTCTCCACCATGATTCCGATGGGCACGTTCCCGTCGAAGTCGATTTTCTCGTCTCGAAGCTCCTCCTTCGCCTTCTCCGCGATTCTGAGCGCCTCTTCCACCTGCTCCACGCTCGTTATGAGGGGGAGCATGATTTTGAGGTCGCCGAATTTAGCCGCCCGGAACAACGCCCTGAACTGGGTCTTGAGCTGGTTCGGGTTCGCGAGGCTGAGCCTTATCGCCCTCAAGCCCATGAGCGGGTTCTTCTCGTCCGCCGTCTTAAGCTCCGCCGAGTTGATTATCTTGTCCCCGCCCGCGTCCAGCGTCCTTATCGTGACAGGCTTGCCCTTCATAATCTGGAGCACTTTCTTGTACGCCTCGAACTGCGATTCTTCGCTGAGGACCGCTCCCCTGCTGTGTGCCGGAGAAATGTCGCTTGCCGCGTTTGTCATGAAGAGGAATTCCGTCCTGAACAGCCCGATTCCGTCCGCGCCCTCCGTCTCCGCCAGTTCCGCTTCCTCTACGGTTCCGATGTTCGCCATGATTTTGAATTTCGTTCCGTCTTTTGTCTGCGCGGGCTTGTCCCTGAACTTTGTGAGAAATTCCTGTCTTGCCTTGATTTCTTCTATCTTCTTTTTGTATTCGTCGATTGCCAGAGCGTCCGGGTCGTCGATGACTTCTCCCGCCGTTCCGTCGACTATGACGGTGTTTCCCTGCTCGATTTCCTCGGTTATCTTGTGCAAATCGAAGACTGCCGGGATTCCGTAGTTCCTTGCCAGGATTCCCACGTGCGACGAGACTCCGCCTTCTATGAGCGCGAGTCCCGCTATCTTCCGTTTGGAGAGGATGAGTGTGTCGCTCGGGTTCAGGGAGCGCGCCACGATGACCGAGCCGTCCGGCACTGTGTCGATTTTGAACGGGTGGTAGTCGAGGAGGTCGTCGAGGACTCTTCCGAAAATGTCCCGGATGTCCTGCGCGCGCTCCGCGAGGTATTCGTTTCCGCTTGCCTCAAGCATTTCCGCCGATTCCTCGGTCTTCTCGTTCAGGATGTAGGCGATGTTGTAGTCGTGCTTGTCGAACGCCGTCCTGACTCCCTTCATGAATTCTGGGTCGTTGAGCATAAGGTAGTAGGTCTCGAAGATTTCCCTTTGCACTTTGTTGCTCGGAATGGAAGTGTCCTTCACGGTCTCCATCTGAGCCGCTATCTGAGTCATGACCGTGGCGAGCGAGCGTTCGAATTTCTCCAATTCCTTGTCCCTGTCGCCCGGAAGGATGTGATTCTGCGGAATCACCCGCTTTTCTGATTCCGGAACGACGAACGCCTTTCCGATGCCTATGCCTGTCGATGCTGAAATTCCCAAAAACAAATTCATGATGTTACAATCTTATTATCATCTGAAAATAGTGTCAAATGTTTCTTGTTTGTGATATTTGATAGAAAATCACTGAAAAGTTTTGAAAACAGTGCGGTTTTTCGCATTTGATGATAAAATCCGCTTCCGATGAACACGAAGGCCTTTTTTTCCGATAATCTCACAGAAAAAGCAGAGAGAAAATTGATGAAGAAAGAGAAAATTTCAAAAGAGAAAATCATTGCGGCGTTCCTGAAAGTGAGCTTCGAGAAGTCTGCGAGCGGAACCGCGCTTTCGGACATAGCGGAAGAGGTGGGGATAAAGAAGGCTTCGCTCTACAACTACTACGACAACCGGGACGCAATCGTATGCGATGTCATGGGATTCTGCGGAGGAGTGTTGAAGAGCCTTCCGCTTCCTCCTGTTTCGGATGTCGGGGACTTTTCCGTTTCTCTTTTCAGGGTTTTCGATTCTCAAAGGAACATGGAAATTTTCTCGCTCGTCGATTCCGAGAAGCTTTTCAATGACGACGCTTTCGCTGCGTTCGAGGATTTCAAGATTCGCCTCATAAAATGCCTCCATCTGGAATTGAAGGAGCGGTCGGAGATGTTCGTTTGCGCGCTCCTCTTTCTTCTTGCCGATTATGTCTCCGCCAAAAAGATGATGGCTAGGAACGGGGACGATATTGAATTCTCCGAGAAGAAAATCCGAGCGATGATAGATTCGTTCATGAAAAATTCCTGATTGCGCTATTTGTCAACTCCCTGTCGAACTGCTATACTCTTATCAAATGTCTACTTTATATGTTGTTGGAACACCAATCGGAAATCTTGGGGACATAACGTTTCGCGCTGTCGAGACGTTCAAGTCCGTCGATGTCATTGCCGCTGAGGACACAAGGCACACTCTGCAGCTTCTCAACCATCTGGAAATCAAGAAGCCGCTCATTTCGTGCCGCTCGCAGAACGAAAGCGTGGCGGGCCAAAAGATAATAAAACTCCTCGACGAAGGGCAGAACGTGGCTTATGCAAGCGATGCGGGCACTCCAGGCGTGAGTGATCCCGGTGCCGTGTTGGCGGGCCTCGCCCGCGCTGCCGGACATACGGTCGTCCCGATTCCTGGCCCCAGCGCGTTCGCTTCCCTTGTGAGCGTGGCGGGTGCCGGCGGAAAGACTCTGATTTTCGAGGGGTTCCTCTCCCCCAAGCCCGGCCGCCGCCGTTCCAGACTGCGCGAGCTTTTGTCGACCGGGGACGCTGTTGTCCTTTACGAATCGCCTTTTCGTGTCGTAAAATTATTGACGGACATAGCCGATATTGAAGCTGACAGAAGGGTGGTCGTTGGTCGTGAGCTGACGAAGCTTCACGAAGAGATTGTCGAAGGTACAGCCGCCGAGATGAGGGACGAGTTCGCGGGCCGCGACAAGGTTCTCGGAGAGTTCGCTGTGTTCATATCTGGAATCAAAAAGGCTCAACTTTCGGAGGAAAAGGCCGATAATTAGAGCATACAAAAGGGCAGGTCATTATGATGTCAATTAAACTTGATACTGTTGGAGGAGTCAATCCTCTCAATAATGTGCAGAACGCACACCATGCAAATAATAAGATGCCTGGAGTCTCGGTCAGGGATTCCATCAGCGTCTCTGCCGAGGCTGTAAGCGCGGCTGAAGCGTATTATTTGGATCAGGTTGCTGATGAAACACCAGATGTTCGTTCTGACCTTATTGCTTCGATTAAAGAAAAGATAAAGGATCCGAATTATCTCAGTCCTGAGAGAATCGCTTCCACGGCAGACAGCTTGATGATGGCTTGGGGACTCTAGGCTTTTGAAGGTTGTTCTACTTTAATCTGAGAAATCTGTAAAGGATTTGCAGGTTTTTGGTGATGCAATGGAATGCAGCTCTACATTTTCTTAATCAACTAAAAGGACTGCCGGTTGGCAGTCCTTTTTTATTGTGTCCGGCGCGTGTTTTTTCAAAAAATACATTCAAAAGTGGACTGAATTCTATCGAAAATATAGTGACAAAGACAAAAAAGAAACCATCAAAATTGAGGAAACAAAATGGCTGATTTTACATTCAGAATTTCACCGAATATCATGCTCGGTTCGTATACGACAAGCAGAATGGGGCAGTTCGTGCTTGAGTACGGCAATCGCGTAATGCTCATAATCGACCCGATTCTAAAAGAGAACGGTGTGGCTGACAAGATAAAACAGTCGCTTTCCGACAGGCAGATTGATTTTTTCGTTTTCGATGAGATTTCCGAGGGCGCGACGTCTAAGAATGTCGAGGCGGCTGTCAACATCGCCAAGGACGCGCACGTCCAGTCCGTCGTCGCGGCCGGTGGCGGAAAGACCCTGTGCATCGCTCGCGCTGTCGCATCCGTATTGAACGACATTGTCGACGGCGGGGATTTCTACGATTTCGTGGATGGCAAGATGCCGTCCAAGGAGCCCGTCCCCCTCATCTGCGTGCCGACTTCCATCCGCGACTTGTTCGTGTTCACGAACTACATTCCTGTAATCGATTCCCGCTCTTCTAAAATCAAGTTGATGAATTCCAGGACGGGACTCTGCAAACTCGTGATATTCGACCCGAACTTGAACGTCACGCTTTCGCAGAACCAGATAGATTCTATGTCGATAGAGATAATCGGCCTTGTGATAGAGTCGTATCTCTCTCAGAAGACGAATTTCTTCAGCGAGATGCTTTGCGAGAAGGCCGCTGTCCTCATGCGGAACGCGATAGATGGCGGAGATTCCGCTTCGATATCGGCCGTTTCCCAGGAGGAGCTTTTGGCGCAGTGCGGCTGCATCGCGTCGCTCGCGGTGGGGACAAGCTCTATCGGAACGGCTTCCCTCCTTTCTCTTTGCATAAATTCGCGGTTCAAGATTCCTCGCTCTATTTTGACGGCGATTCTTCTTCCGTATGTCATCGCCGATGCCGCAAACTTCAAGCTCGACAAGGTTGCCAAGATTTCCCGCCTCCTTGGTGTCGCGTCCGATTCCGACGACGACGAGCAGGCGGCTTCTGTCCTTTCCGAGACCATCAGGCAGAAAATCGCAAAGGCCAATTTGCCGGCCCGCTTGAAGGAACTGAACCTGCAGATTGAGCAGCTCGCCCTTTCTGTCGAGGACGCGTCTTCCCTCGAATTCGTGAACACTCTTCCGAGAAGCATGAACAGCGACAATCTGTTCGAGTTGATAAAGACCGCCTACTAGAAGATGATAGAGCCTGGAAAACTGAACACTCTGGAGCCGGGACAGAAGAGGCGCAAGCTCGCTCTGACGTTCGGTGCGCTGGAGCGCGACATTGACGGAATCCCGGAGAAGGGCAACGAGTATTCGTTCAAGAACCTTCCTCGCGCGGAGTACACGAAGATGCTCGTGCGGATTGTCATGAACGACCCGGAGCTTCCTCCCGACGCGAAAGAGCAGCTCTCAAGGGCAGTGGCCACGGAACCGTTCGACAGCGGCGCCGAAAAGCGCGCCTGCAACATCGCCCGGAACAGTCTGCTTTCGATATTGGGGACCTTTCCCGCCGAGTGGGATTTGATAATCGCGCCGCACAGGGAGCCGACAGATGAGAACGGAATCGTGCGCCAAAGGGACTTCTTCCCCGGTGTTTTCGTGTACGCGGAGGACATCCGCTCTCCGTTCAACATTGGCTCCATTTTCAGGACGGCCGAGGCGATGGGGGCGGAGAAAGTCTTCATCTCACCTCGGTGCGTCGATCCAGAACATTCCAAATCGCTCAGAAGCGGCATGGGGTGCGTCGAGACTCTCGGTTTCGAGCGAATGTCCGTGGAGGAGCTTGTCTCGTATTCAAAAGAGAATGACATTCCGATTTTTGTGCTTGAGACCGGCGGCGAAGATGTCGTCGAATTCGAATTTCCGAAGAGGGGAATCTGCGTAATCGGCTCGGAGGAGCTTGGTGTGAGTCCCGAAGCCTTGAACGCCGCTTCTTACGGACGCGTGTCAATTCCGATGAAAGGCCTGAAGGCTTCTCTCAACGTCGGTGTCGCTTTCGGAATCCTGATGCAGAAGTGGGTCGAATCCCTCACTGGAAAATAGCCTGCTCCTTCGTGAACGTTGAGGCCATCTTCTCCGAGATTGTCATCAGCTGGTTCTCTGTCGTTATGTGGAACAATGCGAGCGCGTCCTTGTCGAACTGGTAGAATTCCACCTCGTCGTCCTGATAGTGGGCGATCATGTCCGAAAGGTAGATGAGTGTCGCCGTCTTTTTGTATTCGTCTTTTGCGTTTTCCGGGTCGTGGTGGTGCCTTATGACCTCCGCTATGACTTCCGGAAAATTCCATTTCTCCGCAATCAACGCTCCTATCTCTCCGTGGTTTACGCCTGCCGTGAGTTTTTCCAGTATGTCGGTGGAGATGTTCTTCTGTTCGCAGATGGACTTCATCTTGTCACCGATTTCCGGATGGGCCTTGTCGAATATGAGTTTTCCCATGTCGTGCAGAAGTCCGCAGACATAAGCGTCCTCGACGATGCGCCTGTCGTGCTGGCAGAAGTTGCGGGCGAGTTCGTAGGCGTAGAAAGCCACTTTGTACGAGTGCTCCCAAAGCGCTCTGTGCTGTTCCTTGTCGGCGTTGTCGAGGTTCTCGATTGTCGCGACTGATATGAGCATGTTCTTTATGCCCCTGATTCCCACGAGCTTGACCGCTTCGTTTATGCTCCTGCAGGGGGACGCGAGCGCGTATGCCGCTGAATTCACGAGTTTGAGGAGGTCTGTCGCCAGCGACACATCGCTTGATATGAGCGAGGCTATCTCAAGCATCTTAGAATTCGGGTCGTCCAGAAGCCTCTGGATTTTCACGATGTTGTCGGGAAACTGCGGAAGGTCGTCTATTATCTTCACGAATTCGTGCGAGACGACAGAGATGTCCTTCCTCGTCTTTTCGTTTATCGGAAGGATGATTCTGGTTATCGTCTCTCCGTTTTCGCTGACGACCTGATAGTTCTCTTCCGTGAGGCCGATTTTTTCGAGCATGAGAATCATGATGATGATTCCGAGTCCGGCTCCCTCGGACGCGTCCAGAACCTGGTTCATCGCCTGGTCCACCGACGTGTACTGCTGCGCCCTCGAAAGCTTGTCGTGGATTCTCTTGTACTCGTAGAACGTCATCTCGCAGTTGTTCCTGACCTCAAGCTTTATCTTGTCGTTCTTCGCCTGAAGGATGAGCTTTATGTACAGCCCCGCGTCCTTCTGCTTCCTCATGTAGTGCTCTATGTTGTTGAGGGTGTCTTCCTTGAAGTTCTTCATCCCCTCTTCGTACTGCTTGGAGTCGGTTATGTCGAGCCCCTTTTCCTTGAAGTAGATTCTCTTGGTGTTCGCTTTCTTCGAATTCGTCGTAAGCTCGTTCAGGCAATACTTGAGATACTCGTTCATGGTGCTTTGGTTCAGCTCCTTGAGAAATGCCGCGAGGACATCTTCCATGTACTCCGACATTTCATGCGGGAGCGTGTACGAGACTATTGAAAGTGGAATGCCCGCCCTGATTGCCATCTTGATTTTTGAAATATCGAGTGTTGTTTTTGAATTCGGCATACGTATCTCTTTTGTAATAAAATCATTAACATTATAGCACAAATTTTTACATTTGAAAAATGCAATGGAATTGACACGCGTTTTCGTTTATGATTTTGTCATGTTCGATTCGTTTCTTGCGCAAATCCTTGTGCTATTCCTTCTTTATATTTCGGCTTTGAGAATCTTTTTTTTAAGGGCTCCTCGCATCGATGCCGCCGCGGTAGTCTCTCCTCTCGCGTTCATGGTCTCGGTCATTTCCTTCTTCATATGGGGCTTTTCGATTCCGAACCTTGCGTTGTTGGTTCTTTCCCTTCTGTTCTTTTTGACGAACGCGCGCGCCATCATGCGCCTCTCCGCGCAACTGTATGTTGACCATTATTCTATTCCGTTCATCATAGCGACTCTCGTGGAACTTGCCGCTCTTGTCGCCGTCACGCTCTTCATCGTGCGGTACAGACCCGTCCGCTGCGTTCCGTCCGATTTTTCGGTCGAAAAGGAAGTCCGCGCCGTGTCAGGGAATTTCGCCAACGGATTCGTGTTCGACGACGAGGTCTCCGAGAAAGTGAGGGGAAAGATTTCAGGATATGTCACAGTCTACAGACCGACCGAGAGGATAGAGTGGATTTCTTCGGACGATTCAATCCTCAACAAGCCTGCGGATGGAGCCGTTGCGGTCGAGAATAGCGTCAAGACAGAGGATTTCTCCTCCGACAAGGCCCCCGTCGCGCTTTTCGTGGGCACTCCGTTCGCTCCTGTCGCGCAGTACGAGCCGTATTTCGTCATGCTCGCCCAAAAGGGGCTGACCGTCCTCGCCGCCGACTTCTTCCCCCCCGACATGACTCTCTTTCCTGACAGGCGAAATTCAAGGCTTTTCAGGCGTTCCGAGCTTCTCCGAATGAGATTCGAGGAGGAGGAGAATTTCGAGAAGCTGCGCAAGGAAATCGTCGGTTTTTCAATCAAGGGATACGAGGCTCTTTCGAGAATCGCGATTGTCAATTTCAGGAAGGAGGACGGCTCCCAGAGGAAAATCTACTATTTGACCGACGGATTGGACACGGAGAGCGTCTTCTCGTTCTCCGACAAATTCAAGAGCAACGTGGTCGGAACAATGCAGATGGAAAGCGTTGAGGAGTACAAGACCTCCCGGTTCGGCTTCGTCGAGCAGACGGATGTCTTCCTCGCGTCGAAACTGGGACTCAAGAGGGACGGGGAATTTTTCATTCCGAGGTACATGGCGTTCAAGACCGTGCAGAGAATCGGAAACGTCCTGAAGTCGGAGAGAAAGGTTGAAGATGAGAACGGAGCCGCACAGGAAGCGGAATCCGAGAACAATGAAGAATATAATGGAGAACAAATATGAATCTGCATGAGTTGGACAAATTTTTCAATTCGATACTTCACAAGGAGAATTTTTCCTCCGACATATCGCTGAACGGAATACAGATAGAGAATTCCGAGCCGAGAAAGAAGGAGATACGGAAGGTAGCGTTCGCGGTCGACGCCTGCGAGGCCACCGCGCGCCTTGCTGGCGAAGCCGGAGCGGACGCTCTCTTCGTTCACCACGGGCTTTTCTGGGGACATTGCCAGACTGTCACGGGGACGCACTACAAGAGAATCAAGGCTTTCATGGAGAGGGATTTGGCGTTGATTGCGTACCACATCCCACTCGACGCGAACGAGGAAGTCGGAAACAATTTCGGTTTGGCGCGCAGAATCGGAATAGCGGAGCCGCGTCCTTTCGGAAAGTGGAGGGGAATGACGCTTGGTGCGATAGGGGAGCTTGAGGGCGGGGTTTCTTTGGACGAGCTTTCGAGGAGGCTTTTTCCGAACGGTGAGAAGCCTCTCCGTGTCCTTCCTTTCGGAAAGCCTGAAATCAAGAGGGTCGCGATAATATCGGGAGGGGCTGGAGACGACTTCGACCAGGCCGTCCGCGCCCGCGCAGATGCCTTCATTACTGGCGAGGTTGGGCACGAGGAATACCATCCGATTGAGGAGTCCGGCATCAACGTCATCGCGGGCGGGCACTACCAGACCGAGACCGTGGGCGTGTCCTTGATGAAGGAGCGGGTGGAGAAAGAACTTGGGCTTGAGACCGTCTTCATCGACGTGCCTACCGGTTTGTGATTTTGTCGTTTGTGTTGTAAGGTTTAGTATGAACAAAAATATTTTCAACAAGGAGAAGCTCCTGCCGCTTGTTCTCCTTTTCGCTGTGGTTCTTCTCGATCAAGTTACCAAGGTTCTTGTCGTGAAATATGTGCCGTTCCATTCCATCGCGGCTTCGTTTTTCGGTGATTTCCTCAGGATAATCTATGTCGCGAACACGGGCGTGGCTTTCTCGATAGGCGCGGGGTGGGGAGATTTGTTCCGCATCATGCTTTTCAGAATCCTTCCGCTTGTCGTTCTTGTGGCCGTGCTGGTCTTCTACTTCAAGACGAACGAGATTACGTCCGTGCAGAGGTGGGCCGTGTGCGGAATTGTCGGAGGAGGATTCGGAAACCTCATAGACAGGTTTTTCCGCTCAGAGGGTGTAGTCGACTTCATCGATGTGAAATTCTACGGAATATTCGGGTACGACCGCTGGCCGACTTTCAACGTGGCGGATGCCGCCGTCGTCGTGTGCGGAGTGATTCTTGTGGTTTCTTTCATTTTTTTCTCGAAGAAAAAGGGGGGCAACGATGACGATAGGTGAGAGGACGCTTCTCTTCAACATTTGCGTGATAATTTTCAACATTGTCCTCGGTCTTTGCATCGAGGGCTTCCTCGTCTTCAGCTGCTTCTTCTTCATGCAGGGGTTCTCCAAGGAAGTGCAGCAGAGCATTCCTGTGACGGTCGTCCTTCCTTTCATCCTGCTCTTGGGCTTCTTCGCCTGCGTCGCCATTTCCAGAAGGTTCGTCACATGGGCCATCGACCGCTTCAACCTCCGCGACAAACTCGACCAGAACCTATTAAAACGCTACCCAAAAACCCTATAACCGACTAAAAAAAATGGGGCGACCCAATGTCCAGAACGCAAAGCGTTCTGGGTAGTTTCGCCCCATGAGTCAATGCTTTTTTTCAGCTGTAAAAGCGAAACTACGCTTGCAATGCCGTCACCGCCACTGTGTCGACGATTTCCTCGACGTTGCAGCCTCTTGAGAGGTCGTTGAGCGGGCGGGCGAATCCCTGACAGACAGGTCCGATGGCTTTCCAGCCGCCCATGCGGGCAGCGATTTTGTAGCCGATGTTTCCTGCGTTGATGTTCGGGAAGATGAATGTGTTGGCGTGGCCTGCTACAGCTGAGCCTGGAGCTTTCAATTCTCCGACTTCAGGAGCGATTGCCGCGTCGAACTGGAATTCTCCGTCCAATGCGAGAGATGGGTTCTTCTCCTTGGCGATTTTTGTAGCGCGCTGAACTTTTCCGACTGTGTCTCCGTTCTTCGGGTCGGCGCCTGAGCCTTTTGTCGAGAACGAGAGCATTGCGACTTTCGGTTCGAGTCCCGCGATTTTCTTCGCTGTCTCGGCTGACGCGAGAGCGATGTCCGCCAACTGGTTCTCGTCCGGGTCGATGTTGATTGCGCAGTCGCCGAACACAGAAACGCCCTGTGAGAGGTACTTGTTTCCGCCCTCAGGAGCGACCATGATGAAGCAAGAAGAGACTGTGCTGACTCCAGGAGCCGTCTTGATGACCTGCAATCCCGGGCGGAGAGTGTTGGCTGTCGAGTGGCAGGCTCCAGAGACGAATCCGTCAGCCACGCCGGCCTTGAGCATCAACGCACCGTACATTGTGTTGTCGAGCTTGTCCTTGCCTTCGACTTTTCCGGTGTTTTTCGCGAATCTCAAAAGGAATTCCTTTGCGGCGGCAGCATCAGCGTACTCTGGCGCGCCTGTCTTCTTGTTCAACTTGCCTTTGCGGGCCTCGAACAAAAGTTCCGCGTACTTGTCGATTTCAGGGGCTGTTGCTGGGTCGACGATTTTCACACCTGTCATGTCGAAGCCGAACGACTTGATTTTCTCTTCGTTGCCGAGAAGAATGATTTTTGCGATTCCCTCTTTGACGACAACCGAAGCCGCCTCCACAACGCGCTTGTCTTCGCCTTCACAGAGGACGATTGTCTTGTTCGCGGCCTTTGCCTTTGCTCTGAGGTCTTTTACGAAATCCATTTGTATCTCCTAAAAATAGAATTTATGTCGAATGACGAGTTCATGCATATCGTAGTTGCCGAAACACGCTCCCAGCGGGAACCCGTCCTCAAAAACGGCAGTACCGCTTCGCGGTGGCTGAGTGTTTTTGTGGACGGAACCCCGCTTCCGCTTGTTTCGGCCATTGCTTGGTAAAAACTCAACATTCGACCATTTTTCTTTTTAGAATATCACTATTGGAAGATTCTCTCAATTTGTCTTATTTCTTGCAGACCAAAACCATCGTGGCCATGTTCTCGTCGTAGGGGTTCTTCATGAAGTCGCCGTAGATTTCAACTGATTTGAAGCCGATTTTGAGCAGCGTCTTTTTGAGTTCAGCCGCCGAGTAGAGCCGCTGGACGAATTCGTGGTCGACGACTTCGCCAGTCTGCTTGTCGGTGAGCGTCCAGTGCGAGCGAAGCCCTTCCCACGCGCCCACGACGCTGAACTCCGTTTTCACGAGCTTTCCCGCCCGCTCGAATTCCTCGCCCTTGGTGAAGTAGCGGATTTCGACTTCCCGGCTCAGATTCTCCAAGATGAACGTGCCGCCGTCTTTCAGCGAATCATAAATCGATTCGAGAATCTGCGTGTCTTCCTCCTCCGTGTCGCAGTAGCCGAACGAGGTGTACAAGTCCACCGCGCAGTCGAATTTCTCCTTGATTCCGTGCTCCTCGGCCTTGAACGAGCGGAGGTCGGCATTTATGAAGTCGATTTCCACGCCTTCTCCCTCCGCGTCCTCCCTCGCCGTGTCCAGTTCCGCCTGGATTATGTCCACGCCCGTGACCCTCAGCCCCAGAAGCGCAAGCTCCACCGAAATGCGCCCGACTCCGCAGCCCGCGTCGAGAACCGTGCAGCCCTCGCGCAACCCCGCAATCTCCATGACTTTCTCGGCGACTGCGGGCGCCTCCGCCCACTTCTGCTCGTCGAACATGATTGGACCGTAGTTCTTCCAGAAGTCCTCGGACTCGAACCATTCAGTTTTTTTGTTTTCCATAGTTTTTCCTCACTTGTACATTTCGTCTATGCCAATCAATTTGCAGCCCTTCGCGTTTTCTTTCACATAATCTGAAAAACCGCTGAGCGAGAAAATGCAGATTAAAGGACTCGTGACCGGTAGATATTTTACTTTTCCAATGAACTTTTCATATTCCGCCTTGCCAAATTCCGTGTTTTTGAATTTGCATTCTCCTTTCGAGAAGTTCGGCATTTGTGAGAACTTGTAATGGATAAGTGATATCGTCCGCGCCGACGAAGCCTGCGATTTCATTGTTCTGTGTGTGGCCTGTCGCGACTGCCGAAATTATTGAATTGTACAATGCCGGATTTTGGCGTTCATTTGTGATTACGGTCTTTATTTGTTCTTCCTCTGAAAATATCCTGCATGAGAGTTCCTTGTTTTACCGAAGTTGATTTTACAGAAATGCATTTCGCCCAAATCGATTTGGGTAAAATGCGTTCGGTCAATTGAGATTATAAAAGCGTTCTTCAAAGAATCAATAGGCTGTGGAAGTTTTTCACTGCCGCTCGTTTGGCTGTGTGTGTACAATTTATGTACATTGTGCTATGGTGGAATTGGAGGTTCTTTTATGGCAGTGGTGTTGAAAGATGAACGCATCGACTTTAGGGCGAACTCGAAACAGAAGACTCTTCTTGAACGTGCCGCTGAACTCAAGCACGTCTCGCTTTCTTCGTACATCCTTACATCGTCGCTGAAGCAGGCGCAGATTGACCTGGCGGAAAACGAAGCGCTTGTGCTTTCCGACCGCGACAGGGAACTTGTAATGGATGCTTTGGAAAATCCCCCGGAGCCGAATGAGGCGCTGAAAGGTTTGTTCATATGAGCCTCAAATTGGTTTCGATAAAGGATGTCCCAAAATCACGACTAAAAAAATTCGACTCTGGAACCGAAGTGCTGAACGAATTCCTTTCACGCTACTCTCTGAAAAATGACGCGTTGGGAATCGGAAAAACTTTTGTAGTGTTTGATGGGAATGAGGATGTCGCAGGCTATTTTACACTTGCGACGGCTCAGGTGGTTTATGAGGACATTCCTGATGAATACAGGGGAAAACTGCCCAGGTATCCTATTCCTTCGCTACGAATCGCGCGTCTTGCAGTCGCCAAGAATTTGCAGGGAAAAGGAATCGGCAAATGGCTGCTTGCCCAGGCTTTTTTGAAGATAGTCCATGTGGCGGAGATTACTGGATTGTATTTCATAATTGTCGATGCGAAAGAGACTTCAAAGAGTTTTTACGAGCGCTATGGATTTATCAAGTTCAACGACAAGGAGCTTTCATATTTTCTGCCGGTGGAAACTGTAAGGAAAGCGGTGGAAGGCTAAAAAGTCTTGCATGAGAAGAATCCCATCCGAAAAGCCTTTGTGCATGTCTACGCCTCCGCAATCCCATGCATCGAATTTTCATGTAGGGCGAATGTCGAGTTTATGCATACCGTAGTTGCCGAAACGCGCTCCCAGCGGGAACCCACAGCCGAATGCGGCAGTACCGCTTCGCGGTGGCGTTAACATCGCGTGCGATGTTTAGTGCATTCGGCTGTGGAACCCCGCTTCCGATCGTTTCGGCCATTCCACTGTAAAAACTCGACTTTTGACCATGTATCATTTGTGCCTCGTTTTTGACTAGTGCTTTCAGAAAATTTAAAAGCACTAGTTTTTTTTTAGTAGAATGTATAGTGCTCCTTAATCAACCTAATTTTAAGGAGACAGACATGAAAAAACTCAACAGGATTCTTTTTTCCATTTTGTTCGCCTCTCTCGCCATTCCGTTCGCTTCCTGCGGCGACGATGAGGATGAGGACGACACGCCTAAGGCTTCGCTTCCGACTTCCGTGGGCGAAAACATCTTTTCGGGCAAGACGTTCACCTATGAAGATGAGCATGAAGATGTTCACACTTTGAAATTCAAAGAAAGCACCGTTGTCTTTACGGAGGAAGACGATGACGGTACCTACGAGAAGACTTACCAGTATTCATACGACACCGAGAAGTCGATTCTCTATCTCGCCTTTCAGTCGATTTCTGGAACCGAAGATGGTGAGGCGTTCTCGCTTTCGAACGCTGATGAATACGTCGCCTATCGAAAGAAAGAACTGGAGAGCGAAGGTGTGGAACTCACCGAGGACTATCTCCTGTACTTGGCCGAAGATGGAAAAGATTGGTTTTCTGGCAACGTTGAGGAGTACAAGTATGAGATAACCGGCGACGTGATTTCCTTGGAAGACTATTTCGACGGCAATCTGCCGACAGAGTGCAAGTTTTACAGTGCTGACGGTTCTGTCAGAGTAAGCGGTAACATCAAGTTGGATGTGCTGGAGCATGGCGACTCTGCTGTGTATGATTGTTTCAAGGCAAAAAACTGCTCATTCTCTGACGGAAAATTTTCCGGCAACATATACGGTGAAGTTAATCATAATGGCGGTTACAAGCTGTTCGGAAAAGTCGAAGGCACATACTCCACGAGCGGCACCGGCACTGAGGGTTCCGGCTGCACTGTGAAGTTGACGTTCACGGCTATTCCCGATGAAGTCGCATCCGCATCGGGTGTCGCAAAGGGAACAGAGTACACATTGACCTTTTAGCAGGTCGAATGTCGAGTTTATGCGTACCGTAGTTGCCGAAACGCGCTCCCAGCGGGAACCGTAGCCTGCTTGCGCAGTCTTGCCCAAAACGGCAGTACCGCTCCGCGGTGGCGTTAACATCGCTTGCGATGTTTAGTGTTTTTGTTGACGGAACCCCGCTTCCGCTCGTTTCGGCCATTTCTCTGTAAAAACTCGACTTTCGCCCTAGTAGTTTTTTTCACTTGTAAAACCGTACCATAGCCTGCCCAAGACGGCGTTCTTGGTCAGGCTTGTCTTTTTTTTGACTGCCTGCGGTGCGGCAAAGTGCTTCGCACAAACGGGAGATAAAATAGAAAAAATCTTTGTTCAAAGTTGAACTGGTTCGGGGATTTTTTCCGCAATTTTCTTAATCTCGCTTACAGAAAGCTTCAGCCATGATGCAATCTGCTCAAGCGTTCCAGCCTTCGCCTTGATGAGATTCATTATCAGTTCGCTTTTTCCTTCCGCTTTTCCTTCCGCTTTTCCTTCTGCTCGAATCTGTTCGACGACATCACACATGGTTACACCTCCTGCCGCAAAGTTGCTTTTATTGTATGCCTTTTCAAACGAATCGTCTCCGGTCAGCGCGGAGAACATCTTCAACGTTTCGTTCGCATGTTGCAGTTTCTCTTTTGAGCCTTTGTACTTCTTGTGAAGCCTCTTCGTCCTGAAATACTCTGCAATAAGCTTGAAATCGCTTTTGAACATTCCGATTGTTTTTTCGCTTAGCCATGCGATGTCGAACACGTTTATCTTGTAGTTGTTGACGAACGGCTTCAGTTTTTCAGGAATTTCGAAACATTCGTACAGTCTTTTTGCGACCGACCATTTCTCGTCCGTGCCGAAGTAGAGGACAAGCGTAGCGACCGGATAATGATTCCGTAATTTTTTGTCCAAAAGCTGCTGCTTGTACGAGGCTCCGTCGTAGCTGATTACTCGCATCGGCATGTCGGCGTCCTGCACTGTCTGGTTCTCAATTCCCAAAATCGAGATTCGTATCTTCCCGCTCTTCCAGAATTTTGAGACATCCCGCTGCGCAATGACTTGGTAAATTGCACACTCTTTTGCGGATTGAGAGAGTAAAAGAAAAGCCCCTGCAGTTCTAGTTGAAGATTTGTTAAATAAAAAAAAGATTGACAACGCCGTTCGGCTATATTATGTTGAAATTCAAAAAATAAAGCCGAACGACTATATTTTTAGGAGAACATGATGCAGGTAAACGATTCAATTTCACTAGGCCAGGCAATCCGAAACCGCAGAAAGGAATTGTCATACACCCAAAAATTCATTTCAGAAATAACAGGTTTCAGCATGAGTTTTCTCTCCGACCTTGAGAATGGAAAAACGACCTGCGAAATCGGGAAAACGCTGCACCTCATGAACATGCTTGGGCTTAATCTGAGCGTGGAGGCGAGAAGTTAGATGGGCGGCGTGAATCTTAGGGTGCAGATAGAAATCAGCGGGCAGTTTGTTCAGGCTGGGCGCATTGCGGGGAGTGGTTTTACGGATGCTGTTTTTTCTTATGATGAATCCTACATTTCATCGCCAACAGCAAAATCCATTTCATTGAGTCTTCCGCTTTCAAGAAAAAACTTTGACTCAGCCACAACCAAAGCGTTTTTTGACGGACTTTTGCCGGAAGGTTTTACACGGCAGTGTGTTGCAAACAGCATTCATGCTTCTTCAGATGACTATATTTCTATTCTCCGGGAACTCGGAAGCGAATGCTTGGGGGCGATTCAGATTATCGACGAAGGCAAAACTTCCGCAAAAACAGGCTACTCGCATTTGGCTGTCGAAGAAATCAAGGAGCTTGCAAAAGAAGGCGCGAGCAAATCCGCTGAAATTGTCGTAAAAAGCCATCTTTCCCTGACAGGAGCATCTGGAAAAGTCGGATTGTACTATGACGAGCCTTCCAGAACATGGTACAAGCCGCAAGGACTTGCTCCGAGCACGCATATCGTAAAGCAAAGCCACGTCCGATACAAAAGCATCGTATTGAACGAGCAGATTTGCCTTCTTGCAGCCCGAAAATTGGGAATGGAGATTCCAGAAAGCTTTATTCTTCAGGCACAAAACGGAAAATTTAGTGACGAAGATGTTCTTTTTGCCACAAGACGTTTTGACCGTGTTTTTGACAACGATTCTAAAATGATTGACGGCCTGAAAACTCCGTATCGCTTGCACCAAGAAGATTTTGCGCAAGCGTTGGGAATCAAATCAGCTGATAAATATGAAAAATCAGGCGAATGCTATCTGAAAAAAATGTTCGGACTGCTTCAAAAGCATTCGTCAAATCCGATTGAAGACTCGATAAAACTTTGGAAACGCGCTGTATTCAACTTCATAATTGGAAATACTGACAACCACATCAAAAACAGTTCGCTTGTCTACGGCAAAGATTTGTCTTCAATTCGGCTTGCTCCATTTTACGATGTTGTCTGCACAAGGCTTTACGAAGGCAGCACCGATGAAATGTCTGTGGGCATAAACGGAAAGCGGAACATAAATCAAATTACGAGAGATGATTTTGAAAAAGAAGCGAAGAATTGCGGACTTGGTTCTAAAATTGCGATGAAGCTCTTCGATGAAGTGCAAAGCGGCATAAAAAAAGCCATTTTTGATTCAGCAGAAGAATTAACGCAAAGCGGATTCTCGGAAGCGCAGCCCGTTGCGGAAAAAATATTCGGCAAAGTTGTTCGATAAAATGACAAATGCCGAGTTCATGCATACCGTAATTGCCGAACCTAGCTTCCGTTCGTTCCGTGTCCGCTTGTTTCCGCTCCCCCGTCCGCGACATGCATGGAATTTTCTTCCTCGAACTCGGCGAGAACCGACTCGTAGTTTTTCTTCTGTTCCGCGCCCGTTCCGAGTTCCGCGTCTATCTGCTCCTTTTTCCGCTCTATCGAATCCTTCTGCTTCTGCCACATGGTTTTCGCGGCGTAGAGGATTTCGCTCGCCTCTCCCGCACGGACGTGGAGTGCCTGGGCTATCTGCGACTCTTCCGCGTTCGCGAGGTTCTCAAGCGTGGTGAAGGTCTGCAGGAGAATCTTCTCGCGCTTTTCCCCGACGTGCGGAAGTTCCTTGAAGACGCTTTCCGTGTTCTCCTTCGTGCGGAGTTCCTGGTTGCGGCTTGTCGCGAACCTGTGCGTCTCGTCGCGCACCCGCTGCAGAAGCCTGAGGGCGTCGCTCCTTTTCGGCAGGCAAATCGGCTTTGACGCGTGCGGTCTCCAGATTTCCTCGTCGCGCTTTGCGAGTCCCGCAATCGGGATGTCAAGGTCTAGCGACTTTATGATGTCGTCCACGGCGTTCACCTGTCCGATTCCTCCGTCTATCAGAATCAAATCGGGCAGTTCCTTCTTGTCGTTCAAGAGCCTTGAGTACCTTCTGGCGGTGGCTTCCTTCATCGAGGCGAAGTCGTCGATTATGCCGTCTGTAGTCTTGAGCCTGTATTCTCGGTAGTTCTTTTTGTCGGGGTTGCCGTTCCAGAAGGAGATGAGGGACGCGACAGGGAATTTCCCCCCGATGTGCGCGATGTCGAAGCCTTCGATTCTCTGGGGGAGTCGGGGGAGGACAAGCATCTTTTTCAGTTCCTCCATCGCCGGAAAGTCGCCGCGCTCCCTCATTCGCCTGATGATGTCCTCGTGGGCGTTGTGCTTCGCCATTCCCAAAAGGGCCTTGTGCTTTTTTTCTATCGAATTGTCTGGAATGCCGCCTTCTTGCACCGATATTACTGCCACGTCCGCGTCGACGCTTTCTTGGAGGTACTTTTCAAGGAACGAGTGGCTTCCAGCTTCCGCTTCCTCTTCCGAAAGAAAAATCCTCGGTGGAATCTCCTGTTTCTTCGTGTAGAAATTCATCGCGAATTCTTCAAAAAGCTCATCGTCCTCGCTCAATGAGACCGTCTGGAAGTTGTCACGACCGAGCAGTTTTCCGTCCCGGATTTTGAGCACGGTGAAGCTCACAAGCTCTCCTTCCCTGTAGAAGCCGATGTAGTCGCTGTCGTCTCCAGAGTTGAAGTCCTCCACGATGTTCTGGTTCTGCATGACGGTGAGGGCCTTGATTCCATCGCGGATTCTGGCGGCCTTCTCGAAGTTCAGCTCGGAAGCGGCGGCCTTCATCATCTGTGTCAATTTTGAAATCGATTCGTCGCCTTTTCCCTCAAGAAGACTTTTGATTTCTTCGATAAATTCACTATAGGTCCGCTTGTCGATTTTTCCGCAGCAGGGGGCTTTGCAGCGGCCGATGTGGTAGTACATGCACGGCGAATTCTTCTTCTTGAATGTCCTGCAGTGCCTTAGCGGATAAATCTTGTAGATGGCTTCGATGAACGATTCGAGAGCCGTCGCGTCGGGGTATGGACCGAAAAACTGGGAGCCGTCTTTTTTCACTTGGCGGATTTTCAGCACGCGGGGAAATTCCTCGTTCGTAATCTTCAGCACAGGGTAGGATTTTCCGTCCTTGAGCTGGATGTTGTATTTCGGCGAATGCTTTTTTATGAGGTTGTTCTCCAGAATGAACGCTTCGTATTCGTTCGTCGTTGTGATATATTCGATGGAGACTGCGTTTGAAATCAGCAATTGGGTTTTCAACGCTTTTTCCCCAGAGAAATAGGAGCTGAGTCTGTTTTTCAGATTTTTGGCTTTCCCCACATATATGACGGTTTTTTGATTATTCCGCCACAAATAAACGCCGCTTGAGCAAGGAGCTTTCAACGCTGTTTCGTGAAGAGATTCATAAAATGGGTTGTCTGTTTGGTTCATAATGTTAAAAAAGATTCTACCTATTCATAAAATTCTTTCAACAAAAATTGCGAAAAGAATTTTTTCTGTGATGTTCGTTTGCGCTTCGGTCTCGTCGATTGTCAACGCTGTTCCGAAGAAACTCGTCCTCGGCGGCGAAAAAGGCTGGGGCGACGTGAAGTCGATGGAGGGGCTGGCGCGCGTGAAGGGTGTCGGACGCTTCGGCTACGAGTCGCTGCAGCTCGTCACTTCCACGCAGGAGATAAACGACGACACCGATTTGCTTCTGACGTTCGACGATGCGTCCGTGCGCGACTCCATCGGGCATTACGAGGTCATATCGTGCAACCTTTCGCACTCTAGTGATGCTGTCCGCGGTCGTGGAGCGGCCTTGAGCCGCGGCGTGGAGAAGGGCATAACGCTCAAGGGCGACAAGAATTCTATTTTCGGTTCGACGGGCCTTGTCGGTTCGTTCAAGATTGAGTTCTGGCTTTGCCCTTCGCTTGCCGAGAACGGAGAGACCGTCTTTTCATGGCGTTCTTCCCTCAATTCCTCGGTCTATTCTAAATACCAGATGATAACGGCTTCGTTCTCCTCGAACCATCTGGAGTGGAAATTCAACAACATATTCACGGGATACGAGAAGGACGAGGTCGTTCTGGGCGGAACTTCAACGACCGTCCCGAAAAAGTGGAGCCGCCACACGGTCTCGTTCGACCAGGACACGGGCGCGCTTGAATATTCAGTCGATGGAAGGACAGAGTGCATAAAGTTCATGACCGAGACCGGACACGAGAACGGCACTGTCTGCGAGCCGTCGCTTGGTGTCGCCGCCAAGATAGAGATTTGCTCGCAGTATTCGGGGAAAATCGACAATTTCAGAATAGACAGGGGAGTGTCGGCCAAGTCTTCCGATTGCTACGCCTGCGTTCCCGGACAGACCGGCAACGAGCGGTTCAAGGTGGACGGCGGCTATTTCGTCTCAAAGTTCATTCCTGTCTCACACTCTGCCGTTTTGGACAGCATAAAGGCGGAGATGAAGGTGCCGTCGCAGACCGACGTGAAATTCTATGTGCGCGCGGGCGACGACTGCTATGCGTGGGACGACAACTTCCCCGAATGGAAGGAGGTCGTTCCCGGTGAGAAAATCGAGGGCGTGCAGGGGCTTTACTTCCAGATAATGGGCCAGCTTCTCCCGGACGGTGGCGGCGCGAATTCCCCGCGGCTTTCCGAGCTTGTCTTAAGCTACACGGAGCAGGACGACCCTCTTCCTCCGTTCATGATTTACGCGGAGCCGGGAAACGGAAGCGTCACGGTGACGTGGAGCAATTCCGTGGACGATTCGGCGGGCGGCTACTACGTCTACTACGGGAACAGGCCGGGCGAGTATCTCGGCATGGTCGCTGTGGAAGGTCCTTCCCCGGTAAAGGTGGGAAACAAGACTTCCGTCACGCTCAACGGGTTGAGAAACGGAACGATATACTACTTCGCCGTTTCGGCCTATTCAAAAGTGGACGAGAGGATTTGCGGGGAGCTTTCTAAAGAAGTGTACGCGCGTCCGTCGGCCAGATTATCAACGAACTAAGAATTTATAATCAGGAAGCAAGCTATGTCAGACAATGAAATGCAACTAAAGCGGGCAAAGACAGCCCTCATCGCGCATGATTACGAGACTGCGACACGAATCTACAAGAATTTGATTCGCGACGACCCGAAAAATGTCGACTTGAAAATTCAGCTCGGAAACCTTTATGTGAAAAGCGGAGAGGACGAGCTTGCTCTTTCCTGTTTCGAGGAGATAGACAAGGAGCAGCCGGGAAACGTGGATGTCCTCCTCGCGCTTGGCGGCATCTACAGAAGGCTTGAGAACTACGATGATTCAATTTTCGCGTTGGAGCGGGCGATAGACACGGGCGAGAAGGGAATACAAATCTCGTACAGCCTCGGCTTCACATACCGCCAGATGGGAAAATACTCTTCCGCAATCGAGTGCTTCCAGAGTGTCGTAGACCAGAACCCCAGGGACGTTCTGGCGTTCAACCATCTCGGAGCGATATACGCTTTGCAGAACGACCACGAGAAGGCGATTGCGACCTACCTCCACGGGCTCAAACTCGATCCGAACCATCCTGTCCTGCAGCTCAACATCGCCAAGAGCATGGAGGCCGTGGGCGAGAGGAAGAAGGCCCTCGCGTATTACGAGGGCGCGCTCCGCTCAAAACCGGGCTGGACGGAGGCCATAGACGCTTACGCCGATTTGCTTTTGAAGGACGACCAGGTGCAGGAGGCGGACGACGTTGTTTCCCGCGCGCTCAAGATAAACCCGGACGACGTGAAGATGCACACCGCCATGGGAAAAGTCTTCAACAGAAAGAGCGTTTACGAGACCGCGGAGCAGGAATTCAAGAAGGCTCTCTCGCGCGACGACAAGTATTCCCCGGCACTCACCGGACTCGCCTATTCGCAGGACAAGCAGGGAAAACATTCGGAGGCGGCCGAGACAATCCTGAAGGCGAACAAGCTCAGCCCGGACGACATTTCCATACTCAAGCAGTCCGCGAACATCCTCCTTTCCGCCAATTACCTCCCCGCGGCTTACGAGAAGATTTCCCACCTTTGGAAGCTCGACCAGAACGACGTGGAGACTGTGAACCTCCTCGGCCAATACTATATCGTGCACGGCGACGACGACAAAATCGAGGCGTGCTTCGACAAAATCGAGCGCATAAAGCCTGAATACACCGATGTCTACCGCGATTGGGGGCGCAGGTACTTCCAGGTCGGCGACCAGAAGAACGCGGAGGACTACTTGAAAGTCGCCGTCCACGAGAACTCGAAGGACAGCGACGCGCTTCTCCAACTGGCGAAACTCTACGAGTTCCAGGGAAAGAACGTGGAGGCGTTGAACCTGCTTGGAAAGGCCGGAAAAATCGACACCTTCAACTCCGCGATAAAAAAGGCCGCGGAGAAAATCGAGGAGAAGAACAGGCACGGCTCCGACGAGGAGATGGCCGATGCGGACATGGACATGAACGCCACATTCGACGACGACAACGGGTTCGACACGGAGATATCGCTCGCGAACGACGGCGATGAGATGTCTCCTTTCGATTCCGCGATGGGCGACGGAAAGACCCTCGTGAACGAGAACGCCGACGCGGAGGCCCCAATCGATTTCGATGCCGAAGCAGAGGACGACGACTCAATCGAGTACGATCCGAACAGGGCTTTGGAGAACCTCATAGACACCGAGCACGATTCCGTGGACCAGGTGATTCCAAGGGAGCCGTCCGACGAAGAGGATGCAGTCCCTGCCGAGCCTCAGCCTTCGTCCGCTTCCGCCGCGAATCCAAGGACTGCAGGCGCGGCCGAGGCAGAGCCTAGGAGAAGTCCCGCGTCGTCCGTTCCTTTTGATTCGGACTCTTTCGACTTCGACCAGTTCGGTTCCGAGGATTTGAGCGGGGACACGGACGACCTCGTTTCGATAGACGAGATAATGTCGGGCGACCCCGAAATCGACTCCAAGAACCCTGACGACGATTTGATAAGCATAGACGCTCCTGTGGACGAGGACGATGATGCCTCTTTCGGCTCTGACGAGCGCAAGATGAATCTCGCGGAGATAGAGGCGGCGAGCGAGCCTGACGACTACGGATTCGAGGCCGAGAACGTCTCTTCTCCAAGGAACAACCACAACGAATTCCACGGAGCGAGAAGCCCAGACCTGTTCAAGGACGAGGAGATTGGAAATTCCTCGTTCGACGACAAGCCCGTCTACATGAGCGAGTCAAGTTCTCCTGAAAGGCAGGAACCCCAGAGGCAGTACGACTCGCGCCATCAGCCCAGGCCGATTTCCGACGATGACTATCTTTCCCTCGAACGCCAGATTCAGCGGGTGGCGAATTCAGCCGACAACGCCGCTTTCACCGCGAACCAGGCATGGAAGGCCGCTCAGTTCGCGAACGACTATGCCCAGAGCGCGGAGTACAAAATCAAGAACGCGGAAAGGAAGCTCGACGATAAAATCGACGACAGAATCGACGACAAGCTCGATGGAGTGGACAGCAAAATCAAGGACAAGCTCTCTAAAATCGACGACAAAATCGAGGATTTGCTTGAGAAGAAATTCGCCGAGAGGCTTGATTCGAGAATCGAGGACAAGATAAAAGAGAAAATTGGAGACGACTTGAACTCGAAGATTTCGGAGACGATAGACAATTTCGTGGTCGCGCCAGATCCTGAGTTGTACGCGGAAGAGCAGAAGAGCCAAGATGAGGAAGCCCAGGCCGATGAACCGCAGGAGGAGATGAAAGAAGCCGCCCCTGCCGAGAGCGGGCCTTCGGAGGCGGAGTTGATGCTCAGCAAAGCTGTGGAGACTCTTCCCTCAATCGTCGCCGCTATCGCGAACAAGGATGTCGCCGAGGAATTCAGCACCTCGCTCAACATGTTCAAAAAACTCCGTGAGATGCTCGAATATCTGCCGCCGGCCAAGAAAAAGCAGTTCATGACGAGCCGCAACAGGCTCATGCTCGACTACATCATAGCGAAGCTGTCGGGAAAGCCGGGGTTGTTCGCGACGATTTCCGCCCTCATCGCGTCCGGTGTCGTCCCCCACTCGACACCTACGGACGAGATAACATCGGATATCGCGCTCAACATGGCGGACGACGAGAACATCGTCTCGCTTGTCGGCTCTGTGATGAAAAGCCTCAGGCAGCTCTGCGAGAACCTTGAGGACGACTATCTCCGCGACGCGTTGGACTCGGAGATACTCGGCCTTCTCGAAAAAATCAAATCCTGATTATCTTGGAGTGCGTGATGACTTCGTTGCCGTCCTTCGTTATGAGGACGTCGTTCTCAAGCCTCACGCCTCCGAGCTTGGGGTCGTAGAGTCCCGGCTCCAGAGTGACAATCATGCCCGGCTTGAAGACGGCTTTTTCGTCCTGCTTCGAGCTGACGCGCGGGAATTCGTGGATTTCAAGCCCGATTCCGTGTCCGAGGGTGTGCGGCATGACGCGCTTGGCTTTGGCGAACACCTCGTCGGCTTTTTCTCCAGCCAGTTTTATCTTCGACCCCGGCTTGTAGAGCGGAAGCGACTCCTTCGCCGCCTGCTCAACTAGTTCGACAAGCTCCGCTTGTTTTTCGTTCAGGTTCTTCGCGACCGTCAGCGTGGTGTCGCTCGTATATCCCTCGTAGACCACTCCGAAGTCGAGTATCGAAAGACCATCGGCCGGCCACGGAGCGTCTGTGTAGCCTGGGAACGCGTGTATCGCCCACGAGCGCGCCGGTCCTGCCGCGAGCGTGTCGAATCCTGTCCTCTCGCATCCGCACTTCCTGAGTTCGCTTTCGATGAGCAGCGCCACGTCCATCTCCTTGTGGAGCCAGTTCTCCCGTATTCCCCTTTCGATTTCGCTTATGATGTGGTCTCCGACCCTCGCGGCCTCCTTTGTGCATTCGATTTCGTATTCGTCCTTTGTCGCCCGCATCTCCACGACGAAATCGTGTATCGACTTGTCGCGGCAGAGGACGTCCCAGCCGATTGCCGAAAGCGCGTCCACATATTTCAGGAAAAGAGGGTAGGGGGTCTCTGGCGGAATCTCCACTTTCTTGTTGCCCTTTATTTTGAGCGACTTGAGGATTTTTGACACTGCCGTGGTGTTCTTCCGCTCGTATTTGTTGTACGGGAGAATCTGCACGCCAACGGATTTTTCATTCGCGAGATTCTCGTCCCACGGAACCAGAAAATCCGTGGCCTTCCCGTCGACTACGGCGATGATGTAGAGCGCGTCGCTCGGATGCCCGGTGAAGTACCTGACGGCCGGATTCCGCCTCTCTTCCGTGTCCTCGAAGACCGCCGCATCGATTTTGTTGTTCGTCATGTAGTCGACGAGCTTCATTTTCCTGTCGAGATAGATGTTTTCGAGCTCTTCCTTTGAATATTTTTTCATTATCTTTCTCCTTAAAAACATTTTTATTGTCTTCTGATTTTCTTCAACAGCGCCTTCAAGATTTCGTCCTTCGTGACGAAGAGTAGCGCGATTCCTACCGCTCCGTAGCAGACCGCCGACATCGCCAGGGGAATTCCGAACGAGACGAGCCTTGAGCCTCCCGCCGCGCTTCCGTCGAACAATTTCGTGGCGAAGCCGTGCAGGAAGTACGTCGGGACGGAAGCTGCCAGCGACAGGACGACGAGCTTTGCCGAATACGCGACTGTCCCCGCCGCTATCGCCTTGAAGTCGAGGTTCCCCTTTTTTTTGAGGAAAGCGAACAACGCGACGGAATTGACGAAGCTCGCCGCGGAAAGGGCGAGCGCGATTCCACCTCCAGCCTCCTTCCCCGACAGCGTGCTGACCATGACGAACGCGAGCGCGATGTTCACCGCGAAGCCGATTATTCCCGCGATTGTGGGCGATTTCGTGTCGCCTTGCGCGTAGAACGCCGGAGCTACGATTCTGTTGAGCGCGATGAAGAAGAGGCCCGCGATGTGGAACTGGAACGCCGTGAGCGTCAGGACGACCGAGCTGTCGTCGAAACTCCGGGATTTGTAGACGAGCGAGATGATTTCCTTTCCCGTGATGAGGGAGAAGAAAGTCGTTGGAATCGAGATGAGCGCGATGATTTTCACCGCCTGGGAAAGCATTGCGCTGAATTCGGTCCATTCCTCCCTTTTTGCAAGTCCGCTCAAGTCGGGGAGAATCACGGAGCCTATCGAAACCGCGAATATGCCCAGAATCAATTCCTGAAGGCGGAGCGAATACTGGAGCGACGAGACGATTCCCTCTCCGGCGTTCCCCGCGAGCGCGGTCGACACGACATCGTTCAACTGGTAGCACGCCATTCCGAGGATTGTCGGCGCGATGAGCCGGAGCACCTTCCTCGTCCCCGGATTCGTGAACGCCTTCTTTATCGACGAGAATCCGCACCACCACTTCGCCCTCACGACGAACGGAAGCTGGAAGAGAGCCTGCGCGCATCCTCCCGCCATTACTCCCACGGACATGGCGCGCGCCGGGTTCTCCGTGAATGGGGAGAGGATGTATGTCGCCGCTATGACAATCGCGTTGAACAGGACGGGCGTGAAACCCGACGGCGAGAAAATCTTCACTCCGTTGAGGATTCCCTGGAAGAATGCCGCTATCGATATGACGAGAAGATAGGGGAACATGATTCTTGTCAGTATCGTAGTCTCCGTTATCGTCTCCGGGTTGTTTCCGTCGTAGAAGAGCGGGATGAGAAGGGGAGTGCAGATTATGCCGACCACCACCACGATTGACGTGAGGAAAGTGACGAGCGTGAGCGTCGCCGAGACGAATTCCCTCGTGCTTTTTACTCCGGATTCGCTCGTGTCTTCCAGGTAGCCCTTGAACGTGGGGATGAACGCGACCGATATCGAATTCTCCGCGAAAAGCCTCCTGAACAGGTTCGGAATCATGAACGCTATGACGAACGCATCCGCGTAGATTGAAGTTCCAAGGAATTTCGCCTTCGTCATCTCCCTCACAAGTCCCAGAACCCTTGAGAGGAGCGTGAAGAACGACAGCGAGAACGCCGCCGCCAGAAGTGACTTCTGTTTCGTTTTTGTTTTCTGTTGTTCTGACATGGTTTTGAAAGGATAACTGCTTTTTCGCATAAAAAAAAGGAGAAGAATTTTTCGTCACGAAAAGAAATCCACAGGCTATGCCTGTGGTGCGGTAAATTATGGTGCTGAACTTTTGGAATTCAGACGATTCATATCTATGTGCTCCCCGGAGATGAACTTTTAGAGCATTATCAGACTTTTGGCTTTAGCCGTTTGCCACCAGAAATTTATGTATCAGAGGCTGTAAGGGGCTAAGTGACGCAGTCTACATCGGAAACTCCCAAATCTCTTGCCGCCGCATACGCCCGCGCTCCGCATTCCGTGGTGGCTCGGGCGGTTTTGTCTGCGCGGTTGAATCTTCTCGGCAAAAGAATTTGATGATATTATATAAACGGAGGTAACACTATGGGATATAGAAGAGAAATACCATGGCAGGAATGGCCGGATAGTCCGGGAAAACGTGTTTTGCTGAAAATATTGAACTCTCCGAAGCCAGACAGGGAGAAACTCCGCCGGGAGTCGCTTCAGATTCAACTAGAATTGAAGGAGCTGTGGGCGAAGGAAGACGCTGAGGAGGCGGCAAGCAAAAATGACACCGGTAATAACTGACGAGAACTTTTATTGCCAGCATCTCTTTGACTCCGAGTCGAATCTCGCTGCGATTCAGGACTTTTTCGTGAGCCAGCCGACTGGAAAAGGTCTTGAGTTGTATTTGAAGAATTCTGCTTCAAGCGAGGAGGGGGTCGGTTCTGCAAGAACTTACATCGTAAAATCGAAAATGACCGACGAAATCGCGGCGTATTTCTCGCTGAGGTCTGGATTGTTCACCGTAAGCGCAACGGAGGATTATTTTCACACGATTTCAGCCGTTGAACTTTCAAATTTTGCTGTGAACTCCGCATTCCAAAAGAAATTTCCGCATATGGAAAAAATCGGAAGAACAGTCTTTACCGATTTCATTTTGCCGATTGTAGATTCCGCAAGAACGGTAATCGGGATTCAGGCTCTTTATATCTATGCTTTGCCAGAAGAGCATTTGATTGAATATTATAAATCTCTTGGATTTGAAAGATTGGAAATTGATGAAGAACAGTTTGTTCATCAGCACGTAAAGCCAAAATACGATGAAGGCTGCATATTCATGTATCAATTGCTGTAATCTGCCTGCTTTTCCTTAGCGACTTTTCCCCGCCTGCGCGCCGCATTTCCGTGGTGGCCCGGACGTTTTTTTTGTGTCCTATATCTTGATTTCTGCCGAATAAAAAGTTGTTAGAGTTTTGTAAAATTGTGGAAAAAAAACTCTAAAAACTCTAAAATCTCTAATGTGTGGGACTGTATGTCTTACATGTTTTAAAATAGTCTGTTTTTTGGCGCAAGTCGTTTTTTCAAGGGGTTCTGATATGAAGAGACAAGTTTTGGGCTTTTTCGCTGCGTTGGCTTCTGTCTTTGCGATGGTCGGTTGCGATGTAGGTCTTGGCGAGGTCGTTGACACCCAGGCTCCTGCATTGGCCATCTCGTATCCTCCGTTGAACGCCACAATCCGCGACAGTTTCATCTTGTACGGAACTTGGAGCGACGACAAGGGCGTTTCGTCTGTCTCTGTCAAGGTGGTGAACACCGAGACGAAGGAGACTGTGGACTCGCTCTCGGCGACCGTGAGCTCCGACAAGACATGGCAGGTTTCACTCAACGAATTCGACTCCGAGACCGGGTACAAGTACAAGGACGGAACGTACCAGGTGAGCATAACGGCCTACGACGGCGCGGGACACTCGTCCGGCGAAAGCTCGCGCACGTTCGACATCGACAACACGGCGCCGGTCTTCATCATCTCGAACCCGGGCGTGGTGAAGTCCGACAACCTCGAAGCTTCAGCGTACGGCTCGGTCTTCACGATAGACGGAACAATCGCGGACGACCACACGATTTCCCTCATGGACGTGGCGATTTACGATGCGAGCGGCTCCCTCGTCTCCCACGAGACATACGATTCTGAGCAGATTGACTTCTTCCGCGAGGAGGAGATTTCCACTGCCGGAGGAACGAGCGTCACAATAGCCCAGTACGCCGACAGCCCCTCGACCACAGCGAACACCCGCTATTCAGACGTTTATGGAACCGACTCTTCCGCCGGAACGAAATACTACTACGCCTCGGTGACGCTCACCGATTCCGCCCAAATCTACCAGAACCCCACGGGAAG